>JBGRQE010000044.1:0-30185 GCA_041725955.1 Bacteroidales bacterium
GTTTCAAATGAAGTAATTGATCGTGTACAAGTTGTAAGTGCATTAGGACAGTTGATTCATGTTGAAGATGTAAATAGCGACAAGCATGATCTTGATATGTCAAGTCAGCCAGCTGGTCTATATTTAGTGAAAATTGAGATGAATGAAAAGGTAGTGGTTAAGAAGATCACTGTTAAGTAGTTCTGACAAAAATATCTGATAAAAAAGGAGCTAGCATTGCTAGCTCCTTTTTTTATTTTCTGAATTCCATATTTATCGATGAGTTTTTCTAAAGCACATTAGCATAAGCTAGCCTTATAGTTTAAGGACAGCTTATTTTTTGTTGGAATTTATTCTTTCTCTTCAACAACCTTTCTTACAATTTTAAAATCCATTTGCTTTTTTTGCAAATCAATATGGGCTACTTTTATCAAAAGCTTATCACCTAGGCGATAGTCTTCACCAAAATTTTGTCCAATAACTCTATAATTCTCCTCGTCAAGGTAGTAGAAGTCATCTTCCAGATCGCGTAAACGTACCATGCCTTCGCATTTATTGCCTTCAAGTTCTACCCATATTCCCCATTTGCTAACACCAGAGACCGTGCCATGGAATATTTCACCTATTTTATCCGATAGATATTCTGCTTGTTTGTATTTTATTGAGTCTCTTTCAGCCTCAGCAGCTTTCCGCTCTTGATCTGAGCAGTGGTTACACATTTCCTCATAATGATTTTTTGAGGCAGAAGGCTTCTTGTGCAGATAGTCCCATAATAGTCGGTGTACCATCACATCTGGATATCGACGGATAGGAGAAGTAAAATGAGAGTAGTAAGGAAAAGAAAGGCCATAGTGACCAATGTTTTCAGTAGAATATTCAGCTTTTGCCATTGTTCGTACAGCAATGGTTTCTACCATATTCTGTTCTCCTTTACCTTTGACATCATCAAAGAGTTTATTGTACGATTTTACAAGGCTGTTTCTGTCACCTACCTTCATTGAATATCCTAGTCTTGAAAGAAAGGAAACAAAGTTATTTAGCTTTTCGGGGTTGGGTTCATCATGGATACGGTAAACAAAGGTTTTGATTACTTTTTTCCCTGCAGGGCGACCAATATATTCAGCAACTTTCTTGTTGGCAAGAAGCATAAAGTCTTCAATTAACATATTGGCTTCTTTTTGTTCCTTAACATAAGTATCTACAGGTTTACCTTTTTCGTCAAGAATAAACTTTACCTCTTGCGAATGAAAGTTAATAGAACCTTTTGAAAATCTTTGTTGACGTAGCTTTTTTGATAAATCATTTAGGCAAAGGATTTCTTTTGCAAATTCACCTTCTTCAGTATCTATTATTTCCTGAGCTTCTTCATAGGTAAATCTTCGGTCGGAATGGATTACGGTACGACCAAACCATTTGGTAAGAACCTTGGCTTTTGCATCTAAAGTAAATACAGCTGAAAAGGCTAGTTTATCTTCATTTGGACGTAGTGAACATACTCCATTTGATAGCTTTTCGGGAAGCATTGGAATAACACGATCGACCAGATATGTAGAGGTTGCTCTTTCATATGCTTCTGAATCCAGGGCAGTTCCAGGACGAACATAATGGGTGACATCAGCAATATGTATACCGACTTCAAAGTTTCCATCAGGAAGAAATTTTAGGGATAGAGCATCATCAAAATCTTTTGCATCCAATGGATCGATGGTAATGGTAAAAACATCCCGGAAGTCTTTCCTGTTCTTTATTTCCTCTTGAGGAATTTCCATAGAAATTTTCTCAGCTTCCTTAAGCACAGAATCAGGGAAATCTAAAGCCAGTTCATGATCGGCAAGAATAGATTCCATTTCTACATTATTGTCGCCTGGCCATCCCAAAACTTTAATTATTCGTCCTACAGGATTCTTCATTCTGTCTGGCCATTCAACAATTTCTGCTATAGCTTTCATTCCATCTTCCACACCATTAAGAGAATCTAATGGAATAAATAAATCGACAGGCATATCTTTTGCATCAGGAACTAAGAATGCAAATCGGTCAAAGATCTGAGTTTTACCCACAAAGGAAGTTTTGTTTCGTTCAATGACTTCCATAATTTGACCTTCAAGCTTACGATCGCGGCGTTTAGGGAATAAATAAACCTTTACCTTATCTCCATTTAAAGCATTGGCAGTGTTGCTGGAGGCAATAAATATATCTTCACCACCATCTTCGGTGATAATATATGCTTTTCCAGTACTCTTCATATCGACAATACCGGTAATATATCTCTTTTTATTCAGCATAGACGCTGAATTTTTTAGGTGAATTTGGAATTTACCTCGTTTTACTTGCTGTACTTTTTTTTCTTTGACAAGAAAATCAATAGCGGAAATGACTAAGTTTCGACTAATTTTATCTTTTACTCCTAGCTGATGAGAGATCTGTTTATAGTTAAACGCTTTGAAAGGGTTGTCTGCAAAAACTGTTAATACAGCGTGTATGAATGTGTTTTTAGCTTTATTTTTATTCTTATTTTTCTTTGTCATATTTTTCCTTTTCTAACTTATATAAGTCGGAAGCAGCGAAGTTAGCTTTCCCTTAGTAAATTTCTCTTGCCACTCTATTTTCACATACATTCCCACTTCTAAAGAAATAACGGTCGAATGAATCACTAACCGCTACAAAGGTACCTATATTTTGTTTAAAAAGATTTTGAAGTAATTGTATTCTAGAAATCAAGATGAAATTTCTTAGTTTCGCGCTGAAGAAAAAAATTGGGATTATGTTAAAGAAGAAGAAAATACCGCACACTTATGTAATTATTTTTTACATAATAGTTGTTGCTGCAATTACTACATGGCTTTTGCCAGGAGGAACTTATGTTGAGACTTCTCAAGAAATTGGAGGACAAGTTCAAAAAGAGCTAGTTTATAAGTCTATCGATAATCAACCCCAAACATGGGAGATATTTTCGGCTATGTTTAAAGGCTTTGTAAAGCAAGCTGATATAATTGTCTTTATTCTTATGATTGGAGGTGCTTTTTGGATTATGAATGATTGCCGTGCTATAGATGTGGGGATTTTTTCTTTTTTGAAAATGACAAAGCGATTAGAAAAAGTAAGTTTCTTTAGAAAGCTTGGAGTAAATAATCTGATTATCGTTCTGATTATGCTTATGTTTTCTGTTTTTGGTGCTGTCTTTGGTATGAGTGAAGAAACTATTGCTTTTATAATTATAATTGTTCCTCTGGCTATTAAGATGGGGTATGACTCTATTATGGGGGTTGCTATGGTTTTTGTAGCTGCAGGATTGGGATTTGCAGGAGCAATTTTAAATCCTTTTACAATTGGTATTGCACAAGGAATTGCAGAGCTTCCACTGTTTTCAGGATTGGAGTATAGATTGTTTTGCTGGCTTGTGATTAATGTTACGGGTATTGCTTATGTATTATGGTATGCCCGAAAGCTTAGACTTAATCCTCAATCATCTCTGGTTTATAATGAAGATGCATACTGGAGAAAACGAAGTGAAGGTAGTGATAGCGATGGTATTAATTATCATACTCCAAAGAGTGCTTGGGTTATATATATTGGCTTATTGGCTGTTCTTGTATATGCCTCCATTTCTTTTCCATCAACAAGCCTAAAAGTAGGAAATAGTGAAGGGGTTGTTGCTATTATACCCATAATTACTGTACTTTTTGGTATAACAGGTTTCTTGTCATTACGTAAGAGTGCTCATTTTTTTGTATTAAACTTATTGATGTTGACCATTATGTTCTTGATTGTTGGCGTAATGGGATATCAATGGTATGTAAAAGAGATTGCTACTTTATTCTTTGCAATGGGTATATTTTCCGGAATAGCTATGAATTATAATCCAGATAAAATTACCAAGTTATTCCTTGAAGGAGTAAAAGATATTTTATCCGCAGCATTAATTGTTGGACTTGCAGGAGGTATAATTGTTATATTAAGTGATGGAAAAGTTATTGATACGATTCTTCATAACTTAAGTAAATCAATGAATGATTTAGGACAGATTTCTTCTGTTGGAATTATGTATATGATCCAAACCTTAATTAATGTCGTTATACCTAGTGGATCGGCAAAGGCTGCCTTGACAATGCCAATTATGGCTCCTTTCTCTGATTTGATTGGAATTAGTCGTCAAGCAACTGTAATGGCATTTCAATTTGGTGATGGTTTTACTAATATGATTACTCCTACCAGTGGAGTATTGATTGGAGTGCTGGGAGTTGCAAAAATACCCTATGAGAAATGGGTGAAATGGATTGGTCCGATTATGATTGTATGGATTATTTTAGGTTTCTTGCTTTTAATACCAACTGTTTTGTTGAATTTAAGTGGATTTTAGATACATGTCTGTGTTTATTGAAATATGCTTGATGCATATTTCAATAAACACAAATACAGATTCATAACAATTCTTTAGAGAAGAAATAACAGAGGCTTAATTTCTGAAAAGACATTTTTTTATAATCTTGATGCATCCTTTTGCGAGGTTTTAATGTCTTTAGATAAAATCCTTATGGTTTTTGTGTTTCTATTCTATTAACACTATTGCGCATTGAAAAATCAATAAGGGAGTTTGTTCACAATAAAATTCCTTTAGGTATGAAAACAAAGTTACTTTTATCTATTATCCTTGTCTTATTTGTATGGGAATTGTCGAGTCAAGAATTTTCAGAAAATCAATTTAAAGAAAATATATCATATAAAAGCTTAGTAGGCTTGAACCCTAATGGTTTTGGAGTTCATTTTTCTCCAAAAACAAAATGTGTCTTACCGCAAGATATTCATTCCTTAAACATTGAGAATCAAAAAGATTTGTTTATAGTTAATAAGCCTGCTTTTACAAGTTTTGTAGAGCTTGAGTTTAAGAAAAAAAGCTCTATCAACAAGTTGTCTTACCGCAAAGGACCTCAGCAGTTTGATGTAGAATTATGTCGTGAGACTGGTGAAGTTGACTTAATTTGGGAATTTGAAAAAGAGGGCAGTTTCGAATATTTTGTAATCTATAGAAATGGGAAAAGACTAGGAGTTACCCAAAATCATTTCTTTTATGATACTTTATATAAATGCGGTGATTATACATATAAAGTAGAAGTAGTTTTTGCTGAAGGAACTGTTTCTGTACCTGTTAAACATAATATTAGTTGGAATATACATAAGCGTTATTGCATTGTAATGGAATAATAAATTCCTATGATTTGACGCGTACCTTTTGTTTGGGGTACGCGTCTTCTTTTTTATAAGTTTTTCTTGAATTTTAAGAAGTAAGATATTTCTACTGTAATAAAAAGTAAAGTTAATGTTAGTAGCCCATATCTAAAAAGATTTGTTATTTCTAGATCAAATATTTTGTTCATAAGAATAATTACGGAAATATAAGATGCAATTCCTGTTAAGATTAGTTTAGTGGTACCTAAGTAGCGAAATATACTTTTTAAAAATGTTTGTGATTGATTTTTATTAGGGGTGGGTGATAAGTAGAAAGACTGAGGTTTTTTCTGAAGGAAAGATAACCCAATAAACATGAGTAGACTCAATATGTTTATAATCGTTAAACCATTTCCTGGATTTGAAAATTCTAAAATGGGTTTGTTATCATCAAAAAACAGATTGAAACATATACAACTGCCAACTCCTCCCATAAAGAATATAGCACTTACTATTTCAGTAGTCCAATCTAAAGGACTTCTTTCCACTTTCATTTCTGGTTGACTCATACGATAAATTTTAATTATTGGTATTCCTACAAATATATCTAAAAAAAAAGGTTGCGCCATTGGCGCAACCTTTCTTTCTATATAATTAGTTTGTCTAATTTAAGCTTTTCCAAACCATTTTTTCCAAGTAGATACCTTTTTCCCTGAAGCTTCATCTGAATAATAACCTTCTCCATAGCCATAACCATAACCGTAGCCATAACCATAACCATAGGAAGTATTATCCATTTTAACATCATTTATAAGGATATTCATAGGAAGTTTTCTTTGTTCAATATCTTTTGCCATTGCAGCAAATAGTTTTTTGTTGGTAGCTCCCTGACGAACGATAAACAGATTGATATCTGAATGATCCATCAATAAATATGCATCAGTAACAAGTCCGATAGGAGGAGTATCAATAATTATATAATCGTATCTTTTTCTAAGTTCCGCAAAGAGTTCTGTAGTCTTGTCTGATGCTATTAATTCTGCTGGATTTGGAGGAACAGGTCCTGCCATTATAATATCCAGGTTTGCAACATATGAGTGTTGAATAATTTCCTCTACAGTACTTTTGTTTATTAAGTATGACGTTAAACCATGCTTATTGGTTAAGCCAAATTCTTGATAAATTCGAGGTTTACGAAGGTCAAAACCTAATAGCAGAGTTTTCTTTCCATATTGAGCATGTATTCCCGCTAAGTTGATAGATGTATAGGTTTTTCCTGCACTAACCATATCTGAAGTAACCAAAATCACAACATTTTCTTTTCCCTTAGATATAAACTGAAGGTTTGTTCTTACCGATCTGTAGGATTCTGCAATGGAAGATTTAGGGTTTTCATGTACAACAACAACATCCTTTAATGAGGAGTGTAATATATGACCTACAATTGGGATTTTGGTAATTGACTCAATCTCTTTTTTGTCGATTATTTTATCGTTTAGGAATTCCTTTCCTAAAATAAAAGCAACTGGGATAATTATTCCTATAATCAGAGCGATAAGGTAGTTTAATGACTTACGTGGATAAATTGGAATATCAAAGCTACCAAAGCGTGCACGATCAACAATATCATTGTCAGGTTGATTAGAAGCTCTTGCTATTTCTGCTTCTGAGCGTTTTTCTAACAGTAAAGTATATATTTTATCGTTTATATTAAAATTACGCTCAATACGCATTAATTTCATTCTTGTTGTTGGAAGTTCACTCATACGAGCTGTTTGCGCATTTTTCTTTGACTCAATTTCCTGAATTGCAATATCATTTTGTTTAATAATATTGTTGATGTTCTCAAGAATTTTGTGCTTGGTATTTTCGATTTGATCAATTACCTTTATGATTGCAGGAGACAACACTGTGTTACTATGTTCTAAATCTTTTTTATGACTATATAATTCTGATAATTCAGTAATTGAATTATTAAGGGTAAGGTCATTAATACCCATAGCAGCAGGAGCAATAATTTCATCTTCACTCTTTAGTCCGTTCAGAACATAGTCTTTTACTTGAAGATATCTTCTGTTTAGAATAGAAAAATCTGTGGCTTGTTCATCAAGTTTAGAAAGATAATCAAAGATTTTTTCGGATTGATAATCCATACTAATCAATTCGTTATTCTTTCTGAAATCTTGTAGCGTTCTCTCATTATTTTGTAGTGAATCAGAAACTTGAGATAGCTGGTAATCAATAAAGTTTACAGTATTGGTTGCTATTTTATTTTTCTTTTCTAAACCTTGAGATATATAAACATAGGTCATAGTATTTAGAAAATCAACCGCTTTATTGAAGTTATTACTTTTTAAAGAAATTTCTATAATTGAAGATTCTCTGTTTAATGTTCCAATCTCTGTTTTTCTAAATTCATTGGTCAAAGATTCATAATCACGTAAAACAAAGTCGTAATTATCGCTAATATATTCTTTTTTAAATCTGGGATTTAGCAAGACCTTGAACTTGAAGTATGGGCATGAAACAGTTTCCCCAAATTTAAATTTCTTATTGATTTTAAATTGTTTCTCTTGTTTGCCAACAAATTTTTCTTTGGAATATGAATAAATAGGTAGTTCTTCACCTTGAGCTTCTAAAATATACTCATTCTTATTCTTTATTTTCAGATTAAAGCGTAAACCAATAATTTGTTGATGAGTAGTGTCTAATTCAATAGTAAACGGATTTTCGTTATAGATTTCGCTTACTTTAAAGTTTTTATTTTTAAAATATGAAACTTCGAAATTTAGTCTTTTTACAGTTCTATTTGTTAAAGAATATGACTTTAAAATGCCAATTTCATTTTCTATGTTTTGTTTACTATTTGATAATCCAATTCCCAATAATTCAGTAGGATCAAGCATTCCTCCTTGATCATCTTTTATTAAAACGGTGGTACTAACTTTATAAATAGGGGTGGTAAACTTATTAAATAGAAATGCCAATACCAGAACAATTACTATGGTAATAGCAAAAAAATACCAATAATTTAAGAATTTAAAAAACAGAGCTTTTATGTCTAAACTCTCTTCTTGATGTAGGTCTTGATGATTTTCCACAACTCCAATAATTTGATTTTATAACTTTACTTTTTTAAATAACCCAAAATGAGCACTGTCGTTGATATTGCAGAAAAAATTACAGCATAAGGGAATGATGTAAAAGCAAATTGCTTTGATCGAAGCGGTTCAATATAAACGATGTCGTTAGGTTGTAAATAATAATAATCAGAACTTAAAATATCGGCCTTGGTTAAATTAAGTGTGATTACCTGACTGCCACTTTTTGTTTGACGAATAAGTTTTACATCTTTTCGATTTGCATAGTCTGTTAAATCCCCAGCCAAGGCAATAGCTTCAAAAATATTAATATTTTCTTGATATACTTTATACTCTCTAGGTTGATTTACTTCCCCTAAAATAGTTACATTGAAATTAACCAGTTTAAGAATTACAACTGTTTGTTTTAAGAACTTACTTACTTTTCCTTGTAATTCTTTACGAATTTCTTCTACCGTTTTGTTTTTCACCATACATTCTCCGATTAGAGGAAATATAATGTATCCTTCTTCATTAACAGTATATGAATTTAGATATATCCCCGCATCATTCTGAGAAACAGTAGTAGTTGCATTAGGATTAAACATTTGGGTAGTTATATCGCGATTATTTTCACTCACTACTTTTATATATAGGTTATCCCCTTCTTGCACTTTATAGTTTATATCGCGACTCCCTTGATAATCAGATACTCCTTTTTCATTGGCAAGATTTTGCATATAGAGTATGTTTTTCTGCGATACACAAGAAGAAAAGAGAACGCCAACTACAATGACTAAAGCAGTTAGCTTAAGATAATGGATAAATCTTTTCATGTAAGGTTAATATTGATTCAGTATTTTTTCCGAGAAATTACAAGTAGCAAAAGTAAATCAATTTTGCAAATTGAAAAAAAAAAACCACAATAATAAATCATGTGTTTATTGATTGTATTTTAGCTAGGAATATTTATATTAATGTGTTTTAAAACATGGGAAAGTAATTTGCGTTTAAAGAGTTGATTTTGTGTTTTATATATATTGTAAGATAAAAATAATCTACACGAGATAAGATAATATTCAGTCTGAAAAACAAGATGAGATTATATATCGTTATATCAGATAATTTCAAGATTCTTGTAAATTTGTATTTCCTTCTTGACTTTACACAAAAAAAATGTCTTATGGCAAATAAATTAATGGATCCTATTGGTAAACTAATGGGACTTAGATATAAATCTCATCCATGGCATGGAGTAGAAATAGGGATTAAAGCTCCAGAGATTGTAACCTGCTTTATCGAAATGGTACCGACTGATACAGTGAAATATGAGGTTGACAAAGTTTCTGGTTATTTACGCCTAGATCGTCCGCAGAAATATTCTAATGTGGTTCCTGCTTTATATGGTTTTATACCACAAACCTTTAGTGCAAAGAGAGTCGCTGAGTTTTGTGCAGAAAAAACCGGCCGAGAGGACATTGAAGGAGATCGTGATCCTATCGATATTTGTGTTTTAACCGAAAAAGCTATCACACATGGCGATATTTTAGTTATGGCAAGGCCTATTGGTGGATTTCGAATGATTGATGGAAATGAAGCTGATGATAAGATTGTTGCGGTACTTGAAAATGATGCTGTTTATGGTGAGTACAGAGATCTTTCTGATTGTCCGTTACTTATTATTGACAGACTTAAGCATTATTTCCTAACATATAAAGATCTTCCAGGTAGAGCAAGTAATGTTGAAATTACCCATACTTATGGAATTGAAGAAGCGCAAGAGGTAATTCAACGATCAATGGATGATTATACTACTAAATTTGAAAATCTAGAATCTTTCCTTTCAAATGTATAATTTTAAATTCTAAAGCTTGACAGGCTCAGTATATATTGTATTTATTGAGCCTGCCGAGGTTAGTTATATTTAGAATAATTTATTATTTAGAAGATTACGCCTGTATATGGCTATATTTCCTCGAGGGTCAAATTGCAATCCAAATGTATGTTTTAGTTTATTCTGATCTAAATCAGTGAATAAATGTAATATTCCTTTACTATCACGCTCTCTAAAGCATCTTTTTAACATATAAGGAGAAGAAAAATTGGAGTCTGATTTTTCAAAATCTTGTTCTGTGTTTTTCTGAGATTCTATACTAATAAAAGAGAAAAAAGCTCGAAACATTGTAGGCATTGCTTTTTCAAAGAAATTCTTTACCCATACTTCTTCCATTTGTTTACGATTGGTTATTTTGTATAGATACAATGGGTCGCGTGCAATCCAATCGGCATTTATAAAAAGATTCATATATCTACAGCAACTTGAGCGATGAATATCAGAAAATTGTAACAGTTCGTTATTGGTAAGTCCTCGGACTAAACGGTTATTTAAAATAGCATAAACAATCTGCAACATACTCAAATTTAATCCATTTATAGGGCATGGAGATAAAGAACTTGGTCGTAAAGGAAGTTTGGGACCTATAATTAATGGCTGTTCAATAAGTAGGATATTTGTTTTGTCACGTATAAATATATATCCATCTATACTACAATAGTTGATTCCTTTTTTCTGCAGTGCATACCTATTTTCTTTTGATATGGAAGGAGAAATCAGAATGTAGTTTGGGTTTTTATTAAAGGCTTTTATCGTTTTCAGATAATTTATATCCGTATCTTCTTGAGGGAAGATTGTCAATATAATTTCAAATGGATATTTAAAGACCAACTGTTGATTTATTAATCTGGGATTATGATTGGTTAGTCTTTTTATGCACTTTATCGCTTCGGAAATGTTTTTATGAAATTCCGAAGGATTGTATAATATTTTTTGCATATATTAGAAATAGGAGAGATAGAGAATTTTTTTATCTATCTAACTTAAAGATAGTTTTATGACTTTCCTATTAATTAAGATTTTTTAACTTTTAATTTAACGTGAGCAATATTAAAACATCAGAGCTTATTTAGGCTTAAAAAGCCTGTGGCATCTAGGTTTGTTGTTGTTTTGATCTAAGCTTTAAACGGCTTCAGTTATCTATTATGCAATAAGAGGCTGTCCAATGTTTTTGGGCAGCCTCCAGAACGTAGAAATAAATATAAATTAATTGCCTAGTTATTTCTTCAGCAGTTTCTTTTTATAAACAATATTTCCTTTAGTTAAAGAGCAAATATAAAAACCTTTTGTGAAGTGTCTAATATTAACCTGTCCTCCTTTAAAATTTTCTTGTTGAAAAAGAACTCTTCCTTTAAGGTCACAAATGCTTAAAGTAGCACCAATAATCGATTTTGAAGTTTCTATATTTATAAAGTCTGAGGCAGGATTAGGGAAAAAGTTTATTGTTAACTCTTTTGCTGTTGGAGTTATACCAACATTGTTTTCAGTATTGGAATAATAGTAGGTGTAGTGGTCATACTCTTTCCATACACCATCATAGTAATGCTCTTTTTTTGCTTTTAAAATTTTATTGTTGATTGGATGTTGATAACCTATCTCATTATAACCAGCGAATTTAACAGGGAAGATAATGTCTTTTGTTTTAACATCATTGTCATATGTTGCAGAAATTCGTTCAGTTAATTGGATTGGATTATTATTATCAAATAGTTTTTCTGAAGTATTCAATGAAATCACATTTTGATTGGCATCAAATTTCTTTTCAACACGGTTAACAATCTTCCATTTTTCTTCTACAGGGTAGGTTAGCAATGAATCTATTGTAATAGTGTTGTTTTCGGAATATTTAATCTCTACTTTAGAGGTTTTTTGTAATGCATTATCCTCCCAAACAAAGTTAATATGTTCTGTTTCTAGCCCCTTTTCATTGTATTTATACTCAGTTTTTTTGTTGGTATATAATTTCTTGGTTTCTGCATTCAAAACATTTTCTATTCTTTTTTGAAGGAGGTTGTTGTCGTATTCTTTTATGAATTTTTTCTTTTCAATATAATTATCTTGGTCATTCTTTTCCTTGAATGATATTTCAATTAACTTACCTGTAGAATTGTATTTATACGCTTGCTTTTTGTTTTCCTTCCATTTTTCGAGAGAAGGATCATAAATGCTGGAACTAATAGTTTTTATGCTTTTATCAGCATTATAAACATATTTCTCTTGAGTGTGATTAATATATTTTTTCAGTTTCTTCGCATATATACAAAAGATCTCAGTATCCTTCAATCCATTTGAAAGGTAAGTATATTCTCGTTTTACTGTAGGCACCCACTCTTTGATAATATAGTCGTAAGTGCTTTGGATATTCTCAATTTCTTGATTCAGGGTATTATACTTCATAGAGGTTATTACACCACTTGTAACTTGTTTGATATTGCTTTGATTGCAATCCACAGATTTATTTTCAATTAAATTCTGACGATCATCATACTTGAAGTATTTTTTTGATATCCTACTTCCTTCAGCTTCATCCACTGTAACAATAGTTATGCTGTCTAGGCGTGGTAGCTCTTCTGTTTGAGCCATATTCTTCTGTACAAAAAACAAGCTTTGTGTTGCTAAAAATACAATTAGTAATTTTTGTTTCATTTGTTATTTGAGTTTATTTTCAAAGAATAATATTTTGGATGAATTTAGATTTTGAATTTTACATTTCCTATAGTATAAATACTTAATTTTTGCTACAAAATCATAGATTTATCTGGTGCAGATTATAATGCCATTGATTAATAGTCTTTTTATATACGGTTGATGGAGTGAAGTGCAGTAATATAAAAGAATATAAATACTTAAAGTAATGACTTAAGTTACTGATAGTGAATATAGCTTTTTTGCTAGATGAAAAAAGATTTAAAAATTTACTTAGTTGATGGTCACCAATTGAGCTTTTTTGGATAAATAATCAGAAACAGCAATTTAAAATTTACGCCCGGTCTTTATCTCTCTACATTACATTTGTTCAAAATATCACCTTGAACAATCTAAGCCCCCCAAAAAAGGTCATAATCATAAAAGGCTTAAAGAAACTTTTTTACAGTTGAGTTTCTTTAAGCCTTCCTTGTTTCTTATTCTTCTTCCGATAAGTTTTTAATTGCAGATAATACTGTGTAAGCATTATTTACCACAACTTTTTCATTTTTATTAAAATTGGATGGAAGAACAACAGCTGTAAGGTTTTCTTGTGTTTTACCTTTTAAAACTTCTACCAATTCAAACAAGTGGTTTTCTTTCTCGATTATTATATAATCTTTTCCTGCTAATTGAACGAACGCATCATTAGGAAGCACATCTTGTAGCTTTTTCCCTTTTTCAATCCATGCTTTTACATACATTCCTGATAGCAAATCTTTGGTGTCTTCTTCTTTGATTTTACAGCTTACAGGAATAACCTGATCATTTCCTGATGCAATACCTGTATAAGTAACTTCTGCTTCACGTTTAAACTGATTTTCTTTTGAAGTTGAAAACATAACTTTTTGTCCTTCCTCAATTCCGCCAATACTGTTTTCAAAAGCAGAAAGACTTAGATATACATCCGATTTGTTTTCTATTTGATATAAGTTTTTTGCTTCTTCTATATATTGGCCTTTTACAGCACCAGAGTAGCTTATTGTTCCTGAAATTGGGGCGTAGAAGTTAGCATATGAACAAATCTCACCTTTATTCAAGGTTTTTATTGAGATTCCTAGCATTTGAAGTTTTTTCTTTAATGCTTGAACATTCGCTTTCATACTTTGATAATCAGCTTTTGTTTTCTGAAAACTCTTTTCTGAATTGATTTCTTCTTTCCTTAAATCAGATTGTCTTTTATATTCTTTTTCTAAGAAAGTTAGCTGACTTCTATCCTTTAAATATTCTTGCTGCATATCAATAAATAAAGGATTTTCGATTTGAGCAACAAGCTCTCCTTTTTTTACTTTTTGTCCTTCAATCAAAGAATTTGATTTTAGATAACCTCCAAAAGGAATAGCTATAGAAACAATGCTTTCTGGTTTAACCTTGACATTACCATTTAGTTTTATCAAATCGCTCAAATTACGTTTTTGAATCTTACCAGTTTGAATGTCGCCCAGTTTGTATTGTTCTGGAGTGAATATAATTTGGTTTGCTGCCAGATTCGTTTCCTGAGTTTGTTTTTCTTCTTTTGCATCATTTGAGTTTGAACAAGATACAATTGAAAAAAGCCCTACAATTGCTATATATATTATTTTATTGAATTTCATAATTTCTGTTTCTCCTTAAATTAATTGCCTAATAATGTTTCTAAAGAAATTTTTGTCAAATTGTATTGGTAAACTTGTTCCAAGTACTCATTTTGGATATCTAAAGCCAAAGAAATATTTTGCAAGTATTCAAAATAAGAAATATTGCCACTTGCAAAACTTGCTGTTGATTGCTTTAAAATTAGATTAGCCTGTGGTAAAGCTTGATTTTTAAAATAAATGACACTTTTCCTTTCTTTACTAAATCTTTGGAGCAATTGATTATATCTGGTTTCTACCAATAATTTGCCTTGATGAAGTTCCATTTCTTTTATCTTCTCATTGATTTTTCCACTTTTTATCTTTGAGATATTATTAAATGGAAGAATAGGAATGGAAATACCTACCTGATAACTAGAGAAGCGATCGGATAATGATAAGTTTTTTAAACTACCATTGATTTCTTGTGGCCCTCTGTAAGTTTGGCTGCTATAACCAAAAGTTAAATCAGGAAGCAATTTATGTTTTTCCAAACTGCTTTCGTGTTTAGACACCTTTACTTCTTGCTCTAGGTAAGAAATTCCAGGATTTGAGCTTACAGCATTTCCTTCAGACATTTCAGCTTGTATATTGCTTTGCATTTGTTGCATTGAAGGAATAATTTCATCTTCAGTTTGCAATAAACGCTGCAATTCTTTACTCGCCTCATTAATGTCAGCTTTGTTTTGCTCAAGGTCGTTCTTAAGTTTTAAAGCCTGAGTTTGTGCTGAGACACTCTCTAGCTTTGTGCTTTCTCCTGCGCGATAGCGTTTTTCGCTAGCGATGCTAAGTTTTGAGAAAAGACTGTCTTTTTGTTGTAGCAAGTTGTTTTGCTCAAGAGCAAAAACATATTTTAGGTAAGCCTTCTTTACCTCATCTTTTAAATTTACGATTTGAATATCCTTAATCCTAGTTGCGCTATTAAGCTTTTCTTTTGCTAACCGGCTTTTTGCGATATAGGTTGTTGGAAAATCCATTTTCTGACTGATGCTGATTACATTGTCAGTTAAAGATGGTGTGTTTACAGATCCTTGGCTAAAACTAATATCTGTTTTATCAAAATCAAAGGCCCCTAATCTTTGAGCCTTTTGATTTTGTATACTATAGTCAGCGATTTTTATCTGATCGTTATTCTTAACAGCCTCCTGTATTGCTTGTTCCAAAGTGATTTCTCTGGTAGAAGAGTTGTTTTGATTTTCATTTTGAGCAAAAGAAGCAAAAGATGAGATCGAAAATAATGCAATCAAAATAGTTGCTGCAGTATTTTTCCTTTTGATACGAATATGCTTTTCAGTAAAGTAGAAATAGATAATTGGAAGAACAATTAATGTTAGAATTGTTGCCGTAATTAAACCTCCAATTACTACTGTTGCTAATGGACGTTGTATTTCTGCTCCGGAAGTTGTTGAAAGAGCCATTGGTAAGAAACCAAATGAAGCAACCATTGCTGTCATAAGCACTGGTCTTAGACGGTTTCTAGCGCCTTGAATAATTCTTTCGTAAATATCATCTACTCCTTTATCGCGAAGACGATTAAATTCACCAATCAATACAATTCCATTTAGTACAGATACTCCAAATAGTGCTATAAATCCGACACAAGCCGAAATACTAAAAGGCATACCTCTTAATAATAAAGCGAATACTCCTCCAATTGCCGACATTGGTATTGCGGTAAAGATCAAGAAGCTTTGTTTTATTGATCTAAAGGTGAAGTATAGTAAAACCAAAATTAAGAACAATGCGATTGGAAGAACAATACTTAGTCGGGAAACAGCTTCTTTTAGGTTCTTAAACTGTCCTCCGTAAGTTATATAATAACCTGCCGGCATACTCATTTTGTTCCCTATTATCTGTTTTATATCAGATACAATACTTTCTACATCACGATTACGAACATTAAATCCAAGAGTAATTCTTCTTTTTGCATTATCACGTTGAATTTGAATTGGACCAGGCTCGTAACTTACCTTAGCCAGTTCGTTTAGTGGAACTTGAATTCCTGTTGGACTTTCAACATAAAGATTGTTTACATCAGTAATGTCGTCTCTATTGCTAGCATCCATGCGAACTACAAGATCAAATCGACGTTCTTTTTCATAGATCATTCCCGCAGAACTTCCTGCAAAGGCAGTTTGTATGGTTTGATTAACCGTTTCAACATCCAATCCGTACTGAGCGATTTTGTCTCGGTTTAGATTGATATTGATCTGAGGCAAACCTGTAACTTCCTCAACATATAGATCTTCAACACCATCTACATTTCGAATTAGACCACCAGTTTTTTGTGCCAAATCAGAAAGTACATTTAATTCTTCTCCATAAATTTTCAGCACAACATCTTGCTTCGCTCCTGTAAGAAGTTCGTTAAAACGCATTTGAATAGGTTGTTGGAAGCTGAATGTGGCATTTGGAATTTTTTCCAGAGCTTCACCCATCTTTCCCATAAGTTCTTCACGGCTAGTTGCGCTTACCCATTCAGACCTGGGTTTTAGAATAACCATCAAGTCACCTGCTTCTATAGGCATAGGGTCGGTAGGGATTTCTCCACTACCCAGTTTACTTACAGCTTCTATTACTTCAGGAAATTCATTTAAGAGAATGGTTTGTGCTTTTTGAGAAGCATCCATGGTTTGCTGCATTGAGCTACCTACAGGAACTCGAGTTTCTACAGCAAAATCTCCTTCATCGAGTTGAGGGATAAATTCTCCTCCCATATTTGAAAATACAAAGCCAGTAAAAATAAATACTGCTATAGAGCTTCCCAAAATTAGTTTTTTCTTTTTTAATGCGCCTTTGATTATTGGAACATACCATGAGTCAAATTTCTCCATCATTTTATCAGATAGAGTTTTCTTTTCATTTGGTTTTCTTTTCAATACCAAAGCCGACATCATAGGGACATAAGTTATAGATAGCAAGAATGCTCCTAAAATTGCGAATGATACGGTCATTGCCATAGGAATAAACATTTTTCCTTCTACGCCTGTCAGTGTCCATAAAGGAAGGTATACCATCAAAATAATAATCTCTCCAAAAGATGCAGAAGTACGTATTTTACTTGATGCCTTGTATACATGATCGTCCATTTGTTGGCTAGTAAATACGCCCTTCATACCTCTTCCTTTGACGTAGATTCGATGTACTATAGCCTCCACTATAATAACAGCCCCATCAACAACCAGTCCGAAGTCGATTGCTCCTAAACTCATTAAGTTAGCAGAAACTCCAAATACATGCATTAATGAAAATGCAAATAGTAGTGCTAGAGGGATTACAGAGGCAACAACTAAGCCTGCACGAAGATTTCCAAGAAACAGAATAAGAATAAAGATTACAATCAGTGCTCCTTCGACAAGGTTTTTACTAACAGTGTGAATTGCGTTTTTCACCAACTTACTTCTATCTAGGAAAGGTTCGATAGTTACCCCTTCAGGAAGTGTGGTTTTAATGACCTCAATTTTTTCTTTTACATTATTAATAACTTCAGAAGAGTTTGCTCCTTTAAGCATCATTACAATTCCGGTAACCACTTCTCCTTCACCATTTCGTGAGGCAGCACCATAGCGAGTAGCTGTTCCGAATTTAACTTTGGCAACATCTCGAATTAAGATTGGAGTACCATCTTTAGCAACTTGAACAACAATTTTGTTAAGTTCATCAATGTTTTTTACCAAACCTTCACTTCGGATGAAATAGGTATGTGGATTTTTATCTATATATGCTCCACCTGTATTTTGGTTATTCTTTTTTAGGGCATCAAATATCTCACTGATACTAATACCCATACTATTCATACGGTCAGGATCAACAGCAATTTCATACTGTTTTATATAACCTCCAAATCCGCTTACTTCGGCAACTCCTTTTGTTCCGAGTAATTGCTTTTTTATTATCCAATCTTGAATAGTTCGTAATTTGGTTGCATCATATTTGTCTTCATAACCTTTTTTAGGATGAACAACATATTGGTAAATCTCTCCAAGTCCTGTAGTTACAGGAGCCATTTCTGGAGTACCTGCTCCTTCAGGAATGTTTTTCTTGGCCAAACTCAACCTTTCCTGAATTTGTTGTCGTGCCCAGTAGAGGTCTACGTTTTCTTTAAATACTATAGTAACTATAGAAAGCCCAAAGCGTGAAAATGAACGCATATTGTCAATTCCTGGAATAGATACCATAGTTTGCTCAACGGGATAGGTTACCAATTGTTCTACCTCTTGAGCAGCGAGGTTTGGTGTTGTTGTAATTACCATTACCTGATTATCTGTAATATCAGGAACGGCGTCGATGGGTAATCTTGACAGTGAATATAAACCTGTCCCAATCAAAACAAGGATCAATAACCCAATGATCAGTTTGTTCCGTATTGAAAAACGAATAATATTATCTAGCATCTTAAAAATGTTTAGTTTCTTTAAAATAACTCCTTTTCAGTACTGATTTTGAGTACGATAAGGGTGTGTGTTATGGAATATAACATAGGAATACGCACAAAACAATTCTTTGTATCTCTGACGAGATATAGTTTTATCTTGTTGCTGTATTTTATCGGATATTATAAGGACAGTGAGGGAGGACCTCTTCTGGAAAGGGAATAAGTATAATTAAAGGAGGTTAGAGGAGTGTCGTCAACCCAGTATTTTTGTTTACGGAAATTAGCAAACAGAGTTGCTTCCAACTTAACTTCATCTAGTTTTATAAGCTTTGGCTGGCTTTGTACATCAGTTTTTTTGATTTTTGCTCTTAATGGAGAAATATTATCAAATAGAAAACTGCCTTGCTGATGTCTGACAAAGCTAAAAGGATTTGCTTTATGATGTTTTTCTGCTGAAATCTGAAATTCAGTGTCGGCACCTTTCAAAACATCATTATCATGCAAATGCGGAACAAGTTCGTGTCCAATAGACACAAACACGCTTAGAATTAATAATAATATTTTTACTCTTTTTGCCCGCATAGTTTCCTTTGAAAGGCGCAAGATAGTGATTTTTTATGTTGCTAAGGTATGTCAATAGTTATTGAATTGTTAAAATAAGTTTTAATACTTAAGAGAAAAGGCTGTTTTAATTTAGGTGTTTTGTTGATTCATATTTAGTTTTTATTGTTTCGAAACCCAAAAACACATCTTGTTTCTTCCGAGTAGGAGAAGGTTACCCTAAAGCAAAAAAAAATGCTGTTCGGAGATAATGAACAGCATTTTTTTTAAAATATCTAAGTATTATGCATTCTGCCATTTCTGTATTTCTTCAACAGAAATAGACGGAACATCAAGTTTCATTTTCTTGCGAAGGCCGCCAAGATCATTTTGCAATTTATTTGCATTGGCTTCTTTCAATTCACTGATGGTAGTGATTCCAGCTTTGCGAATGGCAGGAATCCAAGCTTCATTCATTCCTAAGTCAATAAAGTCTTGATCGGAAGCAACTTGAGGCTTAAGTTCTGGCTTCATTTGAGGGAAGAATAATACTTCTTGGATAGATTGTTGGTTGGTCATAAGCATTACCAAACGGTCGATACCAATACCCATACCAGAAGTAGGAGGCATTCCATATTCTAATGAACGTAAGAAATCCTGATCGATAAACATTGCTTCATCATCACCACGATCTGAAAGATTCATTTGTTCTTCAAAGCGTTCTCTTTGGTCGATAGGATCATTTAGCTCAGAGTATGCATTTGCAATTTCCTTACCATTGATCATTAACTCAAAACGCTCTGTAAGTTCTGGATTGTTACGGTGACGTTTACAAAGAGGAGACATCTCTACAGGGTAGTCGGTGATGAAGGTAGGTTGAATAAAATTACCTTCAGCATATTCACCAAAGATCTCGTCGATCATTTTACCTTTACCCATGGTTTCGTCTACTTCGATCTTTAATCCCTTAGCAATTTCTCTGATTTCATCTTCAGATTTGCCATTAAGATCAACACCTGCATATTCTTTAATTGCATCAAGAATAGGAAGACGGCGGTATGGAGCCTTGAAGTCGATTTCTTTATCTCCAACTTTTAGCTTGGTAGTGCCATGAAGAGCAAGTGCTACTTTCTCTATCATTTCCTCTGTAAAGCTCATCATCCAGTTGTAGTCCTTATAAGCTACATATATTTCCATTACAGTAAACTCAGGGTTATGGGTTCTGTCCATACCTTCGTTACGGAAATCCTTTGCAAACTCATATACACCATCAAAACCACCAACGATAAGTCTTTTTAGATAAAGCTCATTGGCAATACGTAAATACAACGGAATATTTAAGGCATTGTGATGGGTGATAAATGGACGTGCGGAAGCTCCTCCGGGAATTGGTTGTAGAATAGGAGTTTCTACTTCCAAATAACCTTTGTCGTTAAAGAAGTTACGCATTGTATTGATGACCTTAGTGCGTTTTAGGAAAGTATCTTTTACACCTTCGTTTACGATTAAGTCTACATAACGCTGACGATATCTTTGTTCAGGGTCTGAAAACGCATCATAAACTTTATCTTCTTTTTCTTTTACAATAGGAAGAGGTCGGATAGACTTACATAACACTTTAAGTTCTTTGACATGAATTGAGGTTTCCCCCATTTTTGTTTTAAATACATGTCCACGAATTCCGATGATATCACCTATATCAAGAAGACGTTTAAAAACAGTGTTATAAAGAGTTTTGTCGTCTGACGGACATAAATCATCGCGTCTAAAGTAACATTGAATACGAGAACTTCCGTCTTTTATCTCAACAAAAGAAGCAGCACCCATAATTCGGCGACTCATAATACGACCAGCGATGACAACATCTTCAAACTTATCCTTCTCTTCTTCAGTGAAATTATTCTTAATTTCTAATGCATTTGTATTGGTCACAAATTGCTCTGCGGGAAAAGGTTCTATCCCTAATTTTCTTAACTCATTCAGAGAGTTTCTACGTACAATTTCCTGTTCGCTTAATTCTAAGGCCATAGTTGTCAAAATTTTTGCAAAGATAATAAAGTCTTCAACTTGTAAGAAACGGCAAAACTGTACGTTATTATATTTTCGAGGCAAAAATCAGGATTAAAGAGTGATAATTTTTTTTTGAATTGGTAGACTTGCAATTTAGAGCGTTTTAGCCTCGGAATGTTGGAATATCCTGATTCTTCAAAAGAGAAAAATGCCAATTAAATTACTTGGAGAGAATGTAGGTATGGGCTAAATTTGCATTTGCCACCAAGGAAAGAGAAGGGTAAAGCAATTCGACTCTGTTTCTTTCAAAATAACCAATTAACAAAACAAATTCATGGAAAATCAAAATTTACCTACCCAGGGTGGTAGACCTAAAAAGAAAATCAATCTAACGATTTCTGTTTTACTAGGTGTTATTGCTATTGTTCTTTTGATATGGCAGTTTTCAACCAAATCTGAGTTGAATAAACTTCAAGGAGAGAAGGAACAACAACGTGTTGCTTTGCAAGCTGAACTAGATTCATTAATGAATGAACATGCTAGAATTAGCGAAGCCTACGATGGGGCAAACCAAGAATTATTAACCAAAGACAGCATAATTATTGCTAATGCCAAAAAGATCAAACAAGCTCTTAAATATAAATATGATTTTTATAAGATTAAGAAGAAGTTAAAAGATCTTCAAGGTGTTGCTCAGGGGTATGTTCGTAAAATGGATTCATTGTACCGCGCCAATGAAGCCTTAGTTGAAGAAAATCAATTGATAAAAACTGAAGTAGATAATCAACGTAGTATTAATGATAGTTTGAGTCGTGAAGGTGAAAAACTATCAAATATTGTTGCTACTGCTAAGGAATTACAGACATATAACTTGAAAGCTTCTGGAGTTAAAGTTCGTAATAGTGGACGCGAAAAGGAAACCAATCGCTTAAGAAGAATTGACAAAATTAGAGTTTGTTTCACTGTTGCTAAAAACAATGTAGTTGAACCAGGAACAAAAACAATCTATATGCGTTTAGCAGCTCCTAATGGTGAAATTAAAGCTCAAGGTTCAGATGATTCAAAAACATTTGAATATGATGGTGATCAAATCCAATATTCTTCTGCTCAAGATATTGACTATACTGGTGACAATCTTGATTTGTGCTTGTATTACGATAAGAATAAAGAAGATAAGTGGGAGCCAGGTATTTATAATGTTGACCTTTTTGTTGCAGGAAAACAAATTGGGCAAACTACTCTTGAATTGAGATAATTTTACTTGAAGACATAAATCTAAGCCTGGAAAGAAATACTCTTTTCAGGCTTTTTTATTTTCATATTATCGATTCTTCTTTATTTGTGAAGGAGATAAAAGAAAAGGAGTTGCCCAACATTTTGGGTAACTCCTTTTTTAGTTGTGCTTAATATCTGTTATATATTAATGCTTGATAACAATCTTATTTGTGTTTTCAGCGGTGTTGCCCATAGTTTTTAATAGGTAAACCCCATCAGGAATATTTGAGGTGTTAATATAATCAGACTGTCCTGCTATATCTCCTTCAATAATCACCTGTCCCAAATTATTAATTATCTGATATTTATTAAGGTTGTCAGACGAGTTGTTTAGGATTTCTATATAAGAGTTCGCAGGGTTTGGTACAATTTGAATTGCACTATTATCTGTTTCTTCAAGATATACTCCTTCAACAATCATATAAGTTACTTTTGAGGAACGAGAAATTTCACCCTTAGTTCCTGTTAAGGTAAGCTCAACCGATCCTTTTTTTATGTCATTGCTTCCAATGTTGTAGGAAGTATTTGCTTCGCTGGTTTTAACAAAAGAACCATCTCCATTTGTAGACCATTCTACATTATCGCAATTTTTAGCGATAGGGTATAGGGCAATTGAAGGCATGTCTTTGCTTGCTTTAGAACCTTTTCCTGCATTTAAATACATGCAGTTAGAGTATGGAAGAACAATGTTGTCTATCCATGCACAATCTTCACCAGCACCTTCTTGAGGGTCTTTTTTGTATTCCCACATTAGAGTATGTTCGCCTTTTCTTAGTGTGAAAGAAACATCTTCCCACTCGGTTTCTCCAGAGAAGCTCTTCTTTTTTCTTCCATCAATATAAAATCTGCAATAGTCAAATCCTTGTTCAGAAGAAGTTTTTACGCTAAAAGAAATTTTACTATCAGATAGGCAATTAAAGGTAAGGGTCATTGCTGATACTTGCTTATCAGAAATTTTACCTGATTTCATACAGTATTTGCCATTGTATCCACCATTGTCTACCAATTTCCAAGTAACATCTCCTTCACTACCCCAAACGTAGGTATCGGTATTTCTAGTTTCAAAGTCTTCTTTAAGAGATCCTATTGGAATCAAGAAAGTCTCTTCATATATATAACCATCAGCTTTATAAGCAAAAGGAACTTCAATAATATCGCCTGCTTTTATTTTGTCTCCAATTTTTACAGGGAACGAAATTTTTGTTGTTTTCTTTGCTTTTAATTCAGGAACTTCAAGAGCAGCAACATCGAATGTTAAGTCTTTTTCTTTATAGTTAACTTCTGCTAAACCCTTACTAAGGTCGCACTTACTAATGTTATTCAATTTAACAGTAAGCGTAACATCTTCGCTTGCATTAAAGTATCCGTCTTTTTCGGTGCCAGCTTCTTCAAATGTATAAGTTTCTACAGATGGTTTCGGAGCAACAATAGAGAATGAAACCTCTTGATTCCATGAATTACTACCATTGGTAGAATTGATTGTTAGAGGAACTTTTGTTCCATCGTTTAATCCTTTAGGGATACGAATTTTTAATGCTTTTTCTTTGTTTGCACTTTCAAATGCAGCAATAGCATCAAAGGTTTCTTCACCATCAAGAATTTCTAAACCCTCTAGAGTTGAGCTTAATTTTACATTAACCTTTTCTGAGTCAATATTACCTACGTTGGTAAGTTTGATATTAAGGAAAAGAGTTTCGCCTGCTTCATAATATCCATTTTCATTTCCTTCAGACTCATCGATTTTTACTTGAGTACATTTTACCAATCCCTTGTTTTCAGCATATACAATGAATTTTCCAGAGTAACGCTTATAATTTTGTTTGGTAACAACAACCTTTATTTCAGTACCAGCTTCTTGCGCATCAAAAGTGATTTCCATAGGATCGCCAGTAGCAGTAGCAGCAGCAAGTAATTCACCTTTTACTGATAAGCCAATAAGACTTCCTTTGTCAGCAGTAATTGTAATGCTACTTTCGCTTTCTTTGATTTTGTCGGCAAAATTAACAGAAAGATCTTGAGGCACTTCGCTATAAATAGTTCCGAATGCATCGCCAAAGTGATGGAATAGACGATAAGTTATACTTTTATTCCAGTAGGAAACCCATGAGCTATTTGAAAGAAAATATTTTCCTGCAACATTACCAAAGCAAGGTCTAAAATCTTTTGTCCATTTTGCAGATGTTCCATAATTTGGCATGAAATCAGGATTAAAGCAATCGAACATTCCCCAGAAATAGGCATCATTATAAAATGAGAAAGAAATCTGTGAAGCTGCAGTAATACTAACAGCACCACCATCACTTTTAAAATGGAAGGCTTCGGCCATACAAACTGCACTATTTGTATATCTACCAGTTAGGCAGTTAATAGAGAATACATGTGGTAGTTTATCTCCGTTCTTTAGATCATTTACATCTCTGGTATAGAAGCTAGGTTCACCCCATCCCGACTCAAAGCCATGGTCACGGTGAATAACCATATATGATCCTGCATTTATAGCATCTGCAATTTGAGAAGCATTACCTCCAGAAAAACCTCCTAATTCATTTGGAGTAGCAGGAATATATCCCAAACCTTTAGGTCCAAAGAAATCTACTACATTATCAGGGGAATTTCCTGTTGACCAAGGATCAACAGTAGGATCGCCTTCGTAAATAGCATTAATTCTTATTGGAGTTTTGTTTTGCTTTTTCTTTAAATATCCACCTACTACTTCTGAACATAACTGAAACCAACGCTCAGTTTGCCATCCTAGAGCAGTTACAGGTTTTTTATAGAAAGACTCCTCCATAGGAGGGTTAGATTCGTAGTTGATGAATTTTTTTACCATTACTTGATACTGAAAAGCATTTCTACCAGTCATACGAGCAAAAGCAAAATCAGGAAGGGCATTTCCTGTTACATCAGCATAGTCGTTATCGGTAAAATAAGTTTCTTTGGTAGGGTGCTTATATTCTTTTGCAGTAATATATTTTGAAGTTGTACCATAGTCAGACATAAGCAATACTCCTGAAGGAACAGGATTGTATTCAGCAGCCACTTTCTCGAAGAAGTCGTCAATCTTATCAAAGTCATTTCCTCCAATATCATCTATACAAACAATATCAGTTTTAATACCTTGCTCGTTTCTGAATACTCTAATAGTGTCTGCCCATTGCTTGATATAGCTTACATTAGGTACTAATATTAGGTAATCGCAACCTTTTTCACCTGCTTTAATTGTCCTTTGTTCAGGTAATGGAGGCAATTGATCGTAATTTATAACAAAGTCGGCAAGAATATCATCCCAATATTTTGATCTGTAGCGATCTTCTACATAATAGGATCTGGTGTTGGAGGTTTGAAGCTCTACCTCGATGTCAGTATAAACAACAAGTTCTTTGGTTACAGCATTATACTGAAAAGGGTTTAAGGTTACTTGCGCTAAAGTTAATCCTCTTATTTCTGTTTTTTCTACGGTAAAAGGTTCTAACGGATACAATTCATTTCTTGAATATTGCACACCACGTTCGGCTGGAATTTCATCTTCATTATCCATTGGAACTGCGGCAGCAGGAGCAATAAGAATGTTATTATATACTTTTTTCTTTGCACTAATTACCTTTAGTTTTACATCTGCTCCTTTTTTTACAGCAATATACTTTGACTCTGCAGGTATGTTAGGCAAGCCTTTTGGACGGGGCAATAAACTCATTGCACCATACTCAAATTGCTTCATGTTTTCGCCATCAACATAGGCATCGACAAGCTTAAAGTCCCTCGTTTTATAGCTTAGTCGAGTTTTGTTTCCCCTTGATTTTTCTAAATTGAAACCTCTTTTGTCTCCATTTTTTGGAAAAGAAAATGTTTGTGCATTTCCTTGGAATGAGAAGATGAAAACAAAAGCTAGTAGGTAAAAAATACCTTTAACTTGTAAAAGATTCTTCATAATTCAGTTTAATTAATTTTGTGTAGTTTTTCCTGTCAACGATCCTAAAATATCATAAGTAGATGATAAGTAGTTAACGCCCAATTTTAGGAGGGAAGCAAAGTATAAAAATATATTTAATAATTAAAAAAATTAACAAAAAACAAAGGCTATATTAGTTAAAAAGCGTACTTTTTAGGGTACGCTTAATAATCTTAGATAAGATTCAAAACTTATTTTGATGTAATTTTACCGTAAGCAATCAAATACTATTATTAGCGAACTAATTTCTTTTTTAATTTGATGTTGTATGTGTCAAATTGAAAAATTGCATATATGCCACTAAAACTAAGTATTGAGCTTAAAACAAGCAAAGAAGAAAAAACACCTGAGATCCAAGCAAAAGATCCACTTATTTTTCCTACAAAAATGAGCATAGAAACACTTAAAGCTATACAAATTCGGATTATTTTGTCTGCACTTCCAACGTTTTTTTTCATACGCATTATGTTTAGTAATTACTTATTTCAGAGTAGGTTTTATGGATAAGTAATTTACGGAAGCTTTGGGGAAAATGCAAATTGTGGTTTAGATAAGTATATATCCTTACCATTCCTACCTTTAAATTCCACTGCACCTACCTTTATTTTACTCTAAACCTCCTAGATATTTGAATAAAACCTCCTAGATATTTGAATAAAACCTCCTAGGTATTTAGGTAAAACCTCCTAGATATTTGAATAAAACCTCCTAGGTATTTAGGTAAAACCTCCTAGGTATTTGGGTAAAACCTCCTAGGTATTTGGATAAAACCTCCTAGGTATTTGGATAAAACCTCCTAGATATTTAGATAAAACCTCCTAGATGTTTTACGGAAATCTACTGGGCGTGGGGGTTAGTTTACTGGGTAATAGTACGTTTGTTACTTGTCTTGATTCAGATCAAATCCATTAATTTTGTTATAGAAGATTCTGTTATTTTTATCTCTGCTTCAGCATCATTGCATTTAATCAGACAACATTTCTTTCGTCTATTGATAGATGTAATATAAGTTTCATTAACAATATAGCTTCGGTGAGTTCTGAAAAACAGATTTGAGGGGAGTTGTTTTTGAATTTTACCAAGATTTAGGGAAGTAGTTATTTTTTCTTTATTGGTAAGATAGATATTTGTGTAATTGCTATTGGCTTCGCAATAAAAAATATCTTTCAATGCTAGAATAGAAATTTTTTCACTTGCAAAGATCTTAATTCTTTCTTGCAGTTGGAGTTGCTTTTCTATACCATTTATATTTTGAGGTAACTTTGCCGTATAATTAATCCTTTTCTGTACTCTGATCAAACAATTTTTTAGATCAGCATGCCGAATTGGTTTTTCCAAGTAATCTAATACAGATTCACGTAGAGCATCTATTGCGTAATCAGGGCAAGAGCTCATTACCACTAGATTAGGGAGCGTATTGTAGTTTTTAAGTATATTCATAAATTCAAAGCCATTTTTTCTTGGCATAATGATATCCATAAAAACTAAATCGGGCTTTTTCTCAAAATAAAGATCTACAGCACCATCAACATTAGAGGCTTCGTATATTTTAAAATCTGAATCTAATTTGAGTAATAGGTTTTTAATCAGCCTTCTGCTTATGCCCTCGTCATCTACAATTAAAAAAGAAGTCATAAATAATATTAGCAATCATAATCGAAACGAGCTGTAAATATACGTATTTCTCAACTTCTTTCAGAATTCATTACATAAAAGTAGAAGGGCCGTTCAATTGTATTTTGAACAGCCCTTTATAATAATGCAGTATTTTTTATAAGTAGTTCTGCAGGTGTTTAGATGATTTCTAAAACCTTATTGATTTGAACCCCTGCTTTAGCAAATAGAACTCCTACAGGACATGTATCGCAAGTAAGATTAAAGCATCTTTCAATTTTCTCATGTGGAGCACTACTTTTTACTTTAACCATAACATTTGCTTTACCGATGGTGCCATCAATTTTTTCGGCATCTACATCGACTTCAAGATGTTCGATTTCAATTTTCATTTTATCGGCCATCATCTTGTAAATGGTCGAAATACAGCCTGCAAAGCTCATAACACACATTTCAAGAGATGAAGGACCATTATTTTCTCCATTAGCAGATTCTGGAAGATCATTCACAACAGCATGTCCTCGGCGATCATCAATAATTGATTGGTAACCACCTGCCCAAAGAGCCTTTGATTTCATATTATCTTAATTTAATAGTTATTAATTCTAATTCAGTCTGTAATTGTAAATAAACTTACAATGCTTGCCTGATAAGAACAAATGTAACGATAATGTGATAAGAATGTTTATAGAATCATAGGTTTATTGGGTGTTTTTCATAATTTTCTTATAACGATATTAATAATAAAAAAATACTTATCTTTAAGTGTCAGTAAGTTAGTTTGCTGAAATTGTTTTTTTTTATTCCTTTTAAGTACAGCAATCATATTGTTATGCTTTACTACTCTAAAGCTAAATTCTAATCTAAATTCACAGAACTATATGAAAACTAAATACAATTTTATTTGCCTAGGCTTATGTTTGTTTTTCCTTATAATTTCCAATATTGATCTTCGAGCGCAAAGTTTAGATGTAAGTGGAGAGTCGCGGACTCGAGGGTATTTTTCTCATGGTATTGGAATGATTCCTCCAAAGAATATTGATGCAGCTACTTTTATAGAGCAAAGAACTCGTTTAAATTTTGATTTTAAGCGGAATAAATTGCAGTTTTATCTAGGTTTAGAAGATACCCGTTTATGGGGACAAGAAGGAAATCCTTCATTGGATATGGATATGAATCTAGGTGTTTATCAAGCTTTTGTGAACTATCAGTTTGCAAACAAATTTTCTGTTCAATTTGGTAGACAGTTGATTGATTATAATAATGAACGACTTTTTACAAAAGGGAACTGGACAGATTGGGGAAATAGTTTTGATATGGCTGTTTTCCACTATTTTAATAAGAATGACAATGTTAAAATAGATATAGGTATGGGGGCGAGTGCGTCTGACGAAACTGCTTATAATACTATTTTTGAGAAGGATGTAGCTAAATATCTCGGGTATATGTATTATGATAATTTTTTCTTTGATAAGAAATTGGAATTGGCAGTTTTTTCTATTTTTAATGGATTGCAAGGAGGCGAGAAGAAAGATAATAAAATTATAACTACAGATGCTAAAACTATATATGCTAATGCATTAGTTGGACCTTATGTTCGTTTTAACGAAGGTAATTTGCAGCTGGAAGGAGAATTTTATTATGAGTTTGGTAAAACACAAACAGGAAGAGATCTGAGTGCTACATTCTATGCCTTTTCGGCATCATATAATGTTGTAGATAGTTTGATCTTTACTCTGGGCTATGAGAGAAATAGTGGTACAGATTGGTCGAGAAATGATTCTAAGGACAGATCAACAGCTTTCCGTAACTATTATGGAGAAGGGAATGAGTATTTAGGTTATCTATGTTATTTTGTCGATGGTGCCAGCACTAATGAAGCCGGTGTCCAGGATGCTTATTGTGACATTCAATATTCTCCTCTTCCTAAGTTTTGGGTAAATCCGGTATTGCATTTCTTTTTTACTGCACAAGACTATCTAAAGCCAGGATTAAAAGTAAAACG
>JBGRQE010000045.1:0-27811 GCA_041725955.1 Bacteroidales bacterium
CCATTTAAAGGTAATGTGGTTAGTTTATCTAGTGATCCACTATCATTTTCCTTAAATATATTTATCCTGATATTTGTATTTTCATTATTGTCATAACCTTTATCGGCTACGGCAATAATGTTTTGGTAACTAGCTATACAAGCTCCAAAATTTTCATTAAATAGTATTTTTTCTTGTTGTTCTTTAGGGAAATTATTTTTTTCTATTTGACTCCAGTCATAATTTTTGTTTTCTAAGCAATTAAAGTTAATTAATGCAGATTGGATAGGATTTATACAACCAAATAATAATTGAGAAAGAATAATATGTTGGTTGGTTATATTGCAATAAAAATAAAGGCCTTCTTCGGTATTAATAAATTTAGAGAGATCGATAATTGGTTTTGTATTATTTACAATCCATTTATCATTCTTCTTTTTAAAAACGTGTATTTTATGATCTGACTTTATTATATACAAAAAATCATTTTGTGCAATAATTTTTTTTATTCGGCTATTATCAGAATTTTTAAGAACGATGTAGTTCTCTTGTATCTGTTTACTTATTATTGCATCTTTTTTATTGAAAAATAGTATGGAATCTTTTGATCCACAATTTATGTAAATATTATTATTGTCTTCTGAAAAATTAAAAATATCTGATGTTTTATTTTTAAAAAGTGAAGGGATTTCTAGTTCAGCTTTTAGATCATACTTTTTTGTTTCTTGTTCAATTTTTTCGTAGAAGTATATTTTTTTTTGGTACAAATATTTATAATTTCCATGGTTATATCCATAATCTAATATAGATATAGTTATTTTATGATCTTCTATATTATAGTAAGGTTCATCTGTCTTAGAAAAATTTGGCTCTTTGTAAAATATTATGAGCTCAGATTTCCATTTTCCGCTATTTTTTGAAATACTGTAGATCTTATTTTTGTTACTCTTGTCTATAAATATAAAGTGATTTTTGAAAAGTTTTAAATCTTGATATCTAAAATTAGGTTCTTTTGAATGGGTAAGAGTTTTAACATTAACTATTTCTGTTTCGCAAAGATCTTTCCATCCAGATTTAGGCTTTTCAAAAATATGTACTTCTCCATAAAGGTTTGAAATGATTGCTTGACTTTCATTAAAATCTACAGCCATTCCAAATCTACCTTTTCCGGTTTTATCTTTGGGATTTAATTTTGCGATTCTTTCCCATTTTTGATTTTTCAATTCATATATATATGCAGCTCCAGAGCCAAACTGTTCTTCAGGGCTACAAATAATTGCCAAATTATTTTTTATTTTGTACGATCTTCCAAATTGACCTCTATCTGCTTGTTGAAAACTTTTTTCTGGAAATATTTTTTTAAAATCAGGTTCTGTTTGGGAAAAGATCGAAAGAGAAAAAAATATACAAAATATAAATAGTAGTGGCTTTTTCATTTGATAAAAATGTTGAGTTATTAATAATTAACAACTTATAGACTGTTTCTTTTTTGAAATGGTTGCATTAAGGACAATGTGTTTTATGATATATTTCTTTTTTGATTTTAAGAATACTGATAATCAGATGTTATAAGAAGGGGTTAATGAAAAAGGAATTGGTGAATCAATTTAATTAAGCTTATAATAGGCAAAAGAGGTTTAAAAGACCTCTTTTGCTATTTTATAAATATTATCTGCCCGATCCATGGTATAATAATGAATATTACTTACTCCGAATTTTACTAGTTCTTCTGATTGTTTAATTGCCCATTCAATTCCAACTTCTTGAACTTCTTTGTTTGTCTTGCATTTCTCCATGGCTTTTGTCAGGGGGTAGGGAAGGTCTACTTTAAAAACCTTAGGTAATATTTGCAAGTGTTTTTTTTGAGATACTGGTTTTAAACCCGGAATAATGGGAACATTTATATCATTAGCTCGACATTCATCTACAAAACGATAGAATTTCTCATTATCAAAAAATAGCTGAGTAACGATATAATCTGCACCAGCATCTATTTTTTGTTTTAAATAGTGTATATCAGATTCGAAGTTTGGTGCTTCCTCGTGTTTCTCGGGGTATCCTGCAACTGCAATAGAAAAGTCAGTCCCTTCCATATGACTTAAGTCGTCTTCAATATAAATTCCATTATTAAGGTCTACAACTTGCTTTAATAATCCAATTGCATGTTTATGACCATTTTTATGAGGGATAAAAGTATCTATATTTTCAGGTGGATCGCCTCTTACAATTAAAACATTGTTTATTCCAAGAAAATGAAGATCGATTAAAGCATTTTCTGTATCTTCTTTAGAAAAACTACCACAAATTAAATGAGGAACAACAGGAATATTGTATTTATATTGGATGGCAGCACTAATGCCAACGGTACCTGGTCTTTTTCTGGTTTTTTTCGCTTCTAATAAACCATCAATGCGTTTTTTATAAACCAATTCTTCTTGATGGTAAGTGACATTAATGTATAATGGATCAAATTCAACTAATTTATCAATTATTGAGTATAGAGATTGGATATTACTTCCTTTTTGAGGAGGAAGCAGTTCAAATGAAAATCGAGTTTTTTCTGGTTGTTTAAGCTCTTTTATAAAGTTCATGGTGTATAATTAAGATTGTTAGCTAATTTGATTTCCACTTCATTAGTTGATGAATTTTGTCGCTTTGCCAGATCTTCTATTTGATCGATTCCTATTTTTCCAAGATTAAAATACTTTGAGTTAATGTTTGAAAAATAAAGGCCAGACACCGAGGCTGTAGGGTACATACTTGTTGTTTCTGTGAGTTTTATTCCTGTATGCTTTTCTACTTCTAGTAATTGAAACAACTTTATTTTTTCTGAATGATCGGGGCAGGCAGGATATCCAAAAGCGGGTCTTATACCAATGTAATCTTCTTTTAAAAATTTAGGAACATTAATAATTTCTTTAGGATTATAACCCCAAAAGTTTGTCCTTACTTTATAATGTGTATATTCAGCTAAAGCTTCTGCAAGGCGATCGGTTAATAGTCGCAAGAGAATTGCATTATAATCATCGTTGTCTTTTTGAAATTGTTTTTCGATTTGTTCATATTCATTTCCTGCGGTAACAGCAAAAACTCCGATATAGTCTTTCTTTTGTGATTGAATTGGTGCGACAAAATCAGCAAGACAAAGATTGGGGGAATTATCAGTCTTCTCTTCTTGGCTTCTGAGAAAATTGAATCTTAATTTCTCTTTTGAAAGATTATGATCCCATATAATGATATCATCAAGGTCGCTATTTGCAGGAAATATTCCCAGTACGGCTTTAGGTTTTATCCAGTGATTTTTGATTGCTCTTTGTAATAGTGCTTGTGCGTCATTGTATAATTTACATGCTTCAGACCCTTTTTCCTTATCAGTGAATATTTTTGGAAATTTGCCATTAATTTTCCAAGCAAAGAAAAAGAAAGTCCAATCAATCCATTGAATTAATTCTTTGGGATTGACTTCAAAAGTGCTTATTCCTGGATATTTTGGGTTATGAATAATTTCATTACTCCAATCGATATTTAATTTATTCTTTCTTGCATCTGTAAGTTTTATATATTTCTTTTTTGTTTGATTTTCATATTTTTCTTTTATTGCTTTGTGTTGAATGTCAACTTCTTCTTTGAATTTTAAATTAATATTCGAATCCAAGAGTTTAGATACAACAGGAATGCTTTTTGAAGCATCCTTTACATGAATAGTAGTACTATGATAATTAGGAGCTATTTTTATCGCAGTATGCAAAGGACTGGTGGTAGCTCCTCCAATAAGAAGGGGAGTTTCTAAATGATTTCTTTCTAATTCTTTGGCAACAAAAGACATTTCTTCCAATGAAGGAGTTATTAATCCGCTCAAACCTATTATATCAACATTTTCCTGTATAGCAGTTCTTATTATTGTATCTGCATTTACCATAACTCCTAAGTCGATAACCTTGTAGTTATTACATGAAAGAATAACATTCACAATGTTTTTACCTATATCATGTACATCTCCTTTTACGGTTGCCAGTAGAATTTTTCCAGAAGACCCTTGTTCTCCTGCTTGCTTTTTTTCTTTTTCAATATATGGAAGCAGATAGGCGACGGCCTTTTTCATTACTCTTGCACTTTTTACTACTTGAGGTAAAAACATTTTCCCATTACCAAATAGATCTCCCACAATATCCATCCCAGCCATCAGTGGGCCTTCGATAACTTCAATAGCGTGTTTAGATTTTTTTCGAGCTTCTTCGGTGTCCAGTTCTATGAACTCAGTAATTCCTTTAACTAAAGCATAGCTTAATCTATCTTTAACTTCTTTTTTTCTCCAATCTTCATTTTTGCTTTTAGACTGTTCTTTTTTATTGGATTTTGTTTCTTCCTGTTCACTGAACTTTAGTAAAGCATCTGTAGCATCACCATTTTTGTTAAAGATTAGGTTTTCGCATAGTTTTATTAATTCTAAAGGAATATTGTCATAGATCTCAATAAGATTGGGGTTTAATATACCCATATCTAATCCCGCATTTATAGCATGATATAAAAATACTGCATGTAAAGCCTCTCTTATTGTATTGTTACCTCTAAATGAAAAGGAAAGATTACTGATCCCACCACTGATTTTAATCTTGGGATGTTGAGTTTTTATTTTCTTCACTGATTCAATAAAATCAGAAGCATAATTATTGTGTTCTTCTATACCTGTGCCAATTGCTAAAATATTTGGGTCAATAATAATATCTTCCTCCAGAAAATGGATTTCTTGTGTGAGAAGGTTTATGGCTCTATTACAGATGTCTAACCTTCTTTTTTGATTAACAGCTTGTCCTTTTTCATCAAAAAGCATGACTACAACTGAGGCTCCCATCATTTTTATGACTTTTGCTTGTTGAAGAAATTGCTTTTCTCCTTCTTTTAAACTTATTGAATTGACTATAGGCCGACCTTGCACACATTTTAAGCCTTCAAAAATAACTGACCATTTAGATGAATCAATAACAATGGGAACACGAGATATTTCAGGATCAGAAGCTATAAGGTTCAAGTATTCTTTCATAGCCTTTTCTCCATCAATCATTGCTTCATCCATACATATGTCAATAGCTTGTGCACCTCCATCTACTTGATTTTTAGCAATAGATAAGGCTTCTTCAAACTGATTGTTTTTAATTAATCTTGCAAATTTTTTGGAACCAGCAACATTTGTTCTTTCTCCAATATTAATAAAGTTAGAATTCTCCTGGATTTTTAAGCATTCCAGTCCAGAGTATGCTGATCGTATAGGGATGTCAGGTATTTGACGAGGTTTTTTCCCTTTTGCAACTTTTGCAATTGCTCTAATATGTTCTGGTTGAGTTCCACAGCATCCTCCGACGATATTTATTAAATTGTTTTTTATATATTTATCTATATAGGAGGCCATTTGCTTTGGACTTTGATCGTATTCTCCAAGTTCATTAGGGAGCCCAGCATTTGGATGTGCACTTATAAAGAATGGGCTTATTCTAGATAATTCTTGTAGGAAAGGGAATAACTGTTCTGGACCAAATGCACAATTTAATCCAATACTTATAGGGTTAGCATGTCTGATGCTATTATAAAAAGCCTCTAAGGTTTGACCTGAAAGAGTCCTTCCACTACGATCGGTGATTGTAACCGAAATCATAAGGGGAATATCGAATCCTTTTTTTTCTTGTACTAACTGAAATGCATAAATTGCTGCTTTAGCATTGAGGGTGTCAAATATAGTTTCCAGAAGGATAATATCAATACCTCCATCAATCAAACCATTGATTTGTTCTGTGTAGGCATCTACCAATTCATCAAAATTTGTATTTCTGAAAGCTGGTCGGTTAACATCAGGAGAAATACTTGCGGTTCTATTACTAGGACCAATGCTTCCAGCTACATAGCAGTTGTGTGAAGGATTGTTTTTTTGATAATCAAGAACTGCTTTTTTTGCGATTTGAGCCCCGGATTTATTGATTTCATATGCAAGTTCTCCTAGATGATAATCTGATTGGGATATTGAATTTCCATTAAAAGTATTTGTTTCAATAATATTGGCCCCTGCATTTAGATACTGAAAATGTATATTGTAAATCTCCTCTGGTTTGCTGAGGTTTAATATGTCATTATTGCCTTTAAGATCAACACTATGTTTCTTAAATCTTTCTCCACGAAAATCTTTTTCCGATAGTTTCAATCTCTGAATCATCGTACCCATGGCACCATCAAGGATAAGAATTTCTTTTTCGAGTATTGATTTTATGTCGATTTGAATATTATTCATTTTAATGGATATTATTGTTGATGTTTAGAAACTTTTGATCGACAATTTTCAATATATCGATAAGCACTCTTTGGTTAGTTTCTTTTGTAATTTGAGTTCTACTATAAAATTTCTGTAGAAGAAATAGTTGTTGGAATTAGCAATTCTGCTTGCAGAGATTAAATTTAAACCTGATCGTATAAGGCGTAAATGTTTTTTGTTTATTTCAATGTTATCAGTTACATCAATAGTAGTAGGAATATTCAAGTTTTTTTGCAAAAGTCTTTTAATATGAAGCTTAGTTATTTGTGTTTTTTAATAAGAGACACATCTAATCGGTAGAATTTTTGTCATCTTATAAAAGAAATTTCCTTGAATTACTTATTGCAAAGATATTTAAATCTATATTCTTTTTGTGAATTAGATGCTGTTTTGCATTTTAAATTTATTGGATTTAATTACTATTACCTTCTTGTATTTTTAAATTTATCATGTTGTTTTTTAGCACAAGAATTATTTTAAATTGAAAAGTTATCATTTTTAGATATTCTTTTAACAAGAGAATACTATAGTTTTAGAGCTTGTCTTTATAATGTTGGATTTTATATTTTTGGACAAAAAAAAAGGCCTCCAAATTAATTTGGAGGCCTACAATTTATCTTTGAAGTAATATAAAAATTAACAGATAACAGATCTCAGGTGCGTCATCATTATCATGCGCATATTTATAGAGGCCATGTTTAAAATTCTGTTATTCATATATCACTGTAATTATCTACTTGAACTGTACTTATATAACTCTTAAAAATTTATCTTTCGTCTTTGAATAAGATAAAGTTATAACGTATTTTTCTGAAATGATTACAAATAGCTGTTTTGCTAACAGTTATTTTCTTTCCCAAACTTCAAAAGTATATTCGAAATCAACACTTTCATCGTTATTAATATGTGTAGACTTGATTTTTCTCCATTGATTAAAGTCAATCTCGGGAAAAAAAGAATTTGCTTCAAAGCTTTTATGTATTCTCGTAAGATACAATCGGTCAACAATATTTAAAGTTTCATTATATATTTGTGATCCACCGCAAATAAAGGATTCTTCACCTTTTGGGCAAAGTTTTAATGCTTCGTTTATTGAACGAACTACTTTTACGTCAACCCCTGGATAATCAGATGTTCTACTAATTATAATGTTTTCTCTTTTTGGGAGGGGACGACATTTAACCGATTCAAAAGTTTTTCTGCCCATTATTATTCTATGGCCTAAAGTAGTTTTTTTGAAATACTTTAAATCTGCAGAAAGATGCCATGGCATGTCATTGTCAATACCGATAGCAAGATTACTAGAAATAGCAACAATAATTGATAACATAAAATATCTTTTAAATTGATACTTGTCCTTTTATATGAGGATGGGCATCATAATTCACTAATTCGAAATCTTCAAAAGAGAAGTTGTTAATGTCTTTTACTTCTGGATTGATAAGCATACTTGGTAGAGCTTTTGGTTCTCTGCTCAGTTGTAATTTTACTTGATCTATATGATTATTATATATATGAACATCACCAAAAGAGTGTATAAATTCTCCCAACTTTAGATCGCATACTTGTGCGAGCATCATACATAAAATTGCATAAGAAGCAATATTAAAGGGAACTCCTAAAAAAGCATCTGCAGATCTTTGATAGAGCTGACAACTTAATTTTCCTTCAGCAACATAAAATTGGAATAAACAATGGCAAGGAGGCAGTGCCATTTCTTCGATTTGTCCTACATTCCATGCACATACAATATGTCTTCTTGAATCGGGATTGTTTTTTAAATCATGAACAAGTTGAGCTATTTGATCAATATGTTTTCCTTTTGGAGTTGGCCAGGAACGCCATTGATAGCCATAAATAGGACCTAAATCGCCATTCTCATCAGCCCATTCATCCCATATTCGAACTTTGTTTTCTTTAAGATACTTTATGTTTGTTTCTCCTTTGATAAACCATAATAGTTCATGGATAATTGATTTTAAATGGAGTTTCTTTGTTGTAAGAAGGGGAAAACCTTTTTCTAGGTCAAAACGCATTTGATAACCAAATGTACTTATGGTTCCTGTTCCTGTGCGATCACCTTTCTGAACTCCATTTTTAAGAATATGATCTAGTAAATCAAGGTATTGTTTCATGAGGTTTAAAATTATCGTGCAAAGATAAAAGAAAAGAAAAATGAGACGAAATAATATATCTTTCTGCTAACGAATAGATGATTCTTGTAGGAAAAAAATAGTTTGTAGGGAGCGTCTGCTTTGAGGATTAGAAAGTTAAAAAATAAAGCTGTTCATTTTTGTGAACAGCTTTATCTATTGTTTTTTATATCTTAAAATAACATTCCAACTATAGTAGCAGAAAGTAATGAGGCTAAAGTACCACCTAGTAGAGCTTTTAATCCATATTTTGAAAGTAAGACTCTTTGATTTGGGGCTAAAGCTCCGATACCTCCAATCTGAATACCTATAGATGCAAAGTTTGCAAATCCACAAAGCATATAAGTTGCCATAATAATAGACTTAGGATCGGTAAAAGCATTTGCTGCTTTTAAGTCGGCAAGGCTAACATAACCAATAAACTCAGTTAGAATTAATTTTTCTCCTAAAAGTCGTCCCACAAGTGTAATATCATTTCCATCAATTCCTATTAAGTACATTAATGGAGCAAAAGCATACCCCAAAATAAATTCAAGAGATAGCCTATGATATTTTCCTTCAGTAAAATCAGTAATCCAAGGGTTTAAGTTAGTCATATCCCCGATCTTACCTGTTACAAAGTTGAATAGGGCGATAAATGCAATAAACACTAAAAGCATTCCTGCAACATTTACAGCTAGTTTAATACCTTCTGCTGTTCCATTTGAAATTGCGTCAAGTATATTATTTCCAATTTTATCCTTAGTTACTTCTACAGTTTTATTTATTTTTTCTGTTTGAGGAACCAATATTTTTGAAATAACTATTGCTCCGGGAGCAGCCATTACAGATGCCGTTAATAAGTGTTTTGCAAAAAGTAGTCTTTGTTCAGGATCATCACCACCAAGGAAGCTAATATATACTGCTAATACCCCACCTGCAAGGGTAGCCATACCACCGAGCATTACAAGTAAGATTTCCGATTTATTCATCTTGGCAATATATGCTTTAATCATCAGGGGAGATTCTGTTTGTCCCAAGAAGATGTTTCCTGCAACAGAGAGGCTTTCAGCTCCTGATAATTTTAATAATTTCTTCATTATATACGCCAAACCGTATACGATTTTCTGTATTATTCCAAGATAAAATAGTACGCTGGTTAGTGCAGAGAAGAATATAATAGTAGGTAAAATTTGTACAATAAAGTTGTTGAGCGCAGATTCAATTGCCCCAGAGCCAAACGATTTAAATAGGAATTCTGTCCCAGCTTTAGTGAAGTCCAGAACTTTAACAAATATTTGTCCTACAAATTCAAAAATACTTTGAATAAATGGAATATATAACACCCCCAAGGCAAGGAGAATTTGTATGAGTAGGCCTGTACCAACTACTTTCCATGATATTGCCCTTCGGTTTGTGCTAAATAAAGTTGCAATACCAATAATTACAAGCATTCCTATAAGTCCTCTGATAATAGTTATAAAAGAGAAAGACCCTTTCGCTTTAGAGGGAACTAAATCTGAATTGTCGTTAGAAATAAATTTTTCAGCTTTGGTTGAAATTCCATCCTTATGTACAGCTTCCGTTTCTCTGACTTTTGCTGCAGAATCAGGTTTTGGAATCTTACTATTTATAATTTCAGTTTTAGTTTTCTGTTGGCCTTTTTCTTGTTCTTGGCTGTAAGAGAAAGTCGTAGCCCCAAATACGACAAAGCACATCAATAGCCCTGTTAGTAGTAATTTTTTCCCGAATTTCATTGTGTTTAGTTATGATATTTACATAATTATGCCTACCGTTTCTTACCAACGGAAAGAAATCTATATTATTGACCTATAATAAAGAAAATAAGAAGAAAAATTAATAGTGAATAATTCTAAATTGATAAACCTAGTATTGTTCTCGCTTTTTTATTTCATCTCTAATTTTACTTGCTTTTTCATATTCTTCATCTCGTATACTTTGATCAAGAATTTCTTTGAGTTCATTAATAGTATATTGTTCAAATTCAGAGTTGTCGTTGTCTGAAGAATCATTAAGATTTTCTTCTTCTGTTTCTTCATCAATATCGATTCCTGCAATATCTAAAATGTCGTCGTAAATATAGATGGGGGAGTTAAATCTTAAGGAAAGAGCTATAGCGTCAGAAGTTCGAGCGTCTATTTCTTTTATAGTACCTTCGTTTTCAAAAACAAGTTTTGAATAGAATATACCTTCTTCAAATTTACAAATTATCACCTCTATTAAATTGATATTAAAACTTTCAGCAAAAGACACAAAAATATCGTGTGTTAAAGGGCGCTGAGGTTTTATATTTTCAATTTTAAAAGCAATAGACCTCGCTTCAAAGTTTCCAATTACGATAGGTAATCTTTTTGTGTGATTTGCATTGTCTAATACAATTACATAGGCACCGCTTGGAGAATTACTAAAAGAAATGGATTTTATTTCTAGTCGAATCTTTTTCATGAATAAAAATTCAATGTTATGGCTTTCAAAGTTAACAAATATTGAGACACCTTTTTTGTTCAAGTGTTGCAATATTAAAAAAAATCGTGAATTTTTTTATTTAAAAACATGTTTTTGGTTTTTTTAAACCAATTTCTGATTCATAATCAAATTACTGATTTTTTAATTTATATTCGAGTAAAATTATTTTCTACATTTGTAATAAGTAAGTTATAAAATTACTCCTTTCTTATTTTAACTATATCGTTAAATATTCTTTCAAATTATTTTCTACTCCATCAAAAGTTCTAAAACAAAAAAATATTATGGAAATAATTGTATTTCTACTTCCCATTATAGGTGTATTGGGCATAATCTATATGTTATTCCGTTCAAGCTGGATCAGTAAACAGCCTTTAGGGAATAAATTAATGTCGAAAATTTCTACTCATATTGCCCGTGGAGCAATGGCTTTTCTTAAAGCAGAGTATAGAATTTTAGCCATTTTTGTTATTTGTGTGGCTATATTATTATTCTTAAAAGGATCAAGTGAAGAAAGTGCAAATGGTTTCCTTTTTTTGTCATTTATTGTAGGAGCTTTTTTATCTGGTTTGGCAGGTTATGTAGGGATGAAAATTGCTACAAAGTCTAATGTGAGAACTACTGAAGCTGCTAGAACATCTTTGAATAAAGCTTTATTGATAGCCTTCAGAGGTGGAAGTGTTATGGGAATAGGAGTAGTTACTTTTGGATTATTAGGAATTACCTTATTGTTTATTTTATATCATTATGTAATAGGTCATCATTGGACTATGAATGTGGTCTTAAATGTTATTTCTTCATTTTCTTTAGGAGCATCTTCTATTGCGTTATTTGCCAGAGTAGGCGGTGGTATATACACGAAGGCTGCTGATGTGGGTGCTGATTTAGTAGGAAAGGTTGAAGAAGGTATTCCTGAAGATCACCCATTGAATCCTGCAACAATTGCTGATAATGTTGGTGATAATGTTGGTGATGTAGCTGGTATGGGAGCCGACTTATTTGAATCTTTTGTTGGTTCGATAGTAGCAACTATGGTTTTAGGTGCAACATTTTTGGCTTCTTCGGCTATAATAGAAGAATTTCCATTAGGGCCAGTTATTTTGCCTATGGCTATTGGTGGACTAGGTATTTTAACTAGTATAATCGGCACTTTTTTTGTTAAAATATCAAAGAATGGGAGTCCTGAAAATGCACTTCATAAAGGAGAAATTGTGTCAACTATATTATTAATAGTTGGTTCTTTTTTTATTATTAAATGGTTTCTTCCTACTTCTTGGGATGTAATTAATGAAAATGGCGATTTAAGAACGTTTACTTCAAATGGTGTGTTTTGGGCTTGTATTGTTGGAATGGCTATTGGAGTTGGAATAGGTAAAATAACAGAATATTATACTTCTACAGGAAGAGGGCCGGTAAAGGCTCTTGTAAAACAATCGCATACAGGTGCTGCAACAAATATAATTGCAGGAGTTGGATTAGGCATGAAATCTACTGCTTTTCCTGTAATTGGATTGGCCGCAGCTATTATTCTATCTTATTTCTTTGCTGGATTATATGGGATTGCTATAGCAGCAGTTGCAATGCTTGCTAATACAGGGATTCAATTGGCTGTTGATGCTTATGGTCCTATAGCCGATAATGCTGGAGGAATTGCCGAAATGACCAATCTTCCGCCTGAAGTAAGAACAAGAACTGACAAGTTAGATGCTGTAGGAAATACAACTGCTGCAATAGGAAAAGGATTTGCTATTGGTTCGGCAACTCTTACTGCTTTAGCTTTGTTTTCTGCTTTTATGATTCAAGCTAAGATTACTTCAATTGATATTTCACGTCCACAGATTATGGCCGGACTTTTGGTAGGCGGAATGTTGCCTTATCTTTTTTCTTCTCTTGCTATGGGTGCTGTTGGAAGGGCGGCAATGTCTATGATAGAGGAAGTACGTCGTCAATTTACAGGAATACCTGTATTGAAAAAAGCATTGGAGATTATGCGTAAATATGATTCAGATCTTTCAAAAGCGAATAAAGAAGAAATGGAAATTGTTGATCAGGCTTATCATGAAGTGGAATATGAGAAATGTGTAGATATTTCAACTCGTGCTTCTCTTCGTGAAATGATTTTACCGGGTTTATTAGCAATATTAGCCCCTGCCTTAGTCGGTTTTTTGGGAGGTGCAGAAATGTTAGGAGGTCTTTTGGCAGGAGTAACTGCTTCTGGAGTTTTGCTTGCGATTTATCAAGCTAATGCTGGAGGTGCATGGGATAATGCGAAGAAAATGGTTGAAGAAGGAGTTTTGGTTGGAACAGAGATGCATGGAAAGGGTTCTGAAAGTCATAAAGCAACAGTTGTTGGTGATACTGTAGGAGATCCTTTTAAAGATACATCAGGACCTTCTTTAAATATTTTGTTAAAGCTAATGGCTGTTGTGGCGCTGGTAATTGCTCCAAGTATTGCTGTTAAACATGAAGATAAAAAAGCTGACTTAAATATTAAACCAAAGGAATTGAATAGAAAAATTATTCAAGTGAAAAAGGAAGAAAAGAAGCGGATAATGGATTTAGATATTTTTTTGATTCAGTAATAAATCTACAAAATTATATTTGCCTTACTTCTTGGTTTTATTTCTTTTGAATAATATTCTTCTGCAGGAAAATATCTATCAATATATTTCTTAATGATCTGTTTTGAGTTTCCTATATATCGATCTCTTTTTAGAATTCTTTTTATTCTTGTTTTTTTACTTGAGTTGATAAAGATTGTGTAATCTAAAAAAGAGCTTAGTTTTTTTCTTTGGACAAAAACGCCTTCTAAAATCAACACATGTTTGTCTGTTAAATTTATACTCGTATTTCTGTAGTTGTTGTTAAATTTATCATATGTCTGTAGTCGGATCTTTTTTTGACTTACTTCAAGGAATGGCTTAATAATATGATCAATTAAGGTGTGAAAATTCCATTGCTTGAAGTAAAAGGAGTACCATTGAGGTTTGTTTTTTGTGTATCGGATTCTCTTTTCAAAGATAAAGTCATCAAGATGCACTACCTGACTGGCTATTCCAAGACTCTTTAGTGTTTTGGCTAAGTTTCTTGATAATGTAGTTTTGCCAGAACCCCCAAATCCATCAATACCAACAATAACTCGCCCTTTGTTTTTCTGTAAAACAGAAATGTCTTTAAGTAGAAAAGAATGTCTCGCCTTCAATATTTAACCTTTTAAGTTTTTTGTTTTTTCTTTTTCGCTGCAGGAAATAATATATTATTTAATATTAATCTGTAGCCAGTGGAATTGGGATGTAACTCTAATTCTGTTGGTGGATCACCAACTAAATGTTGATAATCTTCAGGATCATGACCTCCATAAAAAGTCCATGTTCCCTCACCAAATTCTCCGTGAATATATCTTACTTCATCAAATGCTTTGTTTTCGCCCATTATAAGAACATCTGATTTTAAATATTTTTTTCCAAAAGCAGTGCTTTGGCCCATAAAACCATGAATAATTCTACTATGACTTTGGCATAACATTGTTGGTACAGGATCCCATTTGGCAGAGAATTCAAATAATGTAAAGAAGTCGTTGGACTCGCGGATTTTTCTTGATCTTGTTTGAGTTACATCAATACTTGAAACTTCGTATTCATGAGGGTTTTTACTTATAGTAAAATCTTTGAATGCAAAAGTATTATTGAAGTTTAGTTTCTCCTGAGCTTTCGGATCCATAGGGTCACCATCAAAGGGTGTTGCGCATATATCAACTCCTTCCGCAGCCAAGGCTATATCAAAACTATCGGGAGCAGAGCACATTGCAAAAAGATAACCTCCACCAGCAACAAATTCTCTGATTTCTTTTGCTACAGCTAATTTTAATTGTGATACCTTTTTTAATCCATGTTTTTTTGCTGTTTCTTCAGAAACACGAACTTGCTCTTTATACCATGGGTAGTTTCTGTATCGCGACCAAAATTTACCGTATTGACCAGTGAAATCTTCATGATGTAAATGTAACCAATCATATAGAGGTAAACTTCCATCAAGAACTTCGTCATCATAAACAATATCATATGGAATTTCAGCATAGGTTAGAACAAGAGTAACTGCATCATCCCAAGGTTGTTTGTTTTTTGGCGAGTATACAGCTATTTTAGGTGCTTTATGTAATTTTATAGCGTCTTGATTTACATCGGGTTGAGAGATTTCTTTTAATATCGATGTTCCTTGGATATCAGCAATTACCTGTGCTGTTACACCTCTAAATTGACATTCTTTTTCTGAGGCTTCATTGTATCTAACTAAATAGCTTCCTCCTCGGTAATTTAACAGCCATTGAACTTCAATCTGTTTTTCTAACATCCAATAGGCTATTCCATAGGCTTTAATATGGTCTTTTTGAGTGTTATCCATTGGAATTAAAAGCCAAGCTCCAAAAGAAGAAAAATGCAGTAAAATGCAAATCGAAAACAATAAACCTTTAATTATATTTTTATTCATGTATACTCATTTTGAATCGCAAAGATAATGAATTTGGTTTCTTACGTTTATATCTTTAAGGTTAAGAAATCAACAGTGCTTATCTAAAATGTTTAAAAAATGGCAATAGTCAGCTTTTTTGCATATTTTTCATACATTTGCTCTGTTAAGAAAATACATAATATTCCACAATTAGTATATAATGAAAACAACAGCTTTTACCCACATCCACGAGCAAATGGGTGCAAAGATGGTACCATTTGCCGGATATAATATGCCTGTTCAATTTGAAGGAGTAAATATTGAGCACCAAACTGTAAGAGAAACTCTTGGAGTATTTGATGTTTCTCACATGGGGGAAGTTTGGGTGAAAGGTCCTAAGGCTTTTGAATTTGTTCAAAGAATTACTACTAATGATGTTGCTGCTTTGTCTGATGGTAAAGTTCAATATACTTGTATGCCTAATGGAAAAGGTGGTATTGTTGATGATTTGTTAGTGTATAGAGTAAATGAAGAAACTTATTTACTTGTGATTAATGCTTCAAATATTGATAAAGACTGGAAATGGATGAATGAGCAAAATATAATGGGTGCAACCATATATAATGCTTCTGATGAAATTTCACAATTGGCAGTTCAAGGTCCTCTTGCTCTTAAAGCAATGCAAAAGCTAACCGAAACTCCTATTGAAGATATGGAATATTATACTTTCCAAAAAATAGAGTTTGCTGGAGTGAAGGATGTTATTTTTTCAACTACTGGATACACAGGATCAGGTGGTTGTGAAATATATATGGCTAATGAGGATGCCGAAAAAATATATAAAGCAGTTCTTGAGGCAGGCGAAGAGTTTGGTATAAAACCTATAGGACTTGCTGCTAGAGATACCTTGCGTTTAGAAGTTGGTTTCTGCTTATATGGAAATGATATTGATGATACAACTTCTCCTATTGAAGCAGGTTTAGGATGGATTACTAAATTTGTTGATGGCAACGATTTTATCGACCGTGAATATATGGAAAACCTTAAAGCTGAAGGTGTTAAAAGACGTCTGAAGGGTTTTGAGATGGTAGATAAAGGAATTGCACGTCATGGTTATGAAATTTGCGATGCTGAAGGTAATGTAATTGGTAATGTTACTTCAGGAACAATGGGTCCAGCTGTTCAAAAATCTATTGGTATGGGATACGTAGCAAAAGGTTATTATAAAGCTGATACTGAGATTTATATCCGTGTTCGTAAAAAGTTGTTAAAGGCTAAAATTGTAAAAATTCCTTTCTACACTTCTAAGTAAAAAAATATAGTTTATTATATTAAAAAGAGATTGTTCAATGATTTTTGGACGGTCTCTTTTTTTTTCTTTTTCTGAAGTTATGTAATAAACGACTGTTTATATGTACTGTTAAATGTGCTGACTAAAGGTAGCTTTTCTGTGTAATCTTGACTCTTCCTTATGACCAGAGAAGATAATGCTTGTATAAAACCTAGGAGGTTTTCGTCCAAAACCTAGGAAGTTTTCATCCAAAACCTAGGAGGTTTTCATCTAAAACCTAGAAGGTTTTCATTCAAAAGCTAGGAGGTTTTCATTCAAAAGCTAGGAGGTTTTCATTCAAAAGCTAGGAGGTAAAAGTCTAATTATAGGTAATGATGGTTGTAGATTGTAGTGCTTAGTTATTGAATAGTCATAGAGAGACGATGGATTTGTTATATTAAATGTTATACTGAGTTTCTTTAAAAAAAAATCCCCCAAATATATTATCTGTTGTAATTAATCTTAACTTTAAGGTAGTCAAAGCTTTGGGTGATGTTGATTTCTTTTTTTCTTTTGCCTTTTTGATATTTTATTTATCCGAATTTTTTTAAAGTGCATAAAGAAAATCAGAATGAATTTATGCCCACATTTTTATTTAGAATTATATTCATGATTGTAGCTTACCAAACAAATTAATTTACAACAAATGAAAACATTTAAGTTTTTTACATTTTTACTCGCTCTTGGTGTAATCTTTTCTTCTTGCAAGAAAGATGATGATAAAGAAGTTTCCGCTTCAATGTCAAATGTAAATATTCAAGTAAAAGCACCTAAATCTATCCAAGTATTAAATATGGATGGTTTAAATTTGGTTGTGGAAAACATTCATACAGGTAGTTTAAATGCAGCAAATTTAAATTCAGATGGCACACATAAGTTTACTGTTAAAGAAGGTATGTATAATATTTCTGTTTCAGGTAAAATTAAAGTGATTGTTGCTAATGGAGAAAAATCTGTTGAAAAAGAATTGAATTTAAAAGCTGCCAAAGAAAATTATGCAATTAAAGGCGAAAGTGTTAATTTAATACTCGAAGGAAAGGTTTCTCAACTTTCTGGAGGATGGCTGTTTAAAGAAATTTATTTTAAAGGATCAGAAAAGCCTTCAGGAAAAGCATATATACATGATAACTATTTTATTTTGGTAAATAATAGCTCTGAATTGATGTATGCTGATGGATTATCTATTTCCGAGGCTGACCATTCTACTGTCTTAAGCGAAAATAAATGGGCTAAGGATATTGAAAAACATGTTGTTGTTCAAACAATCTATACAATTCCAGGTGGAGGAAAAGATTATCCTATTAAGCCAGGAGGAAGTGTTATTTTGGTTGATAAAGCAATGGATCATACAGTTGAGAATCCGAATTCTGTCAATTTAACAAATGCTCATTTTGAATGGTATGATAATCATAAATTGGATATAGATGTTCCTGAGGTGCCAAATTTGATTAAACATTTTTCATATTCAGAATCAATTTGGATTCCTCATAGTCGAGGTTATAAATCATATATTTTGTTTTATGCAGAAAATATGGAGAATTTTCTTTCAAAAAATAAATTTAATGAAACAACACCATTTGGGAAAATTATTACCTCTTATAAAGTTCCTAATGAGTTGATTTTGGATGCTGTTGAATTGTCTGTTCCTGAATTGTTTAAATCCAAAGCATTAAGTATGTCTTTAGATAAAAGTTTTACTTATAGTAATATGCCAGGAAAAAGTGTTTGTCGATTAGTAGAAATTAATTTGGGAGATCGTGTGGTATACAAGGATAGTAATGATTCAAATGCTGATTTTATTCCTAATGCTGAATTATCAATGAAATATTAAAATTTCAATTGTTTCGTATTTGATAATATTACTGTGTTGAGATAAATTTAAGTAATGAGTTGTGTTTAATATGCAGCTCATTATTTGTGTTTATTCATTGTTCGCTTGACTATATGAATCCATTTTATAAATTTATAATCTATTTACTTTATAAGTTATCAAAATAAATGAAAACAAATATTCTTTACCAAACGAATCATGGAACCACAGAAAAGATGGTGCAATATCTGGCTGAGAAAATAGAAGGAGAGGTGAAGATTTTTCGTATTGATCAGTCTCAGTTAAATGATATGTTAGATGCTCAAAATATTGTTATAGGAGGGTCGATACATGCAGGAAAAATACAAAAAAGCATCAGGAAATTTTGTAATAATAATCTAGACAAGCTTATGGGTAAAAATATTGGGCTGTTTATTTGCTGTATGTTAAAGGCTCAGGAAGAAGAGGAATTTTACAATGCTTTTCCAGAAAAATTGATAAAGCATAGTAAAGTACAAGGTAAATTTGGGGGAGAAATTTTGTTTGATAAGATGAACTTTTTTGAGCGTTTTCTTACTCGTAAAGTTGCGAAAATTAATGAGAGTCAATCTAAAATATCTTATGATGCTATCGAAGAATTCATTTCTGGTTGGCATAAATAAATTTAGTTGTATTGTGATAGCTAATATTTAAATACCTATGTTTAGGTATTGTTGATGATTATATGTCTTTATACTTTTGCCTTCGAAACACACACAAAACACAATTAGATCTTAAATTATTTTTCTTCCACTAAGAGGATTTATGGTTGAAAAATAATTTGAGATGTTAAGACATAATGAGAAGGTATAGTTTATTTCTTTTTATGGTTATCGTATTGATATCCATGAAGGGTGTATATAGTCAAGTTAATTCGTTTAGGGTTGACGGGATTGTATTGGATAAAAACAAAAGGGGTATTCCTTATGCTACGATTTATTGCAAAGAATTGCAAAGGGGCATTTTTTCCGATGAAAAAGGTCGTTTTGATCTAGGATTAATTCCTTATGGTAAGTATGAATTAAATATTCAATGTTTGGGATATCAGACTTGCGATACCTCTATTATAATTAATTCTAACCGTGCTTTATTTCCTGTTTTAGATATTAAAAGTCTTCAATTAAAAGAACTTGAGGTTATTGCTCATGAATCAAAACAAGGGCATCTGTCTTCAAAAATTGATAGAACTGCGATGAAGCACATTCAACCTTCAAGTTTTACTGATCTTCTTTCTTTATTGCCTGGCCATACTGCAAAAACACCAGACTTAAGCTCTGTTAATTCGATTAAGATAAGACAAGTTGGATCTGACTATAATTCTTTTTTAGGAACAGCTTTTGTTGTTGATGATACTCCTTTAAGCAATGATGTTAATTTACAAACCTTTTCTAATGGTCATGGAGATTTAAAGATTCGCAATCGTAAGATTGCTGGTGGGGGAATTGATATGCGAGAAATTTCTACCAATGAAATTGAATCTGTAGAAATAATACGTGGAATAGCACCTGTGCAATATGGTGAGGCTACTAGCGGATTGGTTTTAATTAAACAAAAACATGGAAAAACACCTTATGCTGGTCGTATAAAAACAGATTATAAAACTAAGCTGATAGCCCTTAGTAAGGGATTTGCTTTACCAAATAAGTTAGGTACTTTAAATGTAGGGTTTGACTATTTGAATTTTTATTCTGATCCACGGAATATTTTTGAAAAATATAATAGAGTTACATCCTCATTAAGATATCGAACTAATTTTCCTGTTTTGGGAAAAATGTTTTTGCTTCGTACTAATTTAAGTTTTACAGGAACTTTAGATAGTGAAAAAGAAGATCCTGAGTTGAATTATGGTATTAATGATTCTTATCGAAGTTCATATTCTAAGTATTTACTTTCATTACATGGAAAATGGTTAATTGAAGGTAAGAATTGGAAAAAAATAGATTTTAGAATTTCAGGAAATTTAAGTGTAGATCGATTGACACGAAACAGGATTGTGTTCTTAAATGGTCCTATATCATTACCTGTTTCTAAGGTCGAAGGAGAATTTGATGGTATTTATTTATCTTCTGAATATCCATCATCATTATTAGTAGAAGGAAAACCGTTTTATTTAACAGGTCAGTTAATTTCAACTTGGGAGTTTAAACAGTCAGAGTTTAAACAAAAGATAATTGTTGGAGGAGATTTTAGATTTTCGAAAAATTATGGGAAGGGTGAAATTTATAATCCTTTGTCTCCTCCTTTTCCTGGAGGAGGTAAATCTACTCGTCCCAGAGCATATTCTTCTATACCTTCTTTGCAGAAGTTATCTTTTTTTATTCAGAATCGAGTTGCAGCCAAATTATTTAAAAATCAATTAGATGTTAGGGTTGGAGTAAGGTTTAATAGTATGTTAAATCTTGTTCAAAAGCATTATATCTCAAAGAGAATATTTCTAGATCCAAGAGTAAATGTAACATATAATTTATTTACGACTAAGATGTTTGATAAGACATTTTCATGTGAAGTACATATGGGATTTGGGTATATGACAAAATTACCTGTTATCACACATTTATATCCTACTAGATCTTATTATGATATAATGCAGCTGAATTATTATTCTCAAGATCCACAAAAACGCAGATTATTTATTAAAACTTTAATAAAAGATCGCACAAATTATAATCTAAAGCCCGCACGGAATTTAAAAAAAGAAATTGGTCTTAGGTTTAACTGGGGAAAAACAATATGGAATGTTAATTATTTTCATGAGAACTTATCTTCTGGGTTTAAATATCAGTCTAAATATTTTTCTGTTCAGTATAAAGATTATAATGAATCATCAAAACTTCCCTCTGATATTGATGGGCCACCTGATTTAGATTTGTTTGATTATAAGCTGAAAAATAAACTATTTGCATATAGTGAAGTTCAGAATGCTTCAAGAACGATAAAAGAGGGAATTGAATTTCATGTTAATGTTGGTAAGCTAAATGTAATTAATACGAATTTATCTATTAATGGAGCTTGGTTTAGGACAATGTACGACAATAGTATTCCTGTTACTTATAAGCCGTCGATAATATTACAAGATAGGGAATACCCATATGTAGGAATTTATGATGTAGATACGAAAGAATTTAAGGAAAGATTAAATACTAATTTTCGATTAGATACTCATATTCCTGAATTGAGAATACTCTTTTCAACAAGTATAGAAATTGTTTGGTTTCGAATTTCCGACTATGTAGAAAACAGTGGTATTCCTTCTTCATATCTGGATGAATTTGGAAATAAGTATTTATTTACAGAAAGCTCCAAAGATGATCAAATGTTGAGTTTGTTAATACGAAAGTATAATAAGAATTTTTTTAATTCAGATAAAATTCCCCTTGCTTTAAATTTAAACTTGAAGGTAACCAAAGAACTTGGAAGAAGCTTATCATTTTCCTTTTTTGTGGATCGTGTTATGGATTATTATCCTGTTTATACAAGCAAATTTGGGAAAAAAGTCAAAAGAATTGTTTATCCATATTTTGGAGCTGAAATAAATTTCAAACTATAAAATTTTTATTTGACAATAAAACACAAAACACATGAAAGTATTTAAGTATTTTGTTTTTCTGTTTGTCCTTGGAGTTGTTATTTCTTCATGTAAGAAAAATCAAAAGGATGAAGCAATCCCAGTATCTGTTTTAAAGATACAAGTTACGTCACCATCAGAAATTAAAGCAAAAAGCTTGGAGGGACTAACTATATCTTTAAAAAATATTAGTACTGGAAATATTAAAAAAAGTAAATTAGACTCTCAAGGAATTTATACTTCTACTGTTGAGGAAGGAACTTATAATATTACAGTTTCAGGAACAATTAAGCTTGCTCAAACTGATGAAACAACTGTAAAAGAGTTGAGCTTGAGCGCTGTAAAAGAGAACTTTGCAGTTAGTGGTGCAAATGTAAATTTAAATATTGAGGCCAAGGTGTCGTTGATTTCTGGAGGATGGATATTTAAAGAACTTTATTTCCGTGGTTCAAAGAGACCTACAGGAAAGCCTTATATGTTTGATAACTATTTTGTTTTAGTGAATAATAGTTCTGAAGTTATGTATGCTGATGGATTATCAATTTCTGAATCGGATCATTTAACAGCTTTTCAAGAAAATAAATGGATTGGAGATATTGAAAATAAGGTTGTTGTGCATACTATATACACTATTCCTGGGAATGGAAAAGATTATCCTATCCAGCCCGGAGAGACAGTTGTAATTGCTGATAGAGCTATAGATCATACAATAGAAAATTCTAATTCAGTGAATTTGAGTAAGGCTAATTTTGAGTGGTTTGATAATGATAAAGCTAATATCGATATTGATATTCCCGAAGTAACAAATATGATTAAGAATTTTTCATATTCAGCCACAGTATGGTTGCCTCATAGCCGTGGATATAGATCATATTTTTTGTTTAAACCTGAGAATATGAAAACATATTTGGCGGAAAACAGAATTGATAAAAAAACAAATTCAGGTAAAATTTCAACCGTCTATAGTATTCCTAATGAAATGATTTTAGACGCAGTAGAATTATCTACCCCTGATATGTTTAAATCTAAAACAATGAGTTCGGCGATTGATTTAAGTTATACGTTTTGCGATCAATACGGAAAAGGAGTAAGACGAAAAGTTGATTTTAAGCTTGGAGATCGTGCTGTTTTTAAAGATAATAATGATTCAGCAAATGATTTTATTTCTAATGCAGAGCTGTCATTAAAATAATAAATGGACTTATTAGAGCAGCTTATAGCATAAGCTGCTCATTTTCTTTGTTTTTGGGATATGAGACTTTTACTGTTATTTTTTGTTCTAATTCCTGCTTTTACTTTTTCTAATCCAAGTGAAGGTGAGTTGAGAAATACTTATTTATCATGGAAAGAGAAAAAGATAAATCTATATGGAAAATCATTTTATAACTCAAATATGGGGTTTTATTACCCTGTTAATCGAGATTTAAAAGTGTCTACATTTTTAAATTATAATAAGAAAAACAAAAGCCTATTGGATTATGAGGGTAATGAAGTTTTTGAGTTTGGTTTTTCTTCAGATGGGTTCTATAAAAAAAATAATAATATAATTCTATTTGGAGCAGTAAATTTCACTAAAGATATAAGTAATGGGGTGTCTTGGTCAAATGTGTTGGATTATAGCTTGTTATATCCATATATAGTTGCAGATAGTTGTAAAGGGAAGATGTTTTCTGAATCTTATTTTATTCATGGAGGTTTTTTAAAGAAAGAAGGAGTTTTTCTTTGGGGCTTACATGGAAATTATCGTGCTTCTACAGCATTTAGTAAAAAAGATCCTCGTTCTCATATTTTATTATCCCAATTTAAAATAGGTTTTACCGGTGGAATCAATATCAGATCATATGTTTTTCAAACCACTTTTGATTATGGAAAATATAAACAAAAGATTGGAATCAAAAATGTTAGCGATGATCGCATAGATTATTTTTTTTCTTTAAAAGGATTTGGCCGATTTGATGATCAGATTAGTGGCCGATTTGAAAACTTTAATTATTTCTATCAGGGAACGAATGTTTTTATTGGAGCAAAGTTTTTTAGAAAAGATTATAAGTCTTTTTATTTAAAGAGTGGAATTAATATCGATAGCTATGAAGTTCAGCTAGATTTGAGGAACCCGTATAATCTAAAAACAAAGAACTATTTTTTTGAATTTGGGAATTTCTTTGAATGGTATGATTTTGACTATTTATTAAAGCTTAAAGGAGATTTTTTAAGCAGAAGAGGTATTGAAAGACGATATAAAACTGAAAAATTACCTGAGCAATCGATATGGAACTTTATTCTGCTGAGTGAAGGAGTGCAGTATAGAAGTAATTGTTCAGACTTGTCAATAGGTTTAAGTGCAAACTATAGTTTTATTTCAGATAATGATATCTATCTCAATTTGGATATGAGCTATCTAGATTATAATTCTGTTTATGCAAATAGTTCGGATTTTGCGAAATACTCTAAGTTGTATTTTCAAGGTAAATTAGGAACTACACTAGAAAAAAACAATCATCTATTCCGTATTGAAATTTCCATTGGGAAAACAAATTTGTTGGATTCTAAATTTAATATTGAGTCTGAGGACAAAGCATCTGGGCGGATGTTTTATCGTGAATTTAGATTTTATACACAAGAGTTTATTCGAAAGGGAATAGAAGTTAAACATTCCTACTTGATGAATAAAGGTAAAGCTTATTATACAGCAATTTATCTTAGAGATAATTGGTCGAAAGAAATTAAGTGGATTGAATCTGGATTGTCAGTAGGCTTCCAATTTTAGCTAAAGTTATATGGAAAATATTATAGAATGTAAAGGTTTAAGCCATCAGTATGGCAATAGGTTAATATATGAAAATTTGGATTTCCAAGTAAAAAAGGGGCAAATACTTGGTTTGTTAGGGAAGAATGGAACAGGAAAAACAACTACTATAAATATACTCAATGGTTATCTAAAACCTTTGAAAGGAGAGTGTTTGATTTTTGGAGAAGATAGCCAAACTTTATCTCCTATGGTTAAATCAAAGATAGGTTTTTTATTGGAGGGACATATTCAATATGGCTTTATGAATATAGTTCAAATAGAGAAGTTTTTTGCTCAATTTTATTCCAATTGGAAACGTGAAGCTTATTGGGAATTAATGAATAAGCTAAAAGTTAGTCAAAAGCAGAAAATCAATTCAATGTCGTGTGGTCAACGCTCGCAAGTAGCATTAGGGTTGATTTTGGCTCAAGATCCTGAACTTATGATTTTAGATGACTTTTCGATGGGTTTAGATCCTGGTTATCGTCGTTTGTTTATTGAATATTTACGTGATTGGGCCAAGTCTGGAAGTAAAACTATTTTCACTACATCTCATATAATTCAAGATATGGAGTATCTTATAGATGACTGTATGATAATGGACTATGGTGGGCTTTTGATTTCCACATCAGTAGATGATTTTCTGAATACTTTTAAATGCTATTCTTTTAAATGCGGGAATAAAGATGTTTTTATTGAGAAAAATGAAGTGGTGAAAAATTATGATGTTTTTCATGATCGACTATCTATATACTCATTTGCTTCTAAAAGTAGAGTTATTGAAGAAGTGAAAAAGTATGAATTGGAAATTACTGATTTAGATGAAAAGAGACTTAATCTTGAGGATGCTTTTATAGGATTAACAGGAAAATATTAATCGATGAATATTTCAATTTTTTATAAGGAATGGATCAAAAGTAGATGGGCTTTAGTCATACTTTTGATCTTTGGAGTTGGTTTAGTTCTGAATGTATGGATTAGTGTTGACCATGATTTACGGTTTGTGAATGCTCCTAAAGTATGGAATGCAATAGTTAGTCAGGGATACATGTTTTTTGGGTCATGGTTGAGATACTTTCCTTTTGTATCAGGAATTATTTTGGCTTTAGTTCAGTTTGTTCCCGAATTTCAACAGAAACGTCTTAAAATTAGTCTGCATTTACCTATGAAAGTTAATGATATTTTTAGGTCAATGTTGTTCTATGGTAATCTGAGTTTATTTGCAGTATTTATTCTCCCATTGAGTTTATTGTCGTTGATAACATTGATGTATTTTCCTTTAGAAATACTTTATGCCACTCTATTAACTATAATCCCATGGTTTTTTGGTGGTTTTGTTACCTATTCATATTTGTCAATGGTGATTGTTGAGCCTTCCTGGAAGTTTAAGATTATATATCTTATATTGATGCTTGGAGTGGTTTATTTCTTTCAATTTTATAGTGCATATGGCATTTATAAGGATTCGATTTGGTCTTTAATTGGTCTAATGATTTTGCTTTCATGTTCAATACTATATTCTGGTAATAGATTTAAAAGGGGAGAGATGTAGAATGGAAAAGGTACAACGCTATATTTTGATTTTTGTTAGTATTATTATAGGTTTTGTATTTATACCTGAATTTTATACAAAGTTGACAGAAAAGGATTTCCGAACACCATTTATTACATATAGTTCGGTTTTAGATGATTTTATATTGTTTCGACGCTTAGATGATAATTTTAAAAGAATAGATACTAAGGGGAATGAATATTCAATAGATGAATATGAGGAAAAGACACCTTTGATGAATTATCGGCAATTGCTTGCAGATAAAAAATTTCCTGATTCTATTTTGGGAATCCCAATGGATGTCAAAGAGGTTCAAAAACACAATTTGTTTTTAAGTCTCAAACCAGCATATTTTGACCAATATACAATCGGACTTTATCCTCTTTTTGAGGCTTCTTCAGGAAGGGTACGGTTATCATTACCGAAGGATTTGTTTCGTTTTACAAATAATGGAATTGAATTTTTTGATGCTAAGACAAATGTTCTAATTAAATATAAGTCGGACATTTTTACTGAAAAATTTAATTCTTTAAATTTTGAATTTCCTGCGCAATGGATCTATGGAAATCCATCACCCAAAAAACCTTATGATCTAGGATATTTTGTCAAGGATGCTAAAGGTGAAATTTTTCATTTACAAATGAAAAACTCTAAACCCTCAATATATAAGACGAATATTCCAAAAGAAGCTAATATCTTTTATATTTCTACATACGAAACAGCAACCAAGAAGTTCTATGGATTTGCTTTAGGAGAAGATGGAGGGTTTTATGAAATAAGTACTGATAGCTATAAACTAAATAAGTTTCCCATTCCTCGTTATGATTATAAAAAACAGAGATTACGGATTTTTGGAAATATTCTGTTTAAGAATGTAATATTGAGTGATAATTCAGGAATACAAGCTTTTGCTGTAGATCAATCTTTTTTTCTTAAAAACAAATATTCTGAAAAACAAACTATTCATAGTGAGGATTTTTATATGTCTTTAGGTGAATATTTATTTCCATTTGTTATACATTTTAAGTCAAAGAAACATTTTAACTTAAAATTAAATATAGATACTTCATTAAAGGGACTGTTTTTGAATCTTTTATTTGTGTTGATTTTTATACTATACCTTAAATTTAATAACTTAAAATTTAGTAACTATTGGGGTGAAATAATTTTTGTTTTGACTTTCGGATGGATGGCTTGGTTTGCTATAATAGCTTTTCCAAGTGAATTTAGTAAAAAGAAAAAGGGAAAACTTTTGTGTTAAAGGAATGAAATGTAGAATGATATTTGAATATATACTTCTTTTCCCTATGATTTAGAATTGAAAGGCTGTCATTTTATTGATAGTCTTTCAATTCTAAATCATAGGGAAAAGAAGTATATAT
>JBGRQE010000046.1:0-27738 GCA_041725955.1 Bacteroidales bacterium
AGTAGCAATAATCAGTAAGTTACAAATGTACTTCCTGCTGTCGCTACTGAAGCAAGAATAGGCTACAACCAGAGGCCCAGACATAAAGATTTTTACATTTACATTCATTCAAATCTTAGAAAATAGCCATGTGTTTTTCATGTCTGCTTAGTTTTTCCTGCAACTGAAGAGTATTTAAATTCTGTGGATTCATCAATGTTTTTCCATAATTCCACAGCTATAATATTCTTGAACTCTTTTAAAGAGTTTGTAAAGGATGAAGTTAATAAGGAAGAAGAAAGCGAAAATAGGATTATAGCTTTTATTGAGAAAGAAATCACTACAGAATTAGCTGAATATATTATAGACAATGCACCAGATGATATTGAAGAAGAAAGAACAATTGAAAATATCAGGGCATCATATCATGATTTTATAAAAGACTATATTGAGGCAAAAAGGGAAAAGAAACCTATAGATTAATTTGTGGTTGATTGTTGTTATATGTGGCTGTATAATCATACAGCCCTACACAATCATCCATGATTTTATTTACGACAATGTTTATTGTCGAAGGAAAAAACAGAAAATAATTACCAGATAATTGAAGTTCAATTGAAATTTATTATTTAAAATAGCGAAAAGATATTTCATAGTGCACAACAGGGGTATGTTATAGTGCACAACAGGGGTATGTTGTAGTGTACAACAGAGGTGTGTTGTAGTAGACATTTTAATTAGTGACGAATATGGATATTTAGCCTACGAAAAGAAAAAGTACAATTATCGATATAACTATAATCAGTATGTAGCCAAAAAGCCTGATAGAAAAGCTATTTGTGATATACAAAATGTAAATAACCAAGTTAATGGGATGACAATATATCAAAAAGGGCCACTTTTAGTTGATTTTTTGTTTCATGATACTTCTGACGCTTTGCTTGAGAACTACTTTTGTGAATTTTTTAAAATAAATAATGGCAATCAAGTATCGTATGAGATATTCCTAAGTTTTTGGAAAAAGCATATAAAGGCTTCTATAATTAAGGATTTAGAATATCAGTTATGTAATCCAGATGGCATTTGATTACTGACTAATTGAAGAGGTCTCTTAGTTTTGAGTTGTACATATTAGTTAGCCATTAATCTAAAAAGTAGCAGATAAAAACAATCCTTTTGTAAAGCAAAGGGAAGAATATAATAATATCATTGCCTTTTGTGGAGACAGAGAAACAGGTAAAAGTTCAGATATGATTTACGATTGGCTTGACAGAATCAGGCAAATGGGTTTGGAAATGAGTTTTCAGAGAAAATAATCATAGATTTGGGAGTTCGGTTTTCGAAACACGAACAACGAACCACAAAACACAAAACAACTAAAATCACAATTATGAAAATACATTTAAAGCACTATTTACTATTTACGCTAATCGCACTAATTTCTATCAACAAGAGTTTTGCTCAGGATGTGAATCAGAAAATTGGGGATCTGATGAGTCAGCAAAAGATGTTTGAATTAAAAGAAATGCATAGTGAGGTTAAAGATGAAATCGTACCCTTTTTATCTTACTTTGCAGAAGCCATGCTATGCAATGCCTACAACACACCTGAAAAGGGAATTATAGCCATCGATTCATTGCTGAATAACTCGCAATATCAACAACAATTGGGACTTCACAATATCAGTTATCTAATTTTACTGAAATCAGGTTTTCTGAAAAACTTAGGTCGCAATAAAGAATCTGTGGAAATGCTGGAATCTTTTTTAAAGCAAACCAAAAATCAGATCCAGGATAAGCATTTGAAAAGAAATTTAAACCTGACCCTAAAGACACAGAAATTACTGGTAGAACATTCTTGTACCTCTATGGATCGTCCGAACAAAAAACTAAGTATTGATTACACCATAGACAAGGCAGGTAAAGGCATCAGTATGAACTTTAAGTGTAAAGTAAATGGGAAGAAAACAAAAATGTGTATTGATACAGGATGCCCTGAATACACCTTTGTTTCTGAAAAATTTGCCAAAGAACACAATATAAAAACCATTATGGATTCTATTCCAATTGGTGGAATCGGAAGTGGTTATGGGAAATTAGGTATTGCCAAAAGCATGGAAATTGGTGATATCACTTTTCATAATCCACTGTTCTATGTTGTAGATAAAATTTTGCCTACTGATACCATCAAACTAGATGCTGTTTTGGGTTCTTATCTTTTAGATATGATTGGTGAATTACAATTCTATCCTCAAAAAAAGAAAATTGTTTTCCCTAAGGAATTCACCAAACTAAAGAAAAATGAATCCGGCAATATGATTATGAAAGACAGACATCTTTTTGTTAAGCTTAAGCAAGATTCCAAAGACATTATTATGCACTTTGACACTGGGTCGGCAGAGTCAAACCTGGGAAGACATTATTATAAGAAACATAAAGAATATGTAGAGAAAAAAGGTATGCAAGATTCTCTGCGTCTTGCCGGATACAATGGAATTACCCGTCAATTGGGATACAAAATGCCAAAAGTCCATTTCAATTTAAATGACACGGACTTTTATATAGAAAATATGCCTGTATTTACAGGTGAAGCTCTGGATAAATGGGGTGAAGATGGTTATTTTGGTACTGATTTCGTTCAGAAATTCGATAAATTTATTCTAAGCTACAAACATATGTTTATTAGGGTGAAACGCTAATTCAAGTTTCGTTGACTCGGGTTTCAGAAATCAAAATACGAAAACCGAATTCCGAAATCCGAGTCGACAAAACAACAAACTCTAAAATACAACCTTTAACAGTGATTTTATCCCTTTTTAATAGTAAGCAATCGTTTTGGAAACTATACTTCGGTATTTGTACAATCAAATACGGTACCCCTAAAACAAAAAAATGAAAAAGAAGATAATAATCACTCTAATCACATCCCTTTTAATTACATCTTTTTTAGTAATTATCGACAATGATCCTATTGGTAATGACCTTAAGTCTTATCTTTATTTGGGTAGAGACTTTGCTTTCTTCTGGGCATTTATTTCAGCTATTATCGGTCTTTTTTGGCTAATTATTTCTCTGATAATACGAGGAGTAAAAGAATTAGCCAACTAAATAAACCCTCTGATTTGTGTCGCACTTAAGTACCCCCTATATTCAAATATTAAGTACACGACAGTTCATAGAAACTCTGGAAAAAGATAAAAAGAAATTTATGGCTAAACTTTTCTGGTTTATTTGCCATGGCTTTGGATGGAATTTTCACAAACCTATTGCCAATTTAAAAGTTCCTTGTCTATTGGCTGGCAGTAAAAAAGACGAATACTGTTCCCTTTTAGAAGACAAATACCAAGAATTAAAGGATCAAAACAATTCTCTACAAATACATATGTTTGAAGAAGGCAATCACCCTGCTATACTATCTAATAAGAAAGCCTTTTTTGATTTAATACAAGACTTTCTAAAAATAAAGTAATTTAAAAAGTCGTCTGAAAAGATACAAAAAATGCCTGAAATCACTAAACCTACTCCCGTAATGAATATTTTATGGGACGACAAGGATTCTAAATCTATTAATTTTTCATTTATTTTTTCAGTACACTTATCACTCAATTCAACTTGTTTATTAACTCTTTTCTTACGAAACATCTAAGCACACGACAATAATTTATAATACTGTTTCAACTCTTTCGATTTGAAGCTATTTAGCATAAAATAAGCAAGATAAATTAATCCATATTCAAAGATTTTCTTGAACTATTTTTTGTCGTGTACTTAGATGAAACTGCTAATTGTAATCCGAATGGAAAAAATAACTCCCCTCACCATTTGTTAAGAATTAAATATGGGGAAATCTACTTTGTAGAAATAAAAAACAGTCTCCTGAATGGCAAGACTACATTCCCATCACTTAATAAAGGAAAGCCTAACTTTATTTCTTTGAAGATATCCTCCTCAAACATTTTAACTTCTGAAGGGTTCGACAAAAGTTTATAATATGGCTTAAGTCCAGTACTCTTTATCATCTCAAAAATCATTACATGCGATTGGAAGATATGCATATAAGTAGTTTCCCAGAATTCTACAATTTGACATATGTTGACTAAAGCATCATAATAATATTCATTATTGTAAACATAAATCTTATCTGAATTCCTGGCTTCGAGATGGTTCCATCTATTAGATGCCAAAACTTCCTTTATTATTTCCCCTAGCTTCATATTCCAAAACACAGGTAGCTGGAAGGCTATGCAGCCTTCCGGATTTACCATCTTCAACAGCCTTTGAAGAAGTCCTCTTTGATCTTCCACCCATTGTATTGTAGCATTTGAAAAAATCAAATCGAATGAACTTATATAAAAATCATTGCAGATATCCTGAATCCGCCAATCATATTCTGGGTATTCTTTCTTTGCTGCTTCTATCATGGAAGGGGATTTGTCAATTCCAATTACTTCCGCAGAAGGCCATTTATTTCTAAGTATCTGAGTACTGTTTCCAGCTCCGCATCCAACATCAAGAATATTAGCAGGATTCAGATCTTTTATTCTAGCTGTAAGATCAATGGAAGGTTGAAGTCTTTCTTCATTAAATCTCATATAAAGATCTGGATTCCAATCAAAACTGTTTTTTTGCTTTTTACCTCTCATACTTTTGGTTTAGAAAGGATGAAGAAACATCCTTTTTTCATATATCTCTATAACTATGATCTAATCTTTAAGGAAAAATTCTTTTTATAGGCAAGGCTTCTCCAAAACCATTCAATTGGACCGAACTTAAACTTGTTTAACCAAAGTACACTGAAAATGGTTTGAACAACCAATATTGCTAAAGCAATTATATAAACCATATATAAAGGCAACTCACCAAACAAGCCAAATCCAAGCCCATAAAACATAATTGCAGCAATAATAGATTGAAGGATATAATTGCTTAATGCCATTCTACCAACAGGCTTGAAAACAGATAGAAGACGTTGACCCCAACTACTCTTAAACACCATACCTAGAAGAGTGATAAAGAATAAGGACCAGAAAACATGCTCAATAATTCTCAATTCGTAACTAACAAACATTAGTAAATATTTGCCTATCGCCCCTAGAATAAAGAAAGTCAGTAAATACTTCCAATTATACATCTTATCTGTAATCAGCCTTCTTGTATAAAGATAAATTCCTAAGAAGAAAAAAGCTAATAGTTGAATAATCGCGGTTTTCATTCGCTGGACGGTAAAAAGAATATTGTATTGCTGTTTGTTTAAAAACCACAATCCTTTTCCGCCTTCATTTTGCACCTTATCTTTCAAATCATTATAATCCACACCATCAAATTGTACATTTGCTATTGGTGGCTTTGCTGTTTCTCCATTATTTACTGTTTTTGGAGCAGTTAAAAAAGCAATTGCGATGGATGCTGCAAAAAGAAAGGCTGCCGCAAACAAAAAGAATTTTGATGACATTTGACGAAAAGGAATTAGTAATAAACCTACAAGGGCGTAAAAATGAACAACATCTCCGGGCCACAGTAATAAATGAGCGAATCCAATCAGGAATAGAAGAATCATACGCCAGGAAAAGAAGCGAATAAAGTTCCCCTTAGACTTTAACCTTTTCTCATATTGTAAATAAAAACTGATCCCAAACAACATACAAAACATTGGATAGGCTTTCCCAAAAATGGTAAAAAAGGCGAATGAGTATAGACCCTTATTTAAGGGGACCAATGGCATTTCATCCAATATCGAAAAAGGTGTAAAATGAAACCCACTCATAAATAAAATATTTGCTAGGAGTATTCCAAAAACGGCAAAACCTCTAATAACGTCCAATAATTCGATCCGCTTATCCTGCATAACAGGAGCATAATTAACACTCATATCCCATTCATTTTTTTATGATTTATTTTTAAAAAATCTAGCCTAAGGAAAAATACTTAGAAGAAAACCAAGACATGTATTTTCTTCTACTTTCCTCCGATGACAAACATAACAGGAATTAATTGAGAGGACGTCTCATTTTCTAAAGATGGGACTTACTGGAAATTTATAACCAAGAAATCAAGCCTTTATCTTTTTTATACTGAGAAGGAGTAATGCCAGTATTTTTTTTAAATAAGCGGTTGAAACTGGCTTTTGAATTAAAACCACAATCAAAAGCAATTGCTATAATAGTTAAGGCATCATATTTTGAGTCATGCAATCTTCTTTTGACTTCTTCTATCCGATAATAATTAATAAAGTCGAAGAAGTTTTTCTCCAAATGATGATTAAGTATAAAAGATAAAACATGAACAGGTACTTCTAATGCAACTGCGATATCTTGAATATGTAGATCACAATTTAAATAGGGCTTCTTTTGCTCCATATAATTTAACAGTTCTTGGATATATATATCAGCTTTTTGGTCAGGAATTAATTTGGGCTTCTTTTCTCTTAAATTGTCTAAAGAAATAGATGGTGTTTTAATATCATTATTAATTCTCACCTCCTTAAATTCATAAACTGGTTTATGAATATCTAAAGGATAATACTCATTATCAACAATGAATTTTGCTTCTGCCTTCTTTATAGAATTGAATATATGCCCAGCTTTAATCCCATAAAAACCCAATAGACTAATTCCACAAACAAACAATATTTTGACATAAAAAGATATGATATAAGGTAGCTCCAAAAATGTAAAATTAAATACATATACATTTATAATATCAATAGTATAAATGCCCATTACGATATATAGAAAAAGCTGTAACCATTGCATGTTTTTTCTCTCAAGACAAGAAAGATCAACTTTGATGCTTTTCTTATACTTCCAAAGAGTAATGCTTATGATAATAAAATATATAAATGCTGAAAGACGAGCCAAAAAAGTAGCAAGAACTACATACCATGGTAAATTGATAAATTTATCCATAAAATAATGTAGTTTCTCTTCATTGGAATGAAAGGCAAACGGAATAAATAGTATTATAACTAATAGGATCGGTATGCTATGCCTGACTAGTTCCCTTTTCGAAAAGGACTTTTTAATCAATAACCTGACATAGAAATAAAGTGTAGGGCCATAAAATAAAGGTACTGGAAAAATAATTAGCATTAAGTTTGGCCAAACTTGCCATAATCCAAAAAGATAGGATAAACAGTGTGAAAAATAAATTGTAAGGGTAAAAAAGAAAAATGCCAAAAACTTATCTGCTTTATTTTTTCTGGCCTTTGTTCCCAATAAAATGGTGAAGAAAATAGCCTGAAAAGCTCCTATTGTAAAAACAACGCCAACTGCATCCAATCATTAAATAACTTAAGATGATTCGTATTTCAATATAAAATGCTCTAAATATCACATCAGTTATTTACAAAGAAACGAATAGCAAACAAAAAAAACAATATTTAGTAATAATTAATATACTGATGCTCAGTGCGTGTTACACGCATAAAAATATAGATACAGTAAAAACAGAGCATATTATCATCACAACCTATATCAGGTAAAAAAAGCAGGCAGGTAAAATTTCCTGCCTGCTTTTTTATCTATTCTTTATCAAATAAATACAACTACTCAACAACTAATTTCTGCTGAGAAAATCTTCCTTTTGAGCTAAGGACAAAAGTATATACCCCTTTTGGAAGTTTACTAACATCAATGCTAGCCTTGGTACCTATAGTGGTAATATCTTTTCTAAACACCTTGACACCTTTCATATTATAAACATCAAGAGTTACGTCTTCAGAAAAGCCCTGGAATATAGCCAAATATACCTTACTTTTGGTTGGGTTAGGATAAATCCTGAAGCCATCCTGAACTTCAACTTCTTCAACACCAACACCCTTAACCCATTCGATATTTATATCATCTTTTGACACACAATTATTCGCAGTAATTACTTTAAGCTCATAATTGTCTTTATCATTACCTTTATATTTTACAGTAATCATAGGATCAATAGCTTTAGGAGTCCAGCTATAAAGTTCTCCATGTTGCTCTTCAATTCCAATTTTTACAGTTTTAGTTAGATCTACTTTTTTATCAGGACCTAAATCAAAATCACGTGGATGACCAACGCTAATTGATTTTCCTCCCTTAGATACTTTCCCGTCTTTAGTAACTTCAACAAGGAAACGAGTAGTTACTTTAGGTACGAAAGAAGGATTTTTCTTGTCTGAGGTAAACCCTTCAGGGATAGAAGTCCATTTAAAGGTACATTGATCTGCATTTTCCACATCAACATCAAGTCTTACAATTTCTCCTGCGCAATAAGAAGGGAATTCAGACTTTACAGTGATAGGGAAAGGATTATCATAAACCTCCATAGCAACAGGGATTTGCTGTTCAGCATTTTCAGTAGCATTTGTAATTACTTTGATATTCATATTGTAACTACCTGGATTCATACCTACAGCACTCAATTCTGCTTTATGACTTACTTTTTTACCTGGAGCAATCGTTCCTTCATATTTATCGATATTCAACCAGTTTCTCACATTTAAGGTATAGTCTTCAGTTTCTCCGTAGCTAATTCTTCCACAAGAGAAAGCCTCGATACCATAATTCAGGCGAATACGCATACGAGTTTTACCATTAACAGCATCTTTTGGCACTCTTACTTTACCATGGAAAGGACCTAATCCTTGAGGTTTATCAAAAACCACTTTTGCATCATCATCAAAATCTCCATTCTGATTCCAGTCGACAAAAGCAACAATATTATCAAGATCCATACCACTACCACTGGTAATCGTAATATCATAATCGACATTACCATCAAGATTGGCTACTTTATCAGTAAAGTCGTTATAAGTACCAGAGGTTGATTTATTATCCAAGTCTGCTAACTGTACTCTTTGAATATATTCATCACCTCCACCTAGAGCATCACAATAAGTAATTTCAGCTCTATCTTCAGATGCTGCTTCAAGAACCAATTTATAGTTTAGAGGTAACTGACCAGAGTTTAGAATTTCAAAGTCTTGTGTAGCTACACTTCCTGCACTGATGCTTGAAGTTATATTTTTGGTTCCGATTTTACAGATAGGATCTCCGTATTGTAATTTTGTTTTTGCAACAAAAGACTCATTTCCACTCTTATACTTTGCAGTAACTGTATAATCGTAATAGCCAAAGTCGGTTAACTTCTCGCTAGCACTCTTCTCGGTAGTAGTTAATACTTGTTCATCACCTCTGCGAATCACAAAAGTTGTAAAGTCGTCTGCACCTTCAAACTGCCAGTTCAAAGAAACTGTTCCTGTAGTTTTATCAACAGAAGCAATTAGATCGGTAGGAAACTTAAGTACTTCAACTTGATAAGGAGAGCAATAAGTCATTGCTGCACCAATACGATTATCAGTCCATGTAGGATAAACCATTCCGTCATAAGAAGCAATAGCAAGATAATCGCCCATATATTTACTACTCATTTTTGGAATAGGCTGAGGAGTAAAGGCAACATCAGAAACTTTAAAATCTTCCCAAGTTTTACCACCATCCAAAGAATTGGCACAGAAAACTTCGGTTTGAACACCACCAACATTTCTGTCATCATAAAAGACACAAGAAACAACACCAGTTACCGGATCACAACACATCCATGGAAAATACTGAATACTTCCATTTCCTTTAGGATCTTGGTTTATACGTTTTGGTTCAGACCATGTTTTCCCTTTATCGCTAGATATAATCACATAAGCATCGGTTTCACCATCTTCATTGATTCCTGGCTCACCAATATTAGTCCACGAAACATAAATATTCCCTTTATTTGGACCTTTAGAAACATCAACAGCCATTGAAGGAAAACTATTTACACGCATTTCCTTCATAAAGTTAGGGTGCTTACGAATTCCTTTAATATTTTCGATAATACGAACAGCTGGTTCCCAAGTTTTACCACCATCAAACGAACGACTTAAGCCAATTGCATTTTCTGCTGCAGGAAAGTTATCATAAATTGCATAAACAACATATACTTCACCATTAGGACCAGTTTTTATATTTACTCCCTGGCAAACAACACCTGCTTTTACATCACGACTAATAACGGTAGGATCTGTCCATGTTTCGCCACCATCTTCAGAACGAACAATTTCAACTTGATTACCATTTGCCCCTTTAATAGGAGTCCAAGAGTCGTATAAGTTTCCTTCAAAATCAGAGTCTAGTGAATTATCAATCCAAAGGTGATTTTTGTCCAATAAAGAATTCTCTACTGCAGGAGCAGTACCTACAGTTACAGGAGTCCATGTTTGACCTTGATCATCAGAATAACTAACCCCCTGACCATTACTGGCATCAATAAATCCAATAAACTGACGACCAGATCTGCCAATTACAGCAGAAGGGTCACCACTATTCTTTACACCAGCGCCTTCTTTTTGTCCACCCCAAGTTTTACCTTTATCTTTTGATATAAATGCATTAGCTCCGTATATGGTAGTAACAGGAGCATCGGTAGAGTTGTTGGAGTTAAGAACTATATTCGGATTGTTTGGATCAATACAAATAGAATTCTCACTTTGATAGGTAGTTTTATCATGCAAAACTACATCCGGAGAGTTATAATTCTTTAGACTTCTAGCCTTTAGATTGGTTCCAGTAAAAACGGCTTGAGGAACCTTCACTTCAGGGTTAAGCGTAGCTTTACCCATTTTTGCCATTTTCTTCCAATATCTGTTATTATCTACCCACTCAACAGGTCTTTGATCTTTTTCTTGCTTCCTTTTTTCTAGTAATGCTTCTGATTGTGCAAAAACGTTAGCAGAAAAAAGTAGAGAAAAAGAGAATAGTAAAAATTTTCCCCTCATAAAAAACTGAATTAATGTTGTTTTTAGTAATGTTACCCAAAAAAAATTGCTTAAAAAGCAAAAGTAAACCTTATAACTTTTTAAGCAAATTTTTTATTGATATTTCACGAATGGAGTCTTTGCATTAATTACTTTGTCTTACAACAGATAAAACAAAACACGAATCACTTAAAGACAAAAACTCTATCGATTATCACTGGCAAACCATTCGGCATAGGAATTGGCAGTTTCTCTAAGCAAAACAGAGTAAACCTCAACATTTTCTGGAAGTTGTGCTTGTATAAGCTGGGCAAAATCTACAACCATGTTTTCACTTGTAGGTTGGTAATCCGAAAATATAATTTTCTCAAAACTCATTAAGAAGTCATGAGAGATCAATCTTTTCATTTCATTTCCAAGTACAAGAGCATGGTCGTATTTATCAATAATTTCTTGATTTACGATTCTTTTCAGGTCTCCAAAATCCATTACCATTCCCAACTTTGGATGTGTTATATCAGTAATTGGTTCACCAATTATTGTAACGTGCAATTGATAGGAATGTCCATGAATATTTTTACAAGGACCATCATACCCTTTAAGAGCATGAGCCATTTCAAAAGAAAACTCCTTAGTCAACCGAATTTTTGCCATTATATTTTCAATTTATTTTATTACTTCTTTGGATATAAAATAGGCGTAGTTTTCAATATAAATAATTTCCAACTCCTATATATTAAAGCACCAATTTATAAGCAAAGAATTTATTTTCTACATTCAATCGTAAAATATACACTCCTTTTTGGTAACTAACCAAAGAAAATGTGTTTTGTTGTCCTGATTTCATTTTAACTGCCTCAATAGCAACACCATTCATATCAAAAATCTGGGCATCGACATCATTATCAGATACAGCAGAAAGATCGACACTGAAGGTTTTATTAGTGGTATTAAAAGTAAAAGCAGGTTTTAGATTTTCACTTTCATCTAAACTAACATCAACAGTCCATATTAGATCGGCATATTCAGGATGATCAATAAATGGGTTACGATTTTTCTGATAGGAATAAACCACTTCATTACGGTTTTTCTCAAAATCGCTTGGAGGGTCTAATCTATTCCATTCAAGCAATACTGATTTTACACCATGAAGAGGAGCTTTTCCATGTCCAACAGTTTCACTCATCTCCAAATCTGGTTCATTTTTCTCACCTTCATATCTAACTGCCATATACATAATCATACGTGCAACATCGCCTTTCACCTCATCGCGAGGTTCCCACGAATCTCTATCAGTAAAACAACCCTTGGCTTCTTTATGAGGTTCTCCACCCATATCAAAGTCTTTATTTCCGCGGGATGAATTTACAGTAACATCACAAGGTCTTATATGATGAGCATCAGTTCCGGCTGGTCGTCCAGTGCCAAAATCGCCATGAGATTTAGCCCACACATGCTCGCGATTCCATCCATCTTTACCTGCATTAAAGTCGGTTTTTGGAATAGATTTTCCTGTATAAATAAGAATTACATTATCTGAATTATCAGGATCCTCATCACTTTCAGACAAAAGATAATCACGCAAAGCATCATAGCTATAAGTTTTATGATCTTTGATTATATTATGCAGTGCCGATTTAAGTTTATCCCCTTTTAACCCTTTAGCTTCGTTATAGTATCCATTTGGAATTTGAGCACACAACCCCAATGCCCAAAAAATGGACAGCAATAGTAAAAATCCTTTTTTCATAATTAAGTAAAATTAGTATAAGTATGTCGCTACTATATACTAATAATACTGAAATCCGAATATTATTGCAGAGATTAATATAAAGATACCACCTAATAATTCTGCCAGGTTGGCTAAACTAAATCTACCCCATTTACGTCCTGCTTGAATTCCTAAGAGGCTAAATAAAATAGAAAACCCAATTAGCAAGAAAGCAAAGTTTACTATAGGGAAAATTAAATTCAAAGAAGCAATCCCTATAAAGAAAGCATGAAATCCTTTTGCTAATGCCAATAGGAATAAATCAGCATTCTTTTTGATTTGAAACACTTTAAATTTAAATCGAATTCTAAAGGATTCATAAATCATCTTAAATGCTACCAACACCATAATTATGATTCCTATCAAGCCCTCATAAGATGTAAAAAAATAGGTCAATGCATTTCCTACTAAATTACCTAAGTAGAGCAATACCCCCTGCCCTATTCCAAAAACCAAAATCGCCTTAAAATTCTCTTTATCCGAAAAGCAATTCTCTACATTCAACAGCATAGATGAAGAAAACATTCCTAAAGCAAGGCCTAATGTTAAAAGAATAATTATAGTCATTTATTTATTATTTTAGTTTTTGGGAAACTCATTTTCCAGATTTTATCTTTCGAAAACACCAAACACGAAACCTATATCAAAGCAATTATAGCTTCCAAAGCATGACGATCTACCTGATCGAAAGAATTCAGATCTTTAGAATCTACATCCAAGACACCAATCACTTCGCCTTTATAATTTTTTAGAGGAACAACAATTTCTGATTTTGATCTGGAATCGCAGGCTATATGTCCTGGAAAAGCAGCTACATCTTCCACGACTATCGTTTCCTTTTTGTTTACAGCTTCCCAACACACTCCTACATTTTTTTTCAACTCCATACAGGCTACAGGACCCTGATAATTGGAAACCACCAGATTATTTTGTTCATCAAGGAGATAAAAGCCCGTCCAGAAAAAGTAATCCATTTTATGGTGCAGAACAGCAGTTATAGTAGCCATACGAGCTCTTTTATTTTCTGAGCGTGTTAGCAATTCTTTTATTTGCTTGATTATTCTTGTATATCTACTTTTCTTTTTTTCAGAGTTCATGATTTTTCCTTGTTTTTAATCACACAATAATCTTCGAGCAAAAGTATATAAAATGATATCAAAGCTCAAATAAAGGTATCAAAACGAAGTCTCAAAAAATACATACAGAAACATTTTTTTTCAAAAAAATAAATAATTGTTTAATCCCTCGATTTTTAATAAACTTGCATTCAAACCCAAAAAAAAATATTTTACATTGAAAACTATCAAGAACGCCTTAATATCAGTATTTTACAAAGACGGGCTAGAACCAATTGTAAACAAGCTTAATGAGCTTGGTGTACAAATTTATTCAACTGGCGGAACCTATGATTTTATCAAAAACTGTAATGTTCCAGTGCAAACCGTTGAATCACTAACAGATTACCCAAGTATTTTAGGAGGAAGAGTAAAAACTCTACATCCAAAGGTATTTGGAGGAATTCTTGCACGTAGAGAAGAACAAAAGCATTTAGAAGAGCTAGAGTCCTATAAAATTCCTACTTTTGATCTCGTTATTGTAGATTTATATCCATTTGAGGAAACAGTAAAACAAACTTCAGATGAACAAAGCATAATCGAAAAGATCGACATCGGAGGAATTTCACTGATTCGTGCTGCTGCTAAGAACTTCAAAGATGTATTGATTGTTCCTTCACGAGACAATTATGATAATCTTCTTCACCTTCTTGAAGAAAAGAATGGTAGTACCGATATTGAAGATCGTAAACGTTATGCAAGCGATGCTTTTGGAGTTTCGTCACATTACGATACTGCAATTTTCAACTGGTTTAATAAAGAAGACGAGATCAAGCAGTTCCGTTGTAGTGAAAACAAAGCAAATGTTTTACGTTATGGAGAAAACCCTCATCAGGAAGGAATTTTTTATGGCGACATGAGTGAAGTTTTCGAACAAATTCACGGAAAAGCAATATCTTACAATAACTTACTGGATTTAGATGCTGGAGTAAGCTTAATACAAGACTTCGACACTACCACTTTTGCTATACTAAAACACAATAATGCATGTGGGTTAGCATCAAGAGATCGTTTGGTTGATGCTTGGAAAGATGCTTTAGCAGGAGATCCTATTTCAGCTTTTGGAGGTGTACTTATTAGTAACCAAAAGATTGATGTAGAAACTGCAGAAGAAATTAATAAGATCTTCTTTGAAATTATTCTTGCGCCAGATTATGAAAAAGAGGCCTTGGATATATTAAAATCAAAAAAGAATCGTATTATACTGATAAGCAAAAACATTCAGCAGCCAAATATGCAATTTAAGTCTGCCTTGAATGGAGTCATTGTTCAAGCAAAAGACAAATTTGTAGAGAGCAAAGAAGACTTGAAGCAAGTTACCAGAAAAGATTTAAATCCAGAACAAATTGAAGATTTATTGTTTGCCAATAAACTGGTAAAACATACTAAATCGAATGCAATCGTTCTCGCAAAAGGCAAACAACTTATTGCAAGCGGAGTAGGTCAAACCTCACGTGTCGATGCGCTAAAACAAGCTATTGAAAAAGCACGACACTTTAAATTTGATTTACAAGGTGCAGTAATGGCCTCAGATGCTTTCTTCCCATTTGCCGACTGTGTTGAAATTGCGCACAATGAAGGTGTTGATGCCGTAATTCAACCTGGTGGTTCTGTAAGGGATAAAGATTCTATTGAATATTGCGATGAACACAATATGACTATGGTCTTTACTGGTCATAGACATTTCAAACATTAGAACTAAAAAGATATCTGAATAGTAGGTGTCAGAAACATCTCAAATTCTGACACCTCTAATTTAAAATTGGCACATGGGATTATTTTCAATATTCAGAAAAGAACTAGCAATTGACCTGGGAACAGCCAATACAATCATTATTTATAATGATAAAGTAGTGGTCGATGAACCCTCTATCGTTGCACAGCAGCGATCCAACGAAAAAATTATTGCCGTTGGAAAAAAGGCTATGATGATGCATGGGAAAACGCATGAGGACATCAAAACAATTCGCCCTCTGCGTGATGGAGTAATCGCAGATTTTCAGGCCTCTGAGCATATGATCCGCGAGATGATCAAAATGGTTGGAATAAAAAGTAATTTCTTTAAACCCGACTTACGTATGGTAATCTGCATCCCCAGTGGTATTACCGAAGTTGAAAGAAGGGCTGTTATCGACTCTGCAGAACAGGCCGATGCAAAAGAAATCGGTCTTATTCACGAACCCATGGCTGCTGCTATCGGTATTGGTATCGATGTCCTTGAACCTACCGGGAATATGATTATCGATATAGGAGGAGGAACTAGCGAGATTGCCGTAATTGCTCTTGGAGGTATTGTTAATAACAAGTCTATCCGTATTGCCGGAGATGATTTCAATAATGATATTGTTGACTATATGAGAAAGCAACATAATATCAGTATTGGAGAAAGAACCGCCGAAAGAATAAAAATCGAAGTAGGTGCTGCCATGATTGATATCGATAATCCACCTGATGATTATCCTGTACATGGTCGTGATATGCTTACAGGTATTCCAAAAGAAATTAAAGTCAACTATCAAGAAATTGCACAATCATTAGATAAGTCTATTTCTAAAATTGAAACTGCTGTGCTCAATGCTTTAGAAATGACTCCTCCAGAATTGTCTGCAGATATTTTCCGAACAGGAATCTATTTAGCAGGAGGAGGATCTATGTTGCGAGGTTTGGACAAAAGAATTCATCTAAAAACCAAATTACCTGTTCATGTTGCCGACGATCCATTGAGAGCTGTTGCCCGAGGTACAGGTATCGCATTAAAGAATTACGATAAGTTTACCTTCTTGATTAAACATTAAACCAAAATACACCAAAGTATTTAGATTGAATGATTTGCTTGCACCTTCTTCAATCTAAATACTTTTTCATTAAGGCAACATTATACAATGAGAAACCTTTTAAGATTTCTATTAAAGAATTATTTCATCTTCCTGTTTCTCGGACTGGAATTCATAGCCATATTCCTAATTATCAACCATAATAGATATCAAAAAACTGTTTTTGCGCAGACTGCAACAGAAATAAATGGAATTTTCGGCTCAAGAATAATGAATTTCAATGAATATTTATCTCTAAAGAAAACAAATTCTCTGTTGGTAGAAGAAAACAAATATCTTAGAGATCAATTGTATAACCTTCCTCTTTACTCGGATAGCAGCAAACAATCTGTTATTGACACAAGCTTTTCCTTTATTCCTGCCAAAGTAATTAGCCTAAACACTTTTCAGCAAAATAATTATATGATCATTAACAAAGGGATTGCAGAGGGTATCAAAAAAGATATGGGAGTAATCTCTTCAAATGGAGTTGTTGGTATTATCACCAATGTGTCTAATAATTACTCGGCAATAATGTTGCTAATTCATCAACAGTCTATTATCAGCGCAAGAGTAAAAAAGAACAATCAATTGGTAAATGTATCTTGGCCAGGTGAAAATTATCGCTATGGATTGGTCGAAGATATTCCTTACCATATACACTTGCAAAAAGGGGATACAATTATTACCAGTGGAAACTCTTTCCTATTTCCTCGAAATATTAATATTGGAACGATTACTTCACAGCATGTTGAGGAAGGTGTAAAACTGAATACTGCAGATATGAAATTCTTTAATGACTTTAAAAGTCTGCAATATGTTTATGTTGTGAATAATCAACAAAAAGAGCAAGAAATTCAACTTTTAGATAGCTTAGGTTTAAATAATTAAGAAGAGTATATAAAATGGCATATAAGAGGTTTTTTAGTTTTATCGCATTGATTATTTTGCAAGTCTTTTTCTTTGACAAGATGCAATTTAATATATTTCTACACCCCTTTCCTTATGTCCTTTTTATTCTAAGTCTACCTTTCGAAATTCCTGGATATTTACTTCTTTTTTCGGCCTTTTTCTTGGGATTGGGAGTAGATTTCATGACCAACAGTATGGGTTTTCATACTGCTGCATGCGTTTTAATGGCAGGACTGCGCCCATTTGTTATTCGCTCCTTAATTAAACGAATTGAAGACACAAACAAATTATCACCCAATATAGCCAGCTTGGGAGTAAACAGATATCTTGCTTATGCAGCATCACTTATATTTATTCATCACATCTGCTTATTTGCCCTAGAAGCTTTTAATATAATTGATATTTTTAAAATTATTCAAAGAAGTATATTAAGTGGTTTATTTACTTTGCTATGGGTTTTAATCTTCCAGTATCTCTTTACAAAGAGAAATTCGAAAAAAACACGCACAGTGTAAAATTTAGTTCAATCAAATACTTAATATGAAAAAATCATACAGAGATATTGTATCTTATGTATTGTTTATAGGCACAACCCTTTGTTATTATTTTAGTTACTCCACAATTTTAAAGTTATTACTAAATACTTCAATAAAAGAAGTATACACCCATTTAGGAAAGTTTTTGCTTTGGGCGAATGCCTTTATTCTGCATTCTGTTGGCTTTTTAAACTTTACGATTACAGAAGACAAAATTATTTTTCTTGACGTAAATAGATTTATTTCTATTGGACCAGGATGCTCTGGATTTAAACAATCCTTGCTAATTATTTGTGTTATGTCAGTACTAATGATTTCTTGGAAAAGAAAAATCTTACTAATTTTAAATTCAATATTAATCCTACAACTTTATAACCTGATTAGAATATTCCTTCTTTCGCTAATAATGATATATCTCCCCGATATATGGAAATTCTCTCACGACTATGTTTTCAGACCAGGATATTATCTGGTAATTTTTTACTTATGGGAATTTCATGGCAGAAAAAACTCTTTGGGTTTCCAAAAACTACTCGCTTTGAACTAAACTATATACACTTAACCTTTTCTTTATTACGGAAACTTTTTAAGTGATAAAAGTTTCCAGGAAATAAATTTATATATATTTGCCACCATGTAAGAAAACAAAGCACTAAAACTTACTAACACTTATTACAATGGGAAATATGTCATCAAATTCATTGCAGCAATATTTAGATTTTATTCTGCAAGAGGACAGAAACATGATCCATAAAGATTTTATTAAATCTTTAGTCAAAGAAAAACTCAATAATAAAGAAGAAATTTGGATAGAATCATTCTTAGAATTCTGTGCTTCACATTTCAAAAAAGAACTGGACCAAGAATCTAAAAACTCTAACACCAACTATATTAGCTTTCTTTTTGGCATTTCTTCTACTCTGTTTAGCTATATTGATCGATTCATAGATATCGAAAATGTTTTGGAAAAAGAATTTCCCGCACAGCTTATCGATTACAAATTCGAATTAAATCAAACCCTAAATAATTGCATTGCTTACAATCTAGAACATAGCAAAGGTAGTATCCATATTGCTGACGATATAGATTGTGGCCTGCAAGCGCATCTCTTTTTGCAAAAGTTTGATCAAATAAAATCTTCATGTCTTAATTTTGGCTCTAGGTGTAAAAAAGACGATATAATCAAAAGTTTATATAAAAGGCACCTAGATCGAGTTGCAAGCGATGAAGGCTTAAAAGAATATGAAAAACAACTAGCGAATATAATTCAACATTAAACCTATTTTTCAATGAAACAATCACATTGGATTATATTCTTTTGCTTGGGATATATAATTTCACCGCTTTTTCTTTTCGGGCAAGAAAAAGAATGGTCTTTCAATTTGAAAGAAGCACAAGAATATGCACTAACAAACAACCACCAAAGGAAAAATAGTCTTCGGGATATTGAAATTGCCAAAGAAAGAATAAATGAAGCAATTTCAAGTGGTTTACCACAGGTATCAGGAGCCATTAGCAATCAGAACTTCCTGAATTTGGCAACAACCCTAATTCCCGATTTTATTGGTCCTGTAGTTTTTCAGATTAATGAAAACTATTTTGGTTTGAAACCAAACCAATCAGTCCCTTCAGGAAATCTAATTGCTGCTCAATTTGGAACTAAGTACAACGCCTCGGCAGAGGTAAATGTCAATCAATTAATATTTAGCGGAAGTTATATTGTTGGACTAATGGCTTCAAAAGCATATCTTAAACAAAGTGTTTTAAGCGATACCCGAACAAAGCAAGATATAGAAGAACAGATTGCCTTGGCCTATTATGGGGTTTTGGTTACACAAAAAAACCTAGATATCTTTAAGAACACCCTTAAGAACACCGAGAAACTAGCTTATGAAACCGAGGAAGTTTATAAAAGCGGTTTGATTGAAGATACAGATGTCGATCAGTTAAAACTTCTTGTTGAAGATTTAAAGTCGTCGGTAAGCAATACCCAGTGGCAAATTACCATTGCAAAAAACAATCTTAAGCTTCAAATGGGAATTCCTGTAGAAGACGAAATTGAGTTAAAAGAATCTTTGAACGACCTATTGGAGAAGAGCAATTATGAGAGCTTGATAAAAAACAATTTTCAGGTTTCATCAAATATAAACTTTCAGATAATTCAAAGTCAAGAACACTTAGCTAAGCTAAATCTGAAAAATGAAAAAACAAGCTATTTGCCCAATATTTCAGCTTTTTTCAATGCTAAGACCAATGCAATGCGTAACGAATACAACTTTTTTGATAATTCTTTACCTTGGTATCCAACTACTGTTTTTGGATTCCAACTAAATTGGTCGATTTGGACAAGTGGTCAGAGAAAATCAAAGATAGATCAGGCAAAATTGAATTTATATAAGCTTACAGAGCAAAGGCTTGAAGTTAAAGAAAGTTTAGACGTTCAATTTTCAAGTTTAAAAACCAGCGCTTTATACAACTTAGACATATATAAGCAAAAGAAAAATAGTAGAAAGCTGGCAAAACGCATTTATACAAAAACTCAAGAAAAATATAAAGAAGGGGTTTCTTCAAGTAACGATCTGCTAAACACATATAATCAATACCTAAAATCGGAAGGTGATTACAGCATTGCTTTGATGAATTTTTTGAGTGCAACGACAAAATTACAAACGATATTAAAGAAAGAATAGAGAGATGGAGGAGAGAAAGACTGAAGATATATATATCGAAAAAATAAGTCAAATGTTCCTTGAATATGGAATAAGAAGTGTTAGCATGGATGATATTGCCAAAAAACTTGGCATCAGTAAAAAAACCATTTATCAATACTTTAAAGATAAAGAAGATATAGTTCTTAAGTCTTGCGAATATGTCATAAATATGAAAACATCATTTGTAGAGGATGTTATAAGAAAGAAGCTTCACCCAATTGACGAGTTTTTAGAATTTATGGCAATCGATGATCGTGCTCCTAAAACAGAATCCAATACCTGTACTTACGATCTCTTGAAATATTACCCACATATTATTGAAGCTCTGAAAAGAGAAACGGATCAAAAATTCACTCAGATTCTCGAAGACAATCTAAATAAAGGCATTGATTATTCTGTATACAGAAAAGATATAAATGCTTTTCAAATTTCACGAATGATGATGATTAGCTTTAATGCCATTCATCAATCTAATGTTTTTAAGATTGAATACTTTATAAAAAAGTCGTTCAGAGAACAGCTGACAGGATTTTATCTGAATGGCTTACTATCTGATGAAGGTCGCAAATACATAAAAGAAAATTGTCCAAAACTATTATAATTGAAAAACAATGAAATATACAGCTCGATATAAAACAATTTCAGCATTATCAAGCTTTACCCGGTTAATAGCTGGTTTAGTGATAATTGTTTCTATTTCATCATGCGGACAGAAAACAGAAAGCAAAAAAGAAATTGAGACAAAAATTAAGGAGTACAAAACTGAAGTCATCGAACTGAACAAAAAGATTGAAGAACTTCAAAAACAAGTAAATGCGGCAAATCCTCACACAGCACTTCAAGAACCTGTAACCATAGAGGCATTAAAAACGCAAGAATTCAATCACTATTTTAAGGTTTCAGGAACGCTTGAGGCAGTGAAGCAGGCCATTATCAGTCCTGAAACCAGTGGACGAATTATAAAAATCCAAGTACAGGAAGGCGATCAGGTAAAAAAAGGACAAGTAATAGCTAAGCTAGATGATGCTGTAATTCAGAACACAATTGCAGAAGTAAAATCATCTTTGAAACTTGCAAAAACAGTCTTTGATCGTCAAAACAGACTATGGAAAAAGAAAATCGGTTCGGAGATTCAATTCCTTGAAGCCAAAACCCAGAAAGAAGGTTTAGAACAAAAGCTAAAAACCTTAAATGCGCAACTGAATATGACAATAGTCAGATCTCCTTTAAATGGTGTTATTGAAAAGTTATACCAAAAAACAGGAGAATTTGGAAGCCCTGCAGCCCCTTTAGCCCAGGTTGTTAATTTGAGTTCTTTTTATCTAAAAGCAGATATTCCTGAGAACTATCTTCCTGTGATAAAAAGAGGAACAGATGTTGAGATTAATTTCCCAAGTTTCCCTGGAATAGATCTAAAAGAAACCATCAAAAGAGTTGGAAATGTTGTAGATCCCAATAACCGATCGTTCGAAATTGAGCTGGAATTCAAAAACCCTGACAATAAACTTAAAGCAAATATTATTGGGGAAATAAAAATCAATGACTTTTCTGATAAGAACAGCATTGTTGTACCAACTAAAATTATTCGTAACGACCCAAACGGAGCCTTTTTATATACCGCTAAAGCAACTGATAATAAAACAATCGCACAGAAGACTTATATAGAAACAGGTCTTTCTGATGGCATACATACATTGATAAACAGTGGCTTGAAACAAGGCGATATGATCATTATTGATGGATATGCCAATGTTTCTAATGGTAGCAATATCAAAATCATATCCAAACAATAATCAGCAATAGAGAGTGAATAGCTATGGAAGAGAATTTGAAGAATATAAAGAAAGACTCTCGCGAGAAAAAATTCACGGAGTTTAAAATAACTTCATGGGCTTTAAAAAATAAGAACACTGTTTATCTAATAACATTTGTACTTTTTCTTTTTGGGGGTATTGCTTATAACTCGTTACCGAAAGAACTTTTCCCTGATATTGTTCAGCCTATTGTTATGGTTAGGACTATATACCCAGGAAATCCTCCTGTAGATATCGAAAACTTGATTACACGTCCACTGGAAAAAGAAATAGAATCTGTTAAAAACCTAAAGAAGATGACCTCTTCATCTTCTGCAGATGCTTCAGTAATTTTTGCAGAATTCAATACGAATGTAGATGTAAAACAAGCCCTACAGGATGTTAAGGACGCTGTTGACAAAGCCAAATCTGAACTCCCGGACGACTTGCAGAACGACCCTACAGTAGAAGATATTGACTTCTCTGAATTTCCAATTATCAATATAAATCTTTCGGGAAATTATAGCTTGGAAGAGCTTCGTGAATACGCTGAATTTCTTGAGGATGAAATAGAAACCATTTCAGAAATCACACGAGTTGATATTAGTGGTGTACCTGAGAAAGAAGTTCGAATTGATGTGGATCAACACCTTCTTGAAGCCAACCAGCTTAGTTTTATGGATATTCAGTCGGCCATTCAACAAGAGAACCTCTCTATGTCTGGAGGAAATGTTTTACTTGGAGGCAACCGAAGAAGTATTCGTGTAGTGGGTGAATTTAAAGATCCAAAAGAAATCCGCGACATTGTTGTTAAACACGAAAATGGCAAAATTGTATATCTTAAAGATATCGCTAAGGTTCTATTTACTTTTGAAGAGCCAGAAAGCTTTGCCCGATTAGACCACAAACCTGTTGTTTCTCTTCAGGTAGTAAAAAAAGGGGGAGAAAACTTATTAACTGCTACAGAGCAAATTTACAAGCTTATCGATAAGGCAAAGGCATCCAATGCACTTCCTGAAGGGCTATCAATTTCGATTACCAACGACCAGTCGGATGTTGTTCGCACACAGTTAAACAACCTATCCAATAGCATGCTTATGGGTATGATATTTGTGATTTTGGTATTGTTTTTCTTCCTGGGGCCAAGAAATGCTTTTATTGTAGGCTTTGCAATACCATTATCTATGCTCCTTTCCTTTATGATTTTAGGATTAATGGGATTACGGATAAATACAATGGTATTATTTTCATTAATCTTAGCTCTGGGAATGCTTGTTGATAATGCAATTGTTGTTGTAGAAAACATTTTTAGATTCCGACAGCGGGGATATGATTCTATAAAAGCTGCAAAAATTGGCGTTGGAGAAATTGCTTTGCCTATTATTTCATCAACAGCAACCACCCTGGCAGCATTCTTTCCTCTTTTATTTTGGAAAGACATAATTGGTGAATTTATGAAATATTTACCTCTAACGCTTATAGTGGTATTAACTTCATCATTAATCGTTGCGCTAGTCCTTTTACCTGTATACTCTAGTATTTTTGTTAGACAAGGAGATCAAAATCCTCCGGTAAAAAAGAAATTTACAATTCGATTGAGTATTATTCTAATTATTCTGGGAATTATTTCACTAGCCACGGGTTTAACCATATTGGGTAACTTATTTTTAATATTCGCCATAATTGGTATTGCCAACTTATTATTCTTAAATAAACTATCCAGGTGGTTCCAAAAGAAATTCTTGGTATGGCTAGAAAATATATATACCAAAATTCTTCATGCCTTTATCAAGAGTAATAATTCTAACTGGGTACTACTTGCAAGTGTATTGCTGCTATTTATTACTATCGGTTTTTATTTTGGCACCAATCCAAAGTTTAGTTTATTTCCTTCGAGTGATCCAAAGTATATAAATGTAAGTGCAAAGCTTCCTGTAGGAACTGATATTATGGTGACAGATTCAGTTATGGGCGTAATTGAAAACAAGGTATATAATATCTTGGAACCCAATAATGGAATTGTAAAATCGGTTCTTACACGTGTAGGTAGCGGAGCAGTAGGAGAAAACGAAGGTTTTACTAATCGTATGGGAGGCCCTAACCGAGGAGTAGTTACCATTCAGTTTGTTGATTTTCAGTATAGAGAAAACATTTCTACATCCATTATTTTGAAACAATTAAGTGATGCTCTAATTCGCACTTACCCTGGAGTAGAAATTTCGGTAGAAAAGCAAAATGAAGGACCTCCGACAGGAAAGCCCATCAATATAGAAGTTATAGGTAAAGATTTTAACACTTTAATATCCTTATCAAAGGATATTATTCAAAAAATCAACAAAGAGAATATTTCTGGAATTGAAGGTTTAAAGATAGATTTAGATACAGGTAAACCAGAAATTTTGGTAGATATCGACCGTGATAAAGCTAGGAGGTTTGGAGTATCGACATTCCAAATAGCCAATGCAATTAGGACCTCTATCTATGGTACAGAGATTTCTAAATATAAACTCGGAGAGGATGATTATCCTATAATGCTACGTAGTCAGAATAAATACAGATATAATCTGACGGCTTTATTAAATCAGAAAATAACTTTCAGAAATCAGAATACAGGAAAAATCGTTCAGATTCCAATTTCTTCAGTAGCTAATGTACGTTATACCTCAACCTACGACCAGATTAATCGTAAAGATCGGAAAAGAGTTGTTACCGTTTGGTCAAACGTAATTGATGGATATAATGCCACAGAAATCAATCTGGAAATAAAACCAATATTAGAAGCTTATAATTTCCCTGAAGGCTACAGTTTTGATGTTACCGGAGAGCAAGAAGAGCAAGCTAAATCTATGGCTTTTCTTGTTACAGCTTTAGGAATTGCAATAGCACTGATTCTAATTATTCTGGTTACTCAATTTAACTCTCTGTTCAAACCTATAATCATATTATTCTCTGTTTTATTCAGTACAATCGGAGTATTTGGAGGTTTAGCAACCTTTAATATGGAGTTTATTGTAATTATGACGGGTATTGGAATTGTTTCTCTGGCAGGAGTTGTTGTTAACAATGCTATTGTTTTGATTGACTATATAGACTTACTGATCGAGAGGAAGAAAACAGAACTTGGTTTGAATGAGAGCGACAAACTATCTATTGGTATTGTTCGTCAATGTATTGAAGAAGCAGGAAAAACACGTTTACGCCCAGTACTACTTACTGCAATTACTACAATTTTAGGTCTTATTCCATTGGCAGCAGGATTAAACATTGATCTTATCTCATTCTTGGAAAACTATAATCCTCAAATTTACTTTGGAGGAGACAATGAAGCTTTCTGGGGACCTATTTCCTGGACTATAATATTTGGATTATCGTTCTCGACATTCCTTACCCTTCTTATCGTTCCATGTATGTATTTAATTATGTATAGATTACAAAAAACGTTTAAGATAGGATAATAGATAAATTAAAACAAATGTGGAAATCCCTATAGTTCATATAGGTGATTTTCACATTTATTTATATAAATCGATCTGTTTAAATTTGTTTTTTCATTTGCATTCACATAAATTTGCTTTAGAAGAAAACCAAAACTTAGATTGAAGAATTTTAATTATAGCGAAACTCTTCATAATCCAATCGAAATTATTCGATATAATATCAAAACTTCTTATTACAGATATTTATGAATTTTATTCATAAATGGGGATGACAGCAAAGCAATAAGGAGAACAAAAGGGGACATCAATGGAAAAAGGAACAATACACATTTTTATTTTTTTGATTGCAACTAATTATCTAGAAAGTATTTTTGCTTTTCAAACACCCTCCCTTAATATTATATTCCGTAATATATTTTTCATGGATATATGATTTAACAAGAATTGACCATATTGTAAAGTTTGGAAATGCGAACTCACAATTAAAAATAATTACAGTGTCGATTTTGCTAGACATAAAAAAATTAACAATACAATTCTTTGTGGTTTACATTAAACCAGTTTATCATATAACAGTAAACATTAGTAACCAACCTAATTTTTAACCATTACTAGGAAGGTTATTATAAAAAACCAAACGAGAAGGCAGATCTTATCTTATGAGTTTTTCTGTTTTTGATTAAATCTACTAATAGAAATTTGAGTTAATAATGTTTCAATAAAAATAATTCAATTCTCATTGTAAGATTTGCCTTTCTTCTAAGCTCTATGAATAAAATTCAGGTTTCGAATTTCTAATCTTGAATTTCATGTTTGAAAAACAAATAAGAAACCAGAAACCAAAACAATAATACTCGTTATTACTAAACTCGTATGAAAAAGCAAAAATTGAATTTAAGTTTCGTAAAAGAAACTATCTCTAAGCTAGAAATGAATGCCGTTAAAGGTGGTGGAATGTCTGATCTTTCCGATTGTATAAAAACAGGATGCTGCAATACAAAAACTTGCCCTACTGTACAAAATGTAAAAACATGTGTTACCGCAGAACCTTATCCTTGTGAAACCAAAAGCTGCTGGACATACCCTACCTTCGACACAAATTGTAATATTACTATTAAAACAATAAAATAATAGTCGATTAAAAACAATAAATGCATGGATAATTCGCCACAATAAATTGACAAAATATTATAACCACAAACAAAATATTTATCAATAAAAATGGCTATTCATCCTTCGTTTGTTTTTTTTTTAATTTCTTATAAGAATAATAAACTCGTATGAAAAAGCAAAAATTAAACCTTAGTTTCATCAAAGAAACAGTCTCTAATTTAGAGATGAATTCTATTAAGGGTGGTGGAATGTCTGATCTTTCAGATTGTGTAAAAACAGGATGTTGCAATGTAAAAACAATTACATGCTATAAAACAGAATGCCATTGTAAGTTAACAGAAATTTGCAAAACAGAAATGCCTTATCCTTGTGATACAAAAAGTTGTCTGAGCTACAGAACTTATTGTTAACAATCTCTTTATGAATTTCAGTTGCATTTCGGGATGTATTTTTACATCTCGAAATGCTTTGAAAAAAACTAAACTCATATTAAACTCTAATCCTTATGAAAAAGAAAAAGTTAAACTTAAGTTTTAATAAAGAAACCGTCTCTAACCTGGAAATGAGTAATCTTAAAGGTGGCAATAAATATTCTGACGATTGCACAGATACCATTTCTATTATGCCCAAAACAAAAAGCTGCACACATAATAATTGTCCGTTAAGCAATGCTCCATGTCCTACAATAAATGATGTTTGCAACACTAAGACATGTGTAGCTAGTGATAATTGCAATCATCCTATAAAATAATAATACTAAAAAACTCACTCTAGTATGAAAAAGAAAAAGTTAA
>JBGRQE010000047.1:0-27581 GCA_041725955.1 Bacteroidales bacterium
CTATATTCTTTGATTTTGTTTCTCGTGTTTTTAAGTTTCTAATTTAAAAAGTGAAATACGAGTTTCGAAGAAGAAAAAAATCAAAATCAAAGAATATAGTATGATCAACCATTACTTTAAATCTACATTTCGTAATCTTTTTCGATTTAAGTTATTTAGTGTTTTAAATATTTTGGGCTTGTCAATTTCTATGACATTGGCCATGTTGATATTTTTATTTGTACATAATGAATTGTCTACAGATAAACATATTCCTGATGTGAATCGAATTTATAGAGGGGCTTTTAGGTGGTTTAATTTAAATGCATCGACTGTAGATACCTATGAATTTAGTATTCCAGAAATTGAGTTGGTTTCAGTTGTGAATGCTTTGGATAGAAATGACGGCAATTTATTTGTGAAGAATGATTCTGAAAAAATCTTTCCTGATTTTATTGAGGTAGACACCAATTTTTTAAAGATGTTTCAGATACCATTGCTTTATGGCAATCCGAAAATTGCATTGAAAGCAAAAAATTCTGCTGTAATTAGTGCGCAAATGGCCAAAAAGCTATTTGGAAATAAAAGCCCTTTAGGAAAAGAAATTGTACTTGAGAAAAGTCATTCGACTGAAAAGAGAAGAAAAACAATTAGTGGGGTTTTTAAAGATTTACCTACTACAGCGAGTATGAAATTTCAAATGATATTGAATAGTGATATTGTAAGAAGTCGTAAGGATGATTCATCATGGAGTTTTGGGCATTTTATAAAGCTTAAGGAAGGAGCAGATTTTGATAAAGTGAATCAATTATGGATTGATAAAGTATTAAAACATAATTTTAAGGAATCAGAAGTTGAAATGCCTGATATAAGAGGATTGTTTTCTTATCGTGAATTGTATTTTAATCCAGATTATGGTGAAGGTTTAAGGCGTCATGGCAATTTACAATTGGTTTATGTTTATCTGGCAATAGGAATATTGGTATTGCTTATTTCTTCTTTTAACTTTATTAATCTTTCTACATCCATTGCAAGTAAAAGAGCCAAAGAGATTGGTGTAAAGAAATTTTTGGGGTGTAGTAAATGGAATTTATTTAAAGGTTTGATGTTTGAGTGTGTTCTTATTTGCATTATCTCTTTTTCTCTATCTTTAATTTTATTAGAAGTTTTATATCCTTATATAAGCTCTGTATTAAATATGGAATTGAATTTCAAATTATATTCAGAGCAAAGAGAAATGCTTTTGTTTTTCTTTTTAGGAAGTTTGTTGTTAGCTCTTTTTGCTGGAATTTATCCTGCTTTAATTCTTACTTCATTTAGTCCTGTAAAAACCATAAAAGGACAAATAGTTAAAGGAAATTCGGGCTTGTTTTTGAGAAGAACCCTTATTGTTTTTCAATTTGTTATTTCAGCTTTACTGATTATTGGTACCATTTTAATAGTGTCGCAATCTAATTATATTCAAAATATTCCTCTGGGGTATAAGAAAAATCAGATTACTTATATAAAGGCTGTTGAGCCTATGTGGAGAATGAATGATCATAATGTTATTACCAGTGAACTTCAGAGATCACCATATATCGAAAATGCTTCTTTTTGCAGAGCAGTACCAGGTGTTATTGATATGCAATGGGGTCGTACATATAAGGATAAGGATTATTATTTTTATGCTATGCCTGTAGATCCCAATTATCTGGAGCTTATGGATGTTGAGATTATTAAAGGAAGAGGATTTACTGCTAATGATAAAAGAAATCCTGAGCCAGTACTTATTATCAATGAACAAGCGCTAAATATGTTTGGGAAAATAGATTCTGTGTTGGGTCAAAAGCTTGGGAATATGAAAGTAGTGGGGGTTTGTAAAGATTTTTACATTCATAATCCATCTAAAGGATATGAACCTTTTGTCTTGTATTGTGCTAAAGGAGGATGGAATGTGAATCATTTAATGATTCGATTTGCAAAAGGGCATACCAAAGATGGTATTACTTTTATAAAAAGCTATTGGAGAGATAATTACCCTGATTATGTATGCAATATGCATTTTCTGAATAAGAGTTTTGATAAACAGTATATAAAAGAACAGAAACTATCTGGGGTAATGAGGTTCTTTGTTGCTATTGCAGTTTTTATAGCATGTTTAGGATTGTTTGGTTTGTCTGTTTTTATGGCAGAACAACGAAATAAAGAGTTTGGAGTGCGCAAGGTTTTAGGAGCATATAAATGGGAGATTATTCACTTACAATTAAAAGAGTTTTTCAGATTATTAATAATAGCAAATATCATTGCATGGCCTATTGCTTATTATGTTGGAAATAATTGGCTGAGTCAGTTTCAGAATCATATTACTTTTTCTTGGTACTTCTATATTTTAGGTTTTTTGTTAACCACATTAATTACTGTTATCACAGTTGCATATATGGGTATGAAAGCTGCAAGAGTAAATCCTATTGAGGTATTAAAGTATGAGTAAAAATATTTCATATAAAAACAGTGTAGATTTGAGCTGTTTGTAATGCGCTAAGAAATAGTATCTTGTAGTAATTTTTCGTATCTTTAAACTTATTGTAAAAGAAATAAGATCCTCAAAAATATGTTATCCATGAAAAAGATACTATTTCTCCTTCCTATTATAGCTTTGTTCTTAACAACCACATGTAAAAAGAATTCTTATGATGTAAACCCTCCCATTTCTATGGAAGAGGAGGGAACTGCAATCAATCCAATTGATAATGATCTTAAGCAAATGGCCACACTTTGCTCCATGGCTTATGTGAGTGAAAATGACCCTTCTACTTTAGAAGATAGTTTGGTTTATATTATTAATCAAATTAATCTTGCTACATCCGACCGCTGGTATGTGGTTTGGTATGGTATTGACAACTCGAACTCTACAGTTGCCTATGTGGCGAAAAGCACAAAATACACCCATACCTTTGCTCTTATAATAAGAGGAGAAGAGTATAAGAACTTGGTAAATACTGTGGAGGGAATTGATGTTTTTGCATTAAATGACTACGAGTTTCATAACAATAAGCAAATTTCTAATCCTAAAGTAGCCATAGGGCCATATTTGGCTTTCAAGGAATTAATAAATCTGGTAGGAGAAGATCGTTTGTCATTTGAGAAAAAGACTTTTACTAAATTCTTCCAGGAAAGATTTAATGATGGAAATAGCGTTGGTAAACCTATAAATTTATATTTAGCTGGTCATAGCACTGGTGGTAATATGGCTACATTGGCATTGCCTTATTTTGTTCAATTGATGGAAAACGGAATGCTTTCCAATAAATCACCATTATATATAGGGGGATTTTCTTTTGGTACACCCTCTATCTATACTCCTGAATTTGTGGACTTCTTTAATTCAAAATTGCTTCAGTATAATGATCTAAAAGAAAATTTAATCATTGATTATCAACGGATATTTAATCCAAATGATTTATTCCCTATAGTGTTTTATGGTAATTTCAATGGAATCAATGACTTGAATTACCCTGTTTCTCCAGATTTAGGTAGTGCAATAAATAGTACTATTGGTCGGATTGGAAAAGTCATTAAAGATAAAGGGATTGAGTATAAACCAATTTTAAAGAGTGGAAGCTCTAAGGTAACAAAGGTGCCTTTTACAGCTTTAGTTCCTGATGATTTACCCAATCCAATTGTTTCTTTGAATGGCTATTTACAGCATGTAGGATTTAATCACGATATTAATAATTATATAAAAGCATTGGGAGCTAATCCGCCGAGGTAGGAGGGATGTTTTTTCGAAATTTTAACAAAGGCATTTTTTTGAGTATTTCAGAGATGCCTTTTGTTGTGTATTCTAAATTGTAAGCAGTAAAAAAAGTTATACCTTTAACCTTCATTTTAATCCCCCCTAATTATGCAAAAGCAAAACCTAAAACAATATCAGAAATTTAAGAATGAAAAATTCCAGAAGAAACATGTGTTTACTTCGGATTATAATAAAACCTTTGTTCTGAATTTACTCCCCGGACAAGAAATTCCTACCCATACTCACGAAGGATATGAGTTACAAATTACTGTGCTTAGAGGAAAAGGAAAAGTACGGGTGAATCATGAAGAGGAATTATTTTCTGAAGGAGATATTCTAAAATGTGATGCTAAAGATAAGTTTTCACTTATTAATTGTTCACAGGAGAAGTTAACTTGTTTAGCTATCTTGTTTAAGGTATAAAAAGTTAAAGGCTGCCAGAAAATGGGGTGATATTTTCTGACAGCCTTTTATAAACTATGTGTTAGACTCTTTAAAAGATTGGTAAGCTAGATTTTTCTAATCCAAATCTGAAGTTCTCACTTGAGTTATTGTTTTCAAGTGCTGTAGCTTGTATTATTTTTAGTGTTCCTGCATCATCGATAGCAACTACGCTCATTGGATTATCTGGACTTGAAAAAGAACAGAAAGGGAATCCTGCATAGTCGATACGCCATTCGAAAGAAGCACTATCTTCTTTATTATATTTTTCAAAACTGACTTCATCGCCACTACCTCTTTTTAAGGTTAATTCAGGCTTTTCAGCAGCAGCTATAATTACATTGTTATTCTCTAATTTTCGTACAATAAAGTATTGAGCCAGCGCATTATCACCAGAGTAGGGGTCTTCCATTTTTAACTGAAGTTGTTCTCCTGAAACAATTGTAAGCACTTTATCCCCTTTATTAAATTTAAAAACTCGATAATCATTGTTATCTTGAGCTTTTGCCCCAATTGAAATACTTGTAAAAAGTATAATACTGAGTATGCTTATATATAAATTTAGTTTTTTCATAGCTTCCTAGTTTTTTGTGTCTCCAATAATCTAAACCTAGTTTTATTGATTTGAATTGGCCTTAAGTTGATCAACCTCTATTTTTAACTGGTCAATTAATCTTTGTTGATTAACTGTATAAAGGGTTAGCTCTTCTACTTTTTCGACCAAAATTCTATTCATTTCACCCACATTCATACCTTCTTTCTCAATAACCTTAGCTGCTGGAATTCCTGGTAGATGTTTGTTGTTTTGTATGAATTTTTCTAAATCGTATATTGATCTAAGTTTATAGTTTGATTCGAATACATAATCAGGAAAACTTCCTATTGAAAGTGAGATGCGATCGGCAACTACAGTTCCTTTTATTGTGGCATTTCCTGTAACATTTATATTGTTAGTGACATCAACTTTTCCTCTAAATGTAGCATCTGTAGAAAATAAAGCTGCTTCATTTACATGAAAAGGTGCACTAGGATCGCCGTTTCCAAAAACAAACCATCCTCTAGAGTCAAACTGAGCTCCTTGATATACACCAGGGCCTTCATTATGAAAAAAGACAAGTCTCCCTCTTCTACCATCTCTACTATCAACATTGAATGCTCTTGTGGTACCATCAGGGATTATTATCCATGGATATCCATTCCACATACCTGTTCTATCTTCGATGATGGGAGTTTGTCCGAATGATATCTTACTGAATCCTGTTAAGATTATAATTGATAGAATAAAGATTATTTTTTTCATAGCACTAGAGTTTTTGAATTATTGCTCTTATTGTTGCTTCATTGATTTTGATTTTAAAGGGTTGTCCTAAAGAATAGGACAACCCTTTGAAGTTATATTAGTTGATTATCATTTTCTTAGTAACCTTACCGTAGTTGGTGATTAATGTATAGAAGTAAACTCCGTTTTCAAGATAATTACCTCCAATTATTCTTCCAATATTTACACTATGACTACCAACAGATTGATTTCCTTGTTCAATTACTCCCACTTTCTGTCCCACAAGATTTCTAATCTCTATAGTTACAGGAGTGTTTTCGTTTACTGCATAATCGATTGTAGTTACAGTATGATATGGGTTAGGGTGGTTCTGACTAACATTTTTCTCCAATGATTTGTAGCCAGAATCATCTCGAATCTGATCACCGACTTCAAATATATATGGATCATAAGAAGAACCTTCGATAGAACCAGATTTGAAATCTAGTTTACCCTTAACGGCATATTCAATCTGTGTTTCACGATCAATCAATCTAAATTCAATTTTGCTGGTATTATGTGCATATACTGTAGCGAAATATGTCCATTGACCATCAACCTCTTGAGGTACAGCAACACCTGCAGGTTTACCATTAACATATGCCAAGATCAATTCCGGACTATTCTGGATATCTATTGGACCATCAACAACACCTTGGATATGCATAAAGTGTTCATAATCCTGTGCTTGTAAGTTGAAGCCTCTTGTGTATGCTTCATTCTTAATAGATACCAAAGGTGTTCCAGCATTTGGAATGAAATCTCTTCTTTCCATTGATTTAAGATTTCCATTCTTAGCAGCCTCGCGATCAGCTTTACTGATTCCAAGGTAGTTTAGAGTACCTGCTTTTGTTACTTTCAGTCTGTATCCAAGACCTGGAGCTAGGTGTGTTAGAGAACCAACCCATGATCCGTCATGATATTCAGCGAAACCTTCACGTCCTGAAAGAATATCTCCATTCTGAGCATCTTTCGCACTTACAGATTTCATAGCTTCACTACTTACCATCATATTTTCTGGTAGGTAACCAATCCAGTTCAGTTCAGGGCTTGCTTCTAAAGGAATATCAACATCAACATCAATTCCCTCACCAGCAATTTCAATTACTCTATTGGCTTCGAGTCCAACTTGGTAGGATGCTTCTGGAGATAGCTCTTTCAAATCGCCAGTCCATGCTCCTCCTTTAAAAGTTGCAATCTTACCATCTTTAGCTTCTAGGGTATCACCTTCTCCGAAACCACTAACATCTGTAATGTTTAGTTTTTCCGATCCTTTGCTATGTAGAGCGAAGGTCATCCAGTAATATCCTTTGCTGAATGGTAGTCTCTTTACAAGAGAGTTTCCAGTTGTTAAGTCTACAGGTGTATTTAAGCTTCCCAAAATATTATCTGAAGTAAAGCTATACTTTTCTTGTACTCCTAGATATTCTTTACTTTCAGAAGCATCCCAAACTCTAAAGCTTAGGTCTTCACCAGACTTTTTATTACTGTAGATTTCAAGTTGTACCAGATTCTTATCTACTGATGAGATATGTTTGATACTACCATAACCTCTGATTTGTCCGTTTACATATGCTCCAACCATATCGTTTTCATCAGATGATAAAACACCATTTATAGTTAATTGAGCAGTCATATTCATTTTGTAAGCAAAGTCTTCAGGGTTAAAGTTGTAAGCTGGTTTAGCACTTTCAACAGTAACTTTAAGTTTAAAGACTTCTACTCCAGAGAGTGTTTTTGCTCTCACAAAAGTAGTATGTTCACCAGGGTTTAACCAAGGAGCAACTTTGAAGTGTAGGGTTTCATCATAACCAGCACCAAGTTCATATTCTTGATTTGCATGATGATTACCTGTTACTTCTAGCCATGAAGGAAGACCTTCTATGGTATATTTGATTTCTTTTGCTCCTTTAGAATTTGAAAGTGTAGCTTCAAATTCAGACGAAACACCTTGTTTTTGTCTTTGATCTATATTTGCTTTAGTCCATTCAAGAGCGTTTCTATTTACGCGGAAGCTCCATGATTTTCCTTCCAGACTATTACCATAGACATCTCTAATTTTACTACCTTCAATTTTAGCAGTTAGAAGAGCACCTTCTAGATAGTAATCAGAGAAGTTGTCTTTAGGCTTAATTACAATCTGGTTTCCTTCAGCAAGCACAACGTCTACAGGAACATCTTGAATTACATTTTCTGCACTAATAGGGGCTGCTTCATCTTTTTCACTAGTGAAAGTCAGTCCATTGGCAGTGGTTCCAGAAGCTTTGTCTGTGTAATCACGAACCGCTTCTCCTTCAAGAGCATTCTCATCAAGAGGGAAGTATGCGACAAGATTAGCTTCATTACCCAATAACATTGCATTTTTATTGGTGTAGATTTCTTCTTGAGTTATGGCTTTAGACCAAATTCTAATCTCATCTAATCTACCAATAAATCCATCGCCGCTTTTGGTTCCACCAATTACAAGGGTGTCACTATTTCCTTTGAATAGAGTAGCTTCTTTTTCTTCTGTAGAAAGATCCCCATCAATAAAGGTTCGAGCTAGGTGATTTCCATCATAAACCACTGCAACATGAGTCCATTTGAATGGAATTAGTGGTGCAGATAAAGATCTACCATTATTTATACTACCATTAGTCGATAGGCTAACATTAATGCTATTATCTCCTTTGGTAATAATAGGCACTTCTTGTTTAGGATATTTTTCTGGATAAACCCAGAATTCTACAGAATATGCTCCATCAATTGCATTTAAGTCTTTATGAGGAGGAATTACAATACTATCAGTAACTTGGTTGAATATTGCTGCTTTAGGAGTTGGATCCATGCCAGCCAATACACCGCGTAATGATACATTCAATGAATTCACACCATCACCAAGAACATCCCTGTCAAGGTTTGCTGCAATTAAAGCATCAGTTAGTATACCATTGTTATTAGGAATGGTTTGTGTAATTACAGGTTGTATTCTGTATACATTTCCACTTACCCAATCGGTTGGATTTTGTTTTCTCCAGCCTTCATTTCCTAATCCACACATAGGTGTCAATCTTAGCTTATAAGCTCCATCGGCCATTCCGCTCATGTCCACTTTAATATTGAAGAAGTCTTCACTATCTAGTGATTTCTGTAGATCTTCTGAAGAGATTTCTTTCAGTACTTTAGGAGTATTATCTTCTCCCTCGGCATATTCTACAAGCAGTTTTGTAAATGCGGCAGATTGCTTATCGAATTTAAATCTAAAGTCAAGATTGTCGCCAGTATTACTATTCACCACCCAATTATTTTTAGGTGTTTCCATTACAATGTTATCCACACAGTTCTCATGAAATTCTGCTGTTAAGTAAACAGTATCTGCAAGTTTTACTCCTAGTTCATCAAGATACTTTTTAGAGTAAACATAAGCACCAGAGTTTACTTCAGCAGGAGAATAAAGAACTACAGGAACATCTTTGAAAACATTATCTTCAGTATTACCATTCTGTTCGAAGGTAATTATTGCATCAATATTTTCTCCGTAGTTAAACCAATAGTCTTTGCTGGTAAATATACCTCCAAATATTTTGGCTGTTAATCCCGATGGTTGAGTTTGAGTTGGTATTGCCAATACATAATTCTTCATTTTACCATCGTCGATAGGAACAGCATTTCTCAATGTTAATTTGAAAGAAGCTTGTCCACCTGGTTCAGCATATACATGGTATTTATCAGCTACTAACTCTAATCCTTCGCGAGGTACAGTTCCTTGTTCGTATGGAGCCATACTACGTCCTGAACGAGTTTTAAATATTGGAGAACCAAATTCTGGATCTTGTTTGATCAATACATCAAATTGATCACCAATAGTTTTGTCAGAGAAGCGGATAGAGAAGTTTTCATGTTCTTCATTACCACTATTATAATTGAATTTCTGATTCCAGTATGCAGTTACACCAGTTTTCATTGAAATATCAGCACCGAATGCATTAAATTTAGTTGCAAAATCGGTTACAACGTCTCCAGAGTAGAATTCATAAATACTACCATTGAAGGCATTAGATTTACTAATAGTCCAGGTTGTAGAAGTTCCAGCACTAAAGTTGAAAGAAGTTTCAATTTCTTTTTCCCCTGATTTATTACTAAACTTCATTGGGTCGTAATCAGAAATTTTGTCAAATTTCTCTTTGTTATGAGCTAATAAAGCTTTCCACTTATCAATTTTATTCTGATATTCAGTTGCTGCTTCAGTATCTTTTTCTTTTTCAGCATCAGCTTTAAGTAGTTCAAGATTAGGAATCAACACTCGTTCAATATGTTGATGAGTATGAGCAAACATTGATTTTGTCTGTGGCACAGCAACGATTTCTTCGTTAACAACAGGCTTACAGTCTTGCATTTCAAGAGATTTACCTCTACCCATGTTAATTACATATGCAGTACCAACATAAACATCACCATCTATACCTTTAATGATTCCGCCATCGTTTGTTCCTATTGATTGATCCAGAGTTACAGAGTTATTATCAGAAGTACCTCCACCAGCACCAATATTTTGGTTGGTAACAAATACACCTTCGGCTTTACTTAGAACTGATCTTTGCATTACTACAGCACCAGCACCAAATCCTGCCCATGTACCCATATACATTTCTGCATCAAGTCCGGAAGAAACATCTACTTTAATTTTTACTCCACCATCAAAGCTCCAGTTTGTAGAATAAGAGAATGATGATCCCTTAGTCCATGTAAGTGAACTTTGATCTCCAGGAGGATCGTGTAATACCATAATCATTTCATCTGGTGGATCAAGAGTAAAGTCTTGATTGAATTGTTTTACACCAGTAATGATTGCTGTTAAATCTGAATCAGTAGTTGTTCCATCATCATTAGCAACGATTGATAGTTTTCTTGTGTATGGAGCATTAAAGTTAGGTTCAGCAACAAGTAGACGTAATGTGTCAATTCCTGCTTCTGACATAACATATTTTCCGTTTTCATCACCAAATTGCTTAGGTGCTGTACGTCCAAGGTCACCATCAACAGTATATTTTAAACCTTCGATATAACATTTCTTACCTTCATACTCTTGGTATGCAGATATTACCATATCGTAGTAAGTTCCTTTTTCAAGGATAAAGTTTCCATCACATTCTTCAAAATCATCACTATAAGATTCTTTACCATCATTAGAGACGTTAACCTTACGGATAATCTGTGCGTCTAGATGAAGAGGATTCTTATATTTAAAAGTATAAGCAGTCCAACCTGATCTAAGGTCGATAATTTGAGATTGAAGTTTAGAAGAGCTCTTCTTTCCTTTTAGCCAAATCTCTATTCTGTATTGACCTGGAACAAGGTTATCAACAGTAAATACTGTGAAATCACTATTGAAATTATCTTCACCAATATTCTTTGTATATTCTATACCACTAATATCAGTTCTGGAAACTGTACCTTCCCATTCACCAACACCACATCCACAAGGAACAACAATGTTTCCTATAATACCGAAGCGAGTTTTGTTTTCAAAATCGGCAGTGGTAATTGGTTTTACGATATTAGGAATATATCCAACTTTATCGTCAGTGATAGCTAATTCAGAATCTGCAGCAGCATATTCATAATTATACTTTCTTTGGAAGGCATAAAATACTTGATTATCATGAACTGGCTTGCCATAAAAGTCTAATACTTTACTTTGAGCATCAGTAGTCCATGAAACACTTCGTGTTCCTTCTGATTCTTCGAATGGATAAATAGCGAAGATAGCATCTTCATCTCCATCAATTCTATCTCCTTCACGAAGGTTGTTCAACTGATCTTCGTTATATGCCTTGTGGCGAAGCTCTATCTGGTCGATATTACCTTTAAAACATAAGGTACCTTGTCCATCTTCAAATTTAGCTCCAATTACAAAGTTTCCTGCAAGATTGATGTCTGGTACTTCAACATTTTGATCAAGGTTTTTATCAATCATTAATTTGATTGTATTCTTCACCTTATCATACGATAGGCCAAAGAAATGCCATTCGTTTGGAGTAACAGAGAAGTTAGAGGTTAATACCTTTGTATTCTTATTTTTAACAGCCATTTTTCCTGTTGGAAGAATAACAAGAGATAAATCTCCTTCAGATAATATGTAAGATTCACGTTCTTGATTTGCTTCGGTAAACATTAAGAAACCGGAGTATGTAATGGTATCGCCATTAAATACTTCAGAAGACATCAAGAAATCTTTTTCTCCATCAAGTTTTACTGAATATGTACCAAAGTTGTGCAATTGATCTTGATTTGCAACTTCAATGCGGTGTCGACCTAGAGGAGAAGTAATACTATATACTCCTTGAGCATCAGTTTTTGAATCATCATTACCCATTACAGGTTGACCATCAATCATAATGGTTTGTCCTTTAGGTACTGGGTATTTTTGATCGTTTTCGCTGTAATAAACTCTTCCAGAGAAAGGAAGTGCAGATACATCGGTATATCCTATATCGTGTTTCTGATAGCTATCAGGTTTTAAACTTCTCGCAAGTTTGATTTCTCTAATACCTTCAGAGAATTCATGATTTGGCTTAGTAGCTTCAAGCTTGAATGTAATACCATCTCCTAAACCATAATTAATCGCGTCTAATTCATAGTTACCTGCTTTATCAGTATAACCACCATAAACCAATTGTTCTGGTTGAGAATTTTCACCCATCCATTTGGGTTGAGTTTTGGTAGTATCCCATTCTCCTGAATAGTAACCTCTAGATTTTTTTGCCAAATTATAGACTGTGTTTTTCATACCCATATCAAAGCGGTAGTAAAGAAGTAGATTATCTTGTAAACCACTAATAATATGTAAATAATCAGCCTTAATATCGTGTTCTGATTTAGCACCTTCCCAAATACGAAGTTCATCTAAATCATATGCGGAAATATTTTTAGCATTAAATAAGAATTCTTGAGTATTACCTTCTATTTCAGGATATGAATTTGTCGAAGCAGAAACAAGAACTCCATCTTGATAAAGTGCAGCAGCACCTTCTCCAAGAGATGCAGCATAATGATGCCATCCTTCAGAAGTTTTGATGTCTCCAGAAACAATTTCTGTAGTTCCTTTTACAACTTCAAATTTATTTCCAGAGAGGTTTACATTAAGATCGCCTAATTGGAAAATAGAGTTAAGTTCATTACTAGATTCTTCTGGTTTGTACCAAAATTCAACAGTAATACTTTTCTTATTTCTAAATACATCAACATTGTTGAAAACAACAGAAGAACTTCCTTTAGGAAATGAAATTGCATTTCCAGGAAGAGGTACATCTTTAGGAGTAGCAGTTAATCTAACGCTATCAACATAAATATCTCCTGTAGTTTTTATATTACCAGAAATTTGTCCGTTGAAGAAAATAAATCCCCCATCGTATCCTGCAGAGCTAAAGCTTTTGTCGCTATTGCTAAATGCTTCAACCCGGTAATCATAAAGTTTACCAGGATTAACATCCTTATCTTCATAGGTAACGTCTCTTGAAATTCCTATTCCTGATAAATCTGTAATTGTTTTTACAATAACTTGGTCGCGATAAATTCTATATCCATCTGCGCCTTTAATATGTGGCCAAGCCAAGCTTATCTTGTCAAGATAAGTTCCTTTGGAAGCCTTTAAAAATATCTTATTATTATCAAGAATTGGGTGAGATACTTCGTTGGTTACCTTTGCTATAGGTATTTCATCCATTGAAGAAAGGACTTTACCTGAAGCATTTTCTCCATCAGGCATCATATTCTTCCATTCGACAAATTTTAGTCTAGGAAGATTTTCCATTGCGTTTTCTTCTGCATCATCAGAACCTAAATAGACAACAAGCCCCTGATTTTTCTTTTCATTTAAATCAGCAGGCGAACTAAAAAGGTAACTTTTATGCCATTCATCTTGTATCTGAGCATTGGTTCGTTCTCGATTCCAAGCTCTGATTTCTGTTAACATTAAATCTTTGTCCGCAGGTTTTTTTACATACATCTGTCGGATTTCTGATTTTGATAATGTTATCGGATATTCTCCTTTTTTATTTCCATTAAGGAAAATAGAAGTAGTAGTAGTAGTTCCACTTGTACGGAAGGTCATTGCCAAATGACACCAATCATTAGCTTTTACTTCACTACTGATTGGGATCTCAAAATTAGATTTACCTTGCACGAGGTGTAGATTACCCTCATTGTCCATGTCTAAGTGGAAGGAATTATTATTGTTTAGAAGATCTGTCAGTGACCAACCTAGATTTTCGGGTGAATTTACCCAAAACTCAACAGTCGCTGCGCCATCTACCCCTTCTTTTAGCAGCGAATTAAGATTGATTCCTGTATTTAAATATGTTTCTTGTGGTCCTTTATTTAAAAGAGCTACCCCATAATTGACATTTTGCCCAAGAGATTTCTCTGTACCCCAAATTAAGAACACAACGAAACATAACAGCCAAAACCGTAATCTTTCGTTTTTCATAACATCATAGTTTAGTTTTCTCAAAGAAGTTAGCTTCATAGTTATTGGTAATAAGCGCTTTGCTTTTACCTGTAGTGATGAGATCCATTTTCATGAACCACAGATAGGTCTTACAGTGTATAACACACTGTCCAAATAGTATTAAATGTAGAGTGTAATAATAGTATAGGTAGGTTTTATACCCTTAGCTTCATCCGGCATGTTTCCATAGTAAATGTCGTTCATTATACATCTAGTTTATACGTGAGTTTGTCAGCTTGTAGGTAAATAACGCCAAATACTTAGTGGCTAGTATTTATACCCATACACAAATTATGGGTATAAATACGAATAGCTATTTCATGTATAAAGAATAAAAGTTAAAAGTCCTTAAAATGCCCTTATTTGTTGCTTTTTCTGTGATATTCTTTGCTTATATGTCTTTATGTGGAATGTTTATAAATATAGCTGTAGCTCATTTTTTCTGTTTTAGGATGGGTTATTTCTGTTTTTCTATATCATAAATTCTTTGATTCTAAACTTGTCAAATAATGATTTAGCCAAGTGAATAGGCCCAAACAAAAGCTATGTAATTACAGCAATTCGCTTTTTTATTCTGTCTATATGCATCTATTGACTTTCCATAAAGGCAGCTATAATAAGCAGTGATAACTTGCTTTTTGATCAGAGTAGGTAATGACTATAATTAGTTAAGATAGTAATGATTGTATTATAACCTAGGAGGTATTCATTCAAAACCTGGGAGGTATTCATTCAAAACCTAGGAGGTATTCATTCAAAACCTAGGAGGTATTCATTCAAAACCTAGGAGGTATTCATTCAAAACCTAGGAGGTATTTATTCAAAACCTAGGAGGTATTCATTTAAAACCTAGAAAGTTTATAAGTAATTAAAGGTTCTGTTGATGCAGAATAAAGGTATTGATTATTGTTTTTAATACTAGAGAAGCCGAGAAGTTATTCTACCGTATTATATGGAATTAACAATGAAATTTGATTTTTAAACGAAAAAGAGATTATCCATTGGATAATCTCTTTATATTTAATTCTAAATGAAGTTATAAATTCCAATTTAGAAAATAATACTTTGTAAATAATAAGCTGCTGCACCTGCAAAATATCCAATTAAGGCAAGAAGACTTATTTTTTTCATATACCAGATGAAATCTATTTTTTCCATACCCATTGCTGCAACTCCAGCTGCAGAACCGATAATCAAAACACTTCCACCAGTACCGGCAGTATATGCAAGGAATTGCCAAAATGTTCCATCCTGAACAAACATAAGCTCATAAGCATTTTGAGCAGTTTCAGGAGTAGCAATCTGATAAGTTCCCATTGCACCAGCAACAAGAGGTACGTTATCAACAATCGATGACAGAATACCTATTGCTAAATCAATTATATAAACATTTCCGAAATTTTCATCTAAATATCCAGAAAGTAGGCTTAAATGCCCAGCTGACTGAAGTGCTGCTACAGCAGAAAGAATTCCAAGGAAAAAGAATACTGTAGGAGTATCCACTTTGCGAAGGATACCAATTACAGATAATTTTCTTTTGTCTTCACCTTGTTTGTTTTTATGCATGATTTCGGTAACCACCCATATTACACCTAAACCAAATAACATTCCCATATAAGGAGGTAGGTGTGTAAATGATTTAAATACAGGCACAAATAACAAACAACATACTCCAAGAATTAAGATAAGTTTTCTTTCGCTTGCAGTAGTGAAGTTTTCTTTTTCATTTCCTGTAAGTTTAGGACGTTCAATTTCACCTTTCATCGTAAAGGATACGATGATTAAAGGAACGATCATACATACTAGTGAAGGGAAAATGATATGAGTAATTATGTTTAGAGAAGTTACCTGTCCGCCTACCCAAAGCATAATGGTAGTAACATCTCCGATAGGAGACCATGCACCTCCAGCATTAGCTGCTAATACAACCATACTGGCAAAGAACCAACGTGTTTTTTTGTCTTCAATTAATTTTCTTAATAAAGCTACAAGAACAATGGTAGTTGTTAGATTATCAAGAGCTGCAGACATAATAAAGGTTAAAAAAGATAAAATCCAAAGTAATTTTACTTTGTTTGTCGTCGTAATTCTATCTGTAATCAATTTAAAACCTTGGTGTTGGTCTATAACTTCAACAATAGTCATTGCACCCAGTAGAAAGAATAAAATTTCGCTAATTTCTCCAAGGTGATGAAGAATTTCATGATGTGAGATAAAGTATTGCATTTGTTCAACAATACTTGCTCCAGGATGTACTTCTAAATAGTCTTTGAGACCTTCCCCATGTGAAAAATGTTCCCAAGCTCGGCTTAACCCCATGCCTAATATAGAAGGAGCATCTAAAATAAAAACCACCCAAGTTAGAACTCCGATGATTAATGCAGTTGCTGCTTTATCTACTCGAATAGGATGCTCTAAAGCTATAAAAAGATATCCTATTACGAATATAGCTACCATTAAAATAAACATGCTTGCAAATTTTTATTGATAATAATTTTCGCGGCAAATATAGTTTATTTAGTTTAAGTATTATTGCTATATCGCGAATAGATCGTTTATTGCTAGAAATTTAGAAAGCGATTAAAGTGTAAGAAAAATTTAGCACTTTTGTATCTTAAGAATAAAAAAAGGAGTTTTAAAGTGGAATGTTTTTTGATATTCATTTTGTTTTGATTCTTCTTTAAAGAATTAGAATTAAATTAGCAAATCATAAACCCGTTTTTAAAAACTATTAAAATTATTTCAATTTGATGCATTTAACAGGATTATTATTGCAAGTAACCGAAGCTGCCAAAAGTCTTGATCAGGCAATACCGTCGGAAGAAGAAGCGAAAGAGATTACTATGCCAATTTGGGATTTAGTAATTCAAGGAGGATGGGTAATGGCTATTTTAGGAGTCTTTTTGATTGTCGCTGTATTTATTTTTATAGAGCGATTCTTGGTTCTTAATAAAGCTGCTCGTGAGGATAAGAACTTTATGGGAAATCTGAAAGATTATATCCTTAAAGGTAAATTGGATAATGCAAGGGATTTATGTAAACAACAAAACTCTCCAATATCCAGAATGATTGAAAAAGGAGTTTCCAGAATAGGAAAGCCCTTAAATGATATTAATGCTGCTATAGAAAATGTTGGAAAACTAGAGGTAAGCCGTCTGGAAAAAAATATTGCTGCTTTAGCAACCATTTCGGGTGCAGGACCTATGCTTGGTTTCTTAGGAACTGTAATAGGTATGATTCGTGCGTTTTATGATATGTCTATGGCTGGAAATAATATTGATATAGTAACACTATCTTCAGGAATTTATCAAGCTATGGTAACTACTGTGGCAGGATTGATTGTTGGAATTTTAGCTTATATATGCTATAATATTTTGGTTGCTCGAGTTGAAAAAATGGTTTTTCTTTTAGAAGCTAGAGCTACAGAATTTATGGATCTTTTACATGAACCAGCAGCTTAATAATCCAAAATATTTATGTTATGGCAATCAAATCCAGAAATAAAAGGGATGTTGGGTTCAATATGGCATCGATGTCAGATCTTGTGTTTTTGCTGCTTATATTTTTTATGCTAACATCTACATTAATTGCACCAAATGCAATTAAATTGTTGTTACCCGAAAGTAGTAGCAAAACTATGGCCAAGCAAACCGTAACTGTTTATATTGACGATAGAATGTCGTTCTATGTCGGAGAAACAAAGGTGAGCAAAACGCAACTAAGATCAAATATCGAAAAAGGACTCAAAGGAGATCCCAAAGGGAGTGTAGTGCTTAGAGCAGATAAAACAGTCCCTGTTCAATATGTGGTTGTAGTGATCGATGCAGTGAATCAAATTAATGATGAGTATCAGACCAATCATAAAGTGATTCTTGCTACTAAACCTTCAAAATAAGACTTATGGAATGGACAAAAGAAAAAACTTATGCCTTGATAGGCACGATTATTTTTCATGCTATTCTTGTTTTACTTTTATTTATTTTGGCCTTTAGAACTCCTTTGCCATTGCCTGGTGAAGAAGGAGTAGAAGTGAATTTGGGTTATAGTAATCAGGGAATGGGACGTAAGCCTCAAGCAAAGCCATCAAATACGGCTCCTGTAAAACCTAAAACTGCTTCCAAGCCTAAAGCCGAACCTAAGTCTTCTGAAAAGTTGAAGGAAAAGTTGATCACTGAAAAAAATAGTGAAGCTCCTGCTCTGCCTTCAGAGAATAAAAAAAGTAAGGCGAAGACTGAAAATAAGGAAATAACAAAAAGTGTTGATTCAACTAAAGTTGTAAATGATAACTTAGATAAGAAAATTGCTGAATCGAAAGAAGAGGAAGTTGTTGAAGAAAAACCAGTAGTAAATCAAAGAGCTTTATATAAAGGTCCTTCAACCAAATCAGATGATGGAGGAGGTAATGAAGGTGTTACAGGTAAACCTGGAAATCAAGGTAAGTCCAATGGAATTCTTGATGCACAAAAATATGAAGGTGCTGGTGGTTTAGGGAATGGTGTTAGCTTTAGTCTTGGAGGACGTGGAGCAAAAAATATTCCAAAACCAACTTATAACTCCTCTGAACAAGGTAGGGTTGTGGTTACAATTTATGTCGATCAACAAGGAAATGTAATTCGATGCCAGGCTGGTGCTAAGGGAACAAATGTTTCTGATCCGAATTTGCGAAAAATGGCTGAAGATGCAGCGAAGAAGGCAAAATTTACTGTCGACCCAACAGCTCCTACAACTCAGAAAGGTACAATAACCTATAATTTTATACGTAAGAATTAATTATCATACTGTTTCTATAGTAAATATAATATAAGCAGAGCAATTTATTTGTTCTGCTTTTTTTTATATGAGCTTTTTAATGTCTCAAACACTGTTAGTTATTTTTATATATGGAGTGTTTAAAGTTAATATGACTATTATCCAAGAGCAACATCTTTGCTATCATTAAATAATCATGTAATTTATTCGTTTTATAATATAAGTGATTGCATGTAAAATTAGTAATGTTATTTTATAAGTATTCTACTGTAATTATTTGCTAAGGTTATTTTTTGTGAAAATTAAATTAATAACTTTGCTATTGTTGTCTTTCTCAAATTAAGATATAAGAGTAGTACTTTATAAAAGCAAACATTATCTTTTCGTTTTAATATAAATCTAAATGCAAACTCAAAAAGATTTTATTCGTGAACAAATTTTACGTGTTGCACAAAGGGAGTTTTATGAATTAGGTTTCCAAAAAACTTCCCTGCGAACTATTGCAAAAAAAATTAATGCAACAACAGGTATTATTTATTCATATTTTAAAAACAAAGATGATTTGTTTGAAGAAATTGTAAAACCTGCTTGTGATCTTGTGATTAATAGTCGTTTGAAAAGACAAAATGATGTAGATATGTTTTTTCACGATTTTTCATTGAACGAAAAGACTTTGCTTGATCGAGACAACTCTTTATTTGCTTTTTATGTTCAGCACTATAAAATTGAATTGTTTATCCTGTTTTTTAGGGCCCAAGGTTCTAAAATGGAAGTTTTTCTGGAAGATTTTATAGAGAAAAAAGCCCAACAATATTATGATAATATTGAATTACTTAGAGAAAGAGGTGTTAAAATAAAAATGGATGTTGATGTAAAGTTTTTGAGACTACCTATTCGTTTAGCTTTAACCATTATGGAAGAAATGATCTCTTCCGATTTTGATGATAAAGAACTATATGAATTTGAACATAAAGTTACTATGGTTTTGATTAATGTTTGGAAATCTATTTTAGAAGTAGAATAGGTATGTGTTTCTTCATTTACCTGTTGTGTTATCCTATATTTTGTGCTGCATGGAGAGCAATTTTTAATTGATTTATTTATTGTTTGTATCTCGATATTTTGAGTTAAATTAGTTTTAAATTAGAGTATAAGTTGTTTTTTTTTAGGTGTATATATAATTATGCAAAAAATAACCGCGTTATGTTTTTGTAAAACCACTAATAATGCAGATACAAAAAGATTTCATAAAAGAAGAGGTTGTTCGTGTAGCGAAACGAGAATTCCTGGAAAATGGTTTTCAAAAAGCCTCTCTTCGGAATATTGCAAAAGAAGTGGGTGCAACTACAGGTATAATATATACTTATTTTAAGAATAAAGATGAATTGTTTGAAGAAGTTGTTAGGCCTGCTTTACTTTTCGCAGAACACCGTTTTTCAAGTCTTGATAATTTGGAAGCATTTAAAAATGACATCTCTTTTGGCAAAGAAGCTAAAGAGCCCAATAACTATTTCCCATTAAGTTCGCTTGTAGAAAATTTCCGTGAAGAATTACTATTACTTATGTTTAAGTCGGGTGGATCTAAAAGAGAGGGATTTACTGAGGATGTTATATCTAAGAAGACTGAGCAGTACTATAGGAACTTAAAGAAAATGGAAGATCAGGGAATGAAGTTTAAAGTAGAGGTAGATCCGCTTATTGTGCGAATGCCCGCAAAATTATTGATGTTGATCATTGGAGAAATGGTTAACTCTGGTATGGACAGACAAGCCTTAATCAATTATGAAAAAAAAGCTTTACCATTTCTGCATAGTGCATGGAAAGCAATTATTTAGAATAAAAGATATTATTGAAATATTGAAGGAATTATTGGTAGATAATTTCAGACAGATTGGGAGTTAAAGGGTCAGAGGGGGTGCTGACCCTTTTTCATTTATTAAAGCACTGTTTTTTTTCTGTGAAAAATTCCTAATTCCTTTTTACGTTTGTCAAAAAAATAAAATATGGTTTACAAAGAAGTTTTGGATTTTCTATTTAGTCAGCTTCCTATGTATCAAAGAGTAGGTAAATCAGCTTATAAGGCCGATTTACAAACCACAATAGACTTAATGAAAGCTATAGGCAATCCTGAAAAGAAATTAAAAGCTATTCATGTTGCCGGAACAAATGGGAAAGGGTCTGTTTCGCATATGATTGCTTCTATTTTACAAGAAAGTGGTTATAAAACGGGCTTATACACATCTCCTCATTTACGAGATTTTAGAGAGAGAATTCGATTGAATGGAGAAATGATTTCAGAAGATGAAGTAATTTCTTTTGTTGAAAAATATAAAGAAGTATTCAAAAACTTGCAACCTTCTTTTTTTGAAATGACTGTTGCAATGGCTTTTGAGTTTTTTGCTAAGAATCAAACAGATGTCAATGTCGTAGAAGTTGGCATGGGAGGGCGTTTGGATAGTACCAATATTTTAAATCCTGATATTTCATTAATCACGAATATTGGTCTGGATCATGTTCAGTTTTTAGGTGATACCATTGATAAAATTGCTCGTGAGAAGGCAGGGATAATTAAGTCTAATACCCCTGTAGTAATTGGAGAAACACAAAATGAAGCAAGATTTGTATTTGAAGATATAGCCAATGCAAATTCTTGTAAATTGATTTTTGCTGATCAAGAGTATGAAGTAAGAGATATTTCTTTTAAGGATGATTCCAGAGGCTCTATATTGTCTTTAGATATTTATAAGAATGGTGAGCTAATATTTAAAGATTTGTTGTGTCCATTGACAGGGTCTTATCAGGTAAAAAATATCCTTCATGCATTTGCTGCTGTGCAGGAGCTTATTAAGCTAGGTTATCATATTCAGAATAAAGATATTTATAGCGGACTTCAAAATGTAGTTAAGAATACACATCTTTTAGGTAGGTGGCAATGGTTATCCCAAGATCCGAGAGTTTTGTGCGATACTGGGCATAATGTAGAAGGTGTTTGCGAAATCTTGAAGAGATTAAAAACAATTCAATACAAAAAATTACATTTTGTATTAGGGATGGTTAATGATAAAAATATTTCCGGAGTTATGGAGCTGCTTCCCAAAGATGCAAAATATTATTTCTGCAAGGCTAATATACCAAGAGGTATGGATGCAATAGAATTAAGAAATTTAGCTGCAGACCACAATCTTGAAGGCGAAGTTTACGATTCTGTTCAAAATGCATTGACTCAAGCTAAGGGAAAGTGTGGTGAAAATGATTTGGTTTTTGTAGGAGGAAGTACTTTTACGGTTGCAGAGGTTGTGTAAAGCAGGTTTTCCTAATCTAAATTTAAATAAATGTAGATTTCGAATTTTTATTCAATCTAAAATATTTTACATTTGCATCTATCGTAAAAAAACAATTACGCAAAATTATTTTAAACACTTTTAAATTCGTATTACCATGAATAACGCTATCTATCGTTTTCAACTCCCCAAGAATGAGCCTGTGAAATCTTATGCTCCAGGCACTGAAGAGCGCAAACTTATTCTTGAAGAATTAGAGCGTCAAAAGAATATGCAGGTTGAAATTCCTTTGATTATTGGTGGAAAAGAGATTAAGACTGGAGACTTAGGAGATGTGGTAATGCCTCATGATCACCAACATAAGTTGGGTGTTTATCATAAAGCTAGTGAAAAAGAAGTTCAAATGGCTGTTGATGCTGCTATGGCAGCTAAAAAAGAGTGGGGTGAACTTCCTTTTGAAGATAGAGCTGCTGTGATGCTTAAGGTAGGTGAATTAATTGCTACCAAGTATCGTTATGTGATGAATGCTGCAACTATGTTAGGCCAAAGTAAGACTCCTCATCAAGCAGAGATTGAATCAGCTTGTGAAATCGTGGATTTCCTTCGTTTTAACTGTGCTTATGCATCCCAAATATATGCTGATCAGCCAATGCAAATGACTGATCATTATAACCGCGTAGAATATCGTCCATTAGAAGGTTTCGTTTTTGTAGTTTCTCCATTTAACTTTACTGCTATTGCAGGAAACTTAAATGCAGCTCCTGTTTTAATGGGAAATACTACTGTATGGAAGCCTGCAACTACTTCATTGCTTTCTTCTTATTATTTAATGAAGATTTTCCAAGAGGCAGGTGTTCCTGACGGAGTAATTAACTTTGTTCCTGGTCAGGGTCGTGTTCTTGGTGGAGTTTGTTTAACTCACCCAGATTTGGGAGGTATTCACTTTACAGGTTCTACTGGTACTTTTAATCATATGTGGAAAACTGTAGGCGATAACCTAAAAGGTTATAAGTCTTATCCAAAACTAGTTGGAGAAACTGGTGGTAAAGATTTCGTAGTTGCTCATCCTTCTGCTGATGCATTAGATGTTGCTACCGGATTAGTACGTGGTTCTTTTGAGTATCAGGGACAAAAATGTTCTGCTGCTTCAAGAGCTTATGTGCCAGAAAGTATGTGGCCAGAAGTAAAGATGCATATGAAAGAAATGGTTGGCCGTATCAAAATGGGAGATATTTGTGATTTCACTACCTTTATGGGTGCTGTAATTGATGAACCTTCTTTTGATAATATAAAAAAGCATATTGATATAGCCAAAGAATCACAAGATGCAGAAATCGCAATCGGAGGTGTATGCGATAAGTCAAAAGGTTATTTTATTGAACCTACTGTTATTGAGGCTAAAGATCCTAAATTTATTACAATGGAAGAGGAACTATTTGGTCCTGTTCTTACTGTATATGTTTATGAAGACAGTAAATTTGATGAAACTTTAGATCTAGTAGATCAAACTTCTCCTTATGCATTAACAGGGGCTGTTTTCTCTAAAGATCGTTATGCATTGAAACGTGCTTCTGATAAGTTACGTTATGCTGCAGGTAACTTTTATTATAATGATAAGCCAACTGGTGCTGTTGTTGGTCAACAACCATTTGGTGGTGCCAGAGGTTCTGGAACCAATGATAAAGCAGGTAGTTATTTGAATTTGGTACGTTGGGTAAATCCACGTACGATCAAAGAAGTTTTTGTATCTGCAACCGATTTTCCTTATCCTTATATGAGTGAAGAATAATCCTTAATTATATTTAGAATAATTTGTAATTACAGGCGCTTTTTCCATATATTTGCATAAAGCCGATTTGTGCAGAGCTGGGGAAAGGCGCTTGTTTGTTGTTATCGCATACTTTTCTCTCCAATTTATTACATTCATTTTGTAATCGCGGAGTTGTGTTTAAAAAAGCCTAAATGTGATCGTTTTTAAGTCCTTTTTATGCTCTCTGGTAATCGGGTTTGTGTGTAATAGAATTCAGAAACTAAAATATTTACAACAATTTTAATCTAAACGGATTATGGAAAACCCAAGAGAGAGATTCAATCTTCCCGAAGTTTTAAAGCAATTAGGAATAGAAGAAATCAATAGTGGAGCCTCAACAGGTACTCAATGGTTTGATACCAAAGGCGACTTATTAGAGTCTATTTCTCCTGTTGATGGTAAACCAATTGCTAAAATCCGCCAAGGAACATGGGACGACTACGAAAAGATTATAGCTCAAGCGCAAACTGCTTTTAAAGAATGGCGAATGGTTCCTGCTCCAAGAAGAGGAGAAATTGTACGCCAAATGGGAGAAGAGCTAAGAAGACATAAAGAAGCTTTAGGAGCTCTAGTTAGTTGGGAGATGGGTAAGATTTATCAGGAAGGACTTGGTGAAGTTCAGGAAATGATAGATATAACGGATTTTGCAGTTGGGCAGTCTCGACAACTTTATGGATCTACTATGCATTCGGAACGTCCTGAACATCGTATGTATGATCAGTATCATCCACTTGGAATTGTTGGTGTTATCACTGCTTTTAACTTCCCTGTTGCAGTATGGGCATGGAATACTATGTTGGCTCTAATTTCGGGAGATGTTGTTGTTTGGAAGCCTTCATCAAAAACTATGTTATGTGCTATTGCTGCATCAAAAATAATGACTGATGTATTAAAAAGAAATAATTTGCCTGAAGGTATTATAAACCTTATTGCTGCAAGTTCTCGATATGTAGGTGATGATTTCCTTGCTGATAAGCGTATTCCATTAATTTCATGTACAGGATCTACTGCAATAGGTAAAAAGGTTGGCCGAATTGTAGGTGAAAGACTAGGTAGATCATTGCTTGAGTTAGGTGGAAATAATGCTGTTATTGTAACTCCTGAGGCAGATCTAGATATGGCTCTAATGGCAACTGTATTTGGTGCTGTTGGAACTTGTGGTCAAAGGTGTACTTCAACCCGCCGACTAATTGTTCATGATTCTATTTATGATCAATTTAAAGAAAATCTTGTAAATGCTTATAAGCAAATAAAAATTGGATACTCTCTTGATGAAAGAACTTTGGTGGGACCAATGATTGACAAAGGAGAAGTTGAAACTTTTGTTAAGGCTCAAGAAAGAGTTAAAGAAGAAGGTGGAAAGATAATATTTGGTGGTGAGGTTCTTTCTGGTGAAGGATTCGAATCAGGTTGTTATGTGATGCCATGTATCGCTGAAGCAAAGAATGAATTCGAAATTGTTCAGGAAGAAACATTTGCTCCTCTACTATATATGATTAAATATAGCACTATTGAAGAGGCTATTCATATGCATAATGATGTTCCTCAAGGACTGTCTTCAGCTATCTTCTCTAAGAATATGCTTGAAACAGAACGCTTCTTGTCGCATCAAGGATCCGATTGTGGTATTGCAAATGTGAATATAGGAACTTCAGGTGCCGAGATTGGTGGAGCCTTCGGTGGTGAAAAAGACACCGGTGGAGGAAGAGAATCAGGCTCTGATGCATGGAAAGTGTATATGCGTCGCCAAACAAATACGATTAATTTTTCAACCGATTTACCGCTAGCACAAGGTATCAAATTCGATATTCAGTAGAATAAATTGGTTTTAGGTATATTTCTAAAGGTTACTCTTCTTAAGGGTAACCTTTTTTGTTTATGCATGATTTTATTCTTTGTATTTTTATTAAAACTAATTATCTTGCGGAAAATTTAAAAAATAAGGGTGTTTTTTATGGGGTTTTTCTGCTAGATAAATGGTTGTTAGGGTTGTGTTGTATTCCTTTGTTTTTATAAGGTTTTGGTTTCTAGTGGCTTTTCTGTTTTTACCTCTTTTAGTATTCTTATCATATTGATTTTTATAAGCTGTAAAATAAAGTTTTGTGCAAATGTTATTCTTTTTTAAAGAGTAAAAATATAGTTTATTTGTTCTGAAAGAAAGGAATATTCAAATACAAAATTATATAGACCATAATTTTAATAATTAAAGACTGGATTGTTAATATCGATTTATGGTCAAAGACATTAAAAAGGAATTCAAGTTTTTTTTTAATGTTTAGCTGTAAAGATTCTATTGTTTTTTAGAATCTGCTAAAGATAAGTTTAATTAATTCAAATTATCATGCAAAAATTTACAATTAAATGGTTGCTGGCTTTTGTTATGCTACCACTTTTATCATTTCAAACATATGCTCAGGAAAGCGAGGGGTGTGATTATACTCTTAAACTTTATCATAAATATAATGAAGGTTGGGGAGATAATAGTATTAATGTTTGGGTAAATGACGTAATCGTCATTGAAAATGCAACAAAAAAAGATGAAGATCCTGATGTTAAAGAACTAAAGTTTAATGCTTCTACAGGGGATAAGATTAAAATTAAGGTTAATAAAGTTTATCCTTATACTTCAATAAAATGGGAATTATATTCTACTGATAATAAGTTCTTAAAAAAACAGGGGTTCTATGAATGGAATTTTCCTGAAGTGTTGATTGATGCTGTTTGTCCTTCAGATTTTGATTATACAGTTTCCTCTTTGAGAAATCCTGTTTCTTCAAATAAATTAGGAAAAAATGAAGATATTAAGATTGTTGTTAGTAATTTAGGTATAAGTGATTGTAGTGATGAGTTTCAGGTTTCTTATATTATAAATGATGAGCCAAAAGTTACAGAAACTGTTACTGGCGTAACCGTTAGTGCATTGGGAGAGTATGAGTATACTTTCAAAACGAAAGCTAATTTTTCTGAGAGGAAAATTTACAATATTAAGGCTGAAGTAAAATTAAATATTGATGAAAATACTGAGAATGATGATAGTTTTGAGGCTGATGTATATTCAGGAGCTCCAAATAATCTTTTCTATTTTGATTATCAACTTGAAAATATTCAGAAGGCAAAATTTCCTAGAATAAGTGAAAATAATGAAATCATATCAAAGGAACCAATAGATTTAAATTATATTCTTTCGTTAGCCTCAGTTGAAGATGGTCTAATTTATGCGGTTACGGGATATGATTCCATCATTAGTTTTGACCCAATTTCAAAAAAGAAATTAAAGTCAATACCAATTCGTGGAGAATTTAGCTTTTCAGAAATGGATGCTTTTGTGTATAATGCTGCAAAAAAAGAAGCTTTGCTTTTAGCAGGAAATAAAGGGAAAAGTTGCTTGTTCTCTGTAGATTTGGTTTCAGGTTTTGTAAGTAAACTTACTACTCTTAAGTATATTTGTGAAGAAATGGCTATCACTAAAGAAGGAAAAATATACTTAGTTGAGAAAAATATTTTAAGCCCAAAATTATTTGAATTAAATCGAGATGATTTTTCTTTGACAGAATTGTTTGCTATTGATTCAAAAAAATTCTATGGAAATAAAAATCAAGATTTAGTTATTGATTATAGTTCTGGAGCAATGTATATGAATTGTTTTAAGAGTTCAGGATATGATAGCGAAGTTCATTATATTGATTTAGAACATAAAAAGTCATATTTCTTGGGAAAATCAACTGTTGATAATAACC
>JBGRQE010000048.1:0-26894 GCA_041725955.1 Bacteroidales bacterium
AAACATGAAATGCATCTAAGTATCTATAATAATCATAGGCACTCTTCTCTTATATATGGTCAAGTAAGAATTACAATCTGTTAAGGTACCGATTGAATGAAAACCTAGGAGGTATTCGTTCAAAACCTAGGAGGTATTTATCCAAAACCTAGGAGGTTTCTACTAAATATCTAGGAGGTTTTCATTCAAAACCTAGGAGGTTTTTATCGAATATCTAGGAGGTTTAGAAATAAAAGGCAAGAATGATAGTGATTTAAGGCAAGGGTGAGGTTTGGGTTTTGGAGATCGGTTATTCGGGGGTCGGGGTTCGTTTTTCGAAATCTTTGCTATATCTAAGATTTTGGTATCATTTATAAGATAAGCGGGCTTCTATAAAACTGTTTTAATTAAAGAATTTAGTGTTAAATCGATAAAAACGAGGCAATGTGTTTTACTTTAAAATTTAATAGACAGTATGCCTTACTTTGTCTTTTTATATAATATACAATACTTTATTTTATGAGAGAATCGGAAAAGTTACTATTAGAAATTGCGAGATGCGATGGTTTTGTAAATTTTGAGAACACTGCTTGTGAAAGAATAAATTGTTTTCAAAAAGGAGAAAACAGGCAATTACCGGAACCTTGGAGTGGAGATCTAGAACATGCTCCTATATTATTTATTAGTTCTAATCCTTCAATTAGTGAGCAAGAATATTTTCCTTTATTATCTTGGGAGGATGAAAGTATAATAGATTTTTTTCATAATAGATTTTCAGCATCCAAAGGCTATGTAAAGAACTATCGCTATCCTAAACTTAAGGATGGTTCCTATGCTAAAAATTGGGTTAGATATTGGTCTTATTTGAGAACTATAGCTTCAGATTTACTTTTAAAAGAAAGAGATGCTGTTATTCCTGGTATAGATTATGTGATGACAGAAGTTGTTAGATGTAAATCATCCGAGGAATATGGAGTTAATGAAGCTCTGGATGTGTGTGCCACTAAGTTTTTGAACAAAACACTTCAGGCGTCTAATGCAAAAGTGATTATTGCTGTTGGGAGTAAAGCTAAGTCTATGTTGCAAGACAAATTACTTATTCAATTTGAAAATAGAAAGTGTATAACTCATACTATAGGAGGCCTTGAGAGATGTATATTTGCAACACCTCATTCAAATTCACGTCAGAAAAAGAAATTAGAATATATTCTTGATGATGATATAATAAGACTAATTCAGGAAAAACTTAAAATATAGCTAGATATGGAGTGTAAATAAAGAAGACCTCTAGGTATAACAAATAAGGCTTTGAAAGAATCATCTTTCAAAGCCTTATTTGTTTAGTGGAGCATGACGGAATCGAACCGTCGACCTCTTGACTGCCAGTCAAACGCTCTAGCCAACTGAGCTAATGCCCCAAAGCGTTGCAAATATAGAAAAATTCATTTATAGCACAAAATATATTCGCTTATAAAAGGTTTCTAATTGGGTATTAATTATTTAAATAGAGAAGAGATTAAAAAATAGGAAGGCTATAAACCGATGAGTACGAGCTTATTTTTTAGGAGATAATAAATCGTAGACCTTTTATTTATAAAAAATATATGCTTTGAACACAATATCAGGAACCTAAGAAAATAAAGTAGAAAAAAAAACGGTTAAAAGGAAGAGGGGTATCATATAAAAGAATTAAGCGCTAGATTTTGTAATTGTTTGATTCTTTGTTTATTTGATATCTTTCTGAAAAGCTTTTTGAGGGCTAAATATACTGAATCTGGCTGATAACAACCAAAACCACTTGCAAAATCTAAAAAAAACTAATAAAAATATTAAGCTTACAATTTTTTGCTTAGGCTTTAAATTGCTTATTCAGAACAAATTAATATTGAGGACTAAGGTTTAATAAGTCTAAATATCATTTCTATTGCTCTGATATATTTTAGTTAATATTCAATTAGTAATACTGAAAAAATACTGTACTTTTGTGAAAGTTTTCACAACGAAACAATATAAAAATAAATGAAACCAACTCATATCGAACACATTGGTATTGCTGTCAAAAGTCTGGAAGACAGCATTCCATACTACGAAAAAGTACTCGGCCTCGAGTGCTATGCAGTAGAAGAAGTTAAGGAGCAAAAAGTAAAAACTGCTTTTTTCAAGGTGGGACAAACCAAAATTGAACTTTTAGAGTCAACTGATCCTGAAGGTCCAGTAGGTAAGTTTATTGAGAAAAAAGGTGAGGGTATTCATCACTTGGCTTTTGCCGTTGAGGGAATTGAAAATAGTTTAAAAGACGCTGACGAAGCGGGAGTTAGACTAATTGATAAAACTCCTCGTAAAGGTGCTGAGGGACTTGATATTGCATTTTTGCATCCAAAGTCTACTTTTGGCGTTTTAACCGAGTTGTGTGAAGATAAAAATAAGTAGTTGACCAAAAAAAATCCGTAGACAATGTCCATCGAAAACAAGATCCAGGATTTATTAAACAAAAGGGAAGAAGCCCGTTTAGGTGGTGGTCAAAAAAGAATTGATTCACAACACAAAAAGGGAAAATTTACTGCTCGCGAAAGAATCGAGATGCTTCTTGATGAGGGTAGTTTTGAAGAGTTTGATATGTTTGTCAGCCACCGCTGTACCAACTTTGGTATGGAAAAGCAAAGCTTTTTAGGCGATGGTGTAGTAACCGGACACGGAACCATAGACGGCCGTGTGGTTTATGTATTCTCTCAAGACTTTACCGTTTTTGGAGGTAGCCTTTCTGAAACTTTCGCTGCTAAGATCTGTAAAGTAATGGATCAGGCAATGAAAGTTGGTGCACCTGTAATTGGTTTGAACGACTCTGGTGGAGCACGTATCCAAGAAGGTGTAAACTCTTTGGCTGGTTATGCTGAAATTTTTCAGCGTAATATCGAAGCATCTGGAGTAGTTCCTCAAATCTCAGGTATTTTTGGCCCATGCGCAGGTGGTGCTGTATATTCTCCTGCCTTGACCGATTTTATTATTATGAGTGAAAAGAACAGTTATATGTTCGTTACCGGTCCTAAGGTTGCGAAAACTGTAACTGGCGAGGATATCACTACCGAAGATCTTGGTGGACCAATGGTTCACGCTCAAAAGAGTGGTGTTACTCACTTCGTAGCAGAAACTGAGGAAGAAGGGATCATGCTTATCCGTAGCTTGTTGTCATTTATGCCTGCCAACAACTTGGAAGATCCTCCTTTAGCAGAATGTAATGACCCTATTGATCGCCTTGAAGACGGTCTTAACGATATTATTCCGGACAACCCAAACAAACCATATGATGTTAAAGACATTATTCATGGTATTGTTGATAATGGCGAATTCTTGGAAGTTCATCGTCATTATGCTCAAAATATCGTAGTTGGTTTTGCTCGTTTTAACGGAATGCCTGTAGGTATCGTTGCTAACCAGCCTGCTTATCTTGCTGGAGTACTTGATATCAACGCTTCTCGTAAAGCTGCACGTTTCGTAAGATATTGTGATGCGTTTAACATTCCTTTAGTAACCTTAGTAGACGTTCCTGGATTCCTTCCTGGAAGTAATCAAGAGTATGGTGGAATTATTATCCACGGTGCTAAATTGATGTTTGCTTATGGTGAAGCAACTGTTCCAAAGATTACTGTTACCCTACGTAAATCATATGGTGGTGCACACGACGTAATGAGCTCTAAGCAATTAAAGAGTGATATCAATTACGCATGGCCTGCTGCAGAGATTGCGGTTATGGGTGCTGCCGGAGCTGTTGAAATTTTGGAAGGACGCAAAGTTGCTGGAATTGAAGATCCTGCGGAAAAGGCGAAATATACTCAACAAAAAGAGGAAGAATATCGTCAGAAATTCGCAAATCCATACAATGCTGCTTCTTTTGGCTATATTGATGATGTTATTGAACCTAGAAACACACGTTTCAGAATCATTAGAGCATTACAAGCATTAGCTACTAAGAAAGAGTTAAGACCAGCTAAAAAGCATTCCAATATTCCATTGTAATTGATATTTGAAATAAGAAAAACAAAATCATTATGAATACATCTGGAGCATTATTGGATCAAGCTTGGGTAATCACCATGGTAGGGGTTGCCATAGTGTTTTTGTCCTTATTTATTCTGTATCAAATTTTCTTCTATTTATCAAAAATACTTAACCGTGAAACTCACCGTAAGTTGGTAAAAGAAGGAAAAATTGATCCTGAATCTAAAGAGGATGAATTAATGGTTCCAGGTGATGTTGCTGCTGCAATCGGAATGGCACTTTATCTAAATGATGAAGTGCATGACGAAGAAAGTAATATCATCACTATTAGGAGAGTATCAAAATCATATTCTCCGTGGAGCTCTAAAATATATGGTTTAAGAAAATCGCCAAGATAAACGCATCATACAAAATGAAAACGTTTAAGTTCAAAATAAGAGGTAACGATTACGAAGTTGAAATAAAAAATTTCGACAACGGTACTGCTGAGTTGGAGGTCAATGGAACTCCATATCAGGTAGAAGTAGAAAAATCAGAAAAGAAAAGTAAGACTCCAATCTTGGTTCGTTCTGCTGTTCCTACTAAGAAGGACGCACATCAAATCAAGAAATCTTCTGGCGGAGGCGGCGCTGCTACTAAAGTTACTGCACCATTGCCAGGTAACATTATGCAGGTTTTCGTTAAGGCTGGAGATTCTGTTTCTAAGGGAGACAAGATTTTGATTTATGAAGCAATGAAGATGGAAAACACTATCAACGCCGACCGCGATGGTAGCATCAAGAGTATTAAAGTAACTCCTGGTGATAGTGTTCTTCAAGGAGATCTTTTACTTGAAATCGAGTAAGCAATGGAAATCAAGAAGCTAATGACTATATTGGGCTTTGTGTTCGTTATGGGTGTTGTCGGAGCATTTTTCTTCGGCCCAAGCGAAACAAAAGCTCAAACAGAACAAGTAGGACAAACTGAGTTGGTTGCAGCTAATCCTGCAGGGGCAGAGGTTCACCATAGTATGCAAAAGCTTAGCGCTATGGATGGACTTGCTAAATTCTTCAAGTATTCTGGTTTTGCTAATGCTACTCCATGGCACTTGGTTATGATTGTTGTTGGGTTGGTGTTTATCTTCCTGGCAATTCGTTATGACTATGAGCCACTACTATTAATTCCTATTGGAACAGGTGTTATTATTGGTAATATACCATTCTTTCAAGGCGAAGGGGTGAATTTACAGTTGGGAATCTATCAGGATGGTTCTGTAATGAACTACCTTTATTATGGAGTACTTAAAGGAATTTATCCTCCTTTGATTTTCCTAGGTATTGGTGCGATGACCGACTTTTCATCACTGATATCAAATCCACGATTAATGTTGTTGGGAGCTGCCGCTCAGGTAGGTATCTTTGTAACATTAATTGGAGCTGTATTACTAGGTTTCGACTTACAAGAAGCTGGTGCAATTGGTATTATTGGAGGTGCTGATGGTCCTACTGCGATCTTCCTATCCTCTCGTTTGGCACCACACTTGATTGGTCCTATTGCGATTGCAGCCTATTCTTATATGGCATTGGTACCGGTAATTCAACCTTTGGTAATGAAAGTGTTAATTACCAAGAAAGAGCGCCTTATCAAAATGGCTCCTCCAAGATCAGTATCTGTTCGTGAGAAGATATTCTTCCCAATTATTGGATTGATTTTAACCTGTATGATTTCACCAGGTGCACTTCCATTGTTGGGTATGCTATTCTTTGGTAACTTACTAAAAGAAAGTGGAGTAACTCGTCGTTTGGCAGAAACTGCACGTTCTTCTATGATTGATATTGTTACTATTTTGTTAGGTATTACTGTTGGAGCTTCTACTCAGGCAGATGTATTCCTAACTTTCGATTCATTGAAGATCTTTGTTATGGGTGCTGCTTCATTCTTTGTTGCTACTGCTTGTGGATTGCTTTTTGCAAAGTTGATGAACCTATTCTTGAAAGGGGATAAGAAAATCAACCCACTTATTGGTGCTGCTGGTGTATCGGCGGTTCCTGATAGTGCACGTGTAGTACAAATTGAAGGATTGAAATCTGATCCATCTAACCACTTATTGATGCATGCAATGGCTCCTAACGTATCTGGAGTTATTGGTTCGGCAGTTGCAGCGGGTATCCTGCTTAGCTTCCTTATGTAATTCAATATCAGGTATAAAATATTTCATCCAGCATCTTTCTTAAGGTGCTGGATTTTTTTATTTTTGCATCGAACTAAATTTACTTAATATGTTGATTATAGGTATCGCCGGCGGATCAGGCTCTGGTAAAACTACGGTAGTAAAGAAAATTGTCGAAACTCTTCCTGAAAATTCTGTAGCTGTTATTTCACAGGATTCATACTATAAAGACAATGGTCATCTTACTCCTGAAGAAAGAAGTCAAATAAATTTTGACCATCCCGATTCTATTGAATTTGAATTGCTTATTCAGCATATTGACCAATTGCGCAGAGGCGAAGATATAAATATGCCTATATACTCTTACCTTACTTGTGCCAGAGCTAATGATACTGAAAAACTTTCTCCTAAGAAAGTAATTATTGTCGAAGGTATTTTGATTCTTACTAATGCCGAATTGCGCAAAAGATTTGATATAAAAACTTTTGTCGATGCTGAGGCCGACGATCGACTAATGCGTATTATTCAAAGAGATATTCAGGAAAGAGGCCGTAACTTTAAGGAAGTATTGGTTCATTATGATTCATATGTAAAGCCTATGCATCAACAATTTATTGAACCCACAAAGAGGTTTGCCGATATTATTGTACCTCAGGGTGGTGCAAATACTGTAGCTATCGATATTCTATCTTCCAAAATAAAAACCAATTTGGGTTAAGATATTTCTTTAAGACTTAAGGTTAATTCTTTCGACTGTAACCTTAAGTCTTGAATTCAATAATATTTATAAATTGTTCTGGCCAAAGACACAATTATAAAAATGAATCAACCTTTACAGAGCAAATTTTAGATATTCTGCAGTGAAATGCAAACAAGTTTAACTGATAGAGGGCTTAAGCATGATTTGGTATTTATAATTGGATAATTCTACTATTTTTTATTACAAAGTGACGCTAAGTTAAATCTGTCTAGCATATATCGAATAATGGGTGTTGAATATAAAGAATATCAAGATATACTTGATGTTACAAATGACTCATTTATAAGTTAAAGTCAACTTAGGTGATAAAAAGAGAGTCCTTCAACATAAAAATAGGTAAACAATCTAAAGAACAGTCCTAGTATGTTTCTAATCTCGAATGTAACAAAGAAAATGCTGAAATTATGGTTAATACCATTAGGAATCACTGGAAGGTATAAATAGGCAACTATTTAAGAAACAAACGGTTTGAAGAAGATAATTTTAAATCATTCAATAAGTTTTTGTACCAATTATTAGCCTCTATTCTATCTTCTGTAATTAACTGGATACGTCTAAAAGAGCAGAATATGAATTTCCCTAAGTTTAGAGAAAAACTCATATATCGGAAAGATTTTGTGAAAACATTTTTATGAAAATGCCGTGTAAGTCCTGCAGAATTCATTTATCGAATAAAAAATAGTTGTAATTTCGGCCTTTATAAAAGGAACTGGGCCTATTTTCTTTTTTGTTTTGGCGACTCAAAGATAATTAATCCTTAGTTCCTTAATTTTTTTATGTCGAACTCACTTTAACTAGCGTAGTGAGTTGTTTGTAAAATATTATATTTTGATCCTTCTAAATTGGGGTAATTTAAATTAGGGAACAAAGTGATTTTAATGAATTATTAGAATCATGTAAATACTAAGAGGATATTAAATACAATGACAAAATTCTTTAAACTTGTAAATGGAAATAATTTCCTGGAAAAGGGATCTCTTGTTTTAATTGCAATTATTTTATTTATAGCTATAAAAGTTAATAGAGTTATTTTTACGGCTGATGCTCAGGATTACTTTTTAATAGAACAGGCAATGGTAAACCATTTTTCACCTGATATTAGAACGAAAGATATAGATGATGCATGGGAACAGTTGCAACCATATTTTAATATGCCTGAGGATTCTTTTATTCAAAAACATATTAGACCATTTGTGGATGAAAAAAATCCAGAAGAAAGTTCTTCATGGGGGTTTTTTAGAGATAAAACTGGAGATGTTTATCCATATCACTTTTGGTTCTATTCTTTACTGTGCTTGCCTATATCTTTATTGTTGAATTTTTGTGGCTTTAATTTGATCTATGCTTTTCCTCTAACTCACTTAGTTCTAATACTTGCATTATCTTATTACTTGCTTTTTAAATCCAGATTTAACCTTTGGTTAAGATATTCAGCATTAATATTATTTTTATTTTCTCCTAGTTTATGGTATACTGAATGGATTCATACAGAAACTTTTACATGTATCTTTATTTATTGGGCATTATTTCTCTATTTTGACAAACGCTATTATTCAGCTCTACTTCTCTCTTCATTATCAGCAATTCAAAATCCAACTTTAATTGCGTTTGCTGGATTCTTATTTTTAGAAACAATATTTAACAAGCCTTTTAAAATAAGAAATTTAATCAAGACTTTTTTATGCTCAATATGGGTGTTTTCTTCCTATTTATTTTACTATTTGAAATTTGGAAAAATAAGTCTGATTACTGATAATTATATGGACATTGGTAATATTAACTGGAGAAGATTTATAGGGTTCTTTTTTGATTTAGACCAAGGAATGATTTATGGAGTACCTTTAATTTTGCCATTATTTATTATTTTGTTTCCTGTTTATCTTTATAAAGCAGTAAAAAATAAAAAATTACAATCACACTATTTTCTTCCATTTGTCTTGTTGATTACTATTATAGGATTAATGCCAATGACAAATTGGAGCTCAGCCTATTCAATAGTATATAGATACGCTGCTTGGTGCGCAATGATATTGATAGGGTATTTATTCTTTCTTATACAGAAAAGAAATTATGCAAAGATTGTAATTCCGATATTGCTACTTTCACAAATATTTACCACTCTTTTTCATGGAGGTGTGAATCCCCCTCATTTATTTTATTCGCACAGACAAACCCCTTTGAAATTAATGAAGAAGTATCCTGATTATTATAATCCTGATTATTATATTTTCTTGGTCCGCCATGGATATGTTAAATATCCGGGAAAGGTTGTTCCTTTAACTCCTTACCTTGATTACCCTAAAAAAATTCTTGTAACTTCTGAAACTATAGATCAGATTAAGCAATTTGGATATTCAAAAAATGAGATAGAAAGTATATCAAAAAAAGTGGATTATTACAATGGTTATGGATATGTAAATGTTCCGCCTAAGAATCCTTCTCTTTTGCATAATAAGAAACATGATTTGCTATTTGTTAATGGTGATTTTTGTCTTTTTGATCCTAAAAAGGAAACATATTTAACAAATAACAATATGTTTCCACTAAAAGGAAAAATTTTACCTATAGATGAAAAAGGAATCCAAAATGATAAAATAATTATTCTTGACTCATCAAAACCTTTTAGCCCAGGATGGGAAATTCCAATTATTAAGAAAAATACTAAAATTACTCTAGTAGCATGGGTGAAAGGAGATATTACAAATGCGAAATTAGTTGCTCAAGGAAATGATTATTACGGTATCGGAAATCAGGAAAATCAAGAGAAGGATGGTTGGACACAAATTGTTTTTTCAGACATAATAAAGAAAAATATAGATAATGTTAAAATATACTTGTGGTATCCTGAAAATAAAAGCCTTAAGATAGATAATATGAGTATTTATTTAAAAAAAGAAATTTAAATAAACATCTAAAAAGGCATAAAAATCAAAATTGAGTGGCTTTTAAGACTTAAGGTTAATTCTTTCGACTGTAACCTTAAGTCTTGTTCTATACCATCATAGTTGTGAGTGAAGCAGGGATGATAAGTATTATGTAGTGAGCTGTTTTGTATATTTATTAATAGGTTATTATATCTAATTCCATAATCTTATGGATAGTTTCTTCTTTTATATATATTTTTCCTGAAAAGGATGTTGGTACTATACAAATAAATACTATCTTAGCTATCCCAAAACACTCAAAATCTTATGTTTTGAGTTAATCTTTCCAGTTTTTTCAACCAAAACATTTTCATACAAAACTTCTATCTTCCCAAATTTAGTTCATCCATATTCTAATGCATGTAAAACAATCACCAATTCATTATAGCAATTGGATTTTGTTTTTTGTAGGTTATATCTGTTTTTTGAGTCCTTTACAATCACAAAATGAGATTCAAAATCTTAAGGATAAGTTCAAAGAAGTTGGATTTGAAAATATCCGTATAATGAATCAAAATGATACACTCGTTTTTTGTTTTGAAGACCGAACTTATCAATGGAAAGTTAATGGACTTCTTAAAGCAATGGAGTTATCAACTTCTATTTATCCAGATGCAAAAGGAATACAATTCTTTCTTCTGGATCGCGATATACCCAAATTAAGCATAGGCCTACAAAAGAAAAATTCCAAGTGGATTTCCAAAGTCTCTAATTCTATAGATAATTCTTGGCATAAACTTAAAAAAGAGAAACCCCAAAATAAAAGTCAATGGAAATTTGACTTTATCCCATATACACAATTTGCTCTTAGAAATACTTCTTTTCATAAAATCTATCGTGTGCAATTGAATTTTGCTCCTGCAGTAGAGGTTTCTCCATGGAAGGGAATGCGTTTTGTTGGACAATATATTTTTCCCATTTATAATGACTTAGGTTATTGGGGAAAGTGGGTGCGCCCCGGAATCATTATGGTTCAACAAGAATTTAAACCTTTTGATCGATGGTATGTAAATCTATCGTGGGGAAATTACTCAAATTACCGCTATGGAGCGGTTATGGGCATTAGACATTACTTTTTAAATAATGCTTTTGCTGCTAACCTGCAATTGGCCTATACAGGGAAGAGCTATTATCATAATAATAAATGGTTTATAAAAGAAATTAACCAGCTCAGTTACCGAGCTTCTTTAGAGTATTTTCTTCCTTATTATGGATTGCATATTGAGCTGGGATATGAAAAATATATAGCCGATGATCAAGGTCTGAGATTTGACCTTTCCCGCTTTTTTAAAAATACTTGTGTTGGCTTTTATGCAACTTTAATTGAAAAAGAAATAAGTGGAGGTTTCCATTTTGCTATTCCTATTCTTCCCAAAAAACGGTCTAAACCTCGAAGATTACGTGTTCGATTGCCTTATTATTTCGATTGGGAATATTATTCAAGAACAAATACAAACAGAGGACAATATTTTGAAATTCAACCTGATGAGAATCGAATTGAGAACTATTATGACTCAAAGTATATCGAAACTCAACTTAAAATAAATCGAGATGAAAAATAAAATTTACAAAATTGGCTTTGGCATTTTAAGTATGTTAATGTTAGGCTTTTTTATTTTTGCAGCCTGTTCAAAAGATCCTGATGACCCTGAGCCAGGGCCAACCCCTAACCCCGGGAAGGGCGATCACCACAATTTAGATGTTCATGTATATAATAATAAAACCGATGAAGTTGTACATGATGTTGTTGTAAGAGTAATTCATGATGATGGAACTGTTGACGAATTATGCGAGGAAAGTAATAATGCTTTTTGTTTCCATACTGATGAAAATGAGCATGTATGTATTTGTGTTCAGGGAGATAAATATATTCAGAAACAAATAGAATTTACTTTTTCCTGTGATGACCCCAGTAAGGGAGAACTTCTAAGTCGTGATATTTATGTGACAGAAAGAACTCCTCCGGTATCAATCGGACAAGCAGGAGGTGTTGTTCACGATCAAAACGAAAATCTTTTTATCTCTATTCCAGAGGGGGCTTTCTCTAAAGATATCGATATTTCTGTTACCGATACTTACGAAGGCGTTCTTGAATTTAATGATACTGAAGAAATAACAAGAGGGCAAAGAGCTGAATTCTATAAGATCAAGGATTTGTATATTGAATTTAGTGAAGCTATTCCTTCTCTTGAGTATTTTAATGTGACTTATAAACTTTCTCCTATACAAAAAGAATTAGGCGATTTCACAACTATCACAGCTTTTTATAATGACACTCCTTATACAGGAACTTATAATGAAGAAGAAGGTAGCGTTACTTTTAAATTGGAAAATCTTAAGGATGTTAAGACTATAGAACTACCAATAAAACAGGAATCACTAGATGGATTTAAGCTTTGTACAATAAGTGATAATTATTTGAAAGATAATGGTATTTCTGGTCCTGGTTGTAAAGTAGAAAATAAACTGGCTCCTTATACCTTTGAGTGTGAAGCAGAAATTCTTGAATGTCGTCCTTTAACATTTAAGGGTATTTCAGCTGAAATAGAATCTATTCCTGGTGATACGTATACAGGTAGAGTTACTTCTTATGTAAATGTTCATGAAATAAAAGTGAAGAGATTAGATGGAAGAGGTATTGTTGAAGATCAGGTATTTGTGAAGCAGCCTAAAGTAATATTGGAATACGAAAAATCTCATAGTGGCGGAGGCGGTAATTAAGATCTTTTGAAATATGAAAAAGATATTTCTTTGCTTTATTCTGTTTTTTACAATTCCATTGGGATATTGTCAACAAATTATTGGACTCAATGGTCTTTTAAATACTCCATCGGCTTTTATGAAAGCCGATGGAACTTTTATGGTAGGAGCAAACTATCTTCCCAGGGAAGTATCTGCAAAAGTGTTTGATTATAATACTATAAACTACTATCTAGATTTAACTTTTCTGCCTTTTCTTGAGGTAAATTATAAAATGACTCTTTTTCAGATGGAAGAGGGAAAGTATACAAATCAGGATCGTTCTTTTGCTGTTCGCTTGCAGTTATTGAAGGAAAAAAAATACAGACCTGCTCTACTAATTGGAGGAAATGATATACTTACTACCAATAAAGCGAATACCAATAAAATAATATCTACTTCCAATTCTGGCAATCAGTATTTTGGTAATGTTTATGTGGTTCTATCAAAGAATATTCCAATTCGTAAAAGTAAGTTCATTACAAATTTGGGATATTATTCCGATCTGTTTTCTAAGGGTCAAAGTAAAGGTGTATTTGGAGCTATAGGATTTGCTCCAGGGTTTTATTCAGATATGAACATAATTCTTGAATATGATTCTAGAGTATGGAATATTGGAAGTACTGCAGTTCTATTTAAGCACTTGTCTCTTACTGTCTTTTTGTATGAATTCCGCTACCTTACCGGAGGCCTTGCCTATCAGTTTGTAATTCCTCATTAGAATTAGAATCAGTTTCTTTTGAGCTTGAATTTGTATATCTCTTTATGATTTCCTGAAATATTTGACCCCAGTTGGTTTTTTTCATACTTCCACCAACTCTTACAATCATAATATTTTTTTCTCTATCAATAAATAGGTATTGGCCTTTAAGACCTTTTGCAAAAATCTGTTTCCCTTTTTCGCCAATACGCCATGAATGTTTATATTCATATTTTTGTTCGTCAAGATTTGAGAATGAATTTGGATTAAATGCCTCTTCTACCCAAAAGGAGGGTATAACTTGTTTATTATCTACTTCTCCATTGTTTATATACAAGCGACCGAATAAAGCTAAATCGTAGACTGTAATATTTAAGCAACAAAAGCCTAGAGGGAAATGATTTTTCTTTGAGTCTAATATCCAGCTGGCATTATAATTTGTGCGCAAAGGTTTCCATAACCGGCTATTAAAATACTCTTCCATAGGCATATTAGTTGCTTCTTCCAAAACCCATGTAAGCAATAATGAAGATAAGTTGCAATAAAAGAAACCTTTTTTATCTGGCTCTGGAACAGCTTTATGTAAGTGTTTCTTTATGTTTTTTCCATAGTATAGTGATACAGACTGAATTCCACGATTAAAAAAAGTAGTGTCTCTAAAAAAACGAACCCTCATATTCAATAAGTCCTCAAGACAAATCTTCGAAATCTTAGAATTAGCTTCCTTTACATATTTACCTACAGAATCTTTTATATTATCAATATACCCCTCTCCAATGGCAATCCCTAATAATGCTGATAAAATTGATTTGGAAATAGAAAAGCTATTCACCTTTTGTTCAACATCAAAATTTGGATGTTTATAGAAATATACCAGCGAGTCGTTTTGAAAGATTAGTAATGCATAGGTTTTATTTTTCTTTAGAATATCCTGAAAAACTACATTCTTGTTTTCCGGACACTTGCAAAAACAAGAATCGTTTAAATCCCACGAAAGATTTAATTTCCATTTGAAAGCTTTTGACGAAGAAGAAAAGAGAGCTTGATCTCTATTTTGGTAGTCATAGACATGAGGACCTTTATATGTTATGGCTTTATAAAAAGAACAAGAACTCAGAAGAAGCAAGCAAAGGAGAAAGTGTATGATAGTGCGCATTATAGGAGTAGGGTATTAGTTTAGAAGTAGATACCTAAAGTTAAAAAAATGCGAGAATAAAAGCAAGTACTTTTAAGGTTCTGATACTGAAAAATAACTTTTTTATGGGTACAAAGTGCTTTATTAAATCATAAGGAAATCGTATAAATAGATTAGCGAAGAGTAGCTCCAATTAAGTAAAAGCTATTATATAATTAATTGAGTTTTTTTCTGAATTATCCGAATTCTATTTTTTTTCTCATATTTGCAATTCTAACTTTAAAAGACACAAACAATCATTTTTTTGAGTCTTCAAAAAGTACTAATATAAAACCCTAAGCGTAATTTGCATTAATGGCATAATTATATTTACTGCTGATATTACAAATTATATCTTTTTTTTGGAAAAGGGGGCTGTTACTAATATAAGTATAGGCAAATGGCTGAAATTGAAATAAATGGATATTCTCTCTGTTTGGAGAAATTTGAGAAATTGGTTTTTGCTGATAATTCAGTAAAAATTCAAGAAAAGGCATGGGAGAATATTGAAAATAGTTTTTCCTTTTTAAAAAACTTTTCCAAGGATAAATTAATATATGGGATCAATACCGGATTTGGTCCTATGGCTGTGTATCGTATAGATGATCAAGCTCTGAATCAATTGCAATATAATCTTGTTCGTAGTCATTCGAGTGGTATGGGTGGTTATCAGGATGAAATTTATTGTAAAGCTATTTTAGTAACAGAGTTACATAGTTTAATTCGTTCTTATTCAGGAGTATCTAAAGATTTGATTATTTGCTTTCAAGAGATGCTTAAGAATAAGATTTATCCCTGTATTCCAAAGCATGGAGGAGTTGGTGCTAGTGGCGATTTGGTGCAGCTTGCTCATCTTGCATTAGCAGTAATTGGAGAGGGAGAAGTTTATGATGGGAGCGAAATAAAAGCCGCTGCAAAAGCCTTTGAAGAAAAAGGAATTAAACCATTCAAAATAGAATTACGTGAAGGTATTTCAATGATGAATGGCACTGCCGGAATGACTGGAATTGCAGCGATTAACCTTATTCAAGGCTTTCGTGCTTGTGAATGGAGTTTGATGTTTTCGTGTATGATCAATGAAATGGTTGAGGTTTATGACGACCATCTTTCTGTTCAACTCAATCGGGCAAAACGCCATTCAGGACAAAATAAGATTGCTGAAATTGCAAGAGATATTTTGGACGGGTCTGATTTGTTACGTTCCAGAGAAAAAGATTTGTACGAACGTAAAGTCTCGGAACGTTTCTTAGATCATAAAGTGCAGGAATTCTATTCTTTAAGATGTATTCCGCAAATTTTAGGACCGATATTAGATACCCTTACTTATGCACAGGGAGTTGTTGAAGATGAGTTAAATTCAACAAGTGATAATCCTGTAATCGATTGGCAAGAGAATAATGTTTTTCATGGAGGTAATTTCCATGGCGATTATATATCTCTGGAGATGGATAAGATTAAACTTGCTTTGGTTCGTCTTTCTATGCTATCGGAAAGACAGATTAACTATCTGCTAAATCATAAGATCAATGAAAAGCTGGCTCCATTTGTAAATATGGGAACTTTGGGTTTGAACTTCGGTATGCAGGGAATGCAATTTACAGCTACCTCAACTACCGCCGAAAATCAAGCACTTAGCTCTTCAGTATATGTGCATAGCATTCCGAATAATAATGACAATCAAGATATTGTCAGTATGGGTTCAAATGCTGCAACTATAGTGTCTAAGGTTATTGATAATACCTTTGAAGTACTCAGTATTCAGGCTTTAACAATTGCTCAGGCTATAGACCAGCTTAAGATTTATGACCGAATGAGTCCTAAAACCAAAATCATTTATGATAAAATTCGCTCATTGGTTCCTCCTTATGTAGAAGACCGTGCAAGTTTTAAGGAGCAGAATGAGATCAAAAGATATTTGAAAGAAACACCATTAAACATATTAAAGAGACAATCATGAAATGTGCGCTTGTAACAGGAGGGTCCAGAGGAATAGGTAGAGCTATTTCTATAAAATTAGCTTCTATGGGCTTTTTTGTACTTATCAATTACAGATCTAATGAGCAGGAGGCAAGAAAAACCCTTGATGAAATTACCGCTCATGGTGGTGAAGGTATGCTTCTTCCTTTTGATGTTTCTAAAAAGAGTGAAATTGAAGAAGGACTTAAAAACTGGAAGGATAAATATCCTGACGCATATATTCATACATTAATCAATAATGCAGGTATTCGTGAAGATACTATGATGATGTGGATGAAAGATGAGCAGTGGAATAATGTTATAGAAACAAACCTCAACAGCTTCTTCTATATTACCAGGTCATTACTCAACGATATGCTTGTAAAGAAAGCAGGAAGAATTGTAAATATTGTATCCCTATCAGGATTACAAGGTCTTCCTGGTCAAACAAATTATTCTGCTGCAAAAGCAGGAGTTATTGGAGCTACCAAAGCTCTGGCAAAAGAAGTTGCAAGACGTAAAGTTACTGTAAATGCTATTGCACCAGGCTTTATAAGAACCGAAATGACTCAGGATTTAGATGAAAAGACATTGTCTAAATTAATTCCTATGCAAAGATTTGGAACCGCCGATGAGGTTGCCGAGTTGGTAGGTTTTATGGCTTCTGATGCTTCATCATATATAACAGGTCAAGTATTCTCCATTGATGGAGGAATGAATTAAAACATTGGATATGGAAAATCGAGTTGTTATTACAGGTATAGGGATTCACTCTTGTATAGGAGAAAATCTTGATGAAGTAAAAGATTCTTTAAGGGATGGTAAGTGTGGTATTGTCTTTGATCCAAAAAGAAAGGAAGTTGGTTACCGCTCGGGCTTAACAGGAAAAGTTAATTGTCCGAATCTAAAGGGTATTCTAGACAGAAAGTTGCGTAAAGTATTGCCTGAACATGGAATATTTGCCTTCTTATCAACCAAGCAAGCACTCGAGATGTCGGGTATCGATTCAGAGCTCCTTGATAAGGAAGATGTCGGGATTCTTTTTGGAAACGATAGTTGTGCACAGGCTGTAATTGAAGCCAATGATAAAATCAGAGAGAAGAAAGATACCATAATGGTAGGTTCCAGTGCCGTATTCCAAACCATGAATTCAACTGTGAGTATGGGACTTTCTACAATATTCAAGCTTAAGGGAATTAATTTTTCTTTGAGTGGTGCTTGTGCCAGTGGTTCTCATGCTATAGGTATGGGTTATACTCTGATTAAGCATGGATATCAAGATTGCATTATCTGTGGAGGTGCTCAGGAAGTAAATATATATTCTATGGGTAGCTTTGATGCTTTAGCTGCTTTTTCAATTTGTGAAGATGAGCCTTTTAAAGCTTCACGCCCATTTGATAAAAATAGAGATGGCTTGATTCCAAGTGGAGGTGCTGCAACCGTTATTATTGAAAGCCTTGAGCATGCGAAAAAGAGAAATGCTACAATACTAGGGGAAGTTGTAGGTTATGGTTTTTCTTCCAATGGAGCTCATATAAGTAATCCTACCGCCGATGGACCAAGAAAAGCAATTGAAATGGCTATTCAGCAAGCCAACATTTCAAAAGAATCTATCGACTATGTAAATGCACATGCCACTTCAACTCCTGCAGGAGATGCTGCTGAGGCAATGGCTTTAAAAAAGGTATTTGAAAAGGATATGCCTTGGATAAGTTCTACAAAGGGAATGACGGGTCATGAGTGCTGGATGGCTGGAGCAAGTGAGATTGTTTATTCAATGTTGATGATGCAAAATAACTTTATTGCTCCCAACTTAAACTATACTGAACCTGACGAATATACCAAAGGCTTAAGAATTGCTACAGAGCGAATAGATATGCCTATAAATACATTTCTGTCGAATAGCTTTGGTTTTGGAGGAACAAATTCCTCTCTAATAGTGAAAAAGTGGAATGAATAATAATATATAGATATGGATAGAATTGAAATTATTGAGCGAGTAAATGAATTTCTTGCTGAAGACTTTGAAGTGGACAAGAGTTTGATTACTGCAGAAGCAAATTTAAGGGAAACCTTAGATTTAGATAGTTTAGATTATGTTGATCTTGTAGTAGTAATTGAATCAAATTTCGGATTTAAAGTGCAACCAGGCGATTTTCAGGATATTGCCAAGTTCGAAGATCTGTATAATTACATCGAAACCAAATACAGAGAAAAGCAATAATGAAAAAATGGGATGGCAAGTCAAAGGGTAATGCACTGGGATATCAGTGCTTTGTAAGTCTACTTCGGGTTGGAGGTCCCAGACTTGCCTACTTCCTGCTGTATTTTGTTTCTTTCTTCTTCTTCCTGTCTTTAAGGTCTCAAAGAAGACACTTATATTCTTTCTATAGCAAATTGGGCTTCTCAAAATCTAAAAGAGTTCTTTCTACATATAAGAACTTCATTGTTCTTGGCAAATCGATGATCGATAGAATTGCCGTAATGAGTGGAAATATGAAGAAGGTGGATTATACCTTTGAGGGAGAAGACCACTTAAAAGAAATGATTGACAGAAAGCAGGGTGGTTTTCTTATTGGTGCTCATATGGGGAACTGGAATCTTGCGGGATTTCTATTAAAAAGAGTATCAGAAAACACAAAGATCTACGCCCTGATTTATGATGAAGAGAAAGAAGCTATAAAAAAATACCTTGGAAAGGTATGTGAGAAGAATAGTATAGAATTTATTGCGATAAAGAATGATATGTCGCATATATTCAAGATTGCTGAGGTATTGGGGAACAATCATTTGATTTGTGTGTTGGCAGATCGATATATGCCCGGCAGTCAGACTATCTCACAAGATTTTTTTGAAGAAGAAGCCTTTTTTCCCGAAGGAGTTTTTAGGTTGGTTCAACGAACAAAAGTTCCAGTAACCTTTACCTATACTTTCAGAGAAGGGTTTCGCAAATATCATTTATTTGCTACTCCTTTAAAAGAGTATTCTTCAGATAGAAACTTAAAGCAGATTGTAGCAGACTACAGTAAATCTTTGGAGGATATGGTTCGTAAGTATCCTTTACAATGGTTTAATTATTACAACTTTTGGGAGAAAAACTAATGATTTGTCGAAATCAAGAACTACTGAAATATATACCTCAACGGCCACCTATTGTAATGATAGATTCTTTGCATAGTGCTAAACCCGATGAGTTTATTGGAGGCCTACAAATTCAAGAGAGTAATCTGTTTGTAGAAAACCAAACATTTTCTGAAGCAGGAATTCTTGAGCATATTGCTCAAACTGCAGCAGCAGGAACAGGTTATTTATGTGCACAAGAAAAAAAGCCTGTACAAAAAGGCTTTATTGGGCAGATAAAAAAGGTGAATTTCTTTAGACTCCCCAAAGTAAAAGAAAATATATGCACTTGCATTCAAATTACTGCTCAGGTTTTTGATGTAAGTATAATTAAAGCAACAGTTTCTATTGGTGAAGAATGTATTGCTACAGGGGAAATGAAGATTTTTCTTCAACCCGAAAATTAAAATTAATATTCAAGGATTAAGTAATGAAGAGACATAGCCTCATTTTGGATGGGCCCAAATTAGAAGAATCGGTTAATGTAAGGGTTCGTTTCAGCGAAGTTGATTCTTTAGGGATTGTTTGGCATGGAAATTATCTGAAGTATTTTGAAGATGCCCGTGAGGCTTTCGGAAGAAAATTCGGATTGGGATATCTTCAGGTATATGAGCAGGGTTATGCTATTCCTCTAATAGATGTTCAGGCAAACTTCAAAAAGATAGTGAAGTATGGTGATGAAATCCTTGTAAAAGCAATATTTCAAGATTCTTTGGCAGCGAAAATCATATTTAGATTTGAAATACGAGATCCTAAAACCAATGATTTGATTGCGGAAGGGAGTTCTACTCAGATATTTATAGATCGCGATTCTGAAGACTTATGTTTGACTCTTCCCGACTTTTATACCAACTGGAAGAAAAAATGGGGGCTGATCAAATGAAAAGTGCAAAAATAATTGATGTCAGTTTATATACTCCACTAGGAGATACCATAAACCAGGTTTTTGATAACCTTAAAGAAAATAAGAGTTCTGTTCAGTATTTTACTGCAGATTATCTAAACCATCCTGTAAGCTTATCTTTCTTTAATAAAGAACAAGCAAAGAAGCTTAAGCAGCTTTCCAAACCTGAATTTCATCCATTTGAATCTCTTTTATATACTACCGCCAAAGAGATCATTGACCGCAGTTTAAGGGATTGCGATCTAAAATCCTTACAAGTAATTGTTGCTACTACCAAGGGAAATATCGACCAGGTAGAGAATGTAGGTATTGATAATCTTAAGATTTTTGATTCTGTGCAAAAGGTTTGTCAGTCTTTAAAAATTCAGACAAAGCCTTTGGTTGTTTCGAGTGCATGTATTTCTGGTTTATCGGCAATTAGTCTTGCTTTACGAAAGTTGCGTCAAGGAAATACTAAATACGCTTTGGTTTTAGGTGCAGATACTGTTAATGCATTTGTTGTTTCTGGTTTTCACAGTTTGATGGCTCTGAGTGAACATCCTTGTCGCCCTTTTGACAAAGACCGAAGAGGAATAAATATAGGAGAAGCCGGAGCAGCTATGTTATTATCACTTGGAGAAGATGATAAATCAGGAATTCATATTCTGGAAGGGAAAATAACTAACGACGCAAATCATATATCTGCACCCTCAAGAACGGGGAATGAATTGGCAAAGGCAATAGCATTTTGTTTGCACAGAAGTAAAATAACATCTTCAGATATTGATTTTGTATCGGGTCATGGAACCGGAACATTATACAATGACGAAATGGAAGCAAAAGCTATGAAAGTAGCAGAATTAAGCAATACTCCAATTCATAGTTTAAAGCCATATTTTGGGCATTGCCTAGGAGCTGCAGGGATTTTAGAAGGTATCATTCTTTATAAAATGATGCTTGACAACACATTAATTCCAAGTGTTAATTACCAAGAACAGGGCACCTCAGAACCACTAACTATTCAAAAGAAAGTAGAACACAAAGCCCTAAAGTATGCATTAAAAACTATGTCGGGTTTTGGTGGCTGCAATGCGGCTGTGTTATTCAAAAAATACTAGAATGGATTTTAAAGAAAAAAAAATATCTGCACTCGAAGCAATTTCAAAAGCCAATTGGATTGCTTTTGCTCCTGTCGTTTTTCAAGCCTCACGAGCATTGAGTAATCTAGGAATACTAAATGCAATAGGAGAAAGTAAAAAAGAAGGTCTTAGCCTGGAGGAAATTAAAGATCAAACAAACTTAAGCCAATATGCAGTTCGTGTTCTTTGTGAAGCAGGACTGGCTATAGAGCTTCTAAGTCTTGAAGAAGATAAGTATACGCTTACAAAAACAGCATGCTTTTTTCTTAACGACCGAATGACTCAGGTAAATACAGAGTTTATTCATGACGTTTGTTATAAAGGACTGTTTGATCTTGAGAAAGCATTACTAGAAGGAAAACCTGAAGGCTTGAAGGTATTTGGTGATTTTCCAACTATATATGAAGGACTATCAAAATTAGATGAGCCTGTTCAAAAAAGTTGGTTTGATTTCGACCATTTTTATTCTGATACTTCTTATTCCGAGATTCTTCCAAAGGTATTCCAAAATAATCCGAAGAAGATTCTTGATATAGGAGGAAATACCGGCAAGTTTTCTTTTAGATGCTTAGATTATAATCCAAATGTTGAATTAGGCATTGTAGACCTAAAAGGGCAGTTGGATGTAGCCAAAAATAATGCTAGCGATAAAGGCCTATCTCACAGAATGAATTTCTATGAAAGAGATGTCCTTAAAGCAGAAACAAAATTCCCTGAAGCCTATGATATAATCTGGATGAGTCAGTTTTTGGATTGCTTCTCTGAAGATCAGATAGTAAGTATTCTTCAAAAATGTGTTGAGGCCATGGACGATAATTCTGAAGTAATTATTATGGAACTATTTTGGGATCGTCAAAAATTTGAAGCTTCACGTTTCTCATTAATTATGGGGTCTTTATACTTTACCAGTATGGCCAATGGCAATAGTCAGTTTTATTCATATACTGTCTTTAAAGAGCTTTTGGAAAAAGCCGGATTGTATGTAGAGGAAGTATTTGACCATATTGGAATATCACATACATTGTTGCGATGTAAGAAGAAAAACAATGGCTAGAAAGATTACTTCATATTGCATTATTGATTCCAAAGGGATAAAAAGAAATAATGGCTTTCAGGATTTTGCCTCTGGAAATACATTTAAAGAAAATATTGATACCCTGATTCATGAAAACGAGATTAAAAATTCACGTTTAGGAAGAATGGATCCTATGTCGGTATTAGGCTTTGTTGGTACAGAGCTGCTTTTAGATAATCGAAAGATAAGTGAAGAATACGATCCCTATGATATAGGAATTGTATTTAGTAATAACTCATCGAGTTTGGATACGGATTTAAAATATTGGGATTCAGTAAAAAAAATTGCTAGCCCTTCTTTATTCGTATATACATTGCCTAATGTTTCTATGGCCGAGATTTGTATAAAGAATTGTATTAAAGGAGAGAATCATTTTTTCCTTTCCCAGAAAATCGATCTTAAACTTATATATGAGCAGTGTTCAACTTTATTTGATCAGGAATTATCTAAAGTAATCATTACGGGTTGGGTAGATTATTTTCAAGACGATTATAAAGCAGTGCTATTTATCATTGAAGATGGCAATGGTGAATATCCTGATTTTACAGAGGAAAACCTAAATAAAATATTAAAACAATAAAATATGAGCGAGTTAAAACAGGAATTGAAAGAGAAGATTATTGAGCAATTAAACTTGCAGGATATTAATATTGCAGACTTTAGCGATGATATGCCTCTATTTGGAGAAGGTTTAGGACTAGACTCTATAGATGCTTTAGAGCTTATTGTTCTTTTGCAACAAGATTATAACATAAAAATATCTAATCCTGAACAGGGACGTGAGATTTTTCAAAGCATAAATTCTCTAAGTGATTTTATATCCAAAAACAGCTAGATAATGAAAGTTGTAGTGGTAGGAATTGGTATTGTTAGCTCTTTAGGATTAGGGGTTCAACAGAATTATAAAAGCCTGATGTCTAAACAATCGGGTATTACTCCCTCAATCAATCCAAGAAATGGGAGTAAGATATTTTCTGGAAGAGTTCCATATTCTAATAATGAGTTGTGCACTTTTATCAATGTATCAAAAACAATTCCCCGTACTTCTATTCTTGGAATAATGGCTGCAAAGGAAGCTTTATTGCCTTTATTATCTGTAGATAAGAGCCAGTACAGTATGGGGTTTTTCTCAGGTACTACCGTTGGAGGACTTGATTTAAGTGAGCAATTTTTTAGCCACTACATACCTAATAAATCTTTGGAGGAGCTTCATTTCTTAAATCATCATACTTGTGGAGCTTCCTCAAACGATATGCAAGACTATTTGCCTAAGATGGATTATCATGTGAGTTATAATACAGCATGTTCTTCTTCTGCAAATAGTATTATATCTGGAAGTAGGAAACTTCGGAATAATGATATCGATTTTGCCTTGGTGGGAGGGAGTGATGCTCTTTCTGAATTTACAATCAATGGGTTTCATTCCCTTATGATTTATGATGATGAACCTTGCCATCCTTTCGATGATGCTCGTAAGGGATTGAATCTTGGTGAAGGAGCAGCCTACCTATTGCTATGTAGCGAAAAGAAAGCTGTAGAGATGAATCTTCCCATTTTATGTGAGTTTGCAGGCTATGGAAATGCCAATGATGCTTTTCATGCTACAGCAAGTTCACCAGAGGGTAAAGGGGCGCAACTGGCAATGCAAAAAGCTATGGATAGAGCAAATATTTCCCCTAATCAGGTTTCTTATATAAATCTACATGGAACCGGAACTTCAAATAACGACTTAACTGAAGGGAAAGCTATAGAAGAGGTTTTTCAAGATGATTTGCCATTAGTCAGTTCTACAAAATCTTATACCGGACATACTTTGGGAGCGAGTGGGGCTATAGAAGCTGTTTTTTCATGTTTGTCTTTAACAAAACAATGTGCTTTCCCAACTTTGAGATGGAAGAATAAAATTGATGGACTAAAAGTAAAATCTTTCATGGATCCAATTCAACAGAAAATAGATTGCTGTATGAGTAATTCATTTGGTTTTGGAGGGTTTTGCAGCAGCCTAATTTTTAAGAAAGTTTAATTACCAATAAGATTTGATTATGGCTATCTATTCAGTTTTATCAAGTAGTGCTTATTACTCTAAACAGAGAGAAGAATCTATTCAAGATCCTGCTTTTGCCGAGCGTATACCTCTAAGGGCTATGCGTAGAATGAGTAGAATCGTGAAGTTAGGTTTGTTTTCTTGTCTGGAAACAATAGATCAGGCTCAGATTTCAGAACCAGGTATTATTGTTTCAGGAACAGGATTTGGATGTATTGATCAAACCTACCAGTTCTTAAGTAAGCTATACACTTCGGATAAAGAAGACCTATTGCCTCCTGCACCATTTATGCAGTCTACCCATAATACTGTTTCTGGAGCTATTGCTTTATATCTAAAGAATCATGCTTATAATAATGTAATCACTCACGATTCGCTGGCTTTTGAGTTGGCTTTAGAGGATGCTATTTTTGCTTTGGAAGATGAAGATGAGCAATATGCTTTGCTCTTTGCGATTGATGAGTTAACACCAGAACTAAAGCAATTAAAATCTGAATTAGATAAAAAATTCTCTCTTCCTAATTCTCTTGGTGAAGGATGTTTCTCTTTTATTCTGGCTAAGGGAGAATCAAATAATGCTCTTGCCGAAATTTGTTATAATAAAATATACGCTTGTAGTTTTATAGAAGAAAAGGAAAATCTTAAAACATTAATTCAGAAATATAATATTGATACTATAATTCAAAACAATACTGCTATTAAACAAGAGGATGTAAGCGATTTGGGTGTGAATGTGATCAAAGTTTCTGAAGAATGTCATTTTTTTCCTTCCAGTGGAGGTTATGGATTAACAAAAGCATTGGAATTATTTAAGCAACAACAAGGAGTTTGTAATGTGATTATTTACCACAAATCGTTCGGTAATTTATCCAGTATCATTGTGGTAAGAAAAGGCAGAAATATATGAGTAGAATGATTTTTCAACAACTTGGAATTATTTTGCTGAGTATTTTGTTTCTCGCCACCTTATATCTTTCTATATGGATAGGAGCACTGATATTTGGGTTTGTGCTGATATGGATAATCTTTGGCATTTTTTCTATTCGCTATTCCCCATTTATACGAAGTGTTTGTAAGCTTTCAGGTTTAAAAAGAGAAATCGTAATTAGTTTTGATGATGGCCCTTTTCCCAACACCATTAAAGTGTTAGATGCACTGAAGAAAAATAATGCTAAGGCATGCTTTTTTCTTACAGGAAAGCAGGTTGAAAAATACCCTGAAATTGCTAAACGAATTGCTCAGGAGGGACATCTAATAGGGAATCATACCTATTCCCATAAAGTAAAGAGTTTGTTTTGTGGAAGTGCTGGTTATCAGAATGAAATAGAAAAAACAAACGAAATAATTTATAGAGTTACAGGAATAGAGTGCAAATATTTCCGTTTTCCTTTTGGAGTAACTCAACCCATAAATGCTTATGTAGTTAAGCAAAAGAGGCTTGTTTCTATGGGCTGGAGCATTAGAAGCTTGGATACACTAAGTAAAGACAATTCTGCAGTAATTCGTCGTATTCAAAAAAAATGGAGACCTGGGTATATACTCCTTTTGCACGATCAGCTTCCTCAGACTATCGATATTCTGGAAGGTCTGTTTGAATATACTGTAAAAAACAAAATCAAGTGCGTTATTCCAAACTTATAAATTATGAGAAAGATATTATATATTATTTTCTGCATAAGTGTTTCTTCATCTCTATGGGCTCAGAAAAGTGAATATTCACCTGTTGTTGATTTAAAATCATTTGAAGAAGGATATACGGCTTATGCCCAAAAATTAAACTCATTGCAGGCTAGCATGACTCAAAACAAGTATTTGAGCTTTATGAAAAAGCCTATTACTATGAAAGGGAAGTTTTATTATGAAAAAGAAAATCATTTATGTATGGATTTTCAACAACCTCAAAAGATGACTTTCCTTTTAGATGGCAAACAAATTTTAATTCAGGAGGATGGTCGCAAAGATCAGAGAATTAATGCAAATAATAAGTTGTTTCAGCAGATTAATGGCATAATGATGGATATTGTCAAGGGGAAAATGCTACATCAAGAGAATATGGATGTTGAGGTGCTTGAGAATAAAGAATTCTATAAACTAAAAGCCTTTCCTACTGCAAAGAAGATTAAAGAGTTTTATAAAAGCTTTGAGTTATTTTTAAATAAACAAAGCATGGATGTTGAAAAAATAAAGATGTTTGAAGTTTCTGGCGATTATGTGGTTTTGGAAATGGATAATACAATTATAAATAAAAAGATTGAT
>JBGRQE010000049.1:0-26154 GCA_041725955.1 Bacteroidales bacterium
GTAGGTAATGACTATAATTAGTTAAGATAGTAATGATTGTATTATAACCTGGGAGGTATTCATTCAAAACCTGGGAGGTATTCATTCAAAACCTAGGAGGTATTCATTCAAAACCTAGGAGGTTTTCATCCAAAATCTAGGAGGTTTTCATCCAAAATCTAGGAGGTTTTTATCCAAAACCTAGGAGGTTTTTATCCAGTTAAGAGTAAGAGTGATGGTGATTAAGGGTAAGAGTGGTAACAATTATTAGAATAGAGTAGGGGTATTTTATCTCTGAGGTATCATACTTCAAAACGCAAACAAAAAATTTATTAAAATAAAGATGAAAAAATTAGCCCTATTACTCGCATTTATGTTTATTGTGTTTTCTTCTTTTAGTCAAAACCAAGATAAGCAAGAAAATATAAAGGAAGATAAAAAGGAAGGTCATTTGCAAATAACTTTTGCTTATCCAGTGGGTATTCATGGAATTAATTCGATGAATTATAGAAATAAAGTATCTGTAAATATTCTTTTTGGTATAAACGGAGGTTTTGATGGAATTGAATTTGGTTCTATAGGCAATTATAATACTGGAGATGTTAAAGGAATGCAATTCGCTGGAGTTTTAAATGTCAATCAAAAAAAAGCTGAAGGTTTTATTATCGGTGGAACTGGGAATATAATTTTAGGAAAAGCAAAAGGGTTTGTTTTATCTTCGAGTGTAAACTTTACTAAGGATACTCTTGATGGGTTTCAATTGTCTACCGTGAATATTGGAAATTATGTGAAAGGAATGCAGTTAGGAACTGTCAATATGGTAAAAGAAGTTGATGGATTTCAACTGGGAGTGGTCAATTTAGCACAGAAAGTAAAAGGTGTTCAAATGGGGGTTGTGAATTTTGGAAATAAAACAAAGGGCGCCCAAATTGGTATTGTAAATATTGCTCCTAAGGGAGAGGGTGTTACTCCAGTAGGATTAATAAATGTAGTAAAAGGAGGATTATATGAATTAGAAGTTAGCGGATCTGAAGCTCTTTATTCGAATATATCTTTTAAGATGGGAGTTGAGAGATTCTATTCTGTATTTACTGCTAGTTTTGGAGCTTACAATGGAAAATTTGTACATAGTACGGGATTTGGATTTGGAGGTAATATTAAATTAGCCGAAAAACATTCTTTGGATATTTTTGGAACTGCAAATCAAATAATATATGATGGCAATTTTGAAGGTGAGCTAAATCTATTGAATAAGTTTAATATAAATTATAAATATCGTTTAAATAAAGGCTTTAGCTTGTTTGCTGGACCAACATTAAATGTATATGTATCTAAAGAAAAAGTGGATGGTCGTTTAGGAACAATAAATATTCCATACTCTATTTATAAGCATGAAAGTAAAAACACTCTAGTTTCAATTTGGTCAGGATTGAATTTGGGGGTTTCATATAGGTTCTAACTCCTTTTTGTTTTTTACACACAACCTATTGTGATGGATTAATAATGAATTCAGTAGATAATCCAAATATTTGTTTTTATAGTCAACTTAGTTTTTAAGCAATTGCACAAGAAAGCCAGTGAAAAAATAACTCAATTTCACTGGCTTTATATTTTTATTGTTTCTTTAGAAACGAGTAATCAATCTTAAATTAAATTGTCGGCCAGTAAGGTAATTAGGGATTCCATAAATTCTCCCATCAACACTTCTAACCCAATCATAGCTCACCACATTTACGATATTAAAGAGATTAAAAACCTCAAAGTTTAATGACATCGATTTAATATGTCTTAGCACTGATTTGTGTTTTTTCTGTTCTCCAATAATTATTTTTGAAAACCCGATATCAATTCTTCTATATGGAGGTATTGTATAACCTGCAGCATCACTAGCTGCTCTTGGTACATTTGGAACATCTGTAGGTAGTCTGCTACCAAAAACTAGTTTAAGGTGCACTTTATAAGTTGGATTTATAGGGAGGTTATCTTGGAAAAAGAAGGATGCTGTAATTAGCTGATCAGAAGGACGTCTTAAATACCCTGGATGAACCAATAAACTATCAAATGCTTTTCCGCTGAAACCATTTCCTCTATGCACGATATTTCCAAAATCATCGAAGTATTCGTAGTAGTCCGAATCTTTTATTTCTTCTTTTGTATCTAATAGGGAAACACTAACATATGATTCTAATCCTGAGACAAATTCTCCATTAATTCTAAAATCAATCCCTTTTGCAAAGCCTTTGCCATTATTATTACCAAAGTAGCGTATCTGTACGTTTTCGATAGAATAAGGGTTAATATCCCATAAGCCTTTATAATAAGCTTCTCCAACCATTTTAAATGGTCTGTTAAACATTTGGAAGTTATATTCTACTCCTGTAGATAATTGCCATGATTTTTGTGCTTTTACATCTTTATTTATAATCCCCTCCATATTACGTAATTCTTTATAAAATGGAGGCTGATAATATAAACCTGCAGCAAAATTAAATTTTACATTTCTTTCCCAATTAGGTTTATAGCTGAAGTTTGCTCTAGGAGTAATGAAAAATTCTTTATTTACATCCCAATATCCACCTCTTAGACCAAAATTAACTTGATATTTACTTCCTTTATCGTCTTCAAATTCTAAAGTGTTTTGTGCAAAAGCAGTAATTCTATTGGAATTTAAATTGATTCTGGAATGCAGGCTTCTGTATAAATATAGTTTGGGATGGAGTGTAATCGGGTTTATCAAATCGATAGAATTACTTGGAATCGAATAATTTGAAGAGTCAATCATATTATATTCGCCAATCCTGTCAGAGATGGATTCATATTGGTATTTAATTCCCCACTGAATTTTATGGTTATTATATTTGTAACTTCCTTTATGTTGAATATTAAATACATCTACAAATAAGCGATTTCTGGCGTGCTTTAACTCTCCTCCAATACCAAAGAGTTCTTTGGCTTTACCAAAGTTTTCGTCACCCATGTTTTTTTCCAATTCTCCGAGATAATATTGGCCAAGGATATCAAAGCTTTCAGATTCTGTTGATTGGTAGCCTGATAGAATCAGTTTTAGATCTAAGTTTTTATTGGGCTTAAAACTTGTAGACCATCCTCCAAAAAGAGTTTTGTATTTATCTAATTCATTACCTTCATAAAAAACATTAAACTGATATGCTTCGTTGGTTGTTCCAAATTTTGTACTTCTGTTTTCTGGTATGAATTTATAGGTGTTATTGCCAAAATATCCTAATACAGACATTTGCCATTTTGGATTAATATCATAATTAATGAATCCCTGGAAGTCTATAAATTCGGGGTCGTATTGGCCTTTAGTGTCTAGAGTGTTTAATAGTTTAGAAAACGATTTTCTTCTAAACCCTCCAATAAATTGAATTTTCTTTTTAGCTGCAGTTCCTTCCACATGTGCACTTTGACCGAGTATACCTAGTATAACTGATCCACCAAATTTTATGGGTTTTTTATATTGAATATCCAGAACAGAGCTAAGTTTATCTCCGAACTTTGCAGGAAAACCACCTGCAGAAAATTCTATGGACCTAACCAGATCTGAATTGATAAAACTAAGTCCTTCTTGTTGTGAAGATCGTACTAATTGAGGACGGTATATTTCAAAATCGTTGACATAAATTAAATTTTCGTCGTAATTTCCTCCACGAACGTTGTATTGACTGCTTAGTTCGTTGTTTTTACTTACTCCTCCTAAAGAAGGTAAAATGTCTTCGATTCCACCCGAAATGGTTGGAATATCTGTTATTGTTTTGGGATTTATACGTGTAATATTGTTTCTTTTGCCTTCACTGTCGGTGATTTCAATTGAGGGGAGGTTTTTTAAATCAGATTCTAATTTAATGTTTAATTCTCGTCTTGTATTTGGCTTAAGAGATATTCGGAAACTTTGTGGCTTGTAGCCTATGTATCTAATTTGAATATCGTATTTGGTGTTTGCTTTTATTTTAAGTTCATAGTTTCCTTCAGAATCTGACGAAGTGCCAATTTCTGTATTATTAAGTGCTGCAATGGTTGCAAGTAATAATGGATCTCCATTTTCATCACTAACTTTACCATATAGCACGGCACTTTCTTGAGCAAAAGAGAATAAGTAAGAGAATGTGAATATAAGAAACAGTAGAATTTTTTTGTCAAAGCCCATTTAAAAAAGAATTAAAATATAGATATGAGTTTTTTCTAAGTTTTCAAAGTTAACTTTTTTATTGAAATCATAAATTTGTAACAAAAGCTTTTATATAAAAAAAACTGCTGACTTTATTGTAAAATCAGCAGTTTAATAAAGAAAAATAAAAGTCTTTTTTTTACTTAAGAAAACCTTTTTCTTTCGCATCCTTCATAGCGGCATATACGCCCTTTTTATCAATAATCTTAAGACCTTTAGCAGAAACTTTAAGAGTTACCCATTCTTCATTTTCTGGTACAAAGAATTTCTTTGTGTGAAGGTTTGGATAAAATTTTCTTCTGGTCTTAATATTAGAGTGCGAAACGTGATTTCCTGTAATCACTTTCTTGCCGGTAATTTCACAAATTCTTGACATCGCTCAATATTTTTTTTAAAAGATTGCTTTCTAAAAACGGGTTGCAAAATAAGGTATTATTTTTTAATAAATCAAGGAAGCAATAACATTTTTTTTGAATTTCAGATTATTACAGCCTTTTAAGGGCTTTGAACTATTATTGCAACGCGTTTATTGCACATTAGATTGAATTTGATGAATTTTTTATTTTCTTAAGTGCTAAATCTAATGCTTTTAAAGCTGTTTTTCGAATATTAGTTTCTCTAATTTCTCCAAATGTAAATAAGAAGGCTTCGGTTTTCTCTTGGCAGGAAATACCTATCCAAACAGTCCCAACAGGTTTTTCTTTGGTGCCTCCATCTGGTCCGGCAATACCAGTTGTTGAAATAGCTATATCACTATTAAATTTGATTCTACAATTTTTTGCCATTGCTATTGCCACTTCTTTACTTACAGCTCCAAATTCTATAATGTGCTTTTCTGGAACATCAAGCAAGTTAATTTTCGCTTGGTTTGAGTAGGTAGTAATTCCCCCATTATAAACCTCACTTGCTCCTGGAATAAGTGTTATAAGATTTGATATATAACCACCAGTGCAGCTTTCTGCAACCGATATTTTTATATTATTTTCTTTAAGTTTTTGAAATAGGATATCTTCAATTTTTTGATCATCAAAACCAAAGAAATAATCTTTAATTAAAGGGAAAAGTTCATTTATACTTTTGCTAAGCAAGAAGTTTAAATTTTCTTTGTCTTCTCCTTTTGCTGTTATTCTAAGGCGAACTATTCCTGGTTGAGGCAAATAAGCCAAGCTTAGTTCTTTTGGTAGGTTTTCTTCCCAGTCATTAATTTTATCTGCAAGAAAAGACTCTCCTATGCCATGTGTCATAATTGTTTTTCGGAGAATGCAGCCTCTTTCAAAGTTTTCTTTTAATATGGGAAGAACTTCTTCTTTCATTAGATGTTTCATTTCCATTGGAACTCCAGGGAGGCTTATTATTATTTTGCCTTTAGTTTTAAATAGCATTCCGGGAGCAGTACCATAAATATTAGGTAAGCAGATACATTTGTCGGGTATTTCGGCCTGTTTTCTGTTAAGAGGAGTTATTTTATAATTTCTTGCATTAAATATTCGATAAATATTGTCGAGTGCGTCTTGATTCAAAATAAGTTTTGAATCGAAGTATTCACACAAAGTTGCTTTAGTAATATCATCTTTTGTTGGTCCTAATCCTCCGGTAAGTATGATTATATCAGCATCCTTTTGAGCTTGCTTTAGTGTTTTTACAATTTCTTCTTTTTTATCAGAGATGGAAATTTGTTTGCAGACTTCAAATCCGTTTTCTGTAAGTAGATTACCAATCCAACTGGCGTTGGTATTAATTACCTGTCCTATTAATAATTCGTCGCCTATCGCGATGATTTCTGCTTTTCTCATATCTTAAGTTCTTAATGGATTTTGAATATCCAGTCAAATACAAAACAAAGGAAAGTAAAAAGTTCGATTTATATAATATTTCAAACAATAAGCTTTTGTTTTTTCGTTAATTGTCAAATAGAAAGATAAGTTTAGTGTTTTACAGAATAGAAATGGAGTGATTTTATTCTATTGAGCATAAAAATTATAATTCTGCACAAGGTGTTCCTTCCATTTTACTATTGTATAATGCCTTTTGCCAAGGAGCGAGAATAAGGAACTTGAATATTGAAAATAAAATATAATTATGAGTAAATTACCAGATTCTCAATTGGTTTTGAATACGGATGGAAGTATTTACCATTTAAAACTTCATCCGGGTCAGTTAGCAAAAAATATTATTGTTGTAGGAGATCCTAATCGTGTACCTGTAGTTTCAAAGTATTTTGATTCTGTTGATTTGGAAGTTAGTAATCGCGAAATAGTAACTCATACAGGTCGCATTGGAAATACAGAAGTTTCTGTTATGTCAACGGGTATGGGAACCGATAATATTGATATTGTAATTAACGAGATTGATGCACTGTTTAATATTAATTTGGAATCTCGTGAGATAAAAAATGATTTAACATCATTGAATATTATCCGTTTGGGAACCTCAGGAGCTTTGCAAGCTGATATTCCTGTAGAAGATTCTTTTGTTGCCTCGGAATTTGGTTTAGGTTTAGATGGCCTAATTCAATTTTATGATGTAAAGAAAGGTTTGGTGAATCATGAAATGACCCAAGCATTTATGGATCATGTCCATTGGCATAAAGATTTTCCTGTTCCTTACATTGTAGAAGGTTCAAAGGAATTACTGGAAACCTTAGGTAAAGGTTTGTATAAAGGAATTACAGCAACTGCTCCAGGTTTTTATGGACCACAGGGAAGGCGTTTACGTGTACCTTTAAGAGCTCCTGAAATGAATGAACTTATAGAGTCGTTTAACTTTGAGGGATGCCGCGTTTCTAACTTTGAAATGGAAACTTCTGCTTTATATGGTCTAGGAGGTCATATGGGGCATAATATGCTTACTATGTGTGCCATAATAGCTAATCGTGTTACCGAGAAGTTTAATCCAAATTATAAGCAAAGTGTTGAGAAGTTAATTCAATTGACACTTGAAAGATTAAGTGAAAAATATTAAATTGCAATATTTACTTAAATATAAAAGGCTACCCAAAAGGAATTGAAGGTAGCCTTTTATTTTTGTTAAGATTTTTCTATTTCAGAAACCTGTCAGCAGGAGTTAAAATATCTTCAAAAGACAGCTCTTGTACCAATACAAAATCATTGTCATCGCTATTGATTGAATACATACGAGGGAAATCAGATGGTTTAAGTACAGTTTTAATATCGTCGAGTTCTATATGGTTTTTTTCAAATAAGTTTACTTCTTTAGAACTCCCATCTTTTCTGGTGATATTTATCTTATAAATAGGTGTTGATTGGGCAACAGAGTCAATGAATTTTTTATCAAGCTTGTCGTCCAATAAAGATTCAAATCTTACATCTGAAAAATTTGCCAGATAATTAGATATCATTACAGTATCAATTTCTGCATTAGCATATACTTTGTTTTGATATTTTAAAGATAATTTATTGTCGATATTCTCAATTGTGTAATTCCTGTCGGGAAATAATTGACTAGTCAATTTAACTTTCTGAATATTCTTAATATCTTCTCTGAAGATGGAGTATTCTCTCCAATTATTTATATCGCAATCAAATCTTGTTGATAAATATCCTCTAAACGAAGGTATATGTGTTATACAAGGAAAGTTTCCGTTTTCAAGTAGCATAAAAGTTCCTTGACTATCCATAGTGGCATCTCCAACATAAAAGCATTTGGCTTTCTTTTCGCGTTGAAATAGTTTAAAGTTGCCTATATTTATCAGATAATCTTTTGTGTAAACTTCTACTTTGGTGCTTTTTGTAGCTAAATCACGAAGGATTTTTTCCTGAGCAGACTTTGCAACTGGATATAAAACACGTATGCTCCTACATGTCTTTAGTATATTTTTTATAAGTGCATTATTGGCTTTATATGATTGGTTACCACTACTAGCTTCCCAGCCTCTTCCATTATCCATTCTTTTAATGGTAATATTCTCATTATCTTTATTAGCCATAAAGAACTTTACGATGGTAGCGGTATCTCTTACTGCAAATGCACTACTTTTGGTTTCTAGGCTTGACATAGAATTTTTAGACCATAAGTATATTGCCCCAGCAATTAAAACCAGTAATATGATTAGTATAAATTTATTTTTCTTCATTATACTCGAATTTGTGCTTCAGTGATATTTAGTTGTATTTTCTCTTTCGAATAATAAAGTGAATAATCCCAAATAAAATAAGTAAGAATAGCGGTGTTACAGTATTTAAAGTCTGCCAGAACAATCTATCCTTTTCTATTTTTTTAACATCTAATGGCCTTAATTCAACTTCCCTAGAGCGCAAACTTATTAAAGCATCACCATCAGTTAGATAATTAAGTACGTTAAGGGCAAAGTATTCATTACCAAAAGTTTGTCTTGTGTATCTGTTGTAACCCAGAGGAAGTGGTACACCATCTTTTGGGGTAAATTGATTTTTGATTAATGCAGAATTACTGATTACAATCATTGCGTTGTGATCAATATGATCTTCAAAATCAATAATTGATTCATTCTTTAATTTACTAGGCACTCTATTTTTGAATGCAGAAGTGAACTTCCCTTCTAATAATACTGCTACAGGTTTTTTTCCTCCATGATATATTCGTTTATCCAGGTTTGCTCTAATTTCACTAAGGCTAATTATTGCAGGAGCCTGAACGCTTGTTGCATTTTCAGAACTACTAAGAAGTATGGTTTTCTTTATATCGTCATTTGCTAAAGTGTCTAGTGTTCCAGGAAATTGAGTGCTGATTAAATCCAGATTTTTTACTATAGGATGTTTGCTGCCTGGACTTACCAAAGGAAAGTATGGCCAAGGAAAAAACTGAATATTAGGACGGTTACCTACTTTACCAATATTTAATGGTATTTTTAAACAGCTTAAATCTTTTAATAATACATCATTTACGCGAACCCCATAATTGAATAACATATCCTTAAAGTTGATATCGTTTAGCAGACCAACCGTATTTTCAGAATTTTGAATACTGTCCATTTTGGCATATACAGGGTCTACCAACCATAAAACTTTACCTCCATGCATAATATACTGATCAAGAATAAATTTTTCTTTATTAGTAAATGGTTGGGTTGGACCAGGAATAATTAAAGCATCAAATTTATTTTTTGCTTCATAACCTGTGCTGTCTGTTCCAAAACGAGTACTTAAAGCATTGATATCGTCTCCTATCTCAGCTTTTTCAATACTATAGTCTCTTTGTGCCCGAGTTAAAAACGAGAACATTTCATTTGGCTTTACTTCTCCATGTCCTTGAAGTACGCCAATGGTGTGTTTTCTTGCTCTGCTGTGCCTTTTAATTGCAGAGATAAATAAAAATTCAAGATTTTGAATTGAGTTATTTAATATATGAGCTTCGTTTTCTTCAATTTTACTATCCTGTAATAAACTAAGAGGTTCTTCTTCTCCTTTATAAATAAAAAGACAGCCAGGGAAAATTACTTTTTGGCTATAAGCTCCATCGCTATTTTTATATCTTATACTTGCCGGGGCTATTCCTTTTTTCAATAATAACTTGTGGAAATCGCTTCTCTCTTTTGTGCTTTCGGGTTCATTAGGGTTAATAAATTCATATTGAATATTGCTGTTGTATGCCCTCATTTCATCAAGGAGTTCCTTAGTAGCATTACGAAGTCTTTTATAATCAGCAGGAAATTCTCCCTCTAAGTATACTTTAAAGAAAGCAATGTCTTTTACATTCCTTAAAATCTGTTTACTTTCTGGTGCTAGAGAATATCTTTTCTCCGCAGTTAAATCTAAACGGGTATAGAAATGCTTTCCAATAAAGTTAATTAAGATTACAATAAGGATGATCGCCAGTAGCTGAAACCTATTATCTTTACGGATGCTTTTCTTTTTGTTATTTGGATAAATATTTTTCTTTTTGCTCATAACTTTCCCCCTTTTATTTCCAGTTTCTACTGGCAATTGAATATTTGGTAAACATTAAAAAAATGGAAATAATACTTAAAAAGTAAATCAAGTCTCGCGAATCAACTACACCTCTACTTATAGACGAATAATGTGCGCTCATACCTAATTGCTTTATGAAAAGATCGAAATTTCCAAATAAATCGATACCATATATGAGTTCAAAACCAAGGTAAAGGAAACCGCAAATTAGGAAAGAAGTGATAAATGAAATGATTTGATTGTCTGTAATCGATGAACAGAAGATTCCGATTGCAACAAAACTTGCTCCCAGAAATAGCAGACCTATATATGATCCCCAACAAGCTCCTGAATCAAGGTTTCCCTCAGGAAATCCTAACTTATAAACCGAGAAGTAATAAACCAATGTAGGAATTAATGAAAAAATAACTAAGCTTAATCCAGCCATAAATTTACCAAAGACAATTTGGAGGTCTGAAAGGGGACGAGTAACAAGTAATTCTATTGTGCCACTTTTTTTTTCATCACTAAACGAACGCATTGTTATAGCAGGTATCAAAAACATAAATACGAATGGTCCAATTAAAAATAGACTGTCAAGATTTGCATAACCGAAATTTAAGATATTGGTCTCGGTTGGTAGTACCCACAAAAACAAACTGTTTACTAATAGAAATACTCCAATCACTATATACCCAATTAGTGAATTGAAGAAGCTAAGAATTTCTTTTTTGAATAATGCCCTCATAATATCCATTTTGTTAATAGGTGCAAAAATAGCAATCTACTTCGATTAAAAAAGTTTTACCAAGCCTATATTCTGTGCTTTATTGTTATGTGTTTATTATAGCGTCAAGAGTAAAAACGTTTTTTCTTAAGTTTTATGTACCCTTTAAGCTTATTCATGAATAATATAAATTGCTTTTCTTATTTTTTGAATAAATATAAAGTACATTCTCTGGTCTAAGCATGATTAATTTTTATCTTTGAAACCGTCAAAACAAAGTCTTGTATTTATGCTATTTAAAGATATTCCAGGTCATTCTAATTTAAAAGAGCAGTTAATTCGCAATGCTCGTGAGGGTAGGGTGAGTCATACTCAATTGTTATTGGGGCCTGAGGGAGCAGGAAAATTAAATTTGGCAATAGCCTTTGCTCAATACTTGAATTGTGTAAATCCATCACAAACCGATTCTTGTGGGCTTTGTCCTTCTTGTCGACAGTTTATGAAACTTGCTCATCCTGATTTACATTTTGTGTTTCCTGTAGCGACAACTTCAAAAGTGAAATCAAAGCCTTTATCACGCGATTTTTTGGAGGAGTGGCGAACTGTTGTCGGCGATTATAAAGGATTTATTGGACTCGATTTTTGGCTCGACTATATTGGAGTAGGAAGTAAGCAAGGAGTTATTAATGCTGAAGAATGCAATGAGGTTATTAAGGCAATAGGATTGAAAGCTTATGAAGGAAAGTTTAAAATAGTTATAATTTACCGTATAGAGCAATTATTTCATGCTGCTGCACCTAAGCTATTAAAGGTTTTAGAAGAACCTCCAAAGAATACGCTTTTTTTATTGTTGGCAGAAGATCGAAATAAGATTCTTAATACTATATTGTCGCGGTCTCAAATTATTCAGGTTCCTCCTTTTGAGGGGACAGTAATTGAATCGTTTTTGACAAATAATATGCATGTCGAGAAAGAAAGAGCAAGTTTAGCGTCTTCAATTTCTGAGGGAAATATGCATAGAGCAATTTCTCTTAGTCAAAGAGAAAGTCTTGAAAATGTTTATTTTGAGTTGTTTCGCGACTGGATGCGTTTGTGTTATATGGGACGTTTCTCTACATTGTTTCCATTTAACAATGACATAGCGAAACGAGGACGTGAGCAGATCAAGCAGTTTTTGTCTTTTGGTATACGAACTGCTCGAAACTGTTTATTGATGAATTATGCACAAGGACAGCTTTTGCATTTAAGCGAAGAAGAAATGACTTTTGTTAAAAAATTTACTCCTTTCTTTAACCCAAATAACTTAATACAGATTATTGAAGAGCTAGAGAAATCAGTTTATTTTATAGAAAGAAATGCTCACCTCAATATTCTTTTGGCTGATTTGTCCGTTAACTTTATTAAATTATTAAGAGTCAAGGGGTAGGCGGATTGTGTGGAGATGCCTTAAAGACTCTGAATGGGTTTGATAGAAGACAGAGCTTAGATTTTGGTTTCATGCAAATTTTTAACTTTGTGATGCCATAATAATGGCACTTTTATTTAATATCTTCCGAAATTATTTTCTTGAGAAGATATTAGAAAACTAGATATATGGAAAAAGACAATACTAATAAACAAGATATAAACGAAGAACTAAAAGCAAAACTGGCAAGCCGAGGTTGTACTGAACTTCCTGATGCCCCTGGTGCTATGGGTTCTTGTTGTTCACATAAAAATTGTAAGCTAGATTCTTTTAACTGGCTTAGTGATGTTGTTGATATTGGAAATGGTGAAAAGTTTTTACTTGCTGAGGTTCGGTTTAAAAATAATAGGAAAGAATTTTTTAGTTATTCCAAAGACCTTTCGTTACATGAAGGAGATATTGTAGCTGTTGAAGCAACTCCAGGACACGACATTGGTATTGTATGTTTGATAGGTGATGCTGTTAGATTGCAGGTGGAAAAGAAACGTGCTCAGATAAAAAAACCTGAGTTCAGAAAGATCTACCGTAAAGCAAAGCCTAATGATATAGAAAAATGGTTCGTTGGTATCGAGAAAGAAGATAATACTATGTCCAAGTCAAGAGAGATTGTCTCTAATCTTGAATTGGAAATGAAAATAAATGACGTTGAGTTTCAGGGAGATAATACCAAGGCTATTTTTTATTATACAGCTGAAGATCGCGTTGATTTTCGCGTTTTAATTAAGAAACTTGCTGAAGCATTTCGTGTACGTATTGAAATGCGTCAAATTGGAGTTCGTCAAGAGGCTGGTAAATTAGGAGGTATTGGTTCATGTGGACGGGAGCTTTGTTGTTCAACATGGATGACCAATTTCAGATCTGTAACTACAAATACTGCACGCGTACAACAGCTGTCTCTTAATCCACAAAAATTGGCAGGGCAATGTGGAAAGTTGAAGTGTTGTCTGAATTTTGAGTATGATGGATATAGAGAAGCCGTAGAGAGATTCCCAAATACTGAGATTCCTTTGAAAACTAAAAAAGGATTAGCTATTCATCAAAAGACAGATGTATTTCAAGAGATACTTTGGTACTCTTATGAAAATGACCCTGCTCGTATGATTCCTATTCCTTTGCGTAAACTCAAGAAAATAATTGATCGCAATAAGAGAGATCGCTTGATTGATAAATTAGAAGATTATTCTATTACTAAGGATGAAATAGATTTTCAGACTGATTTTCAGAGTGATCCATTGCCTGAAAAACCAAAACCTGAAAGGAAAAAACGTAATTATAGAAATCATAAACGATGAGAAGTCAAGCAGGAAAACTTATTTTATGGATGATAGCCATACTTGGGATAGTATGGAGTTGTCAGAATCAAACTGTATTCGATCAGAATATCCATGTAAATCCTAAGGGATGGAATAAAGACGAAATTGCACGTTTTGATATTCCTATAGAAGATACATTATCTTTCTATTCAGTAAATATGTTCCTTAGAAACGATAATAATTATTCTTATCAGAATATATATTTTTTTATGGATATTGTAAGTCCAGAAAAGAAGATTCAAAGGGATACTATCGAAATTATTCTTGCCGATTTAAAAGGTAGATGGTTAGGCACGGGTTTTGGTGCTGTAAAAGAAAGTGATATATTGTTGAATAGTAAAGTTCGTTTTCCGCATTCTGGGGTCTATACTTTTCAGTTTACTCAAGCAATGCGCGATGATAACTTAGCTGGGATTAATGATATAGGTCTTAAAGTGGCTAAAAGTAAATAAAAGTCTAGTATTTATATGACAGATCACAAAGAAGTCGAAAACAAAGGGAAAAAAGCTCAAGGAAAGAGTCCTCTTCGAAAGGTTTTATTTTGGATTTGGGGAGTTTTCTTTGGCTGTTTAGTATTGGTGTTCCTCCTGTTTACAGGTATCTCCAGGGAGTGGTTTGGTGATATGCCAAGTTTTGAAGAATTGGAGAATCCCAAAACTTTACAAGCTACTGAACTCTATTCTTTTGATAGGGAGTTGTTGGGTAAATATTATTATGAGAACCGCTCGAATGTCGAGTTTAGAGAGATTTCACCAAATCTTACAAATGCACTTGTTGCTATCGAAGATGCCCGTTTTTATGAACATTCAGGTATTGATGAAGTAGCACTTTTCGGTGTATTAAAAGGATTGCTTACAGGAAATAATAGAGGTGGGGGAAGTACACTTACTCAACAATTAGCAAAGAATCTTTTTCCTAGGGGTGAACGACTCAGTAAACCCAGATTGGTTTTGCGTAAACTTCAAGAATGGGTAACTGCAACCAAATTGGAACATAATTATTCGAAAGAAGAAATTATGGCTATGTATTTAAATACTGTGCCATTTGGTAATAATTCTTTTGGAGTAAAAGCTGCATCAAAAACTTTTTTCAACAAAGTACCTGATTCTTTAGCTCTTCAGGAAGCTGCTTTGTTGGCAGGTGTAGTAAATGCTCCTACACGTTATAATCCTATACGAAACCCTGAAAATGCAATGCATCGTCGTAATTTGGTTTTGGATCAAATGGAAAAATATAATTTTATTCCTGAGCAGGTTTGTGATAGTGTAAAGCAATTACCTATTGATATGTCGCAGTTCGGTGTGTTGGATCATAATAGTGGTAGTGCTCGTTATTTCAGAGAGTATGTTCGCTCTTTTATGAAAAAATGGTGCAAAACTCACTTGAAGCCTAATGGTAAACCTTATGATCTATATAGCGATGGGTTGAGGATTTATACAACTATCGATTCTCGTTTACAGAAATATGCAGAAGAAGCAGTTGCCGAACATCTAGGTAAAGATCTTCAGCCTACTTTTGATAAACATATGAAGGGATATAAAACAGCTCCATTTGTCTTCCCTCGAGCTAATGCAAAAAAACAGATACAAAGAATAATGAATCAGGCAGTAAAACGCTCTGCCAGATATTATAATCTGAAGAAATATAACTTAAGTAATGATTCTATTGCCAAAATATTCAATACTCCTGTAAAGATGTCTGTGTTTGCATGGAATGATAAAGGTTCTGTTGATACTATAATGTCACCAATGGATTCTATCCGATATTATAAAGCATTTCTTCGTGCTGGATTAATGTCTATGGAACCGCAAACAGGTTATGTTAAAGCTTACGTTGGAGGAATAGATTATAAATATTTTAAGTTTGATCAAGTATCGCAGGGAGCACGCCAGGTTGGTTCGACATTTAAGCCTTTCCTTTATTCATTGGCAATGCAAGATGGAGGATTGACTCCCTGTTCGAGAGTGGCTAATATATCATATAGTGTAAAACTACCTGAAGGAGGTTTTTGGGAACCTGAAAATGCTAGTAGTAAAAGAATTGGAGAAGAGGTTACCTTAAAGTGGGCCTTGGCAAACTCAAATAACTGGATTTCGGCATATTTAATTAACCGATTTACTCCTCAGGCTCTCGTAAAGTTAGCTCATAAAATGGGGGTTTCATCTAAGATTCCGGCTGTACCATCTATAGCATTAGGTGCTGCTGATATTAAACTTAGAGAAATGGTTGCCGGATTGAATACTCTTTCAGATCAGGGGGTTTATGTTGAACCTGTATTTATTACTCGCATTGAAGACAGAAATGGTAATATACTGGAAAGATTTACTCCTCGTAGAAATGAAGCAATGAGCGATTTAACTGCTTATAAAATGCTTGAATTGATGAAAGGTGTTGTTGAATCAGGTACTGGTGTACGATTGAAATATAAATATGGATTTAAAAACCCAATTGCCGGTAAGACTGGTACTACCAATAATCAATCTGATGGTTGGTTTATGGGATTGACTCCTGATCTTACTACAGGTGTTTGGGTTGGTGCTGAAGACAGAAGTGTGCACTTTAGAACAATTAAGTATGGACAAGGTGCAAATATGGCCCTTCCTATTTGGGCAATCTATATGAAGAAGGCCTATGCTGATCAGAATTTGCATTTATCGCAAGATGATTTTGAAAAGCCTGCATCAGCAATTGGATATTCTTTTGATTGTCATGAGGGTGATACTAAAAAAGATAAAGGTGTCAGTTCTTCTGTTGAAGAAGATGTTTTTTAGATTATTTGATTTATATATATAAAAGGAGCTGTCTGTTGAGGACAGCTCCTTTTATTATTTTCATCATCGGGTAATAGGTTATGATTATTCGTAGAAATAAACTCTCTTTACCCTTCTGGATATTCCTGTAAGAATTTCGTAAGGAATAGTGTTTTGTTTTTCTGCCATTTCCTCAAGCGATATTTCTTTATTAAATATCTTAACTTTATCTCCTTCTTTTGCATCGATTCCTGTAAGGTCGACCATCATCATATCCATACAGATATTTCCAATCGTAGGGGCTTTTATTCCATTAATGCTTACATGAAAATTGCCATTTCCCAGTTGGCGATTTATTCCGTCGGCATAGCCTATAGGAAGAATTGCAATCGGAGTAGTTGTGTTTATTTTTCCTTTTCTATTGTATCCAACAGTTTCGCCTGCTTTTAAAACTTTTATTTGCGATATAGTAGTTTTTAAACAGCTAATGGCTTTTAATTTTCCCTTAATGCCTTCTTCTGGAACTATTCCATAAAGCCCAACTCCCAATCGAACCATATCAAAATGATAACCTGGAAATCTGCTGATTCCTGCTGAATTAAGAATATGTCTTAAAATAGGGTGTTTAAATCTATCTTGTATACTGTTGGTTATGGTCTCAAATGTTTTTATTTGTGAAAAAGTAAAACTATCCATCTCTTTATCTTCGCTTGCTGCAAGGTGAGAAAATATAGATTGGATATAGATCATATCATTTCTTTCCAAGCGTTTTATTAGTTCAGGAACTTCTTCTGCAAGAAATCCTAGACGGTGCATTCCTGTATCTATCTTTATATGAATTTTGACAGCTTTATTGCTAGGCAAATTAGCTTGTTCGATAGATTTTTCGAGTAATGAAAGTGTTCGGAAGTTATATATCTCTGGTTCTAATTGATATTTAATAATGTTCTCGAAGCCTAAAGGGTCTGGATTCATTACCATAATGGGAGTAGAAATCCCTGCTTTACGAAGATCAACACCTTCGTCTACGTAGGCTACAGTTAAATAATCGATATTATGATACTGAAGAATGTTAGCAATTTCAAAGCTGCCACAGCCATAACTAAAAGCCTTAACCATAGCCATAATTTTGGTTGAAGGTTTAATTATAGACCTATAAGTATTAAGATTATTAACCAGATTATTTAAATGAATTTCCAGAACTGTTTCATGGCTCTTTTTTTGAAGGAACTTGTCGATTTGTTCAAATTCGAATATACGTGCACCTTTGAGTAATATAGTTTGATTACGAATTTGAGATACAGGAAAAGATTGAATAAACTCTTCTGTGGTGTTGAAAAATGATTTATCACATTCAAATTGTTTACATTGACGAGATATTGCCGGACCTATACCTATAAGTTTTTGAATCCCTTTGGCTTCAAGAAGTTTTGCAACATCTTCATATAAATCATTTTCATTCAGTCCACTTTGGAGTATATCAGATAGTATTATAGTCTTTTTAATATGCTTAGACTGTTGATTCATGAAGTCAAGTGCAATTGCCAAGCTTTTAAAGTCGGAATTATAACTATCGTTGATAATTGAGCAGTTATTTATTCCCTCCTTAAACTCAAGGCGCATAGCAATGGGGTTAAGTCTTGAAATTCGTTCTTGAATAATTTCATGTTTGTAACCCAAGCAGAGCATTAAAGCCCAACAGTGAATTGCATTTTCTATACTAGCTTCGTCTGTGAATGGGATTTCAATAGAAACAGTTTCTTCTTTAAATATTGCTTTAACAAGAGTGTTTTTTTCTATGGACTTAGAAAGAATAATTAAGTCATCATTATCCTTTTTTCCCCATGAGAACACTTTCATTTTTTTAAAAATCTCTGTTCCGATTACTTTAGCCATAATCTCAGAGTAATCAGAACAGAAGATAAATATCTCTGCCGAGCGAAATAGTTTTAGCTTTTCGCCAATCTTTTGAGCCGTATTTATAAAGTTTTTATCATGGGCCTGTCCAATATTTGTGAATATTCCAATATTGGGTTTTAGAATTGCTTCCAAACGGTCCATTTCATCAGGTTCAGAAATTCCTGCTTCGAAAATACCTAAAGTGTTTTCTTTGTTAATTTGCCAAACGCTAAGAGGTACTCCAATTTGGGAATTATAACTCTTAGGACTTCTAACAATATGATGATCTTTGTGTAAAAGTTGGTAAAGCCATTCTTTAATAATGGTTTTACCATTTGATCCGGTGATTCCTATAATAGGAAAGTCGAATTGTTTACGGTGATAAGCGCACAAAGTTTGCAAAGCCTGCAATGTATTCTTTACATGAATAAATTGAGCTTTAGGCATTTCTTTGAAATTGGGAATGTTTCTGGATATAACGAAACATCTTACTCCTCTCGAATAAAGTTCGGAAATGTATTTATGCCCGTCATTTCTACTTCCTATCAATGCAAAAAATGCTGTACCTTCTGCTTGAATAAGTTTACGACTATCAACTAAAATATCACGAATCAGTAGTTCTTCTTTTTCACTACAAATAAGATTGCCCTTAGTTATTTGGCAAATATCTTTTACAGAAAGTTCAATACCTGATTTCATATAGTTTTATTACAATGCATTTAGTGGCAAATCTTCATCTGGTAAATCGGGAATATCTTCATCTTTCAAGTCAGCATTCGCCATTTCTTCCAATAAGATGAAAGGAAGAGGATTATTGTTTCTTTCGTCGTATTCTATTCTGTTGTTATGAATATCAATAGCAAGAAAAATAGCTTCATGTATAGATTCGGTAGAAGCAATATTTTTATTTGCTATAGAGTAAGCAGTCCCATGTGCAGGAGAAGTTCGAACAATAGGTAATCCTGCTGTGAAGTTAACACCTGCTCCAGCGGCAATAGCTTTAAAAGGAATAAGTCCCTGATCGTGATACATTGCTATTATACCATCATAATTTTTGAAGTCTCCACCACCAAAGAAACCATCTGCAGGGAAAGGTCCATAAATCAAACGGTCATTTTCACGTGCTTTTTGAATTGCTGGAATAATAACGTTTTGTTCTTCTTCACCCAACAATCCATCATCACCAGCATGAGGGTTTAAGCCCAATACAGCTATTTTAGGTTTATCAATACCAAAATCACGCAACAAAGAGCTGTGCATTTGATTAATTTTGCGGATGATAGTACTTTGAGTAATTGTTTTTGGTACTTCACTCAAAGGAATATGTCCGGTAACTACCCCTACGCGTAAATTCTGGTGCACCATAAGCATTATATGCTCTTTAGCATTGAATTTCTCTGCAAAGTATTCAGTATGACCTGGAAAGGTAAACTCTTCCGATTGAATATTTTTCTTGTTTATTGGTGCAGTAACAACAACATCTATAGTTTTTTCTTTTAGGTCGTTAACACAATTTTCAAGAGCTTGAAAAGCAAAGTCACCAGCAACTTTTGAAGATGTACCTAATTCGATTTTTATATCTTGTTCTTCACAACAATTGATTAGATTTGGTCTTTTAGAACTTATTTGCTCTCCACCCTTGATTATATTTAGGTTTAGATCGCCTAGTTGGAACTTCTTTCTGATGAATGAAGCTACTTTTGATGATCCATAAACCACAGGGGTGTAGAGGTCTAAGGTTCTTGGGTCACCAATAGTTTTTAAGATAATTTCGTAGCTGATACCATTAAAATCACCATGGGTTATACCCACTCTTATCTTTTTATCTTTATCGTTTTTCATCATATTGCTTTGAAACGTTGAACTCGCAAAGGTAAGAAATTAGCTTCTTCACTTTGCGAGTTCATAATTCTTTTAACATCTAAGTTGATCTTTGTTAAAGGTCAAATAGATTAGAAGTTATATAGTTTATTTACAAAATTGTATAACAATCGCACACCAACACCAGTACCACCAGCTGAGTAATAATCTTTTGGCTTTTCGGTGAAAGATGGCCCTGCGATATCCAAGTGAATAAATGGATAATCGGTAAAGTGAGCTAAGAATTTAGCTGCATGAATTTGACCAGCGTAAGGACCTCCAAGGTTTTTAATATCTGCAATTTCAGATTCAAGTTCCTTACCATATTCGTCCCACATTGGGAAACGAACAATACGTTCAAAAGTATCAAATGCAGCTGCTTCTAATGGAGGGTAATATTTATCAGCTTTAACGGTCATTGCCGCGCTGGCTATATTTCCTACAGCTCTGATAGCAGAACCTGTTAAAGTAGCAAGGCTTATTACCAGTTCTGGATCGTATTGCTTTGCGTAGGCCAGAGCATCAGCAAGGATTAAGCGACCTTCTGCATCAGTGTTTATAACTTCAACAGTGCTGCCATTATACATATGTAAAACATCTCCTGAAGCATATGCATTACCTCCAGGTCGATTATCTGTTGATGGAATCAATGAAATAGCATAAATTGGAAGTTTATTTTTGGCGATAGCATAAAGTGCACAAATTGCTGCTGCAGCACCTCCCATATCTGATTTCATGTTTTCCATAAAAGTACCTGTCTTAATATTAAGTCCACCGGTATCGTAAACAACACCTTTTCCTACAAAAATTATAGGTTTTTTATTTACTGGGCTAACAGGTTTGTATTCCATAATTGTAAAAGAAGGAGGATCGATACTACCTTTGTTTACACCCAGCAGTCCACCCATTTTTAGGTTTTCTATTTCTTTCTTTCCAAATATGGTTGTTTTGATTTGAGTTTCCTTACTTAATTTATCCGCAGCTTGGGCCAAATCTGTTGCACTTAAATCAGCAGCAGGAAGATTTACCAAAGTTCTGGCAACACAATTCGCTTCGCAGGTATTTTTAAGTTCGTCTATGTCTTTTTCGCATATCTTTTCATGGCTTACAAAGATTTCACAAAGGCAGTTTTCTTTTTTTTCAGCTTTAGTAAAGAAATCTGTAAATTTATAACTAGCCAGAATTACTCCTTCAGAGAAAGCCATAAGTTCTTCAGAACAATCGACATTGGCTGTTACATAGGTAGTGGCATCATGATAATTGGCTAACTCTTTTACCCATATAGCTCCAGCCTTACGAGATTTTTCTATAGTAAGGTGATGTTCTACAGAATTATCAATAACGTAAACAAAAATTCTGTAAGAGAATCTGTTGAAAGTATAGTTTCTTGTTTTTCTTTTTTCGTATTCTTCTTTTGCCCAGTTTAACTCATCGTTAGTAAGGAAGTTTTTTGGTAGATTATCGAGTGAGTTTACAATGAATGCGGTATTAGATTCTGTTGGAATTCCTGGGACTTTCTTTGCTTGAATATGCATAATTGGATAATTTTAATTTACAATGCAAAGGTAAGTAATTGTCCTATTTTCTTTCTAGAATAAAGGAATAATTTATATTTTATTATATTGTGACTTAAGTTGTTAGGGGATAGGGGTTTGTTATTCTAAAGCAAGTTTTGAGTTCTGCTAAAACTCAAAACTCGCATAATATAATAGAGACTGATATATCATTTAGATAAAAAGTCGATAAGAACGAATAAATAATGTGCAAATGTGCCAGCAACTAAACCTCCTATAGTATGTGATAATAATGCTTTGGACGTTAGTACTCTGTAATTTAATGAATCAAGCATTGCGGTATGAGTGCTTAAATAACCACTCCAACACATACCCATAGCAGTAAATACAGCTATTTCATTACCGCCAATAATATTTTCGGCCATAAATGTTTTGATAAGAGATAGTGCTGCACCTACAGAACCCAGAGAAGTAATTGGAAATGCAATTAATTCAGGATGTTTAAAGCCAAATAAATATTCAAATATCCACCAAACATAACCTGCAAGTTTTGGTAAAACAGGAACTCCTTCTTTTGCAATTCCTTGATATCCAATACTAGGATCTTGTGGCCCAAAAGTTAGTAGCATTACAAAAGTACTAATAATCAGTACTCCTGGAATAATAGCCAACCCTAGATTAACCCCTTGTTTTCCTCCATCAAGAATAGCATTTAAGAAACGCATAAAAATACCACCTTCAGATTTGTAAGTTATTTCTTCTTCATTTCCTTTAAAATCTCTATCAATTCGCATAGCTACATGATTCCTGGTTAGCTTTTGCATAATTCGAGTAGAAACTACAGCCCCAACTACAGCTCCAGCAAGTCCCATTAATGCTGCATTGAAGTAGCCAATACCTGCCATAAAGGCTAGCACAACAAGTCCCATTCCAAAAGCAGTACCAAAGTTTGTTAGAGATACTAATTCGAAATTTTTAAAGTACTTACTGAAGTTCTTGTCATTCGCCAAGCTAATAATAGCTGGATTATCAGAGAAAAAAGTCATTAAACCTGCCAAGGCAGCAACCCCTGGTAAGTTAAAAAGTGGACGCATTAATGGTTGAAGTAACATTTCTAAAAGACGCACTACTCCAAATTCAATCATCAATTTACCTAATGCTCCCGAAAGAACAGTAATACCCATCAAAAAGAAAACGGTATTCATAAGTAAATCCCATGCGGTATCCATTATGGTTTTCATCAGATTGGTGATACCCATAACAGACCCTAAATAGCCAAAAAAGCCAAAGAACAAAACCAAAAATATAATGGCTTCGTATCGCCTTGCCGCTAAAGGGTTTTTCTGTTTCATTACAAGTACTTGTGTTGTTACTACATTATAAATTTCCCGCGGCAAATATATTTTTCCCGACAACACGGTACAAGTATATTTGTTAATTTAATTTAGTCTATATTGTGAGCTATTGTTTACTTGGTCTACTTTCTTTTTACCTCTATTTCGCTTATGATTTGTAAACTATTTTTATTTTTCTTATGTTTATAGATATAGCAATGTATTTATAGTTTCGCTTTCTTTTTAATACTTATTTTTATGACAATTCCACCTTCTGACTATTCTCGTATTAAATCAGAAAATATTGACCTGCACAAAGAACTTACTGTTATAAACAAGGCCAATTGTATCCTTAAACATGAAAAAACTGTAGAGGACAGCTTGTTTCAGCTTTGCCAAATTTTGCCTTCTGCGATGAAGTACATGGCAAATGCTGAAGCGAAAATCATCTTTGGTGATCAAGAATTTACTACCGAAAATTTTAAAAATAGTTCTTGGAGTTTAGAAGAAGAGTTTATTACGATTGATCAATTAAAAGGAAAGGTTATTATTTCTTATCAAAAGGAATTCCCTAATGATTGGATTGGTCCTTTTTCAAGAACAGAGAAATACTTGGTAAGCAATATAGCAAGTATGCTTGCAGGCTTTCTAAATAGCTTAAAAGGAAGGGAGCTTCTTAATCGAAATAAGAGACGTCAAGGAATAAAAATTCCTGTAAAAAAGAGTGTTGATCGCGATTTACCACAAAAAGATTCTAGATTATTGCAGTCTTTTTTAAATCGTCACGCCCGTGAAAGAGATCTTTTCCATGATTTGATGCCTTTTAAAGTTCGTGAAGTTTTGTTAATTTCTAGTTTATATGATGCTTATGTTATCGAAAAAGAAGGTCGATTTTCGGAACATATGATGGGGCGCTTTCCTTCTGATAATTTAAATTCATTACCAAGGATTACTGGAGTATCTAATATCGAGGAAGCTTTTGAACAACTTGATTCTCGTCATTTTGATATGATTATTATAATGGTTGGTTTAGATAAGGAAACTCCTGTAGAATTAAAACACAAAATCCGAAAGGAATATCCATATATACCTATTTTCTTTTTACTGAATGATTCAAGAGATTTGGCGCATTTCCAAAAGGAAGACCTGAATATGTTTCCAACTGACAGGATTTTTGTTTGGACAGGCGATTACAAAATCTTTTTTGCCATGATAAAACTGGTGGAAGATGCTCAGAATATTGAAAATGATACACAAGAGGGCGATGTAAGGGTTATTCTTATGGTGGAGGATTCTGCTGAATATTATTCTAAGTATTTGCCTATTCTTTATAAGATTGTTATGGATCAAACTCGAAGGATTCTTGAAGATATTGATTCTGATCAAATCTTAAAGATTCTTCGAATGAAAGCCAGACCGAAAATTATTCTTGCGGAAGATTATCAGGAGGCTATTCGTATTTTAGATAAGTATAGAGACAATATGCTATGCCTAATATCTGATGTTAAGTTTAAACGTAATGGAGTTATTGATCCGCAAGCTGGTTTTGACTTGGTTGCTTTTGCTAAAAAAAATATACATAACCTACCTACAATAATACAGTCTTCTGATCGTGCAAATTTGAAGAAAGCATATGATCTGAATTCAACATATATAGATAAGAATTCGGAGACTTTACTTTTAGACTTCCAGAACTTTATTGTTCATTATCTTGGATTTGGAGATTTTGTATTCCGTGATGAAATGAATACCGAAATCTTTCGTGCTCGCAATTTAAAAGAGTTTGAAAGAGGAATTCTTGAGGTTCCTATTAATAGTATTAATTACCATGCAAAGCAAGATCACTTAAGTTTGTGGTTAATGGCTAGAGGTGAGCTTGAAGCTGCTTCTAAAATTCGTCCATTAAATGTTGGTGATTATGAAGAGCCTGAAGAACATCGACAGGTTATCCTTCAAATTCTAAATGCTTCCAGAGTACATAAATATTCGGGAAGAGTTATGCCATTTAATATTAATTCAATGGATGACTTAACTGTAGTCTCTAGGTTGGCAAGAGGTACTTTTGGAGGTAAAGGACGCGGATTGGCATTCATAAATAATTTGATAAACAATTTCCGTATTGATGAAATTATACCGGAAATTAATATTTGCCAGCCTAAAACTCATGTGATTGGTTCTTATGAGTATGAATTTTTTATGGATAGGAATCAATTTGATGATTTTGTTGTTCTTGAATCCGATTATGAAAAAATTAAAAAAGTGTTTTTGGATGGAAGATTATCAAAGAGTTTATTCCGTCAATTGCGCTTATTAATAAGTAATACCAATTGTCCTATAGCAGTTAGATCTTCGGGTTTGTTTGAAGACTCTATAAATCAACCTTTCTCAGGTGTGTTTGATACATTTATTCTTCCAAATTCTCATCCAATACGAGAGGAGCGTTTAAATCAGTTGTGTGATGCTATTCGTTTGGTTTATGCTTCTGTTTTTTCTGCTAAGGCAAAATCTTATATTGAAGCTGTTGGACATAAAGTGGTTGAAGAAAAAATGTCGGTAGTCATTCAGGAGCTAGTTGGTCAACAGTATGGTGATTATTTCTTTCCTCATATAAGTGGTGTAGCCCAGTCGTTTAGTTATTATTCTTTGCCAGGAATGAATCATGATGACGGAATGACTTCTTGTGCACTTGGTCTTGGGAAGTATATTGTAGATGGAGGAAACGTTTTCCGATTTTCTCCAGGTTCACCATCCAAAGAAATTATCCCTGAAAAGCAAATGGTTGAGCAAACGCAAAAAACTTTTCTTGCTGTTGACCTCAAAAATACCATCCCTGATTTATTGCAGGGAGAAGCTTCATCTTTAAAGGAATTGAGTCTTGATCAATTGCAAGATATAGGTGTTTTTAAAGATTGCTTTTCGGTATGGGATTCTAAATCCAGAAAGATGATTCCCGGAATGAAATCTGAAGGCACAAAAGTGGTGAATTTTAGAAATATACTTCATTATAAGTCTGTACCTCTTTGCAAAACCCTTAAAGTGTTGTTGGATGTTTTCGAAGATGCAATTGGTGCTCCCGTTGAAATAGAATATGCTATTGATCTAAATAGGGATTCAAAATATAAGACTACATTCTACCTATTGCAAATGAAACCATTGATAGGAGAAAAGGGCAGTGAGCGGGTGCAGATTGAAGAAATGGAAAAGAAAAATGTTCTTATGTATTCCGATCATATTATGGGTAA
>JBGRQE010000050.1:0-25822 GCA_041725955.1 Bacteroidales bacterium
AGGAGGTATTCATTCAAAACCTAGGAGGTTTTTATCAAATACCTTGGAGGTTTAGGTTTGATTAAAGGAGGGAATGATCGTAATTTAAGGTAAGAGTGGTAGCGATTATTAGTTGGTTTTAATGTTCTCCACCTTTCCTTTATAATAATTGTTTCCTAAAAAATGTTTTACCTTTATGTCATCTTAGCTTTTTTTGGCTTACTTTTTGAATGGCATATTGCGAACAAAACGATAATATAATTATGGAAGGGTTACTAGCTTTCTTATTTTGGGTTTTTCTAATTATTTTAATTGTAAGGGTAGCTTTTAAATATTTAGTTCCTTTTCTATTGCGACGGAAATTGGAAAAGATGATGGGTGGAAATTCAAAAGATAATCCCTTTGGACAGGCTTTTGATATGTTTAATGCAGCCCAAAAGGGAAAAAATAATGCTGAAGAAACCAATGAGTCGGCAAAAAAAGAATCTGGCAAAACAAATGTTGAATATATGCCACCCAAAAATAAAAAGAAATTTAACTTTAAAGATGCTGGCGAATACATTGATTTTGAAGATGTAGAATGATATTGATTAACTTATATTTTTGGAAGAGGTATCTGTTTTTTGCAGATACCTCTTTTTATTATCTTTGGGCCTGTAATAAGAAGGAAATATTTTGCTGAAATTGCCGCTAAAGTGATTATGCTTTACTTATAAGTCTTTATCCTAAAGCGGTGAGAAAATACAAAAACCAATGAAAAACCTCTCATTTCGTAATATTATTCCAGTTGTTGCTGCGATAATTATTTTCTTGATTGTAACTTTTATTTTTCTTAACCCTTTACTTCAAGGTGAAAAATTACGCCAAAATGACGTAGTTATGTTTAAGGGGATGTCTAAAGAAATTGTTGACTATCGTGCAAAAACCGGTGATGAAGCTTTGTGGACAAATTCTATGTTTGGAGGAATGCCTGCTTATCAAATTTCGGTTCACTATCCCAATAACTTAGTTCAGTATATTGACGATGCTTTACGTTTGGGATTACCCAGACCAGCCGATTTGATGTTCCTCTACTTTCTGGGGTTCTTTGTATTACTCCTTGTTTTAAAAGTCGATAAACGGCTGGCTGTTATAGGGTCTGTCGCATTTGCCCTGTCGTCATATTTTCTGATTATATTAGAGGCAGGGCATAATACTAAAGCCCATGCTATAGCTTATATGGCTCCGGTATTGGCAGGTGTTATTTTGTCGTATAGGGGTAAATATCTTTGGGGAGGTATTTTAACTGCTTTTGCAATGGCTCTTGAAATTGAAGCCAACCATCCTCAGATTACGTATTATTTTGGTTTTGTATTATTGATTTATGGCATATTCGAATTGGTTAAAGCCATAAAAACAAAAGTTTATCCTCATTTTATTAAAGCAAGTTGTATTTCTATATTGGCTGTTATTTTGGCAGTTTTAACAAATATTACTCCTTTATGGGCAACTTATGAATATGGGAAGGAAAGTACTCGTGGAAAATCAGAATTAACATTAAATGATCATGTAAAAACTTCTGGCCTCGATCGTGATTATATAACTCAATGGAGTTATGGTGTTGGTGAATCTTTTTCTCTTCTTATTCCAAACACTAAGGGTGGAGCTTCTGGTTATTTGGGTAATAATCCAGAAGTTTTGAATGAAGTAAGCCCTGCGTTAAAGAATAATATTGCTCAAGCAAGTTCATATTGGGGCGATCAGCCTGGAACTTCCGGACCTGTATATGTAGGTGCAATTATTGTTTTCCTTTTTGTTTTGGGAATGTTTGTGCTGAAAGGAAATCTTAAATGGATAATGCTTGTTGCTACAATTGTGTCATTGGTGCTTTCGTGGGGTAAGAATTTCCCTGTAGTAACCAATTTCTTTATCGATCATTTCCCGGCATATAATAAATTTCGAGCAGTTTCTATGATATTGGTAATTGCTGAATTATGTATTCCTGTAGTTGCAATTTTAGGATTAAATAAAATCGTAAAGAACCACGATCTACTAAAAAATAATCGTAAAGGATTATATTGGGCTTTAGGTATTACCGCAGGTTTATGCATTATCTTTTATATTGCTCCTTCAGTGTTCTTTAGCTTCTTGAATACTTATGAGCAAGCTGCTTTTTCTCAGTTTAAAGGTACTGCTCAATGGCCGCAATATAGTCAGTTTATGACGGAATTAGAAGGTGTTCGTATTTCTATTTTTAAAGCAGATGCTTTAAGGAGTCTTTTATTTATAGTTGCTTCTGGAGTTATTCTTTACTTATATTCTATAGCCAAATTGGGTAAGAATATAATGATCATTGTAATAGGGATACTAATTTTATTGGATTTAGGTTTTGTAGATCACAGATATTTAAACGCTTCTAAATTTGAAGATAAATATACTTCTCAAGTTCCATTTCCTTTAACTTCTGCTGATAAATCAGTACTTAAAGATAAAACATTAGATTATCGAGTTCTTGATATAGCAAGCAATACTTTTAATAGTTCTGCAGCTTCCTACTATCATAAATCTATTGGTGGATATCATGGAGCTAAATTGAAAAAATATCAAGAATTAATTGAGTTCCAGATTGCTCCTGAGATTAATAATTTTAAGGAAAGTTTGAAAGCGAACCCAACAACTCCTTCACTGGCATTTAAGAATCTTCCTGTTTTAAATATGCTAAATACAAAATATGTAATTTACAATCCTAACCAAAATGCATTGATAAATCCATATGCTTATGGTGCAGCATGGCTTGTAGATGACGTTGATTGGGTAAAAAATGCTGATGAAGAAATTTTAGGCCTTTCAAAAGTTGATACCCGTAAGCAGGTATTGATTGATCAAAGATATAAATCGGTAATTGGTGATTTTACAACAAAAGGAGTAGCTCAAGGAAATATAAAAATGACCAGTTATGAGCCTAATGAATTAAAATATTCTTTTAATTCTCCAAAGACCGAAATGGCTGTTTTCTCCGAAATATTCTATCCTTATGGTTGGAATGCATATATCGACGGAGAAATTGTTCCTCATGTTCGTGCTGATTATGTTTTACGCGCTATGGTTATTCCTCAGGGTCAACATGAAATTGTTTTTAAATTTGAACCTAAAGTTTATCAGCGAGGAGAATTAATTACTTTATTAGCTTCACTTTTATTGTTTGTTCTTTTAATTGTTGGAGTTGTAAAGGAAATTAAGAGAAAGAAGAAACCAATAGAAGAAAAAGCTGTTGAATAAGGATGAAAAAGGTTTTAATAATAACTTATTATTGGCCCCCCTGCGGAGGCGTGGGGGTTCAGCGTTGGGTGAAGTTTGTGAAGTATTGTAGGAGTTTTGGTTGGGAACCGATAATTTATACGGTTTCAAATCCAGAATATCCTTCTTTAGATGAATCTTTTTTTAATGATATTCCTGAAGGAGTCGAAACCATTCGTACCCCTATTTGGGAGCCTTATGGAATTTATAAAAAGATTGTAGGTAGAAAGAAAGAAGATAAAATTAGAACGGCTTTTACCAGCGATAAAAAGAAAAATAAGTTTGTTGAAAACCTGTCAATTTGGTTACGTGGGAACTTCTTTATTCCTGATGCTCGTTGCTTTTGGATTAAACCATCTATAAAATATTTGCGAAATTATATAAAGTATTTTCCTGTTGATGCCATTGTCTCTAACGGACCTCCTCATAGCGTTCATATGATTGCAAAAGGCTTGAAAGAGAATTTAGATATCCCTTGGTTGGCTGATTTTAGAGATCCATGGACTCAGGTTTATTATTTTAAAGATTTTAAGCTTGGTAAATGGGCTTTTTCCCGACATAGAGAAAAAGAACTTGAGGTATTAGAAACTGCTGATGCTGTTTCTACTGCTAGTAAAGGTTTTGTTGATGGTTTTCATAAGCTTGTTGATCGTAATATTGATTTAGTTACCAATGGTTTTGATCATAAAGATTTTGAAGCACTTTCTGATGTTCAAGTGTCTGAATTCTTTGATATCGTTTATGCAGGTTCAATGCCCGGAGATCGGAATCCATATACTTTTTGGCAGGTTATAAAAGATTTAATAAATGAGATTCCTGGTTTTTCTCAAAAATTAAAGGTTCAGATTATTGGAGAAGTAGATTATCAGGTAAAGGAAACTGTTGCCCATATGGGGCTTGAAAAAAATGTCTTTTTCCCAGGCTTTTTACCTTATAAGGAAGTTTTGCAAAGAGAAAAAGCCTCTCAAATCTTAATGGCAAATTTGCCGGTAAACGACAACCGAGGTTATGCAATTCCTGTAAAAATTTATGACTATTTGGGTATTGGTCGTCCTATATTATTTTTAGGTCCTACAGAGGCTGATGCTGCTGCAATTGTTCGTGAAACTAAATCTGGAGTCGTTTGTGAGGAGAATGATGCTGAAGAAATAAAGAAAGCTTTACGAATGTGGTATAAAGAATATGAAAGTAAAGGAGTTTTAACGCAAAATGCCGAAGGAGTAGAGCTTTATACACGTGAATATTTGTCAGGTAAGTTTGCAAAAATATTAGATCGAATTTCAAAAAAGTAATTGGTGCTACCTAACAGGTGGGCTGTTCAATTTGCCAAATAAAAGGTGTAATATTTAAAGAAAATAGGATTCTTATAAGATGTTATTTGTTTTGATTTTTTTCGTTTCTAGTTGTTAGAAATCCTGACTTTTAAATTAAAATATTTCTGTAATAAGTACCAAAGTTAAAAAATGTTAAATAAGCTCTTTCCCTTGTCAATAGCCTTGTATGGCAAGCTTAACTTTAGTATCTTGCAGTGTGTTTAAAGAAATTCACCGTAATGCGGAGAAAATATAGTTCGGCCGTATTTTATTGAGAAAGATAATTGCGATTTCTCGTTTTACTTGTGACTGATTTTGAATACTTAATTGTGTTAGATTATAAACTTAAAGGGAGCTGATGAGCCCCCTTTTGTTTTTAATTTCTTTTTTCTAATAATCGATTTACAAAGCCACTTACATTCGCTTTCCCATTAAAAATATCGTAAAGTTCAGAAATAATAGGATATTCTTCCTCTAGTTTGCTTCTTCGTGCAATTTCATTACAAAAAACATTTACTGCAATTTTCCCTTCAAGTACTACTTTGTCGGAAATGCTATCATCAAAAAAGCCTTTTCCAATTAATAGTCCAAGAGTTCTGTTTCTGCTTAAATCATTTAAAGCTGTAAGCGAAAAATCACCCAAGCCGCAATAATTAAATATAGTTTCTTCTGAGCCTCCAAAGTCAATTAAAATCTTTTTCATCTCATTAATTGCTCGGGTAAACATCATTGATCTTAAGTTTGGAGAGTCGAAGTGAGCGTCGACAATTCCAATAACTATAGCATAAATGTTTTTTAGAATACTACATAATTCAACACCTACAATATCTGTAGAAAAATCTATATAGATTGTTGTTCCCTGAATTAAGGTTTGAAACTTATCTAAGATTGCAGAGTTATGACTAGACAAGGTTAGTGCTGTTGGCATTCTATTAATAATTTCTCTGGCAAATCCAGGCCCTTTTAAAGTACAAACCTCATTGGGAATGATTTCAGAAATTCCACTAATAATTGTCTGATTATTTTCACCAAATCCTTTAGCAAGGTTTACAATTATTGAAGAATCATTGATTATGTCTTTATTTTTACGAATAAAAGCTGGAATAGCAACAGAAGGAATAGCAAGAAAAATAAGATCTTGATCTTTTAAAATATCAGTAGAATTTGAGGCTACTAATCTTTTTGAAAGTTTGATATTTGGAAAATATTTTTCATTTATATGATTGTTGTTTATTCCTTCAACAACATCTCCTTCTATTGAAAAAAGAGATATTTTAAGATTTTTATTTCCGCTAAGAGCTTGAGCAAGTGCAGTTCCAATACTCCCCGCACCCGCAATACAAATTTTTGTTTTTATCACAATTTTATTTCTTTACAGGACCACACTACCATTCAGTTCTGGTTGTACTTAAATTTACAACCCGGACAAATATAAGCATTGTAGAAAAAATGAGTCGTTTTATAGTGATTTGTCTTTCTTTGCACTATAAATACTAGCATTGAGTTCAAAGCCTAAAAGAAGAATCCATGCACTAAAGTATAACCAGAGAAGAAAGATAATTAGTGTTCCAATTGATCCGTAAAGAGCATTATAACGGCTAAATTTATCAACGTAATAGTTAAAGCCGAAAGAAGTTAAAATAATAAGACCTGTGGCAAGAATACTACCCGCCGAGATAAATCTAAATTTACCTCTTTTCGCAGGAGCCAGATAAAAAAGGAAAGAGCAGGAAAATAAAAATATTAAAATAATAATAAGCCAGCGTCCAAACTGAATGAATTGTAAGTTATAACTACCTTGCAGATATCCCTTTTGTACTAAATACTTAAGCCCATCCGATCCAAAAGATAGTAAAGCTATGCCAACAACTGTCAATAGTGATAATATAAAAACAAGAATAATTGCTGTAAATCTTTGTTTAACCCACGATCTGCTTTCAATAACATGATATGTGTCGTTAAAGCTATCTATAAGCGCATGAGTTCCGTTAGTACTGAAAAATAGAGCCATTAAAAAACCTATACTTAATAGGCCTGTGTGAGGGATGGTGAGTATGTCGAATATAGTAGTCTGTACAGCTTCATAAGTTTTATCCGGAATAATCTTTTCCATCAAACTCAACAGATTCATTTGAAAATCGTGAATAGGAATATAAGGGATTAGGGTGAAAAAGAATAAAATTGTAGGGAAAATAGCCAAAAAGAAGTTGAAAGCAATAGCTGAAGCCCTTAATCCTAATTTACCTTCAAATAGCCCTTTTCCAAATAGGCTTGCTACTTTATAAACTGATATTCCCTGAAATCCAGGAAGACTTTTATCTTTTGTTTTCTTTGTAATCCAGGCAAGGATATTGCGAATATCTTTTAACATTTTTACAGAATTAAAAAAGATTGTTGAAAGAAAGAAATCTCTTTCAACAATCTTTTAGAAATTTTTTATACCGCTTTTAAGCTTAAGTCTAGACTTTTAATCTGGTGGGTAAGAGCTCCAACCGAGATATAATCGACTCCAGTTTCTGCGTATTCACGAATGTTGTGTTTATTGATACCTCCGGAAGCTTCAGTTTCGAAGCGGCCATCGATCATTTTCAGTGCTTTGCTTGTCAATGATGGTGAGAAGTTGTCGAGCATAATTCTGTGAATTTCACCATAGTTAAGAGCTTCCTCTAACTCAGCAAAATTTCTCACCTCTAGTTCAATTTTAAGGTCCTTATCTTTCTCTTTAAGATATTCCTTACAAGCTTTTATTGCAGGAACAATTCCTCCAGCAAAGTCAACATGATTATCTTTGATCATAATCATATCGTAGAGTCCCATTCTGTGATTTTCTCCACCACCAATTTTAACGGCCAATTTTTCTATGGGTCGCATAAGAGGGGTTGTTTTTCTGGTATCTAAAATTTTTGTTGAAGTACCTTCTATAAGACTTAATATCTTTTGGGTTTGAGTAGCAATACCACTCATTCTTTGTAAGAAATTTAAAGCAAGTCGTTCTGAAGATAATAGAGAAATAGATTTTCCCTCAACAACAAAAGCAATATCTCCTTTTTTTATAGTATCCCCATCTTTTAATAGAGCCGTGAATTTTGTTTCAGGATCTACTTGTTCAAATACCTTGCGAGCAATTTCAATACCTGCAATAGTTCCTTCTTGTTTTACCAATAGCTGAGCTTTCCCTCTGGCCTCAGCAGGAATTGTACTTAATGAAGTATGATCGCCATCACCTAAGTCTTCTTCCAGAGCTTTTGTGATGATTTCATCAATTGTCATATTAAAATATTTAATGTATTATTCCTCTTCAAACTGCAATTGTTGTATTAAGTAACGACCATTTCTTTTTTTTAGTAAAAAGTAGGTTCGATAATTTTTTTCGCCACTTGTATAATTCCCAATAACATAGTGTGAACCATCATTTGAGTTCCCTTTGTGTTTTGTGCAAAAACTTTTTGGAGGGTTGCCTTTAAAAAAATCTTTAATTATAACCTGAGCTTGTTTTGAGCTAAATGTGCCATCAATTCCTGGTAGGCGCAGATCTATAGTCGAATCAAAATAACTGGCTAGGTTTTCTGAATTTGCTTGATCTATATTTTTCTTGATTTTGTCTGCAGAATCACAATAGTCTTGTGCTTGCAATTGCGAAAACATAAAGAAAAATAATATTATACTCAATAAAGATCTCAAGTGTATTTGTTTTGAAATCATGTTGCTAGGTTTTTGATTATTAAAAAGTTGCAAATATTGCGCCAAAAACTTGCTGACACAAAGATAAGATAATTTATTGTCGTGCTAATTTGGCTTTAGAATTATGAAATCAAACTTATATTTTTCCCATTCTAATATACGTTGAATTTTTTCATTTATCGCTCTTTATAAATCGTATATCTATTAGAAAGATTGTTGATTTATAAAAGTTGTTTTAACTCTCTGATTTTTTATTTGTTAAACTAACATTGATTCTTATAAAAATTTATATACATATGAATATTGTAATTACTGGAGTTAGCAGAGGAATCGGTTATGAAACCGTAAAAGCTCTTATTGCGAAATCTGAGCATAAGGTGGTTTGTATTGCTCGTTCCGAGCAAGAGTTAAATCTTTTAAAAAGTGAATGTTATAAACTTAATCCTCTTTCTTCGATTTTTGTTATTCCCTTTGATTTAAGATCTTTACATAAAAAAGAAGACTTATTATCGAAGATTTTACGTTTTATTCCTAATGTAGATATATTGATTAATAATGCAGGTAGTTTATTGGTTAAACCTATAGAAGGTGTGTGCCTTGAAGAAATTAATCAAGTATTTCATTTGAATTTTAATGTTCCTTTTTTGCTGATGCAGATGCTGTCAGGGCATTTGACCTCCAATGCTCACGTATTGAATATATCAAGTATGGGAGGATTTCAGGATAGTGCTAAATTTTCTGGTTTATCTATATACAGTAGTGCTAAAGCAGCTTTGAATTGTCTGACTCAAGTGATTGCTGCTGAATGGTCGGAAAGGAGTATTGCTGTAAATGCATTGGCTATAGGTGCAGTAAATACGCAAATGTTGTCGGAAGCTTTTCCTGAATATAAGGCACCAGTCGAAGCATTTGAAATGGGTGCTTATATTGCTAATTTTGCCGTGGAAGGAAGGAAATATTATAATGGTAAGATATTGCCAGTTGCTTTATCGAATCCATAAATTTTAAATTTGCAAAAAAAAAGTAATGGAGCAAAAAGCTAAAATTAGTCATCCTGGAGAAATATCTGAGGTATACAGAGATAAAGTGGTTGTTAGAATTCTTTCTCTATCAGCATGTGCTTCTTGTCATGCAAAAGGTGCTTGTACTATGGCTGATTTAAAAGAGAAGTTTATTGAGGTTGATTTGTTTGGTAATGAGCGTTATGAAGTAGGTCAAAAGGTTGTTGTAGAAATGGAGAAATCAATGGGTCCAAAAGCTGTTTTGTTTGCATTTGTTTTGCCTATTATTCTGCTGGTTGCAGCACTTATTGTATCCTTAACATGGTTTAGTTCACAGGGTTTGGCAGCATTGTTTTCATTAGCTTTAGTAGCAATTTATTTTTTTGTAATTCGCTCTGCAGATAGTCGCTTAAAGCGCAATTTCGTATTTACTATTCGGGCTGCCTGATATTTAAAACCCTTCTAAATTAAAGACTTAAGGCTTATTTAGAGAGAATCTAAAAGAAAGTCGAAAAACACTGATTTACAGTCTATTTCTTGGGTTCTCCTTTTTTTGTTTAATTATTAACAGTGCAAAAAACTGGTTTACAGGTAATTGCAGGGGTGGTTTTGAGCTGCTTATCTGTTTATAACTTCATCATTTGTTTTATTTTTGGGCAGTGTTGGACGATTGGCTCACGTTTTATTCGAGCTTCAAATTAAAATAAAAGGAGGATAATCTTGAACGAAGTAATAATTTATGCTGTAATTTCTCTAGGTTTAATAGGAGTTGTTGCTGCAGTTATTCTTTATTTTGTGGCCCAAAAATTCAAGGTCATTGAAGATCCGAAAATTGACGAAGTAGAAGAAGCTTTACCTGCTGCAAATTGCGGTGGATGTGGTTTTCCTGGTTGTCGTGGCTTTGCCGAAGCTACTGTTCAGGCAGCAAATGAAAAGCAGTCTCTTGAAGGATTAAATTGCCCTGTAGGTGGCAGTGCGGTAATGCAAAGCGTTGCTGCAATTTTAGGTTTAGAAGCAGAAGAAAAAGAACCTCAGATTGCTGTGGTACGTTGCTCTGGTTCTAAGGTTAATGCTCCACAAAAAGTGGAATTTGATGGGCCTAAATCTTGTGCGTTTGCACATAACTTGTTTTCTGGCGAAAGTGGTTGCCCTTATGGTTGTTTAGGATGTGGTGATTGTGTTGCTGCATGTACTTTCGACGCTATTGAGATGAATCCCGAAACTGGTCTCCCCGAAGTTAAAGACAATTGTGTTGCTTGTGGTGCTTGTGTTACAGCTTGTCCACGTGGAATTATTGAGCTTCGTAATAGAGGTAAAAAGGATCGTAGGATTTATGTTTCTTGTATTAATGAAGAAAAAGGTGCTCCAGCTAAAAAGAATTGTTCTGTAGCTTGTATTGGATGTAAAAAGTGTTTCAAAGTATGTCCTTTCGATGCAATTGAAATGAAGAACAACTTGGCTTACATAAACTACGACAAATGTAAATTGTGTAGAAAATGTGTGGCTGAATGTCCTACTGGAGCGATTCATGAGTTGAACTTCCCCGTTCGTAAACCAAAACCTGAAGTAAAGAAGGAAGCTGTTAAAGCTACATCTACTGATGGTGATAAAGGAAGTCCGGCAGCAAAACAATAGTAAGAGTTCCTGAACTTTTTAATTAAGAGAAAAGACATGAAAAGTATATTAAGAACCTTCAAAATTGGGGGTGTCCATCCACCAGAAAATAAATTTTCAGAAGGAGCTGCTATTCAATCTATTGAATTGCCAAAGCAGGTAATGATTCCCTTAGGCCAAAATTTAGGTGCTCCTTCAAAACCTGTTGTTAAAAAAGGTGATGAAGTAAAAGTAGGTAGCCTTTTGGCTAAAGGAGAAGGCTTTATTGCTGCAAATGTTCATTCATCAGTATCTGGAAAAGTATTTAAGATTGATGAAATTATGGACTCCAGTGGATATCGCCGACCTGCAGTTATTATCAATGTTGATGGTGATGAGTGGGAAAACGATATTGATACTTCTTCAGATATTGTTCGCGATATTAAGTTAGGAAAGAAAGAAATTATTGATCGAATATTCGAAAAAGGAATTGTAGGATTAGGAGGAGCAACTTTCCCTTCTCATGTTAAATTAATGGTTCCTGATGGCAAAAAAGCCGAATATTTGATCCTTAATGGTGTAGAGTGTGAACCATATCTTACTGCCGATCATCGCTTGATGTTGGAAAAAGGTGAAGAAATGCTTATTGGAGTAAGTATTCTGATGAAGGCTTTGGATGTTTCAAAAGCCATTATCGGAATAGAGAACAATAAGAAGGATGCTATTGAACACCTTGATCAGTTGGCTCAAAAATTTGAGGGAATATCTATTCAGCCATTAAAGGTTAAATACCCACAAGGAGGAGAAAAACAATTAATCAAAGCTTGTATTAACAAAGAAGTTCCTTCAGGTAAATTGCCAATTGAAGTTGGTTGTGTTGTAAATAATGTAGGAACTGCTTTCGCTATCTATGAAGCAGTACAAAAGAATAAGCCATTAATTGAACGCATTGTTACTGTTACTGGTAAATCTCTTACTACTCCAGGAAACTTTGTGGTTCGTGTAGGTACTCCAATCTCTTATCTTGTAGAAAAAGCAGGAGGAGTTCCCGGCGATACTTCAAAAGTTGTAAATGGAGGCCCGATGATGGGAAAAGCCCTTTCTTCTCTCGATGCTCCTGTAGTAAAAGGTACTTCTGGAATTTTGTTCTTTCAAGATGTTGAGACCAAGCGTGTAGATACTCGAAATTGTATTCGTTGTGCTCGTTGTGTTGGTGCTTGTCCTATGGGATTAGAGCCAGTTATTTTATCTCAGTATTCTTCAAACGGTATGTGGGAAGAAGCCGAGAGCGCGCATATTATGGATTGTATTGAGTGTGGATCATGTGCTTTCATTTGCCCATCAGGACGTCCATTATTGGATTATGTGCGTGTTGGAAAAGGAAGAGTTGGACAAATAATGAGAAGTAGAGCTCAGAAAAAATAGTAGTAAATGATAGAGCAGTTGTTTTTTGAATTAAATAATAATGCTGTTCTTTTCAATTGACTTAAAGAAAAAAACGACCAGATGAAACTTACAATATCAGGTTCTCCGCACGTTCATGCGGATTCTTCCGTCAGCAAAATTATGTACGGAGTGGTGTTGGCAATGATGCCTGCATTGCTTGTTGCAATTTATTATTTTGGAATCGAAGCCCTTAGAGTTACTTTGATTTCTGTAGTTGCTTGTTTGTTTTTTGAATGGGCAATTCAAAAGTTTGTAATTAAAGGCCCTAATACCATTACCGATGGTTCTGCCGTAGTAACAGGTGTTTTATTGGCTTTTAATGTTCCTGCAAGTTTGCCAACATGGATAATTATTATTGGTGCTCTAATTTCTATTGGAGTAGCAAAAATGTCATTTGGTGGATTAGGTAAGAACCCATTTAACCCTGCCTTGGTAGGAAGGGTATTCTTATTAATGTCTTTTCCTGTTCAGATGACCCACTGGCCAGTTCCAAGTCCATTATTCTCTGATGTTTCTATAGATGCTACTTCAGGAGCAACTGCTCTTGGTATCTTGAAAGAAGGATTGAAAAATGGACAAACTGTACAAGAATTACTTCCACAGCTACCTTCCTATGTTCAGGAGTTAATGGGGCATATGGGAGGTTCATTGGGAGAAATCTCTGCATTGGCATTGATTATTGGTGCTCTTTATATGTTGATTCGTAAAATTATTACTTGGGAAATCCCTGTAGCTTATTTAGGTAGTGTTATCATATTTACCGGTATTCTTTGGTTAATCGATCCAACTATGTATATAAATCCAGTTTTCCACCTGATTACAGGAGGATTAATGTTGGGTGTATTTTATATGGCTACTGATATGGTGTCTTCTCCGATGTCTACAAAAGGGCAATTGCTTTTTGGATTAGGAGCAGGTGTTCTAACTGTGATTATCCGTATTTGGGGAGCTTTCCCAGAAGGTGTATCTTTTGCAATATTAATTATGAATGCTTTTACTCCGCTTATTAATAGAAGCTTCAAGCCAAATCGTTTTGGTTTTGTAAAAGCTAAATAGATGATCAAATAAGGATATAAAAATATTGACTAATGGCAAAGAAAGAATCTTCATTTTTAAATATGGTAATTACTCTGGCAGTGATTACAATTATTTCTGCTGTGGCCGTTGGTGGAATTTATCAGGTTACAAAAGAACCTATTGAGATTGCACAGAAAGCAAAACAGCAAAATGCAATTAAGGCAGTAATTCCAGATTTTGATCGTCTTGAAGAGAAAAAAATAAAGGATGATCAAGACATGAATATAACCATCAATACTGCCTTTAAAGGCGATCAGGTTGTTGGTTATGCTGTTGAATCATATTCGAAAAAAGGCTATGATGCTACTCCTATTATTGTAATGGTTGGTTTTTTACCTAATGGTGAAATTAATAATACTTCAGTTATTCAACAAAAAGAAACTCCTGGTTTAGGAACTAAAATGGTTGAACCTACTTTTAAGGATCAATTTAATGGTCAAAATCCTGCCAGCTATAAGTTAATTGTTAAAAAAGATGGTGGTGATGTAGATGCTATTACTGCTGCAACAATTAGTTCGAGAGCTTTTTGTGATGCTACTCAACGTGCTTATGACGCACTAATTAAAGAAGGAGGAATTAAATAATGAATCAATGGACTAATTTTTCTAAAGGTTTTATACGAGAAAATGCAGTTTTTTCTCTTCTTCTTGGCTTATGTCCAACCTTGGCAGTAACTTCATCTGCTTTTAATGGTTTGGGAATGGGCTTGGCTACAACTTTCGTATTAATATGTTCGAATATTGTTGTGGCTCTAGTAAAAGGTGTAATTCCAGATAAAGTAAGGATTCCTGCATTTATCGTAATTATTGCATCTTTTGTAACTATGGTAGATCTTGCAATGCAAGGTTTTGTTCCAGCTTTGGCAGAAAGCTTAGGTATCTTTATCCCATTGATCGTTGTAAACTGCTTGGTTTTAGGTAGAGCTGAAGGTTTTGCTTCAAAGAACAATGTAGGTTCTTCTATTATCGATGGTTTAGGAATGGGCTTGGGATTTGCTTTTGCTCTTACCTTATTGGGTAGTATCCGTGAGGTTTTGGGTAATGGATCTTGGTTTGGAATGAAATTTATCGATGGAGATGGAGTATTGGTATTTATTCTTTCTCCGGGAGCATTCCTTGTTTTAGGATTTTTGATCGCATTGATCCGTAAATTACGTAATGCTTAATTTTTAAACGGACAAAAAGATATAGATTATGGAATATATAGTTATCATTATTGGATCTATCTTTGTCAGTAATATTGTACTGGCTCAGTTTCTTGGAATCTGTCCGTTTTTGGGCGTTTCCGGCAAAGTGTCTACTGCAGCAGGTATGAGTGGCGCTGTGCTTTTTGTAATGACTATTGCGACTATTGTTACCTGGTTAATCCAGACTTATATATTGGTACCTTTAGAGATTACGTGGCTGCAAACTATTAGTTTTATCCTAGTTATTGCATCCTTAGTGCAAATGGTAGAAATTATGTTGAAAAAAGTAAGCCCTTCTTTATATCAAGCTTTGGGTATTTTTCTTCCCTTGATTACAACCAACTGTGCTGTTTTGGGTGTGGCTATGTTAACAATCTCTAAAGATTATAATCTTCTTGAAGGAGTTGTATTTGCTATTTCAAATGCGCTTGGATTTGGTTTAGCAATGGTTATCTTTGCAGGATTGCGAGAGCACCTCGACTTGATGGAAGTACCAAAAGGAATGAAAGGTGTGCCAATTGCACTTGTTACCGCTGGTATCCTGGCGTTAGCCTTTATGGGCTTCGCAGGACTAGTATAAATTTTTTATTGTTACAGTGATTAAAAGACTCCCACCCCCAATGGGAGTCTTTTTGTATTAATGCATTTATTGGTTTTGGAAAATAAATTATTTTCTTTATGTTTGTGATGGGCTAAATAGACTTAATTAATTCCATTCTTTTAGCTCTCTATTTTATTATTATTATCCAAATCCATAATTATGTATAAAAAATTTACTCTTTTTTTTATTCTATTATTTTCATTAAATCTTATTTCTACTGCACAAGATAATTCAGACATTTTGCTTCCTAAAGGAAACAATCGTGGTGAGTTTAAAATTTTACAAGACTTTGAAGCTTGGCCTCCCGAGGGATGGACTTTTTATAGTTTAGCTGATGATTGTGGCTATGAGTCTACTGATGAGAAACCAGCTTCAGGAAAAGCTTGTGCATTTCATACTTCAAAAAAAGTTGATAACGGAATTGAAGACTGGATGGTGAGTCCGGAAATTGAAGTTCCTGCTTTTGGAAAGATTTCTTTCAAACAGAAAAATGCTTATATGTTTGATTATGAATTTCATGGGATATATATCTCTACTGAAGGAAGTAATCCTGAAGAAGCAGATTTTAAACTACTTACTGAATTAGAAGAGAAGCTCTACAGTTGGAAGGAAGAGATTATTGACCTAAGTGAGTATGGTGGAAAAAAAGTACATATTGGTTTTAAATATACCGGTAAGTTCGCTTCTAAGTGGTATATTGATGATTTTGGTTTAATATCTCCTTATAATATGGATTTAGCTGTTACTGCTATTCATAGAAATAGCTTTGCTATTGAAGGAAAAGAAGCCAAATTTGATGTTGTTATTTCAAATGTTGGGCAACAAAAAGTAGAAGATCAGGATTTCAATATCGTTGATGGAGACTTTACCTTAACCAAAACAGTTACTTTGGAAGCTCAGGAATCAAAAACTATTGAGTTTTCATATTCTCCTGCATTAGGTAAGCATGATCTTAAAGTAAGTGTATCTCATAAAGATGATATTGATAAAACTAACGATAGTTCTACCTATTCGTTTTCTTCTTTACATTTCGAAGAGCCTGTTTATGCTTATTCTATGATGGGTAATGAACATAAAGGATACGTTGCTAGGGCTATTGTAATGTTCGAAAAGAGTGATCCGGAAAAAATTCAAGCTGAATTTTCTACCGATCAGGATGATGCTTATGCAATGATGTACCTAGATGGATTCTTATATTATATGACTGTTGAAGGGAAAAATCCAAAAGAATTTATAAAGTATAATATTGCAACAGGAGAGCATACTGTTATCTCAAAGCCTGAAGTTCGAATTATTAATATGGCTTACAATCCTGAAGATAAGTTGACCTATGGTTATGCTACCAACATGGAAGATGATGAGACTCCTACTGATTTTTATATAATCAATCTGAAAACAGGTCAAATGAAAAAGATGGGTTCTGTTAAGGATGTTCCAAAGATTATGACCTTTGCAATTTCCAACAATAACATTGCTTACGCAACTACCAAGGGTGTAGCAGATTTATATACAATTACTTTAGACGAATTTAGATATAGACGAGTGGGTTCGACTGAAGTTTCTACTGCTTATGCACAGGGTGCTGCTTGGGATTTTTCAAAAAATGAGTTGTATTGGGCGCCTACCTATCATAGCGAAACCAAAGTTTTACCTGTTGGGTTATATAAAATTGACGTGAATACCGCTAAGGCAACTTTAGTTAAGGACTTTATTTCTGAGGAATCTATTGTAGGATTGAGTTTTCCTTATAAGCCAGTTTCTAGTGTTTGGGTTGAGGAAGTGAGTTCAGCAATTGCTTCTGATGAGCTGTATGTTTATCCAAATCCAACATCTTCAAACTTAGTTATTGATGGCGTTGAAAATTCACGTATTCAGCTTTTAGATCTACATGGAAAGCTAATTAAAGAATATAATAGTAAAGATATAACTTTAAATATTGATTTATCATTCCTTAATAATGGTGTTTACTTTGTGAAGAGCATTAAAGAAGGTGGAGTTAGTTGTACTAAGGTTATTCTAAGTAAATAATAATATAATGAGATTGGTGTTTCGTGTTTCGGTAAATTATCCGAAACACGAAATCCATAATCTGAAATAAGGATTTTATAATCCATATATTTTTTCCTCTCCTTTTCAAGTTTCTTCTTGAACTTTAGTTTTCCAAAATTGTCTATTAAGTAAGCTTAAAAAAGAGCTGTATAGAGGATCAGTTATAGACAATAAATTGTATAAAATGACAATTTCTACGGAAAACTTTCTTAAAACTATTTTCTTACTTCAGAACGACGAACAAACTTTACCTTCACCAACAGCAGTGGCTAGAAGTCTTGATATTACTAATGCTGCAGTTACTGATATGTCGAAGAAATTGGCGGCTAAAGGCCTGGTGATTTATCAGAAGTATAAAGAATTGTCATTGACAGAAGAAGGTGAGCAAATTGCTGTGACTACTATTCGCAGGCACCGTTTATGGGAAAGCTTTCTTCTTGAAGTACTAGATGTTCCGCTTGATAAAGTGCATGATGAAGCTGAGTCTTTAGAACATCATGTTTCTGATTATCTAACTACCAAAATTGATGAATATCTGGGTTTTCCTGATTTTGATCCTCATGGTGATCCTATTCCAGATTCAAGCGGAGATTTTCCTGATATGAGCAATTTTGTCTTTTTGGATAATATCGAAAGAAATATTGCCTATAAAGTTACTCGGATAGAGCATCATAGTATTGATAATTTATTAAAACTACGTAGCCTTAAATTAATACCTGATTCAAGGGTAGACTTGGTAGAGGTTTTAGATGAAGGTGATTCATTATTACTTATTGTTGAAAAAGAAAAAATTGTAGTTCCTAAGTGGTTGGCAAAAAAAGTATGGGTAAAACCTTTAAAATTATTGAGTGATTTACCTTTTGATCAAGAGGCTATTATTGAAGATGTTGTTGCTGATAAATATAAAAAGAGACGTTTCCTGGATTTAGGTTTTATTAAAGGAACTAAGATTAATAAGGTTATGTCTGCCCCTTCAGGAGATCCTTGTTCATATCAGATTAGGGGAACAACTATTGCCTTGAGAAATAATGAAGCATCGCAAATTTTGATACAGTATGAGTAAGATAAATTATACATTAGCTCTTGCAGGTAATCCGAATACAGGAAAGACTACCATCTTCAATATGTTAACGGGTTTAAATCAACATACAGGCAATTGGCCAGGTAAAACAGTTACAAAGTCGGAAGGATATTATTCTTTTAATTCAGAAAGATTTTGCTTGGTAGATTTACCCGGAACCTACTCACTGTTGTCTCAGTCGCAAGATGAGGAAATTGCACGTGATTATATATTATTTAATAATCCATCATTGGTAATTGTTGTTGTCGACGCTACAGCATTAGAACGGAATTTGAATTTGGTGCTACAGATTTTGCAGATTAATTCAAAGGTAATTGTCTGTTTGAACTTATTGGATGAAGCTAAAAGAAAAGGAATTCAAGTAGATCATAATAAGCTATCTCTCGATTTGGGAGTTCCTGTAGTTCCAACAATAGCAGCAAAAAACATAGGTAAAGACAAGCTTTTAGATGTAATTTATCAAGCTTGTAATCAAGAGATTGAGTTTAATCCGAAAAAATTATTATATCCATATGATTTACAAAAGGATATCGACCGTATAAGTAAAAGGCTGAGAATATTATTTCCTGATATACAAAATGCAGAATGGCTAGCCTTAAGGCTTATTGATGGTGATGAGAAAGTTAAACAAGTTTTACAAAAAGCTAATTATGAGTTCTCAAGATAGATATCCAGATGAATTGGAACGAATATTTGAAATTGCTGCTGAATCGAAAGATAAATATGGAAAGCATATCCATGAAAAACTAGTTACTTCCATTTATCAAAGGGCTAGCAGTATTTCGGAGAATGCGGTTTGCAGAACAAAATCAAATGGAGGTGACTTTGATCGAAAATTAGATCGAATTTTAACCAGCCGATGGTTGGGTATTCCTATAATGATTTTCCTTTTGGCTGTTGTATTTTACATTACCATTGCCGGAGCCAATTATCCCTCTGCAATGATCGCCCAATTTTTGTTTTGGGTTGAAGGATTACTAGATAAGGTTTTTAATTTTTTAAGTGCTCCGTGGTGGTTAACAGGCTTTGTAGTGCATGGAGTGTATAGAGGATTGGCTTGGGTGGTTTCAGTTATGTTACCTCCAATGGCAATATTTTTCCCTTTGTTTACGCTTCTTGAAGACTTGGGCTACTTACCTCGTATTTCATTTAATTTAGACAGAATGTTTCGTTGGTCTGGAGCACAAGGCAAGCAAGCTTTAACTATGGGAATGGGCTTTGGGTGTAATGCTGCAGCAATAATATCAACCCGAATCATTGATTCACCACGAGAAAAGTTATTGGCTATAATGACCAATAATTTTGTCCCTTGTAATGGCCGTTGGCCTTTGTTAATTGTTCTTGCTACTATGTTTTTAGGCTCTGCATTTCCTGCAGGCATTGCTTCTATAATTTCGGTTGCTTCAGTTTTAGGTGTAGCTTTATTTGGGGTATTAATCACGATTCTATCGAATCGATTATTAAGTAAAACAGTTTTGAAGGGTGAGCCTTCAAGTTTTCAGTTGGAATTGCCTCCTTACCGAAAACCACAAGTGCTACGAATACTATATACTTCTTTAATTGACAGAACGATATTCGTTTTGTGGCGTGCTATTATTATGGCAGCCCCCGCTGGTGGTTTGATTTGGCTTTTAGGCAATATCGATGTTGGAGGAATTTCTTTGATGCAGCATATTGCAAGTTTTCTAAATCCATTTGCTCAATATTTTGGAATGGATGGAATTATTCTTTTAGCTTTCTTTATAGCTATTCCGGCCAATGAAATTGTTATTCCAACCATTATTATGGGGTATTTAGCAGCCGATCAAATGTTGGATATCGAAAATATGGATAGTCTAAGATCTTTATTGGTAAATAATGGATGGACTGCATTAACTGCTGTATGTACAATGTTGTTTAGCCTACTACATTTTCCTTGTAGTACAACTTCAATGACTATTTATAAGGAAACAAAAAGCTGGAAATGGACCTTGTTTTCTAATATATACCCATTGATTTTGGCGTTTATTGTTACGTTTATTGTTCGCTGGATTTATGAGTTGATTTGGTAAGAATGTAAAGGAAAAACAAAGCACCTAGGTGAATTTTAATTTGTATAGTGGTGTCTTAGAAATGAGTTTGTTTTACCTGATAGGTTTTCAAATCTGTCAGGTAAGTTAAAAGCAAAAGGGCTGTCCAACAAAATGGACAGCCCTTTTCTTTCGAACTAAAATTACTTTTATTTAATTAAACGGCATTCACCGCAATTGATATCATTTTCGACTTGTTTGTATTTTTTCTCAACAACACGACCATCATTATAGCGAACTTTCACTTTATCATTTCGACCAATTTTATCATGATCTCTAACGATAGGTTGAGTTTTTTCTTCACTTGGTTGTTGGGTGTTTGAGTGAGATTGAGATAACAAATCCTCACGTTGTTCCTTAATTCGTTTTTTGTCGATGCCCTGACCTTGAGTTTCAGCCTGACGAGTTTCGCGAACTTGTTCTGGATCATGTTCTGGTAATCCAGCACGAATAAGGAAGGTAATAACCTCTTTATTAATCTTGTTTATAAGGTCTTTGAATAAGTTAAAAGACTCTAGCTTATAAATCAATAAAGGATCTTTTTGCTCGTAACTAGCATTGTGAACAGCCTGCTTTAAATCATCCATTTCACGAAGATGTTCTTTCCATGCATTGTCGATAAAACCAAGCATAGTCATCTTTTCAATTCCAAGGCAAACCGATTTACCTTTATCTTCAAAAGCTTTTTTCAGGTTTACAACTACTTGAGTTGTTTTTGTGCCATCGGTAATTGGAATTGCAATATTTTCGTATTGATGTTGATTTTCAAAGATATCTTGAATAACAGGGAATGTTTTATCTGCAATGCGCTTATTCTTTTCGTGGTAGTTTTTATATACTACTTCAAAGAGCTCTTGAGCTAAATCCTCTAGTTTTTTCTTTTTAAAATCTTCTTCACCAAATGGAGCATCACAGGCTAAAGTAGAGAAACATTCTAATTTTAAGCCTTCATAATCGCCAATTGGTTGAAAACTTTCAATGATGTTTTCGCAAAGATCAAACATCATATTGTTGATGTCAATAGCCAATCTTTCTCCGTAAAGGGCATGGCGACGTTTTTTGTAAATAACCTCTCTTTGAGAGTTCATTACATCGTCATATTCAAGGAGGTGTTTACGAGTACCGAAGTTGTTTTCTTCTACTTTCTTTTGTGCGTTTTCAATAGATCGAGTAATCATATTGGCTTGAATTACTTCGTCCTCTTTAAGACCAAGTCTATCCATAACACCAGCTACTTTATTTGATCCAAAGCGACGCATCAAATCATCTTCCAAAGATGCAAAGAAAACTGAAGATCCAGGATCTCCTTGACGTCCGGCACGACCACGAAGCTGACGGTCGACACGTCTTGATTCATGACGTTCAGTACCAATAATTGCAAGACCACCAGCATCTTTCACGCCTTGACCCAGCTTAATATCAGTACCACGACCTGCCATATTGGTTGCAATAGTTACAGTTCCTGGTTGTCCAGCTTCAGCAACAATTTCAGCCTCTCTGGCATGGTATTTTGCATTCAGTACATTATGCTTGATTTGCATACGGGTTAGCATACGACTCAAAAGCTCGGAAGTTTCAACAGAGGTAGTACCCACAAGTACAGGTCTGTTTTTCTCTTTTAGCTCTGCAATATGCTTTACTGTAGCATTAAACTTGCCTCTTTTAGTTTTGTATACTAAGTCGTTTTGGTCATCACGAAGAATATGACGGTTAGTAGGAATAATAACAACATCTAGTTTGTAGATATCCCAAAGCTCTTTTGCTTCGGTTTCGGCTGTACCAGTCATACCAGCCAATTTCTTATACATTCTAAAGTAATTCTGTAAAGTTACAGTTGCATAAGTTTGGGTTGCAGCTTCAATCTTTACATTTTCTTTAGATTCAATTGCCTGATGTAGTCCATCGGAGTAACGACGTCCCTCCATAATACGACCAGTTTGTTCATCGACAATTTTAACCTTATTATCCATAACTACATATTCGATGTTTTTTTCGAATAATGCGTATGCTTTCAATAATTGGTTTACAGAGTGAATACGTTCTGATTTAATTGAGTATTCACGCATCAAGTCTGCTTTCTTTTCTGTTTTTTCCTGGTCGGGAAGATCAGACTTGTCTAATTCTGCAATAATAGAACCTATATCAGGAAGAACATAGAAATCAGGATCCTGACGATCGGAAGTCATTAGGTTAATTCCTTTTTCGGTAAGTTCTACAGTATTGTTTTTTTCATCAATAACAAAGAATAGCTCATCATCAATAATGTGCATATGCTTGTTATTCTCTTGCATATAAAAGTTTTCAGTTTTTTGCAAGAGAGATTTCATTCCTTCTTCACTAAGGAATTTAATAAGGGCATGATTTTTTGGAAGACCTCTGTAGGCTCTCAACAAATATTCTTGACCTTTTTTCCTTTCATCATTAGAAGCATTCTCGTTGGAGAAGGTCTTTTTAGCTTCAGCAAGGATGGATGAAACCAATTTCTTTTGAACGCTATGTAGGTGTTCTACAATAGGTTTTAATTCATTAAACTCATGACGATCGCCTTGAGGAGTTGGTCCTGAAATGATTAATGGGGTACGGGCATCATCAATCAATACGGAATCGACCTCATCGACAATTGCGTAGTTGTGCTCTCTTTGAACCAGTTCATCAGGATTACTGGTCATATTGTCACGAAGGTAGTCAAAACCAAATTCGTTGTTTGTACCAAAAGTAACATCGGCAAGATAGGCTTGTCTACGACTTTCAGAATTAGGCTCATGGCGGTCTATACAATCTACTTTCAGACCATGAAACTCATATATAGCCCCCATCCAGTCACCATCACGTTTGGCAAGGTAGTCGTTCACAGTAACTATGTGAACTCCTTTTCCTGGAAGAGCATTTAAATATACAGGCAAGGTAGCAACAAGAGTTTTACCTTCACCAGTTGCCATTTCCGCGGCTTTACCATCATGAAGAACTTTACCACCAATTAGCTGTACATCATAATGGATCATATCCCATTTGACAAGGTTTCCTCCGGCAGACCATGTTGTAGTGTAAATGGCTTTATCGCCTACAATTTCAATATGATCTCTGGTTACAGCCAGTTCGCGGTCCATATCAGAAGCAGTTACTTCTATGGTGTCGTTTTTAGCAAAACGTTTTGCTGTTTCCTTCATAACAGCAAAGGCTTCAGGAAGAATATCATTTAAAGCAGTTTGAGTTTTCTCGTAAGCAACAGTCTTTAAATGATCTATTCGAGTATAGAATTTCTCTTTCTCATTGACATCCATTGCTGGATCTTTATCAATTTGAGATTGGATAGATTCAATTTCGTTTTCTTCTTCAGCAATCGCAGTTTTTATAGTATTCCTGAACTCTAGGGTTTTTGCTCTGAGTTCGTCATTGCTGAGTCCATTCGTTTCTGCGTAATGTGATCTAATTTTCTCAACAATGGGCATCAGCGCCTTGATATCCCTGGTTGATTTACTCCCTAAAAGTTTTTTCAAAAAGTTCAGCATAGCCTGTTATATTTTTACAAAGCCGTTTTTAACAAATTTTGTACCTAAGGCAAAAAAAGCTTTTTCTATGCCATTCCGTCAGGGTACTTAAATAATTTTGAGCAAATGTAGTCCATTTTGACGGAAAAGAATAGAAAAAACCTACATAAAACGGATAATGTTTACAAGAACAATATCGCTTGATGTTTAAACGAAAAAAAATCCTTTTTAATCGATTTCCTCAGAATTTATTCCCTTTTTACTTCCTGAATAAATGTCGAAACGATAAATACGACATTCTAAAGGTCCGTTAAAGACAGGGATTCTTTGAGTTGCCTTTAATCCAATGTTTTTTAGAGCTTCAATATTCGAACTAATGACAAAAGCAGAATAATCGATAAAATTGCTCTTAAAGCTGTCTCCTAAATCATGATAAAGAGATAGTAAATCATCTTCTTCCAGTCTTTCTCCATAAGGAGGATTGGTTACAACAATTCCAGGACCTTTCGGAGGCTTTATATCTTCCATTGGAGTGTGGCGAAGTTCAATATCTTTGTGAAGGCGGGCAAACTTTATATTGTCTTTAGCAATGCTAATTGCCTTTTTTGAGCTGTCGCCTCCAACGATTTCATAATCAAAATCTCTGATTTCTGCATCCGATTCATTTCTGATTCTATCCCATAGTTTAGATTTAAAGTTCTTCCAGAATTCAAATCCAAATTCTTTACGGTAATAGCCCGATGGCATATTCATGGCTACCATAGCCGCCTCGACCAAAAGTGTACCCGATCCGCACATGGGATCAACAAAATGGCATTGACCTTTATATCCACTATGGGCAATTAGACCTGCTGCTAATACCTCGTTGATGGGAGCTTTATCTGCATAATTTCTATACCCTCTATGATGCAAGCTATCGCCACTACTGTCGACAGAGATTGTACATTCATTTCCAGAAACTCTTACATTTACTCTTAAGTCGGGATGTTTGGTGTCTACAGAAGGGCGTTTATCATAAATTCTACGGAATTGATCGACAATAGCATCCTTAGTCTTTAAACCTACATACATAGAGTTGTTAAAGACCGAATCGGAAGTAATGGCATCTACAGCTAGAGTACCTTCTACTGTAAGATATTTTCTCCAATTGATTTTACCTACACCAACGTAAAGATCCTTCTCGTCTTTAACATTGAAAGTTGCCAAGTTTATAAGTATTCTTAGAGCTAATCGACACTGATAATTTGCTCTGTACAAAATCTCAAAGGTTCCAGTAAAAGCAACAGCTCGATTTAAGATTGTTATGTTTTTTGCCCCAATTTTGTCTAGTTCTTGAGAAAGTAATTCTTCAAGGCCAGACATGGTTTTGGCAACCATATTAAGATGATCGACTTGTTTTTTCAAATTCAGAGTATTTATGCAATTAAGAAATTAAGCACGCAAAGATGCAAAAATATTATATTTTGCTTAATTTACGTTATGCGTTGTGAGTTGCGAGTTATGTGTAGTCTTTTAACTCACCATGCATAACTCATAACACATTACTTATATTATTTATATTCAAATCAAACTTTGATATGCAGATAAAAGAGCTTCAGGAACAAATAGATCAGTGGATCAAAAAATATGGAGTAAGATACTTTAGTGAGTTGACCAATCTTGGTGCATTAACAGAAGAAGTTGGTGAGTTGGCCAGAGTAATGATTCGTAAGTATGGCGACCAGTCGTCGAAAGATTCCGACTTAGATAAGAAGATGGAAGATGAAATTGCTGATGTATTATGGGTTCTTGTTTGTATTGCAAATCAAACGGGTGTTGATTTAACTGCTGCTATTGAAAATAACTTGAAGAAAAAAACGGAGCGTGATAAAGACAGACATCATCAGAATAAAAAGCTTAAATAACCCTATTTCTTCGATTCCCTGTAACTTTCCTTTATATTTGACTGAAGTTTCGCACCTAGTCAAACTTTATTATTGACC
>JBGRQE010000051.1:0-25889 GCA_041725955.1 Bacteroidales bacterium
AATATATAATATGGAACATATTTGTTTGTCTTGTCATAGAAAGACGCTTGATTAATGAATTGAAAAATTTCAAATTAAAGACGAAACTGCAGATAGCTTAAGAAAAGGAGCTGAAGAGATTTTGTTGAAATCACAAAATAATAGTAATCCTTATCTTGCCAAAGAACTTCATGCTTTTGCGAAGGAAAAGATTGGTGTCGAGGTGTTATTTGCGAAAGAAAAGGAAAATGCAAATAGGATTATTTTAGAAGATTATTCTCTTTGGAAAGAATATATATTGAATTCTGAAAAACCTTTGTTTACAGCCTTTCGTCTTGCTGTGGCAGGAAATATTATTGATTATGGTGCACATAGTGCTCCTAAAGATATTAAAACAAAGATAGAACAACTATTAAAACAACCTTTGGCTTTAGACAATTCTGGACAATTAATTGAATCTATATCAAAAGCTAAGAAGATTCTCTATTTAGGTGATAATGCTGGTGAGATAGTGTTTGATAAAATGCTGATTGAAACTATGAATCATCCCAATGTTTGTTATGCGACTCGAGGAGAAGCTGTGATTAATGATGTTACTTTTTTTGATACGAAATCTGTTGATTTACATTCTGTATGTAAAGTAATTTCAAATGGGAATAATGCACCATCAACTATTTTGGAGATTTGTAATCAAGAGTTTTTAAATGAATTTAATTCAGCTGATTTAATTATATCTAAGGGTCAGGGTAATTTTGAGGGCTTGCTTCATGAAAAAGGAAGAAATATTTTCTTCTTATTGATGGCAAAATGCGCTCCAATTGCAAAGCTATTACAAGTAAAAAAAGGTGATCAGTTAATTGTTAACAGATCTGTATAAAATAGTTGTTTATTGGTTGTAAAAGCACTGTAAATTATTTATTTGCGGTGCTTTTGTTTTTTGTAGAAAATATTTACATCTTCTTTATAAACGATTTTATTCTTCTCCAAATCAAATATATTAATCGAATATTTTCCGTTTGGAAAATTCTTAGTAGGTACGCATAAAATTTCTGGTTGGTAAAAGTTTATTCTATGCACCCATGCGATATTTCCATTTTGATTAGCTACAATGATTTCATAATTATTTAATTCAATTTTACCCAAATTAACCAATAGTCTGTCATCAAAAGTATACTGAGGAATTATACATCCCAGTTCGTTTAAGTATTTATCTTTGATTCCGGAAATGGCGGTACCTTTAATTTTTATTTTCTTTACTATTAAAGGGTTGTTTGATTTTATTCTGATTGCACCTTTCCATTGTCCTGTAATTTGTGGATTGAAAATTACATTTATTGGAACTGCGCATCCAGGTTTAATAATTGATTCGTTATATTCAATTTTGAATCCTTTTGTTGTAGCTACCTCATCTAATTTAATACTTCTGTAACCATTATTTTGAACTTCTATAATTGTATTTGCTTTTTTACCAACATAAACATTATGCAAAGCTGTAGAGTCTAATTTTTTGAATGAAATTGTTTTTGAAAAATATAATGAGTCCTCTGAATAGAATAAATTTGGGTTGATTACTTCAATTTCCAGATCAATAAAATTATTACCTTCAATGGCATTAGATTTAAATGCAATAAACTCTTTATAAAAGCCACATTTATTGGCTTTAAATTCAATAAATAGAGGATAGCGTTTTTCGGGTCCAACTTCTATATAATTTCTGTTAATTTTAAGATTTTTAGAGTGTTTTATATCTGTTATGCGTAAGGCACTATTTCCCTTGTTTTCGATAATTATATTGTTAACTAATGGCGTATCTTCCAGTGTTTGACCAAAATAATAATATTCCTGAAGTTCTATGATAGCCCCGTTTTTATGTAAAGGAAGAAAGCTTTGCGAAAAAGAATATAAACTCAGTAGAACAAAGATTATATTTAAAAATATCTTTTTTGCCATCTCTATCTAAATTTCTCTATTTTATAATCGTTTAATGGACACGAATATAAAAATTATATTTAAGCAAAAAAGATATAGGTGAAACAGAAAAGCCATAGAGATGGTCTTATCTATGGCTTTTAAGTAAAAATACTTAATTTGTGTTTGGTTAGTGTGATTTTTGTTAATCACATCAATTAGGACAAAAGTATCATATTAATTTTTTTTTAAATACTCGTAAAAATTTAAAAAGTGCTCAAATCTGTTGTGCATATACCTTATTACCATCATTATAGATTATATCTTATTGCTATAGATAAATTCGAATAGCCTTTCACCCTGATTATTACTATCTTAAAGCGTCCATTCAAAAATTAATGTTATGCCTAAAAGTATAATCCAAAAAGTAAGGGAAAAGATTGGTGAAAACGATTTTCCCGTAAACACCTTAGATAAAATAATGATCGAAGGAGATTTAATCCAAGAAAGAGATTTAATTAATCATATTAGTGATCTTAGAATTGGAGAGGATATGAATTTTACACTTTCCGCTTTTGTAAGTTCTCCGATAATGAAAATGAAGAAATATTCGGTTAGGGTGCAAAAGAATGTTGAAGATTATAGTGTTGAAGTCTGTCCTTGCTAAAAATAAACAACCTTAATTATAAAAAACTATCATGGATGCTTTTTCCATGGTAGTTTTATTTTTTCGTCTAACATTAGATTCTGCCAAATGATTTCATCAAATAAAGCCTTTTTCCAATTCTTCTGTTGTTTAATTATTATTAATGGGGGTAATATGGTTTGATTCGAATTTGATGTAAAATTTGCAGAATCCCAATTTGTATTCTGGAAAAATGTATTTGAAAGATTACATCCACGAAACTGGGCATTAGACAAATCAGTACTGTCAAAAGTTGTCGTATGTGTCTTTGCATTATTAAAATTACTTCCTTGTAGGTTGCTTTTTATAAAAAAGCTATTGTCAATATTCGATTTATAGAAATTTGAGTTGCGAATATTGCAATGAATGAATTTACTATTACTGACTATACTTTTATAGAAGTTACTCTCTATTAAGTTTGAATCATTGAATTTAGTCCATAATACACTACTTTCACTAAAGTTTCCCCAACTTGCATCAGTGTTTTCAATTAGAGTTTTTTCGATTTGGCTTTTCCAAAAAGAGTTTCCTTGTAATTGGCAATTTATTACTGATAGTTTATTCAGGTTAGAAGAAGAGAAATCTGCCCATTTTAAGTATGAAAGATTGAATGAAGAATCATTTAACTTTATCTTTTTGAATTTGGCCCAGTTTAATGAAGAATCATCTAATTGTATATTCTGTATAACTGAAGAGTTTAAATTAATTTGATTTGCATAGAAATTCGATAAGTGGAAGTTTTCAAATATGTGATGTTGTAAATTTACCTGATCGAGACCAATATTTTGATTATTCAAATTCTCTGGCAGGAAAATACTTGAATAATCACTTTTAAATATGAATTGCAAGATCATCAATATGTCTTCAGGTAATTTATGTTTTTGACTTCCTGATACAATGCCTTTTCCATATCTTTTGACATACCAAGTTAATGTAGAGAGTATACGCTTGGAATAAAATTCGGAATCTATATTTTCTTCAATAGAAATCTTCATGATCTCCATTAGTTTTTTTATTCCATTTAATCGATCAATTGTATTTGCTGAGTATAAAGTTTTAATGTGGTTATAATAATCTTTCTGAAGAGTATCTTTCATGGGGAGGAAATGCTTAATGGTATCTATAGATTAATAACAATAAGTTTTAAAAAATGTCTTACGTAAAGTCGAGTTTTTCTTTAAATCTTGTGTTTGGTAGGAGGGAAGGGTAAAAAAATAGGAAGTCTTCAAACTTAAGAAGACTTCCCTATTATTAAACTTTCATTCTTTGAAAGCTACATTGATCAATTTACCATGAACATCTCTGTTCATTTATACCTCCATCATTATTTGGCTAGTTCTTCCCGAATCGACCATTCTTTGTGAAGGTATTATTTAACTACAGGGGTAGATCCTGAGTTATTTTTTGAGCTACTTCTTTTAAATTCTAGCTCATCTCAGTTGAATATAAAACGACATAAAAGTAAAGATTCTTATGTGAAATCGTTCTACGGATTTTATTTATACAACTATTATGCTTGAATGGCTTATTGTACCTGATTTTTCTTCCTGTTTGTAATTATTGATTTAAATAAAATTCAGATTGTCCTATAGAATAAAAAATCCCCTGACTTAATTAAAAGCCAAGGGAAATGCAAATATTGATAACGTGAAAATTAATATTAATTGTTTTCCTGGTTTTGCAATATTTGAGTTGCTTTCAGGATATTAATTTTTATTTGCTTTTTTTCTTCATCATACTCAACTTTGATTAAATCACCTTCACTAAGTTTAGTTCTAATGATTTCCTCTGCAAGTTGGTCTTCAATATGTTTTTGAATGGCTCTTTTTAATGGTCTGGCACCGTAGTTTGGATCCCATCCTTTTTCTAGGATATAATCTTTTGCTTTTTCGGTAACCTCCATTTTATAGCCTAAATCATTAATTCTTGCGAATAGTTTTACTAGTTCAAGATCAATGATTTTATGTATATCTTTTCTTTCAAGCTCTTTGAATACAATTACATCATCAATTCTATTCAAGAATTCAGGAGCAAATGCTTTTTTCAGAGCATTTTCAATTACTGCTGTTGAATGATCTGATTTTGATGAAGCTTTAGCTTGTGTACTAAATCCAACACCTTGTCCGAAATCTTTTAATTGTCTTGAACCGATGTTAGATGTCATAATAATAATTGTATTCTTAAAGTCGACACGACGACCAAAGCTATCTGTCATTACACCATCATCAAGCATTTGTAGTAAAAGGTGGAAAACATCAGGATGGGCTTTCTCAATTTCATCCAGAAGAATAATTGAGTAAGGTTTTCTTCTTACCTTTTCGGTAAGCTGTCCGCCTTCTTCATAACCTACATATCCTGGAGGCGCTCCAACCAATCGTGATACAGCGAATTTTTCCATGTATTCACTCATATCGATGCGGATTAGGGCATCTTCGCTATCAAACAAGTATTTTGCAAGAGATTTTGCAAGATAGGTTTTTCCTACACCAGTTGGTCCAAGAAATATAAATGACCCGATAGGTTTTTGAGGATCTTTTAAACCTGCTCTGTTTCTTCGAATTGCTTTTACAACCTTTTTAATGGCTTCATCTTGTCCGATAACAGTACCTTCTAATTCGCTTTCCATTTTCAACAGTCTATTGCCTTCATTTTGAGCAATACGTTGAACAGGAACACCAGTCATCATAGCAACAACTTCGGCAACATTATCTTCTGTTACAGCCTCGCGGTGAAGTTTAGATGATTCTTCCCATTTTTTCTTTTCTTCTTCAAGGCTATTGGCAAGTTGACGCTCCATATCACGAAATCTCGCAGCTTCTTCAAACTTCTGTGCTGTGATAGCTTGAATTTTCTTCTGACGAGTATTCTCAATTTCTTGTTCGATATTGATGATTTCTTCCGGAACTTTTATATTTGATATATGAACTCTTGCTCCAGATTCATCTAAAGCGTCTATAGCTTTATCTGGAAGAAAGCGATCGCTAATATATCTGTTGGTTAAACTTACACAAGCACTAATGGCTTCTGGACTATAGTTTACCAAATGATGATCTTCGTACTTTTCTTTAATATTATTCAGGATGGTAATGGTTTCTTCTGAAGAAGTAGGTTCAACCATTACTTTTTGAAATCGTCTTTCAAGAGCACCATCTTTTTCTATAAATTGACGATACTCATCTAAAGTTGTAGCTCCAATACATTGAATTTCTCCTCGTGCTAAAGCAGGTTTAAACATATTTGATGCATCGAGCGATCCTGTTGCATTTCCTGCTCCAACAATTGTGTGGATTTCATCAATGAACAGAATTATATCTTGATTTTTCTCTAATTCATTAAGAACGGCCTTCATTCTTTCTTCGAATTGGCCTCTATATTTGGTTCCTGCTACCAATGAAGCAAGGTCAAGGCTTATGATTCTTTTGTTGAATAGAGCTCTGGAAACTTTTCTTTGTACAATGCGTAGAGCAAGTCCTTCGGCAATTGCACTTTTACCAACTCCAGGTTCTCCAATTAAAATTGGATTGTTCTTTTTTCTTCGACTTAGAATTTGAGCAATTCTCTCTAATTCTTTTTCTCGTCCCACAATAGGGTCTAGTCTATCTTCTTCGGCGGCATGCGTAAGATCACGGCCAAAGTTGTCTAGAACTGGAGTTTTCGATTTTCCGTCGCTTTTTCTAACATTACTAAATGACTTTTCTTCTGGGTCGTCAGAAGACCCAGGTTCACCTGTATATTCGTTTTGAAAACCGAAACCAAATTTATCTTCTTCTGTCTTCATATTTTTTAGTTCTTGAGCGGTGTTATTGTAGTCGAGACCTTGTAAATTAAGGTGCTGCGTTACTATGTTATTTTTATCTTTTAGGATGGCCAAAAGTAAATGCTCTGTTCCTATTTCTTCACTCTTATAGGTCTTTGCTTCTAAAAAGGTAACTTTCAATGCCTTTTCTGCTTGACGAATAAAAGGAATTTGGTCAAGTTGAATATCTTCTTTCTGATTGGTATTGGTAATGGCTTTTTCAATTTGGCGTTTAACCTTATTGAAATCTATTCCGAAATACTGTAGTATTTGGAATGCTTTGCCAGAACCTTCTTTTATTATACCTAAAAAAAGATGTTCTAAACCAATATGACTGTTTTTTAGTCTGAAAGCTTCCTCTCGGCTAAATATTAGTACTTTTTTTACATCTTGTGAGAACTTCGCATCCATAGAGGTAACTTGAATATAAACTATTGTCCAAAAGTATAGAAAAATTATTAGTTTTTATTGAAACTAAAATATAGTTGCAAAAAATTTAGATTAAAATGAGTACCTTGCACTAGTTTTTTGCTAAAACTAAGTTACTTACAAAGATATAATCTTAAATCTATTTTATTAACAAATAAAAACCTAAATTTATTAAAAGAATTAAAGGTTTATAGCGTATATTATTGTATATTTTTCTAAATTCGTAAATTTATTTCCTGTAAAGGGAAAATTCTAATTTTGAAGAAGTTAACTAATGGAACACATGCAAGAAGGGGAAAAGATTTTAAAGGTTAACATAGAAGACCAAATGAAATCAGCCTATATTGACTATTCTATGTCTGTTATTGTGTCTCGTGCATTACCTGATGTACGTGATGGAATGAAGCCTGTTCATAGAAGAGTTATGTATGGAATGCTTGATTTAGGAGTTCTTTCCAACCGTCCGTATAAAAAGTCTGCCAGAATTGTCGGAGAAGTTTTAGGTAAATATCACCCACATGGCGATAGTTCTGTGTATAATACAATGGTTCGTATGGCGCAGGATTGGTCGTTAAGGTATCCTTTGGTTGATGGCCAGGGAAACTTTGGGTCAATTGATGGTGATAGCCCTGCTGCAATGCGTTATACAGAAGCTAGGCTGAGAAAAATCTCTGAAGAAATGGTGACGGATATTGATAAAGATACCGTCGACTTTCAGTTGAACTTTGATGATTCTCTTAAGGAACCAACAGTTTTACCTACTCGTATACCAAATCTTCTGGTAAATGGTGCCTCTGGTATTGCTGTGGGTATGGCAACTAATATGCCTCCTCATAACATAAGTCAGGTTATTGATGGTACAAATGCTTATATTGATAATAGCGACATTACTATACCTGAGTTAATGAAGTATATTAAAGCTCCCGATTTTCCTACTGGTGGAATAATCTATGGTTATGAAGGAGTGAAAAGTGCTTTTGAAACAGGAAATGGTCGTATTGTTTTACGTGGAGAAACTACTGTTGAAACTTCGTCTACTGGTCGTGAATGTATAATCGCTACTTCAATTCCTTATATGGTTAATAAGGCAGAAATGATAAAGAAAACTGCTGATTTAATTAATGATAAGAAAATTGATGGTATAAGTGATATACGTGATGAGTCGGATCGTAATGGTTTACGAATTGTTTATGAACTGAAACGTGATGCTAATATAAATGTAGTTCAGAATAAGCTATATCAACAAACAGCATTGCAAACTAGTTTTAGTGTAAATAATATTGCATTAGTTAATGGCCGACCTCAGTTGCTTAATCTAAAAGATCTAATTCATTATTTTGTTGAACATAGGCATGAGGTTGTAACTCGTCGTACTCAGTATGAACTAAAAGAAGCTGAAAGAAAAGCTCATATTCTAAAAGGTCTTTTAACTGCTTTAGATCATATAGATGCTGTAATTGCATTGATTCGTGCTTCTAAAACTGTAGAGGAAGCAAGAGAGGGACTTTTATCAGAATTTAACTTATCAGATATTCAGGCAAAGGCAATTCTTGAAATGAGATTGCAAAAGCTTACTGGTCTTGAAAGAGATAAGATTAAAGCTGATCATGATGAACTAATGACTCTTATTACTCGTCTAAAAGAAATTTTGGCTAGTAAGGAAATACGTATGCAAATCATCAAAGATGAATTGCTAGAGATTAAAGAAAAGTATGGAGATGAGCCAAAGTCTAAGATCGTATATGCTGCCGAAGACTTTAAGATTGAAGATATGATTCCTAATGATGAGGTAATTATTACTATTTCTCATTTGGGTTATGTTAAACGTACTCCATTAGCCGAATATCGTCGCCAGAATAGAGGAGGTCGTGGATCTAAAGGTAGTAACACTCGTCAGGAAGATTTTCTGGAGCATGTATTCGTAGCTAGTATGCATAACTATATGCTTTTCTTTACAGAGAGAGGAAGATGTTTCTGGTTAAGGGTATTTGAAATTCCTGAAGGATCTAAAACTTCTAAGGGTAGAGCTGTTCAAAACTTAATTAATATAGAGGCGGGAGACAAAATACGTGCTTATATTAACGTAAAAGACTTAAAGGATACTGAATTTGTAAATAGTCATTATATATTGATGGCTACTCAAAAGGGTATTATCAAAAAGACTTCTTTGGAAGCTTATTCTCGTCCTAGAATTAATGGTATAAATGCTATTAGTGTAAGAGAAGGCGATACTCTGTTAGAAGCTAAGCTTACTGATGGGAATAATGATGTTATGTTGGCATTAAAGTCGGGAAAAGCTATTCGCTTTGAAGAAAACAAGGTTCGTCCTATGGGCAGAAATGCTAGTGGAGTAAAAGGTATCACTCTTGCTAATAATAAGGATGAAGTTATTGGTATGGTTTGTCTTGAAAATAGAGATTACCATATTCTTGTAGTTTCTGAAAATGGATATGGTAAAAGATCTCCTCTTGATGGAGAACACTCTGCTGGTTATCCAACACATAATAGGGGTGGTAAAGGTGTAAAAACCTTACAAGTCACAGATAAAACAGGTAACTTAATTGCTATAAAGAATGTAACTGATGAGGATGATTTGATTATTGTAAATAAATCAGGCATTCTTATACGTTTAGCTGTTGAAGATTTACGTGTAATTGGTAGAAATACTCAAGGAGTGAAACTTATTAAGTTGCAAGAAGGTGATGCTATAGCTTCTGTAACTAAAGTTTCTGGAGGAAATATTCATGACGAAGATGATGATGAAAATTATGATTCTGCGGATGAAAATACTCCTGAGAATAATGATTCTGCTGAGGTTGATGAATAAAAACCAATTTATAGAAATAAGAAAATAAATTTGCTGCAACTTTATTTTAAATCAAAAAATGAAAATTATGATGAAGAGAATTGCACTTGTCCTCTTGTCACTGGTATTGACAGTAGGTGCGCTTAACGCTCAAAATAGTAAACGAACCAGTGCATACATGTATAATAAGAATGGTAAGCTTGATAAAGCTAAAACTGCCATCGATGACGCAATTCTACATGAAAAAACTAAAGAAGACGCTAAAACCTGGTTTTATAGAGGTCTTATTTATCTGAAAATTGCTACTACAGATAAAGAAAAATATAAAGCACTAGATAATAATGCAATTTTAGAGGCATATAACTCTTTCCAGAAAGCTGTTAAGTTTGATAAGGATAAAGATTATAAGAATGAAATTGCAATGGGTTTGCTACAAACTGCTGAGGTTTTCTTTAACAAAGGTGTAGATTTGTATAACAAAAAAGAGTGGGTGCCTGCTTCTGAAAACTTTGAAAGAGCTTTTGTTGTGAATCAAAGTTTTGGAAAAGTTGATACTGCATCTTTACGTAATGTTTCTTTAACTCTAACTTTTGCGATTCAAAAGGCTACAGATGATGCTCAGAAAGCTAATCTTGAAAAGAAAGTTATAAGGGCTTATCAGCAATTACTTGGTCTTAAAGTTAAAGATCCTAATGTATATTCTGAATTTGCTAATATAATGATCAAAAGTGGTGACTTTGACCAAGCTTTAAAGATTATTCAAAGAGGTCGTCAAATCGATCCTTCAAACTATAACTTAATTGTTTCTGAAGCTAACATCTACCTTAAAACTAAGGAGACCAAAAAGGCAATTGATGTTCTGAATAAGGCAATCGAATTAGATCCAAACAATGGTACTGTATATGCTGCTGTTGCTAATATGTATTCTGAAGTTGCCAGAGATACTACCTTAGGAAAAGAGGAGCAGCTAGTTGCTTTTACTGAGGCTGAAAAGAATTTCAAAAAGGCAATTGAAATAGATGGTGATAGTTTTGATAACTATTTTAACTTAGGTGCGCTTTTCTATAATAAGGGTGCAGATATTTTGGCTGTAGCTAATGAACTTGCGTTTGACGATCCAACTTATCCTGAATTAGAAAAAGAAGCTCAAGAAAATCTTAAAGCTTCTTTGCCATTTTTGGAAAAAGCTCGCGAACTTAAGGCTGATGATGTTTGGGTGTTGAGATCTTTAAAAGAGGTTTATGCCAGAACTAAGCAGTATGATAAGATGAAAGAAGTTAATGAGAAATTAAAAGAATTGGAGAAGTAATATTCTTGTTTATCTCATAAAGGAAGGAACCCAATTAAAGGGTTCCTTTTTTAATCTACACCCTATTTAACATAATATGCATTATGATTTGATATAAGTATAGTAATGTATATACTATATACTTATTATATATATTACTACACAATGCTTATTCTTTATACTCAGCTCTTAGTTGTCTGGTTTTTGAATTCCCATTAATATCGGTTACTGTAATAATATTTTTTCCTTGAATTAATTTCGTTATTATTTTTTCATGTACATTTTCAGTTACTCCAATATATTCGTGATTCAGTTGCCAGAATAATTTCTTTTCGCTTGAAGCAACTTTACATATATAAAAGTTTCTTTTGTTATTTATGTTCTTTGGTAAGTATATAATTTGATTTCGACTTGGCAATATAAATTCAATGCTATTATTAACTATAACTGAATTGGTATAATAAGCCGGAACTGGCGGTAATATATATAGTGTATCATTGCCGATTTTTTTATGATATGTGCAATTCTTTAGTTTACCCGAATAAAACGGACTTATTACTGTATCAATCTTTTTACAATACTTTGACGGTCGTTTTCCCGATTCGTGGCAAATTGTAATTGAGTATAAATCGTCTGGAGCATCAAAGTTGTCGCTTTGTGGCAAAAGTTTGAATATATCGAATAATACTGGTGCTGCGGCACTTACGCCTGTGAGTCCGGGACGTCCTTCGCCGTCGGCATTTCCAACCCAAACTCCTACAATGTAATCTTGTGTAAATCCGATGGCCCATGCATCGCGCAATCCAAAGCTTGTTCCTGTTTTCCAGGATATATTACTATTTGAATTAAATGATTTCCAATCGCCTTCTTCATAAGGTCTGTTTAATTCCGTAAGTGCTTGAAACGTTAAATATACACTTCCATCAGTAAATACTTTATTATGTTTTTTACTCTTATTCTGTTTAACATAATGTAACTGCCTATAGTCGAATATTTCTTTATTAGATTGGTTGAGTTGTTGAATCAGCAATAAATAAGCATTAGTTATTTCGTATAAATTGACTTCAGAGCCTCCTAAAATCAAGGATAATCCATAATGATCGGCAGGAAATCTGTTTATCGAATTTATTCTAAGTTTATTCAGTTTATTATAAAACTTATTCAGTCCATAATCTTCAAGCATATTTACAAAAGGTATGTTTAACGACTTTTGCAATGCTTTATCTGCAGCAACTACTCCTCTATATTTTTTATCAAAGTTTTTGGGGTTAAATCCATTTATATTTATTGGAATATCAAACAGTTTAGTTTGTGGCAATAGTTTTTGTTCAGTCAGTAATCCTGCATACAAAAATGGTTTTAAAATACTACCACTACTCCGCTGTGCCTGAATTATATCTACTTTCGATGCATTATTATTTTCTGCATTTTGCTTAACATTTCCAACATAAGCAAGAATTTCGCCTGTTTTTGAATCGGCTACAATTGCGCATGCATTATGTATTTCGTTTTCTTGAAGTTTCTTTATTTTTGCATTTAATATAGAAGAAACTCCTTTTTGAAGAAATATATTGATGGTAGATTTTACTTTAATTTTTCCTTCTTTTTTAGCTTTTTCAGTTAAGTGATAAGTGCTTTGAGGCATTTGTTTGGGCTTTTCAGGAATGTTTTCTAATAAGCTCAAATTGTAGGTAGTTGAGTCTATGACTTTTGATTTTAGGAGCTTAAGAAGAAGATTATCTCTTTTTTTTATGAGTATATCTGAATTTCTTCCCGGATGAATTAGTCCCGGACAGTTTGGCAATATTGCAAGGCATGCCGATTCGGCCCATGTTAAATTATTTGATGAAACACCAAAATATTTCCATGAAGCAGTTTCTAAACCTACTATGTTGCCACCAAAAGGAGCATTTTGGATATATAATTGTAAAATTTCTTTTTTTGAATATTTTAATTCTAATCCTAGAGTAATAAAACATTCATAAATCTTTTGAAAAAATGATCTCTTTTTATTTTTTCCGTATAACAATCGTGCAACTTGCATTGTAATTGTGCTGCCGCCACTTATAACTTCGCCATTTTTTATATTTAGATATATTGCCCGAAGCATTGCTAAAGGATCTATTCCCGGATGAAGAAAAAAGTTTTTGTCTTCAAATGTTAATAGTGCAGTCTGAAACTTTTTTGAAATCGTATCTTCTGAAGGCAATCTCCATTGATTATCGCTTGCAACCCTTGCCCCACAAAGAATATTATGGTTATCAAAAATTGCAGTTGAATAAGGAATGGGCTTTTCTTTAACAATTAAACTAGAAATAATTGGAGTTATAAATATTAAGAAAATTATGGATGAAATAATCGTAAAGATTTTCTTCTTCTTCATAAAATATTAATCTATTATTTAATGGCAAAAATAAGAAAGGATAAGTAAATTGAGCCATTTCCTATTATGTTTGACATATTCACTTTTTTTTTCAGGCAACAATACCGTTAACTTCCAATAACAGTTGGCTTAACATTGAAAATCGTCGGTATTGTTGTCAGTGGTCATCGGCGTTGTTGCCTGAGGTCAATGGCGTTGTTTTCCGAAGTTAGCGGTACTGTTTTCTGAAATCAACGGCATTGTTTTCTGAAGTTAACCGTACTGTTTTCTGAAATCAACCGTATTGTTTTCTGAAATCAACGGCATTGTTCAATTAAGCGGCTTAGGGTTCAAAGTCAGTACGCTTGATGTTTAAATCAGAGGCCAATATTTATATTCTGTATTTTACGTATTATTGGCATAATCACAATATATAGAGAGTCTTAAGATTTGCGAATTACTTTTTGCCGTAAAAAAATTATAGAAACAAAACATTTATATATCTTCGTGTGTTTTTTTGTTTATCTGGGTTAATTTGTTGTTTATACTTAGTTCTTAATATATGGATTTTAAATTAGTTTCGAATTTTCAACCTATGGGAGATCAGCCCGAGGCAATAAAGCAATTGGTCGACGGCATAAATCAAGGTCTTTCTGGGCAGGTTTTATTGGGGGTTACTGGATCTGGCAAAACATTTACGGCGGCAAATGTAATCAGTCAATTAAATAGGCCAACTTTAGTTTTGTCTCATAACAAAACATTGGCAGCCCAGTTGTATGGCGAGTTTAAGCAGTTTTTTCCAGAAAATCGTGTAGAGTATTTTGTATCTTATTACGATTATTATCAACCCGAGGCTTTTATTCCAACAACAAACACATATATCGAAAAAGATCTTTCGATAAATGATGAGATAGAAAAACTGCGATTGTCCACCACTTCTGCCCTTTTGTCGGGACGTAGAGATGTAATTGTGGTTTCATCAGTGTCGTGTATTTATGGAATTGGTAATCCAGAAGATTTTAATAAAAACGTAATTCGTCTTGCTCAGGGCAAAAGTTATAGTCGAAATGAATTGCTTATGCGACTGGTTCATAGCCTTTATAGTCGTGATGATGTAGAATTTTCGAGAGGAAACTTTCGTGTAAAAGGCGATACAATAGATGTTTATCCTGCTTATTTGGACGAAGCTTTTCGTTTGGTTTTTTGGGATGACGAATTAGAGACAATAGAATCTTTCGACCCTGCAACAGGTAATTTCCTTGAATCGTTTGATGACATTAGCATATATCCTGCCAATATTTTTGTTACTTCAAAAGAATCAGTAACCGAGGCTATTTATAATATTCAAGATGATTTAAATAAGCATATAAAATATTACAAATCCATAGGAAAACATCTCGAAGCCAAGCGTGTAGAAGACCGTGTAAATTACGATCTCGAAATGCTTAGAGAACTAGGTTATTGCAGTGGTATAGAGAATTATTCGAGATATTTTGATGGCCGCCAACCTGGAATGCGACCTTTCTGCTTATTAGATTATTTTCCTAAAGACTTTATGACAATCATTGACGAAAGCCACGTTACCATTCCGCAAATTCGTGCAATGTATGGCGGAGATTTAAGTAGAAAAAAGACTTTAGTTGAATATGGATTCAGATTGCCTTCGGCTTTAGATAATCGACCATTAAAATTTGAAGAATTTAATGGAATTGTAGATCAAATTATTTATCTTAGTGCTACACCTGCCGATTATGAATTGCAAGAATCTGATGGTGTATTTGTTGAACAAGTAATTCGTCCTACTGGAATTCCTGATCCACCTATTGAAGTTCGTCCATCAATGAATCAGATTGATGATTTGCTCGAGGAAGTAAACAAAACTGTTGAAAAAAATGAAAGAATTTTGGTTACTACTCTTACAAAAAGAATGGCCGAAGAACTTACAAAGTATTTCACAAAATTAGGTATCCGATCAAGATATATCCACTCTGATATTGCAACTCTTGAAAGGGTTGAAATTATGGAAGATTTACGACTGGGCAAGTTCGATGTTTTGATCGGTGTTAACTTGCTTCGAGAAGGACTCGATTTGCCTGAAGTGTCGCTTGTAGCAATTCTTGATGCAGACAAAGAAGGCTTCTTAAGATCAGAAAGATCATTGACTCAAACAGTTGGTAGAGCCGCGCGAAATATTAATTCTAAAGCAATTATGTATGCCGACAAAATTACCAACTCTATGCAAAGAACCATTGACGAAACCAACCGAAGGCGTGAAAAACAATTAGATTATAATCTAAAAAATAATCTAATACCCAAGCAAATAGTAAAAGCAAAGAAATCGATTATTAACAGGGCTTCTTCTTCTTATAACAATTTAGATTCTGATTATGCTGCAAATGTAGCAGAAGATAAAAATAGGTATATGTCGAAATCAGATATCGAAAAAAGAATTAAAGAAGTAAGATCGAAAATGGAATTAGCTGTAAAAGAATTAGACTTTATAGTTGCAGCCCAGTTAAGAGATGAGCTATTTGAATTAAAGAAAAAGTTGGACTAGTTGACGACAATAAGATACTTTAAACTTTATATTCGGATTTTTCCCTAAATGAAAAGCAAAATATTAATTTTGGAAGATGCTCGTACAATTCAATTAATCTTATATAATGTTTTAAAAGAAAAATACGAGGTCTGTATGTTTAGCGATGGCAATAGTGCAATTAGTTGGTTACGAAAAGGTAATACTCCGGATTTTGTAATTACTGATATGCAAATGTCTCCGATGGACGGGTTTTCTTTTCTAACTGAATTTGCAAAAGTTGAAGCAAGAAAAAATATTCCTGTTATTGTTATTAGTGGCTTGAAGAAAGTAGATATTAAGTGCTTTTCTGAAAAAATCAACTTAATACAATTCTTTTCAAAGCCGTTTAATCCGTTAGAAATTGTTAAAGCCATTGACAAAGAATTTCAACTGCAATGCAAAAAAACGTCTTTCCAAAAACAAAAAAAATGTGCGCATAACATTAGAGATGGCAATAAAATGCTGGGCATTCCTTTGTGGAAAAGAGTATTTGATATTGCTTTTAGTCTTATATTTTTGGTTGCACTCTCTCCTATTCTTCTTTTAATTTCTATTATTATTTGTGCAGAATCTCCTGGGTCTCCTATCTATATTTCGAAACGTGTAGGGCAAGGTTTCAACATATTTTCTTTCTATAAATTTAGATCGATGTATGTAAATGCTGAAAAAAATCTCTTCTTATTGCAAAATAAAAACCGATATAAAGATGAAGAAAAATCTTTTGTTAAGCTTGATAATGATCCAAGGGTTACAAAAATAGGTAGAATATTGCGCAGAACAAGTTTTGATGAATTGCCGCAATTGGTTAATATTATTAAAGGAGATATGTCTTTTGTTGGTAACAGACCTATTCCGATTTATGAAGCCGAACGGCTTGTGTCGGATAAATGGGGTAAAAGATTTTTGACTGCTGCGGGTCTTACGGGGTTATGGCAAGTGAAATTACGCAAAAAAAAAGGAAATCTTTCGGCTACTGAACGTAAACACCTAGACAATATTTATGTGACAAAAAGTAGCTTTTTAAACGATATTACCATTCTTTTTAAAACCATTTTTATTTTCTATCAGAAAACCAATTCATAATTTAATGAAGAAGTCAGTATTTAGTATTACATTCTGCCTTTTGATTTTTACTTCTAATATTTTTTCTCAAGAAAAGTTTGAGTCTTATATTGAAGTAAAAGATTTATCAAAAGTATTGCCTCCACTCGATAACCTAATCGATTCTGCAATTTATAATTCTAGCGAAATTAAACGAGAAAGTAACCGCGCCGAATTTTTTCGGCGTGAAGCTAAAACAAAAAAACGTGAATGGACAAAGCACTTTGGCTTGGTTAGTGAAGTGAATTATGGCAATTGGCAGCACCTTGATTGGAATGAATTAAATTCTTACGATTTTGTTTTGTCGCAATCAAGAAGAACCAACTGGATTATTGGCGCATATCTTCGCTTTCCTTTTTTTGCTCTATTAGATAGAAAAAACTCTATAGAGAAGGAAAAGAAAATGCAGAATGTAATTCTTGCTCAAGAAGATGTTGCCAGAAAAAGAGTAATTGATGAAGTCACAAAATTGTATTACGAACTTTTGCAAAATCAACGAAAGCTGAAAATTTCGAATGAGTTTCAACAGTTTACTTTGGTTCAAATGAAGATGGCCGAAAACAGATTTTATCAAGGTGAAATAAGTGTTTCGGAATATACACGATTAAAAGAAATTCAGATTAGAGGCAAACTGCAGTTCGAAAATATTTTTTCTTCATTTAGAACTAGCTATCATCTCTTGGAGAATAAGGTGGGATTTAAATTTTGTTTGACGAATATGATTGGAAAATGAATATAGAATACGCTCTTCCCATATTAAGAAAGAATAAATGGCATTTTCTATGGTTTCCTTTAATAGTGGGCTTAATGGTGTTTTTTATGAGTCGCTATTTGAATAAAGAATATTATACCGAAATTCTCTTATACACTGGAATAACTACCGGAATAACTGGCGATAATACAAATAGCGGGCATATTGATTATTATGCTACTAAGGCAAAATTTGATAATATTATAAACCTGGTTAAGTCGAAACAGGTTCTTGAAAAGACATCTATAATTTTACTTGCACAAGATTTATGTTTAAAAAGGATTGATCCTCATTATATTTCACCAAGTAATCAGAAGAAATTAATTTCAAGTTTGCCACGAGGTATACTTAGTGTTGTATCAAAAAAGACTTCAGCAACAGATTCATTTAGTTGTGCTTTTACTCAAGAACAAATTGAAAGTTTAGGCAAACTTTGTCCAAAGTCGGTTGATCCAGTTCTTTTTCGCCAAACAGTGCAAAATCTATTCTTTTACTACAAAAAAGATAAGAGTAATATTATACACCGAAAATTAATTAAAGACAAAATGTCTTTCTATAGCTTAAATCAACTCCGAAAAATTAATGTTCATAGGGTTGGGAATAGCGATATGGTAAAAATTAGTTATCAGTGTAACGATGCAGGAATTTGCTTTCAAACTTTAAATATATTATACCATATATTCTCTTTTGATTATAACGATTTATACCTAAATCAAACCAACTCAGTAGTCAAATATTTTGAAGAAAGATTGATTCGAGTAACTACTGATCTTCATAAGCTTGAAGATTCTTTACTTATGTTTCAACAAAGAAATGATCTGATTAATTATCATGAACAAACAAAATTTATTGCATCACAAAAAGAACAGTTGGAAGTTGATATTCAAAATCAAAAAGCTTTGCTGGCATCGTCAAATGCAATACTTAGACAAATTGAAATAAATCTGAGCGACAGAGATAGTGTTTTTCTAAAAAGTCAGAAGGTTATTGATTCACGAAAAGAACTTGAGAAACTAAATTATAAATTATATAACCTTGGATTGCAAAAACAAAGGTCTTTAAATGAGAGTTATAAAACAGATTCTCTGAAGAATTTAATATCAACACAAGAGGCAAAAATCAAGCTAATTGTTGATCAACTATTTCTTTATAAGCATTCAAATCAAGGAGTTCCAATAAGAGACTTATTAAGTAAATGGGTTGAAAATGTTATTAATAAAGCAAAAGCGGAAGCAAATATTCTGGTTTTAGAATCTCGCATGTTCGACTTTAAACAAAAGTATTTTCAGTTTGCCCCATTAGGCGCAAAGCTGAATGGAATTAAACGTGAGATTAAAATTAAGGAAAATGCATATAAAGAAATTCTCCACGGACTGAGTCTGGCTAAGTTAAAAGAGAAGAATTCTATGTTAACCGCGAGCTTGGAATTAATTGATCCACCCTATTTTCCTTACCATCATCGAACTTTGAAATCATTGTTCTTTGCGCTAATTGCTATGTTTTTTGCAGCATTATTTCTCCTGTTTATACTTATTATTATAGACTATTTTACCTTCAACCTTTTGGAAGATTATCGTGTTGTGCGATTAACAGGGATTTCTAACTTTTATAAGTTCCCAAAGATTAAACCTATTGACTATTCTAAATCAGATAATCGGTTACTTGAATTTGAGAATTATTTGGTGTCTTTTATCTTGCGTGATTTTGATTTTGTAGGTACTGAAAATACTCCACAAAAGCTAAACCTGTTTTTTAGTACTCAGTTTAAATCAGGAAAAACTTTCTTTTTGTCTAGAGTTCAACGTGTTTTATTAAAGGCCAATAGGAAATTTATGTATATCGAAATTGATAAAAATATAGTTCGTGGATATGTAAACGGACAAGTAATGAATGAATTACCAATCTTTGATGTTTTTGATTTAGATATCAATCGACTAAAAGCGAAGTTGTTTGATCCTGCAATATATTCGGATTCGGATTATAGTGTATGGATTGAAATTCCTTCTATCTACCACCACTCCTATTCTTTGAAAATATTTTCACGGGTTGATAATGCATTCTATATTTTCGATACAGAAGAATATTGGGAGAAAAAAGACACTATAATGTTGCAATCGGTAAAGCAGAACTATCATAAAAAACCTATTTTGATTTTAAATAGATATCCATTGCAAAAATTTCAGAAAAGGTTTTCGACTTTCCTAAAAACCAGATCTGATGATTAGAATTAATTCCGATAGAGTATTAAAGTTTAAAGCTATTGGAACTAATCTTATAGTTTCTGGTTTTGGATTTGTCAATTATTTAGTGTTGATTAGAATATTTAGTGATTCTGATTTTGGTTATTGGACTTTAATTGTTTCGGTGATTTCTATCATTGATTTATTTCGGTTTGGATTTACTAGAAATGGTTTGATGAAATTCATTACAGCAAAATCATCGGTTTTAATGGAAAAGAAATTTATTTCGGCTTCTTATAAATTAACTATTCTGATTAGTCTGGCTTTATTGATCTGTATATTTGTTCTTAGTATTCTCATCTTTTCATCATCTCATTTCTATTTTGTAGTATTCGTTGGATTATTTATTGTTGTCAATATTCCTTTGAATTTGGCATTGAATATTGCTCAGACTAAGCTCAATTTTAATAGGATATTGAAAATCAGAATCATTCAACCTCTTATGTTTCTGTCTTTGCTTTTTGTCGTACATTTCTTCACCGAATTGAATCTGAAAACAGTTCTTACTTTATTACTTATACCTATTACCTGTATTTCGGTATTTTGTGTATATAAAAATTATGATGGAAGTTCTTACTTAAAGCTAAACACATACCAACAAGTTAGAGAGTTATTCTCTTTTGGAAAATATAGTTCTTTGAGTTTAATCGGAAGTAATTTATTGCGGTCCTCAGATTTATTTATGCTTGGAAGTATCTCCTTTTTAGATATTTCTGTAATCAAGTATTATAGTTTAGGCTTTAAAATTATCGAGATTATTGAAATTCCATTAAGAGGATATTCTGTTGTTCTTTTTTCTAAATTATGTGAAGTTGTAAACAGAAATCATTACTCATATTTTCAGTCTGTATTATTTATAAATATACGTCGATTTACAACCTTTCTCTTCCCTTTCCTTATATTGTTTTTTATGTTTTCGGATGAATTGGTGTATTTATTTTCTGGAGAGAATATTCCGATAGCAAGTAATCTTGTGAAGATATTTTGTTTCTATGCTCTTGTTTTGGTATTGGACAGATTCACAGGATTGGCTTTAGAAAGTGTTGGTTTGCCTTCAAGAAATACACAAAAGGTTTTTGTGATGTTAGCATCCAATTTTCTATTAAATAGTGTAGTTTTTATAACACTCTATATTTTGCATCAACAGAATATCATTGACAGTGCTTTTTTGCAATCATACTCCTTATATGGAATTGCATTTGTTTCGTTTGTTTTTACTGTTATCGGAAGTGTTATTGGAATTAAGTTTTTGAATGCCTTTTTAAGAGTAAAACTATTGAAGTTAAATATGGTTAGTAAAGATGAAAAATTCAATACAAGTTGTCGAAAAATTTAAGTTTGTAATCCTAGTTTTATGTTCTGGTTCTTTAGGTTTGTTTCTGTTAAAAATTGGATTAAACAGGACTGTTGGTTTTTTTGTTGTGTTTCTTATCTTAGGTTTTGTCTTCTTTTATATACGTTGTAAGTATAATATCTATAATTTACTAATTATTTCATCTTTTATTATTATTGGAATTAACAGGTACTTGTATCAGTTTCCTTTAGGATTAGTCATCGACTTTCTGTTGATATTGCTATTCATTTCTGTAATAATTAACAATAAACAGAACAGGAAAGAATTAATACTAAAGTCACCAATTTTTTTCTTTGCATTAATCTGGTTTCTTTATGTATGCATATTGTATTTTAATCCATTAGTAAATAATAAAGTATCGTGGTTTTATGCTATGCGTAGTATCTGTTTGTATTTATTGATTATTTCTGCATTATTTCCATACATATTGAATAAGCTTAAATATTTACAACGATTTATATATTTATGGGGAGTATTTGCAATTTTTGCAAGTATAAAAGCAATCATCCAAAGGTATATAGGTCTCGATTATTTCGAGCAATTATGGTTTGATCATGAAGGTTTTATTACTCATATGATTCATGGAAACTTTAGAGCTTTCTCTTTTATGAGTGACGCAGGACAATTTGGAGCTTTTTCTGCTGCTTCATTCTTGATGGGATTTAAGAATTTATTATCACAATATCCATTAAGGCAAAGATTGTTTTTTTTGTGCGTATGTCTATTCAGTCTTATAGGATTATTGTTATCCGGAACACGTGGCGGATATATAGTCATTACCATTGGATTAATATTTATGATTCTGTTGTCAAAACAATTTAAATCAATAGTGTTTAGCTTTGTGTTATTTGGAATTGTAATTGCCTTTTTCAGATTTTCAAACATAGGCGATAATTACAGCCAGGTAAGAAGAATTCGAAGTGCTTTTTTCCCTTTTTCTACTCCATCATTTATTGTTAGACTGGAGAATCAAAAAAGATTATTCCATTATTTAAAGGATAAACCTATGGGAACAGGCATTGGTACTTCCGGAAATTGGGGTAAACGATTTCATCCAGAAAGTGAGCTTTCTGAAATTCCAACCGATTCATGGCTTGTACAAATTTGGGTAGAAACGGGATTCGTTGGAATTACCCTATATATGTTTATGTTTATATTTTTCATCCTGAAAATGATTTATGTACTACGGTTTAAATTGAAAGAAGCAGTTATTTTAAATTTGCTACTTTCGATTTTTACACCAACAATTGGAGTTTTCGCAGCCTCTTATGCAAACGGAATTATTGGGCAATTACCCCTTAGTATCTTGATTATATTTTCGATTAACTATATTTGTCATGGAAGAGAAATTGAAAAAGAGTATCTAATAACTAAAGAATTCAGTAAAAAACAAGCTAATGCTGTCGCAGTAATTCAGTAAAAAAGTCATAAGATGGTCATCTGCAGGTAATTGCAAAAAACCAACAACGTCTACACTAGACGGAATTTACACTTTAGTTATTGATTGTTGTTATTTGTTGTCTTTACCTTCTATTTAAAGTATGGCTCATGTTTGGCTATTGCATAAAACATTTACAGTTCTATTTAACATAACTAAAGCCTTATGGTTTTGATAAAAGGTAAATCAATGAATAATGTATAAGAAAAACAAAAATATACTAGTTGTGAGAAAGTGGCCTCATAACAATCTAATAGTCAGCGGGTAGTTGTGATTAACAACTATTTAAATAAGTAAATCTTTTAATTTCTATGAATACTTTGTAAATTGAAGTATAAAAGAGGTAAATATGCAACAATTGGAAAAATTATTATACAATGCAATAAAAGCAGCCTTTGCTGCAGGAAAAAAAATAAATCAACATTACTCAACCAATTTTGACTATACAGTAAAAGTCGATTCTACTCCCCTAACAATTGCAGATAAAGATGCTGACTTAATAATAAGAAAAGGTTTAAGTAAATCGAACTTTCCAATTATCAGTGAAGAATCTGATTATTGTCATGAATATAATGAGCGTAAAGATTTGAAATATTTTTGGATGGTCGATCCTTTAGATGGTACTCGTGAGTTCATAAAAAAGAATGGGGAATTTTCTGTTAATATTGCACTACTTGAAAATAGCATTCCAGTTATTGGAGTGATTTATTTACCTGCATTTGATGAGTTGTATTTTGCAATGAAAAACGGCGGTGCATATAAAACAGAAAAAGCATCTCTTCTTGATAGAAAATCTGTAACTTTTTCCGAAATAATGGGCAGTACTTTTACCACGTTACTTCCGAATATAATCAACGATAAATTAAGTTTAGTTCTTAGCCATAGTTTCTTTTGTGAGAAGACAAGATTGTGGATTGATCGTAAATCGAAAGAGCTAAATAAACAAGTTGATTTAAATTTCTTAGGCAGTAGTTATAAAGCTTGTAAAATTGCAGAAGGAGTTTATAATTATTATCCTAGATTCGGGCCATCGAAAGAATGGGATATAGCAGCGTCATATGTGATTATAAAAGAAGCAAAAGCTGATATCATTGATCTTGCTACAAATAGTGATGTTCAATTTAATAAAAACAGTTTATCTAACCCTGATTTTTTGATTTATAGAAATGAAAAATAATGCTACTTGGGTAACAGGAGTTTATCCTTTGGTTTCAATGGTAATAATTAATTTTGAGGGTATAAATCATACATTTGAATTAATAAACTCATTGAAAGAAGTCGATTATCCAAACTTCGAAATACTTGTTGTAGATAATGGCAGTCAACCTTCTGAAGCAGATTTAATTTCCAAAAAATATCCAGAAATTTGTGTAATTAGAAGTAATAATAATTTGGGTTATGCTGGAGGGTGTAATTTAGGAGCAAAGTATTGTTCGGGGAAGTATTATTTCTTTCTGAATAATGATTTAATTGTTGACAAAAATTTTCTTCGTCCTTGTGTTGAAATGGCTGAAAAGAAAAAGTATGTTGGTGCAATTAATCCAAAGATCCTATATTATGACAATCCGGATGTTATTCAATATGCGGGTTACACTTCATTTTCCAGAATCTTAATTAGGAATAAATCAATAGGATATAACTGCAGTGATGGTTCCGGCTTTGGGGAAGATAGAGAAATTCCGACTTTTATAGGTACTGCAATGATGATTCCTTCCTGGACATTCGATCATGTTGGACATGTTAATGAAGATTATTTTCTGTATTATGAAGAACACGAATGGTCGTCAAGAATGAAAAAGAAAGGATATAGATTTTACCTTGTAGGTGATTCAAAAATATATCACAAAGGAAGTGCTACAACAGGGAAAAACAGTCCACAAAAAGAATACTACCTACTTAAAAACAGAATAAGGTTTGCTCGGCTTTGCGAAACAAACTTTTTCTTGTTTTCTTTTCTTTATCTGTCCTTTGGTGTTGGTGCAAAGAAATATATAGAATTCAGACGCAATAAAAAGTATCAACATGCTAAAATGATATTAAAGGCAATATACGATAGTCGCATTTATTTTAAATCATGAATTTATATGATAGCTTTCTATTGCTTTTATTTATTACTTCTTTTTAATTCAATATATATATTCTTTTTTGTCATTACTTCTTTTATTTATAAACCTTATTCTTGCAATTGTAATGCAAAGAAGCATTCTTTTGTGTTTTTAATTCCAGCATATGCAGAAGATAATATAATTATAGATACAATTGAAAATCTACTATCTGTAAATTATCCTTCGTCTTCTTTTAAAATTATATTGATTGCAGATAGTTTTAAGTCTAGTACAATAGATATTTTAAAGAAATATCCAATTCAAATTATTGAAGAAGAATTTTGTGTAAGTAGCAAATCTAAGGCATTGAAAAGTACTCTTCCTTTCCTTTCTAAGGCATCGTTTTCAATTATTCTTGATGCTGACAATCATGTTGATTCTAACTTCTTAAATAATTTGAGTTCTTACCTTAACAAGAATTGTATTTATCAACTACACCGTAAAGCAAAAAACCTAGATACAAATCTTGCAATTCTTGATGCTATAAGTGAGGAAGTAAATAACTGTATTTTTCGTGCGGGACATTCTGCAGTTGGATTATCATCGGCATTGATTGGTAGTGGAATTGTTATTCACAATTCTATGATTAATAAATTTATCTCAAACAACAATTCACTTGGTGGCTTTGATAAAGAATTAGAGTTGCAGATTTTAAAGGATTTAATAAAAATTCAGTATTTAGATTCAGTGGTTGTTTATGATGAAAAAGTTAGTAGGAATGATGATTTTATAAATCAAAGATCACGTTGGATTAATGCTCAATTTAAGTATCTGATTAAAGGAGTACGAATACTATTTGATCAAAAACTGTTTTTCAACTTAAACTTTATAGATAAACTTATGCAATTTTCTTTAATTCCTAGAATATGGTTACTTCCCACACATTTGCTTTTTTTATTACTATTTATTCTTATAAATAACAAGGTGTTTATTTCGCTTTCTGTTATTGGATTACTAATAACAATCATTGCCATATTTTTAGCTATTCCAAAACAACTTGTAAAATTATTAAATTTAAAATTACTTTCAAGTATAGTGCATGTTTTCTTTTTGTCTATTATAGCTTTGA
>JBGRQE010000052.1:0-25627 GCA_041725955.1 Bacteroidales bacterium
TCCAAAACCTAGGAGGTATTCATCCAAAACCTAGGAGGTATTTATTCAAAACCTAGGAGGTATTCATTCAAAACCTAGGAGGTATTCATTCAAAATCTAGGAGGTATAGGTCTAGTTAAAGGTAAGGATGCCTTCAAATGATAAGGAAGATAATCATAATGAACAGTAGGGTCGAACAAAAAGAGCTGCCTTTTTTGGGCAGCTCTTCTGGATTATTATATAACAATATTTTATAGCACTTTTTGTTTTAAATCAATTGTTTTTCAGCTTGTCAAATCCATCAGCACTTTTGATAAGTTCAATAGCTTTATGGATGGTTTCATCTTCTTCATTAATTACTTGATAATATTCTCTTTGCGTAAATAGTCTTTGTGCAATAAGAGCTTTAATTTGTAATTTAATTAGATTTTCGGAGCGTTTGAATTCATCTTCCTTTTTCTCGATTTCTTCTTTTTTACCAATTTCCAAAAATGCATCCATCATCTTATTATTTATTTTGAATGATTTTTGGAAGTCGTTAAAATTGGGATATTTTTTTACCAAGTTTGTTTTTTCCTTTTGTAGGTATGATATAATAAACTGGTTAAATACACCTTTACGAATATAATCGGAATATAGGCTGGTAAATTCTGTCGAATCCCATGGTATAAATATATCAGGCATAATTCCACCACCACCATATACGATTCTTCCGTTTTCGGTTTTGTATTTTAGTGAATCAGGAAAATGAATACTGTCTTTATTTGTGAGTTCTCCATTTTTAATTCTATTGACTATATCTTTTCTGTATTTTTCAGTACCTTCTGCATATGATCTTTGAATGCACCTTCCTGAAGGAGTGTGATAACGAGATATAGTTAGACGGATTTGGCTGCCATCGGTTAGTGGGAATGGTTGTTGTACCAGTCCTTTTCCAAAGGATCGTCTGCCCATAATAATACCTCTATCCCAATCCTGAATTGCTCCGGAAACAATTTCGCTTGCTGATGCCGAACCTTCGTTGATCAAAACGATTAATTTTCCATCTTCAAAGTCGCCATTACCCAAAGCTCTAAATTCATTCTTACGAGTATGTTCGCCTTCAGTAAAAACCACAAGTTTTCCTTTAGGAATAAATTGACTGGTCAGTTCAATGGCAGTACTTAAGTATCCTCCACTATTCCCCCTTAAGTCGAGAACTAAGCTTTTAAGTCCAATATTTTGCAGACTATCTATAGCTTTTTTGTATTCCTTTACAGTATTTCTAGCAAAGCGGTTTAGCTTTATATACCCAATTTTATTTGTAAGCATATATGCAGCATCCATGCTGTATAAAGGAATTTTGTCTCGTGTTACCGTATAATCTGTAGGTTTTTTATTTCCTTTTCGAACAATGCTTAGTGTAACTTTAGATCCTTTTTCGCCCCGAAGATTATCGAATACAAATTTATTGTTTACTTTATCGCCTGTGGCTTCAATATCATCTATTTTTACAATTCGATCGCCTGCTTGAATCCCTACTTTATCTGATGGCCCACCAGGAATTGGACTTACCACCATGATAGAGTCTTGATAGATTTGAAAGACAATGCCAATGCCATCAAAGCTTCCTTCAAGGCGTTCAGTCTCTACCTTTAAATCTTTCTTGGATAAGTAGGAAGAGTGAGGGTCAAGGCTTTTTAGTGCTGCAACAATTGCTTTATCTGTTATTTTGCCCAAATTGACTGTGTCTACATAATAGTTTTCAATCAGAAATAACAACTTAGCAAATTTCAGACTAGTTTCTCTTCGGTCTGGAATCTTTTGGGAATAGGAACTTGATATAGATCCTAAAAGCAATAGTAAGGTGAAAAATAGTTTTATGTATTGTGTTTTTTTTATTGTAAGCATACTTAATCTTGTGTTGATTAATGTTTAGACTTGATATGGTTCAAAGGTACAAAATAGGTTTTTTTTATTCTTACTTCTTTCTTTAAAATTGCTTTACCTCTTTTATTATTCTGTAGATACGTTTTTTAATAGGCCTGTATAAGAGAAATCTGCCGAGAAAGTTTTGTCCTTATTATCGTCTTTTTGCACTTGTAGGAATTTCGTACTTATAGAATAAGATTCACCATTTCTAAAAATACTTATATAGCCTTCTGTTGCTTTGTAGGTAGAGCCATTTACTACCATCGAAAAACTATTTGATTTTGTATTGGGATCATATGGATTCTTGCCAAGTTTATATTCTCCATCTTTAATATACTTTAGATTACTTAAGTTAAGTCTTGCTAGATCCTTATTAGGGTCAGGGACCCAGTATTTTCCTGATTGTAGAAAAGGACTTATCGAAAAATCAATAACTATATTTTTACCAAAAGTATAGTATTGTGCATTTTGGAATATAATTTTATTTCCATCAACATATGATTCAATAGGCGTGATTTCTTGTTTTTCCTTCGATTCTTTTTTGCATGAAACGCCCAAAATACCAATTAGTAGAATAAGACTTATAACTTTAGCTCTCATTAGATTCCAATTTTTTGCACAATTTACAATATTCTTTGAAATAGAAAAGAGGAGTACTGAGCACTTAAATAATATTCTATTTGATATAATTCTTTAGATATTTAAAATCCTTTGTTAATTGTTTTGAGCTATTAAAAATTAAAAACGTATTGTGAAAACAATTTGTTTCTGTCGGATAAACATATAAGTTTGCGATAATCTTTGTTCTAGAACCTAGTTTAAAAACCTAATTAAAGTTGAATCAATTTGATTTAGATCTGTTTTTTTTATTATAAAATTTATCAAAACCTAGACAAAAAAATGAAAAAGTTTTTATTGATAATATTTCTTATCACTTCATTTTGCGGGTATGGCCAGCAAAAAGAATGGGTAAGAGAATACAAGAAGGGAGAATTTGCTGTAAAACGAGAAATTGTTGAAACTTATGACCAAGCTTTTCTTTTAAGTGGAGAGACTGGATCTCCCAGAAATTATTCTTGGATAATAAAGGCTGATATTAATGGAAATTATTTATGGAGTAAAGAGTTGAAAAGTAAATTTTTTTTATCTATTAGTGATCATGATACTGATAAAGAGGGAAATATTTTTATTGCTGGAGAAAAGTCTGGAAATCCATTTGTTCTAAAGCTAAATGCTTGTGGAGAATTTTTATGGGGAAAACAAATTTACTTTCCTGAATCACCAGCAGATGCAACAAATAATTTGCGCATTTTGGCAAATGGTAATATTTTGATTAATCTTAGATATATTACTGATCCAATTAAGAAAAAAATTGAAGAGGTCGGTGTTTTATGTCTGAATGCAAAGGGAGATCCTTTATGGAACTATTTTTATAATAGTAATAATTTTATTGAATCTGATAGCGATTTTGTAAATGATGTTATTTTAACACAAGATCAGAATCTTATTATTTCAGGATATTCTTATCAGACTAAACCTGGAACAGACATTGGCGTTTTAAAAGCACTTTTGATTTCCGTTAATGGTTTAAATGGTGAGATGAATTTTTATACATTTGTAGATGTTAATGATTTTGAAGGAGAATTTTCGCATCATCAAGGATATGGATTGGCTGTATCCGAAGATGGAAGAACTATATTTCAAGGATTAGCTTTAAGAGAAATTATTTCAGATATTCAAGTACAAGCTCCTGGAATGGCTATATGGGATATTGATGGAAATTTACTTTCTAAAATACTTATTGGAGAACCCAAATATAGAGGTAGACTGGATAATTTAAGAGTTGTAGACAATAATTTTTTTATTGGATCTTATGGGAATTTTAAAAAATCGGATTTTGAAAATGATAGGAATCATGAATTAATTCCTTTTAAAATTGAAAAACATAATAAATCAAAAAATGTATTCAAACAAGAAATACGAAAATTTAAAGGAAATGTGTCTGCTGTACTTTTTGATAATAAAGGAAACTTAAAAAAAGAAATTGGTTTAAATGGAAACAAAGCATATAGTAGAGTATTAAAAACCAATGACGATAAGTTTGTTTTTTTTACAACAATAACAGAAGATGATGATAGTCGGGTAATGCTCTACAAATTTAATAAAGAATTGGAGTATGATTCGATTTATACAGAGGCAAGAAAATATGATTATTTATGCGATAAAGTAATTGATGATTCTCCTATAGAATTTGGAAAATTTGAGAAGATAGAAGTTAATATCTTGGCTAAAACGAATATCTTAAACACAGAATACAAAAGAGAATTAAAAGTAATTCCCAATCCCGTAGAAAATATATGTAAGATAATATTACCTGAATGTATACGAAATGAAAGTAACTTTCAGGGTAGTAAAGTCACACAGTATAGATTTAAATATCAAAGAAATGCTCAATTGGAGGTGCTAAATAGTTTGGGGCAAAAGATTTATTCGGAGTCTTTAAACGAAAATCAAAAAGAATTGAATGTAGATGTGTCTTCGTGGGATCGAGGCTTATACTTGGCCAGATTGGTTTTTGATAATAAGGTTGTTGCCAGAGTGAAAATAATAAAGAAATAAAGATTATAGTAAATATGAAATGGGCTTAAACATCAAAAAAGGTGTTTAAGCCCATTTTCTATAAAGTTGTTTTTTTAAGTTAAAAGTTTAAAATATTCTTAGCGGCATCATAAATTTTCTGACTATTAGGAAGAATAGCTTTTTCTAAAATTCGATTGAATCCAACAGGTATATATTCGGCACCAAGTCTTTGAATAGGAGCATCAAGAAAAGTAAATGCTTTATCTGCAATTTCGGCACTGATTTCACCTCCGAATCCACCAAATGGAGGAGCTTCATGAACAACTAAAGCACGACTGGTTTTTTTGACCGATTCAATAATCATATCAATATCTAATGGATATAGTGTACGAAGGTCGAGTACTTCGATTTCCTTTCCAAGATCTTTTGAGATCTGATCGGCAGCTTGTAAACACATATGGGTAGTGTTTCCATAAGTTACTATAGTAAGATCTTTACCCTGTCGATGGATTTTTGCCTTACCAAATGGAACTTCATAATCGTCGGGAACAGTGGTAGCTCCTAAAGGATCGTTATATAAGGCTTTAGGCTCTAGGAAAAGAGTTGGCCCTTTAGATCGCATTGCAGTACGCAGAAGTCCGGCAGTATCATCTGCAAAGCTAGGGTATACCACTCTAATTCCAGGTAATCCGGTTAATGATCCTTCAGTAGTTTGAGAGTGGTAAAGTCCGCCACCAATATATCCACCACTAGCGAGTCTGATAACCACATTTGGTGTGAATTTACCATTGGTACGCCAATATTCGTGGGTCATTTCAACAAATTGTTCCATTGCAGGCCAAAAGTAATCGGCAAATTCGGCACCTTCTACAACTATATGAATTTTAGAGTCAAAACGACTCATTCCATTTGCAGTACCAACAATATAATCTTCAGCAATAGGAGCATTGAATACTCTTTTAGCACCAAATTCCTGCTGCATTCCCTTAGAGACGTTAAAAACTCCTCCTTTATCTCGATTAGCCATGTCTTGTCCCCAAATAAAAGTATCTGGGTTATGGCGAAACTCTTGTTTTAAGGTATTATTGATTGCCTGAATTATATGTACCTTTTCTCCTTCAGCATTATGAGTGCCATCAGGATATTTTTTTGCTTCATAGGGTTCTGGCAAAACAAAGTCATAAATGCTTTTAGGGTCTGGATTAGGAGATTTTAAAGCAAACTTATGAGCTTCTTTTACAATCTTTTTGGTGTCTTCTTCTATTTCATCAATTTCTTGCTGAGTAATCTTTCCTGATTTAAGAAGTGTAAGTCTAAATCTTTCAAAAGGATCGGCAAGTCTTACGCATTCACGTTCTAGATCATCACGATATAATTCCTGACGATCTGAATTTGAGTGAGAACCCAATCTAACACAATTGGCATGTACAATAACAGGCTCACCAAAGTTTTTTATATGTTCTTTAGCCAGATGCATAGCATTCATAGAATCGAAAACATTTTTTCCATCGCAGAAAATAATTTTTAAATTCTTTAGGCCTTCATAATTCTTGGAAGCGCGAACATTTGCAGTTTGATCTCTTTGAGGAACGGAAATACCATAGCCATTATCCTGGACAACAAAGATTACAGGGAGTTTTTCATTGGATGCTCCATTAATTGCTTCAAATACATAACCTTCGGAAGTAGATGATTCTCCTTGTGAAGAGATAGCAACACCATCAGAACCATAATATTTTATTGCTCTTGCTACACCCACTGCGTTTAAAGTGTGGTTACCTGTACAGCTTGAAACATTTTGTATATGCCATTCAGGTTTAGCAAAGTGATTGGACATATGTCTTCCTCCACTGGCCACGTCATTGGCTTTGGAAATACCATTTAGAATAATTTCCTTAGCACTTATACCTGCTGATATAGCTGTAAGCATATCTCTGTAATAGGGGAAGAGATAGTCTTTCTCTCGGTCAAAGAATTGACCGATGGCCAGTTGTATGGCATCATGACCTGCATAAGGAGCGTGATAAGACCATCCTAAAGCTTGTTTTAAATAATTTGGTGCTTTCTCATCTAGTCTTCTTCCTAAACTCATTAAGTGATACCATTTTTTTAGGGTATCTGTATCGGTGTTTTTAATCGTAAACTTTCTATTTAAACGAGACATATGAACCAATTTTATTAGCAATTCATCAATTACTATGGATAATCCTGAATATTATATGATTGACGATAATAGAACCACTTCCACGGGAAATTGTTTATTTTGATTTTAAATTAGAAATAAGAAATGGTCACCTTTAGAAAAGTGACCATTAAGGCAAATAACAAGAAATATAGAGTAGGAGGTTTCCCTCCATAAAAGGATTTATTTTAAAGTTTTCATATATGCAATCATCGCTTTAAGCTGATCATCGTTGATTGTACTCTTATAGGATATCATTTGTCCTTTTTGGTATCCATCAGGAACATCGTGATCAGGATCGTAAATTGCAGTTTTTATATATTCATCGTCGACAGTAGTGGTTCTTTCTTTACCCTCAGTCATAACTTTAACTTCGCTGCCATATAAACCTTTAAGGGTTGGTCCAACGATTTTTTCTCCAGTTATTGAATGGCAAGCTAGGCATCCGTTTTTTTCAAGTAAACTTTTGCCTTCAGCAACTAAATCCTGGTCGTCGGAGGTACTGGTAGTTGCAGTAGCAACTTCTTTATCTTTTACGTCATTATCCTTACTTGTTGAGGTATTATTGCTTCCTTGAGTATTGCAGCTAAGGATAAGTCCCAGACTAAAAATAATAAGGAGTAAATTTTTCATGATTGATGAAAGTTTTGTTATAAATTTATCTTTATGAAAAGCTTAGATCGTGAGAGGCTAGGGCAAATAATATAAAGATCATATATATATTGGTATAGCCAAATAATATTGAGAAGTTTAACTTTTTATTTTTTTTACGAATTATAGGCAGGCATAAAATTACTAGAGCCAAAGAGAGTGTAAAAAAAATTATATTAAAAGTTAAGGAGCTGATTTTTGCATAGAAAGGAATGCTTGATCCTATAAGAGCAAGAATCATGATACATACAAATGTAATGTTTTTTACTGTATTTTCAGAATAAACTTTTGTAATTAATGGGAAATCAGCATTTTCATAATCATCTTGATGTTTTAAAAGGAGAAGCCAAAAGTGTGGGATTTGCCATATAAACATAAAAACACAAAGGATAATTATTTTGGAATTCATTAAACTTGCTCCAGTAGAAACCCATCCTATAGCAGGAGGAATTGCACCAATTATTGATCCTGGAATAACAGCGAACGCACTTCTTTTTTTTAGAGGTGTATAAATTAGATTATACCATGCAAAGGCAATAATTGCTAAGGTATAGGCATAAAGTCCAGCTTCAAAGAGGATAAAAATGCTGCCAAGTAAAAGGAATATACTACTAATAACAAAAGCAGAAATTAAACTTATTTTATTGGAAGGAAGAGGCCTTTTTTGAGTTCTTCTCATTTTAGCATCTTCTTTTCTTTCCTGTATTTGATTTATAATGGCCGAGCTACAAGCAATTAAAAAAGTGCCAAGAATAGTATAAATTGCAAACCATGAATAGGTTTCTGTGGCAAGTATATATCCTAAGGCACAGGTGAGCATTACTGTAGAATTGATTTTTATTTTGCTCAGATCTGCAATTACTGAAATTGGGTTTCCTGAATTTATCACTATCATTTGAGAGATTTCAGATACTCAATGATTTCATCTATTTCTTTTTCACTGATTTGTCCTTTGTAAGAAATCATAAGATTGGGTTGGTATCCTTCGGGAATGTCTGCATTTGGTTCATAAATAGATTTAACTATATATTCTTTGTCTACTGTTGCAGTTCTTTTATTGCCATCTGTAGTAACTACTTGTTGGCTGTTCCAAAGGTTTTTTAATGTTGGACCAACTATTTTTGAACCATCTCTGGAATGGCAAGAAAAACATCCATGTTTTGTAAGTATAGCCTCACCAGCAGAAGCTGTTCCTTCTTCGGGTGCAGCAGTCGAATTATACCATTTTTTGTAGTTGTCCATACTTACCACTTTTACTTTGGTTAGCATATTGGCATGTTGCAATCCGCAATATTCAGCACAAAGTATGTCATATTCGCCAATTTCGTCAGATTGAAACCACATATAGTTATTTACACCTGGCACAACATCTTCCTTTATTCTAAAGGCGGGAATAAATAAACTATGAAGAACATCTGGGGAATATAAATCGAGTTTTACAGGGAAATTAACGGGAATTACTAAAAAAGGGCTGGTTTTTCCATTATCGTATTCAAAACTCCACGACCACATCCTTCCTGTGGCCTTAACTGGAATTGCATTGTCGGGAACATTACGCATAGGTTTATAGCCTGCCCATCCAAAATAGAACATAACCAATACTAAAATTGTAGGAACAGCTATCCATGTAATTTCTAATGAAGCCTTTTCTTTAACATCCTTTGCTTTAGGATGTCTCTTTTTATTGTATTTCACTACAAAGTAAATCATAGTAGTAGTAAGCCCTACCAAAAATACAATTGATATCCCTAGAATAATATAAAAGCTTAAATCTACTCCATAATTGAAGCCTTGTCTTAGTGTATTCATACCTTAGAGTCTATGTATATAGTCAACAAATGTTAGAATAATGAATGAGAGAAATATCATCAATACCAATACCAGAAATACGGCTAAGATTTTATTATCAAACTTTAGATGCATAAAATAAACAGCTACTAAGATCGCTTTGATTGTGGCAATCGTAAGTGCTATAGCTACTGTAAGTGCAGCAAAGTCGAATTCTGTTATGGTAACTGTTATAGCAGTAAAGATTAGTAAAACTGCCCATACCCATAAGTTTCCGGAATATGAGCTTGTATGTGCGTTTGATTTATCCATTATCTTTTGGCTTAGTGAATAAGATATAGCAGTGGAAATAGAAAAATCCAGATCAAATCGACCAAATGCCAGTATAGTCCAGCATTTTCATGAATTGCATAATTATCGTGAGTTACACGTCCTTTTTTTATGTACACTATAATGAAACCTAAAAAAACACCACCTATTAGTACGTGCAAACCATGGAGGGCAGTCATAAAGAAATATAGCAAATTAAATAATTGTTCCCCTGGAGGTAGGGTAAGAAAGTAATCTCCTCCTGGAAATAAACCTATATCTATTTTATGTTGGTACTCAAAATACTTATTTATTAAAAAGTATAGAGCGAAAACTATGGTAAGAGCAATAAAGAAAATAGCTGTTTTCTTATGGTTGCGAGATATGGCTGTAATAGATAATGCTACTGTTAGTGAACTTGTAATAAGAGCAACCGTATTAAGGATTCCTATAAAAGTGTTGAGTTCTAAACTTGCAGCAGCAAATGCATCTGGGTTCATATAGCGGTAAATAGAATAAACCAGAAATAGTCCACCAAACAGCAAGAGCTCTGTAAACAGAAATAGCCACATGCCCATCTTTGAGGCTTCATCATCACGATGTTGGTGAAGTGGTATATTTTGAGTGATCTCTTTTTCCATATTTAAATTTCTTTTTGATATTCGTATGGACTTTCTGTTACTGTTGGGATTTCTTCAAAATTATAAAGCGTAGGAGGGGATGCTGTTTGCCATTCAAGACTTCTTCCTTTCCATGGGTTTCTTGGAGCAGGTTTTCCTTTTCTTGCTCCCTGAATTAGATTATACAACATCATGATTATGCCAACAATCAAAATCCATGAGCCAATAGTAGAGAGCAGGTTTGGAATATGGAAATTTGGCAGATAGTCGTAATATCTTCGTGGCATTCCCATGATTCCCACAACAAGCATTGGGAAATAGAGTAGGTTGAAGCCTACAAATAAAACCCAAAAAGCACGAGCAGCTCTTTTTATATTATACATTCTACCATACATCTTAGGAAGCCAGTAGTGCATACCTGCAAAGAATGCAAAACCTGTACCTCCAAACATTACATAATGAAAGTGACCGACAATAAAATAAGTGTCGTGAATATGAACATCTGCAGCAAGAGCACCATTTACCAAACCCGTTAATCCTCCAATCATAAATAAAAATATAAATCCCAAGGTGTATAGTAAAGGAGGTTTTAAATCGATAGAACCACCATAAAGGGTGGCTAACCAGTTAAATACTTTTATGGCACTAGGGATGGCAACAATAAAAGTAAGAATTGAGAATAGAATTACGGCGGGTCCACTCATTCCACTAGTAAACATATGGTGCCCCCAAACAAAATAACCTACAAAGGCAATGGCTAATGATGAATATACAATGGCTTTATATCCAAATATTTTACGCCTTGCAAAGGTGGGTATAATTTCAGTTACCACTCCCATTGCAGGCAATATCATTACATAGACTGCCGGATGCGAGTAGATCCAGAATAAATGCTGATATAAAATAGGATCGCCCCCAAGGGCAGGATCAAATAAACCTACTCCTAGTGTTCTTTCTGCTATAATCATTAGTAAAGTAATTCCAATAATTGGAGTAGCCAATAATTGTATCCATGCAGTGGCATAGAGCGACCATGCAAAAAGAGGCATTTTAAACCACGACATTCCCGGAGCACGCATTCGGTGAATGGTTACAAGGAAGTTAAGACCTGTTAAGATTGAAGAGAACCCCAAAACAAATGCTGCAAAAACAGCCAAGGTAACATTGGTGGTTGTTTTTACACTATATGGGGCATAAAAAGTCCAACCCGTATCAGGAGGACCATCACCTAACACCAATGTTAGTAATGCCATTATTGCACCAACCACATAAATCCACCACGACAATATATTCAATTTAGGGAAGGCAACATCGGGAGCGCCAATAATCATGGGTAATATAAAGTTACCTAAAACAGCAGGTATTCCGGGAATAATAAACAAGAATATCATTATTACCCCATGAAGGGTAAAAAGGCTGTTGTAGATTCTGGGTCCAACAATATCTTTTCCTGGAGAAATAAGTTCCAGACGCATCAAAAAGCCTAAAACTACGGCAACAAGAAAAAATATACCCAGACTATAGAGATATAAAATACCAATTCGCTTGTGATCGGTAGAAAAAATCCAAGCAAATATACCTCTTTTCCCTGCCTTGTCTTGCAAATAACTTAATGGTGCTTTTTCTGCTTTTGAATCCATAGAGTAGTTTAGTTAAGCGTTTGGGATTTTTGTTTTTTTCTTTTTTCCTAAGAATAATATGAGAAGAGTAATTATGGCTATAATAAGAATTATAATTCCTGCAATTCTTGTTATATTAAATACATACCTTTTTCCTTCGGGGTCGTAGGAAAAGCAAAATTCTAATACCCGGTTTATGGTTGGACTACTGTTTCCTTTTGCTGCTTCTACTACAGACATTTTAACATCAAAGGGAAGAAAATAAGTACCATTTAAGTATCGTGTGATTTTTCCTTTTGGGCTTATTGCAATTAAAGTTGCAGTATGAATAAAATCGTCTCCTTGCGGAATATATTTAAATCCGGTAGCATTTGTAATTTTATCTATGTTTTCCTGGTTTCCAGTAAGCCAAATCCAGTGATTTACATCCTTTTTATGTTTTAGGCTATGTACATAATTTTCTTTTTTTTGTCTGCCTAGTTCCGGAGTGTCTTTGGGATTGAAACTGATGGTAATAACCTGATAATCTTTGCCTAGTTTCATATCCGATTTGTCAATAACATCACTGATGCCATTTAGCAGCGGGTTACAAATTCCTGGGCAACTGAAATATACGAATGACAAGAGGGTGGGTTTGTTTATAAGACTGTCTAATACAACTTCTTGTCCGTTTAAATCGGTAAACACTAAGTTCTGAGGAATATATTCATCGAGATGTTCGTAGATACCAAGTTCACCATCATTTACTTCCTGAACTTGAGCAGAGAGAAAGGATGGAATAAGTAGTAATATAAATAATAGGAAAGTATATTTTTTCATAGCTCTTACCTTTGGTAAATTGCTCTAGCGTGAGTTTCTGAAATTTAACAATAGCTAAATGTCTTTTGTTTTGTTTGCTGATCTGATTTTGAAAAGGTTATAGACGACATATGCAAGAAAACTCCATATAACAAGGACTACTATAGAATAGGTTAAGACTAGCCACCATGGAGTATATCTATTTACAGCCCAAAGTGATCTTTTTTCAAGAATATTTATAGCTACAGTAGGATCTCCCCATGTAACAATTTTACTATCTTCAATTTTTCCATATTCTTCTTGGTCAATCACCCTTGCTATTAAGTGCAGGGAGCCTATAGAATCGCCTGGAATATTGCCAGGGAAAATAGCCTGTATTTTTCCTTCTGCATTGCTAAAAAGTTCATCTTCAAAAAGGGGAAGTTGTCCAAAGTATCTTTGCACATAAAACTGAACTTCTATATTTTCGAGCGGCATTCCATTTAGATCTTCCAGATAGGCATAAATTCCCTTAGTTTGATTATTGGTAGTTAAGGTGATTTTAGCCTGAGGTGGTGTTGAATAAGTTGCAATGGGTTGATCTAGAGTTGATTTTTCCAGCTCTGCAGTTTTTGTTTGTTGAGGTTTGACTTGAGGTTGAGGTTTTGTTGTAATGGTTTTTACTGTTGTTTTAGTTTCTTGTTTCTTATTTCCCAGAGAAAGGATAAAGTTTATAATATTCCACCGATCAGTTTCCTGAATTACGGCTTTAAAGCTGGGCATAGCTCCTTTTCCGTTAGTTATACGGTAAAATATTTCTCCTGGAGTTTGACTCTGTACTGTAGGGTCGAGCATATCCGTTGGATGAGGTTGCAGGTTTATGCCATTGTTTTTTCCTGGGTCACCATGACAACTTTTACAATTGGTCTGATACAGTTTTTTTCCTGCATTAATACTATTGTTTGTTGATTCTACAGGGTTTTTCACCTTTTTACTGGCTTCAGGAACCTCCCAATCATTTTGTGCATTGGAATTCAGGGTGCATAAAACCATCAAACATACAGTAAGCCAAATAAAATATATTTTTCTATTTGTGTTCATAATGTTTTGTTTAGGAGGGATTATCATTATCAGATGGATTCTTAAGATCTTTGGCTTTCTTTAGAGCATTTATTATGAGTTGAAACTTTTGACCTTTCTTTATGTAAATTTCTTCTTTTGGATCTGCATTTTCATATTCCTTAGTAATTTCCCAAATAGGAATAATTGGGAATATTTTGGATAGAAGTGTAATAATAAGGAAAGTAATACCAAAGGCTCCAAGAGTTATTAGGATTTCATAAACAGTAGGGAAGTAGTGATGAAAGTTTTCAGGAACATTTTGTATTGGGCGGTGAGGATGAAACATTGTTGGAATCAGAATTAAATATCTTTTAAGCCATGCACCTACCAGAACAAAAATAGAGATAATGGTAATGGGTATGGGCTTGCGCATTCTTTTGAATAATAATAGAATTATAGGTAGTATTAGCCCAAGGATTTGAGTGGGCCAAAAGAACCATGCAAATTTTCCGGAAAACAGACCCAAAAGGTGTGCTTTATCAAGTGTTTCCATTTTATAAGCAGGAACCAGGTATTCATTTATATTAAAGTATAAATATACTAGGGCAACAAGTACCAAAAGTTTCCCCATATGATTAAAGTGAGTTTTGCTTATAATCTCCTTCAGCTTATAGTTATTACGGAAGAAAAACATTGCAATAATCACTGCAGCTACACCTGCAACAAAAGCTCCACTAACAAAGTAAGGACCAAAGTTTGTAGAATTCCATCCCACTCGCAAGCTGCTTGCAAATAGCCATGAAGTTACTGTATGAATAGCCAATGCAACAGGAATAATTAATATAAGCAGTATTCTTAGGTTCTTAAATAATAATTTATATTGTTTTGGATTTCCAATCCATCTAAATGATAGAGCTTTGTAAATAGCTCTTTGCCATTTAGGAACATTTTGTAACTTCTTATAGCAAAGTGCAGCATCTGGAATAAGGGGAAGAAGGTAGAGCAACAAAGAAATAATTATATAAGTAGTAATTACGGTTACATCCCAGAATATAGGCGATTGTATTCTGCCATATAAGAACAGATAAGGAAAACGATCGGGACGTCCCATATCTGTTATAATTATAATTCCAGCAACCATTATAAAGCCAATTGCAATAATTTCGGCGATTCTACTCACGGCAGTAATCCATTTGATTTTTAGTAAACCCATAACGGCACTAATCAGCATTCCAACAAGACTAACCGCCACAAAGAATACAAAATTCGATATATATATTCCCCATGAGATATAATCGCGCATGGCTGTTACTTCCAGACCTCTGGTTAGCTGAATAAAATAGGCATATGCGGCAACAGCAAGGATAATAAACAGAATTACTCCCCATATTCTTAAGCCTTTATGATGCGTGATAGGGCGTAATATTTTGTCTTGAATTTGTTGTTGCTTTTTATTTAATTCCTCAGAGGCTTGATGATTCATTTCTATGTTTTTTTGAGGTTTTGTAGTGGATATTATTATGATTAGCTTGAGTGGGTAGGAGAGTCAGTATCTTCGGTATAGTTATATGGAAATATTCTGTCTTTTGCAGGAAGATAATAGACATTGGGTTCTGTTCCCAATTCAGGAAGATCGGTATAGCCGCCTTTGTCTTTGATTAGGCTACTAAATCTTGTGGTTTCTTTGGTAGTTCCATTGGTAACAGTATCCTCCAGTTTGTCGCCAAACCAGTATACGCCGTTGGGGCATGCCGAAACGCAATAAGGTAGTTTTCCTTCGCGGAGTCTGTCGGCACTAAATAAACATTTGGAGATGGTTCCTTTTTTTTGAGGAACGTTTAATTCAACATCATAGGGAATCTCTTCTATGGCATATTTTTCTGCTTCTTTAGGTTCATACCAATTAAATGTTCTTGCAGAGTATGGGCATGCGGCAATACAAATTCTGCATCCAATACATCGATCATTATCGATAAGTACTATGCCATCCTGTCGTTTGAAAGTAGAATTAACGGGGCATACTTTCACACATGGAGGATTGTCGCAGTGGTAGCAAGGTTTAGGCATAAAATGAGGAGCGGTATCTTTTGCCGTTTGGATTCTCAAAACATTAATATGATGTTGTTCAGGTCTGAGTTCATGTGCTTTTTGACATGCGGCCATACATTGACGTGCATTTCGGCATCTGGAAAGATCGATAACCATTACCCATTTCCTGTTATTCAGACCTTCACGTCCACGTTTTTGCAGATACTCTTTATAGGCCTTGGTTGACATAGGTCGGAGTTTCTCTTCAGAAACTTCTTTTAATTCTCCTTCGGCAGTAAAAAGCTTAGTTCTTGAGGCATGTTTCTTTTTCAGAAATTCTTCTTTTTTATGTTGATATTTTATTCCTTCAACAATAGCAGAACCTCCTGCAATGACACCAATACCTATTGCAAGACCTTTTTTTATAAAATTACGCCTGGAGTTTTTTTGAGGATTGTTGGCTTCTTCCTTTTTCATTAATGATAATTGATATTCAGTTTTCTTGGAGGCAATATTTTAGATACTGAGTTTTGGTTGCTTATCTAGCTTTATCCAAATATACTAAAAATGAAAAGAATATGAATTGTTTTTAGATAAAAAGTATTGGAGGAGTGATTGTTATAGGGAAGGAGGGATATAAATACCGTAATAAAATAAATTACCACGGTATTTATATTTGAATTAATATCATTATTTTTTTAAAAACTTAAAACTGGATTTTTGTTTTCCTTCAAAATTAAGGCGCAGAAGATATATTCCTTTTTTCCAATCTTGAATATTTAAGTTTATTTCCTTTTCATCTGATATTAGTTTTCGCTGATATACTATTTGACCCAAACTATTTATTATCTGGATATTTGCTTTATTTTGGTATTGAAACAATTGTTTTTTAAAGTTAAATGTTGAAGAGTTTTCTGTTATTTCAATATAAGATGGCAGCTGAATTCTGATATGCTTTTCAGCAGGATTGGGGAATGCTTTTAATTCAATTGTTTCATTATTTAATTCTTTGTTTTCTTTTATCCCCACAATTGTAAAAGAGGCAGGTGAAATAATTTCATCATTTGCAGGGTGTTCGCATAAAAAGTCATATTCTCGTTTTTGAGTATAAATGGAGTCATATTCTAAATTTTGATTGAATTTATGTAGGATAAGATTTAAGTTTTCATCTAGGATATAATCGGTGGAATGTAAGAAAAGGAATTTGTTATCATGGGTTTTTAAGATGCTAGGAATAAAGTATGATAATTTAATTTCTTTTTCAACTTTACCAAGAGTATCAAATTTGCTTGCAAAACTGGTTTTTCTTTTTTCAGGATCAGTTTCTTTTCTATTATCTTTATCGGTATAATAAATAAAATGATTAATTGACTTTTTGTCTTTTAGTACATTTTTTTGTCTTTTATCATTATAAAAACCATATCCTACCATTCCAATTAAATCTTTGTGATTTAGGAAAATAAATTTACACACTCCAAAATCAACTCCTTTATGCAGTGGATAAGATTGGATTTCATTTCCTTCTAAGTCAAGTTTCACCAAGTGAGGTTCATTTGCATCTTTGTCATCATAATAACGTCTAACACCTAAATATAAGTTCTTTCCATTTGGTGATAAACGAATACAATAGGGTTCGCTTAAATCTTTATTTTCTATACCTTTTTTCCCGATCAGAGTTCTCCAAATAATATTGGCCTCAGAGTCAAGATAGAATATTGAACTTTTTAAAAAACAATGTGGATCTTCTTTCTTTGGATAAAAGTATCCCCAAGCTGTTAATGCTAATTTCCCATCTGGAAGAATTTGTAGATCTTCGACTCCATCATTATTTACATTATTGTCCCAGTTAGGGATAAATTTATCCCAGATAAGATCGCCATATTGATCTAAATGGCAAAGGCGAATTCTGTCAAATGGGCTATCAATAGTTAAATCAAGAGTGAAAATGCAACCTCCTTTTTGATCGGAAACTATTTCATTTGAATACGACATTCTTTGTTTAAAATGAAAAATTTTAGCCCAAATTAAATCTCCGCAAGGAGATAATTTTACAATTAAAGGATCTCCGCTTTTATCTAAATATGAAGTTTGCCCACAGGCAAAAATATTACCTTTAGTATCTTCTGTTACATCTAAAAAATATGTATCATGTTTTTCACATCCAATTCTTTTTTCCCATAAAGGAGTTCCATTGATATCTGTTTTTAGTAAAATGGCATAGTTGGGATAGTTTGGTTTTGTTTGTGCTACGATTAAATAACCATTGTCATAAGTTTCAATTAAATGCCTAGCTGCTACAGGAGTATCTTTATAATATTCACGAATCCATTTTTCTTGTGCACATAATAATAACGGTAAAAGAAAGAAGATTAGGAAGCTTAACTTTTTCATAAGGATAAATTGAAGAAAGGCTATTGGAGTGTATTCCAATAGCCTTGGTTATTGTTTTGTTATCTGATTACGATTATCTTTTTACTTGCAATTATAGATTTGCCATCCAATATTTTAATTATATATATTCCAGGATTGAAATCTTGTGTATTAATGGTATGTGAATTGGTTGAAATTACTTTGTTATAAGTAATTTGCCCCTGGGTGTCAATTACGAAGATGTTTAATTCTTTGCCATTGTTGTTTAAATTAATAGTGCAATTTTCTTTTGCAGGATTTGGACTAATGTTTTTAATAATATTCTCTTTTTGAACTTCATTTACTTTAGTGCTTGTGGTTTCAATAAAAGAGTCGTTTTCTAGTGCCGAAACAGGAATTCTTTTGAATCCTTCACTTGGTACTATATACAATTCTACGAGCATTGAAGTCGCTTCTTGTCCAATAAAATCTTTTTCATACAATAAATTATTTAAGCAATCTTTATGTATATAAAATAAAGATTGGAATTTAGGTCTGTATTGCAAATGTAGATGTTGAAATTGAAAAAACAAAAGAATATAGATGTTATTTTAAAAAATATAGTTTGAGATATTGTTGGAGTGTACATAAAAACAAAAAAAGACTGTCGGGCGAATGACAGTCTTTTATTTACTTGAAAAGAGTAAAAGTTCTAACGATAGGCAAGATATTGGGTTAAACAATATGAGCGATCTCTATTTCTAAAAAGTTAATTTACTAAGTTGTAATGAGCGTTACTTGACATAAATAAACTTGAAAGAACGAAAATAGCTCACTTCCTCTTCGAAATCAATATTAAGCATTTTTTTTTAAATAGAGGGATAAATTGATAAAAAAAATACGAATCGCTTTTAGTGAGATTATTTCTTATAAAAGAAATGTAATCATAAAAAGCAATTCGTATTTAATTAAGTATTAAAACTGGCTTACTATATAGCTTTTTCAGAAAACCTGAAGTAGTTATATTTTTATGTAACTAGTTTTATTACTATATGTTATTTCTTTAGAATTAAACCTGATCCATGTTTCTTTTTATAAAGTTGGTAAGGTCTTCTCCTTTCAATAAGTTTTGTGAAAGCTTAGCTAAGTCAAAGATATGCTTAATAGTTTGCTTCTGAGTTTCTTCATTATCTTCATTAAGTATTTTCTCGCAAATCGGACTGTTTGAGTTAATGATTAACTGAAAACTTTCTGGCATATTACCAAAGCCCATACCTCCACTAAGGGCATTCATATCTTTCATACGACGCATAAACTCAGGACGCATAATTTGCATAGGCATTTCGTTTTCGCCAAGGTTTGCAAATTCTACCATAAAGGATTTGTCTTCGATATTATTTTCAATAATACCTTTTAGGCTTTCCTTTTGACTATCGTCGAGTTTTGAAATATTATCCAAATCCTTTTCGATCAACTTATCAATAGTATTAGAATCTACTCTTGCGAATCGAGTATTTTCTAACTTTTGTTCTAATGTATTGATTAAGTGACTATCCAATACGTTGTTCATTAGAAGAACATCATATCCACGTTCGCGGGCAATTTGGATAAAGCTATGTTGCTCATCAACATTGTTTGTGTAAAGGTAGATAACTTGGTTGTTTTTATCTTTTTGAAGATCTTCAGTATGCTTTTTATACTCTTCAATGGTGAAGTATTGGCCTTCAGTATTTTTGAATAGATAGAATTTCTTTGCACGATCGAAGAATTTTTCTTCAGTACACATTCCATAGTCAATAAATACACGGATATCATCCCATTTCTTTTCGAAAGCTTCACGATCTTTCTTGAAAAGTTCTTCCAATTTATCAGAAACTTTTTTCATTATATAGCCAGAAATCTTCTTTACATTGCTATCGCTCTGTAAGTATGATCGGCTAACATTTAATGGAATATCTGGGCTGTCTATTACACCGTGAAGAAGAGTTAGGAATTGAGGCACAATACCTTCAACGCTGTCGGTAACAAATACTTGATTACAGTAAAGCTGAATTTTATTCTTCTGAACTTCAATATTGTTATTCACCTTAGGGAAGTAAAGAATACCAGTTAAATTAAATGGATAATCAACATTAAGGTGAATATGGAACAATGGTTCTTCAAAGGTCATTGGGTAAAGCTCGCGATAGAAGCTTTTATAATTTTCATCCTTACAGTCTGCAGGAGTTTTTTTCCATAGAGGGAAAGGATTGTTTATAATTCTTTCGCGTTCTTTTTCAATTTGCTTAGGATTGCCATTCTCATCCTTTTCATTCTCATCGTTTTCGTAGTATTTCTCTTTGCCAAAACGAATCTGAACAGGAAGGAAGCTGCAATATTTCTTTAGAAGTTCAAGAACATTTTGCTCTTCAAGGAAGTTTACATTTTCTTCATCTATATGCATGGTAACTTTAGTGCCTCTTTCCTCGAGTTCAATCTCTTCAAGACTATACTCAGGGCTACCATCGCATTCCCACTTACTTGCCTTATTATCTTCAGTTTTAAAGGACTTAGTTTCAAGATTTACCTTATCAGAAACCATAAATGCTGAATAAAAACCAAGTCCGAAATGACCAATAATAGCATTGGATTCAGCTTCAGTTTTGGTTTTGAATTTTTCCACAAATTCCTCGGCACTTGAAAAAGCAATTTGATTTATATATTTTTCAACTTCGTCCTTTGTCATTCCTATACCACGGTCACGAACACTCAAAGTTTTAGCTTCTTTATCAAGTACGATATCGATAGTTAAATCGCCAAGCTCACCTTTAAATTCTCCGGTAGAAGCTAAGGTTTTCAATTTTTGAGTAGCATCTACAGCATTAGATACAATTTCGCGTAAGAAGATCTCGTGATCGGAATATAAGAACTTCTTTATAATTGGGAATATATTTTCTGTTTGGACGTTTATTTTACCTTTATGCATATCTATATTGCTTTTTATCATTTTTGCATGGACAAATCAAAGGTTGTGCCAATGCTGTGGCTTGTCAAAATGTCAGTTTTTCTTTGCCATTTTTATAACAAAGCAATATTATCTTTACTACATTTCTCAATCATTTCGCCGGGCCAAATACTCGCTTGCACTTCTCCGATATGCACTTTTTGTAGGAAAAACATACATAATCTAGACTGTCCAATTCCTCCTCCAATGGTTAGGGGAAGCTGATTTTGCATTATTGCTTTTTGGAAAGGCAATTCAAGGCGTTCTGTATCTCCGCTTATTTTTGCCTGTGCCAGAAGACTTTCCTGATCAACACGAATACCCATAGATGAGATTTCAAATGCACAATCGAGTAGAGGATGGTAAAATATTATATCTCCGTTTAAGCTCCAATCGTCATAATCGCAAGCACGACCGTCATGTTTTTCACCACTTTTTAGGTTATTTCCAATTCCTTGAATAAAGACAGCTTTCTTTTCGCGTAGTATGAGATTTTCTCTTTCTTTAGCTGTTTTATCAGGATATTTATCTTCAAGCTCTTGGGCTGTGACAAAATGAATTTCCTCTGGCAGCCAAGGTGAAAACTGAGGGAATTTTGCTTGTACTGCATTTTGTAATTTCAAAAAAGCACTATAAATAGAAAGAACTGTTGTTCTTAAATAATTTATATTTCTGTTTTGTCTGCCAATTACTTTTTCCCAATCCCATTGATCGACATATAATGAATGTAAGTTGTCAAAACATTCATCGGGTCTTATAGCATTCATGTCGGTATATAAACCTTCATTTTCTTTGATCTTATAGCGTGCTAGGGCTAATCTTTTCCATTTGGCCAGAGATTGAACTACTTCGGCTTTTTTATTTTCGAAGTTCTTAACATTAAACGAAACAGGTTTTTCTATTCCGTTCAAATTATCATTTAATCCAGTTTCCGGGAAAACAAATAATGGAGCCGATACACGTTTTAAATTTAATGCTTTAGAAAGGTATCCTTGGAATTCAAATTTTATCCACTTAATGGCTTCTTCGGTATCTAATAGATCAAGCTTAGGGTGATAGTCGCTCGGACAAATCAAACGATAATTTGATTGCATAATTAAATAAGTTTAAAAGTTTAGTAAGAGTCTTAGGAAGTTTCTTTTGTAAACCTATTTTAGAAATAAAAATTGTTATTTGATCATTATTAAGCTAAAATTAACAATGGAGATTATATGAAGGTCGAAAAATTGGAAACGGCCAGTGGAAAGAGATATTTTGATCTTCACACTGACCGTTAGCAATTATATTTGACTGTTTTGCAGATTGTTGTTAATGAGAGGTGCATCCTGGCTGCAAAGCAGCAGAAACCAAACAAGTCCATGCATTACCAAAAATACTTAAGGCAATGTCACAACCTAAACCACTTTTTTGATTCTCTTTAGAAGAAAAATGTATTGAAGAAACTCTTTCTTTATGAAGACAGAGTTTTGAATTCATCTTTTTAGATTCCATTTTGTTTTTTGTTATAAAACACTCTAGATAATTATAAAAGTCAAGAAACCATCAAATAGGAAGAATATCAATCTCTTTGTAAAATAAGTTGAGAGTCTGAGGAAGTTTATATGAAAATAAGGAAGGAGTAGTGCAATTTCTGAAATATTGAATTAAAAGAGCTGGCTTAAAAGTGAATTTATTTTAAGCCTTCTCTTTTGGTTTTTTTAGTGGGTACAATGAGGAATCAGAGCCGATATAACGCAACTAACACCATTCCCTAAAACGCTCACTGCAATTACACAGTCGCGACCACTACGATTATTATTCAAATTTCCTAGCTTTAAATTGGAGATTCTTTCTTTGCTTAAAGAAAGTTTATCTGTCATTTTTATTGACTTCATAGCTTTTGTTTTTTAGAATTAGCCAGCTGTTGGCAGAATGTTATCTGTCAATAGAAGAACAAAATGGATTATAATTTTAGTGTGTTAAAAAAGTGTAAAGGATTTCTTTATTGTTTTTTGTTCGTAAATAAAAAAGAATTTGCTTTTTATGCAGGTGTTGATATTACTCAATGTAAGAAGAACTGTTGTGTGTTAATTGTATGTATGTTAGGGTTTGGGCTTTTAAGATCATTTAAGTTTGGTATATTGAAATTTTAGGGAATAATATATTTTCCAATTTCAGTGAATCATAGATTTAAGGTTGTGATTTGTTGTTTGTATGGGCGTTGAGTTGAATGAATTGTTTCAAGAATAATAAGGCATTTGCTCTTTTTTTATGAGAAGGAAAAAAAGAGCAAAGCCTATATCTTCTTCTTTTAATGTGTGCATCCATTTATATGAACTGATGCTACACAACCTGCTATGGTTCCGAAAATACTTAAAGCGATTAAGCATCCGTCACCACTTTTGTTTTTTCCGTTTGAGGCTTCTAATTTTAAGTGAGAAACTCTTTCTTTATTTAAAGAGATTTTCTCTTGCATTTTTACTGATTTCATAACTGTGTTTTTTTAGAATTAGTCAGCTACTATTGAATATTATATATATTGTAAATGAGTCAGCAGATACGTCAACTGTACGCCCCGTACCCTTATAGAACAAAAGGAAATAAAACTTTAGTGTGTTAAAAAAGGTTAAGAAAAGTAAAGGGAATATTAAGGAAGTAATTTTATGCTTTAAAGTTTATGTAAGTCTTGATATTGTTGACTTGTGTAGATATAAATTATCATTTATTATCTATTGTATTCTTCTATTTACAGCTGTTTTTAAGATTATTTAATATTCAGTAAAAAAAAAGAGACCACCCTAAACAGCAAAGGCAGCCTCAATATATGTAATGTTGATATAAAGATCGAGTTAAAATTTAAAGCTAACTCCTGCGTTAAAGAATGCAACATTGTATCCTAATTCGGTAAATAATCCGAACACTGGAGTAAAGTAGTATTTTGCTCCACCAAATAAACCTAAATTCACAAAACTACCAGAAGATTGCAATTTGTATTTATCTTTTTCATTATCTGAATAATTGGTGCTAATTATATTCAGGCCAAGAACAGCTCCTGCATAGGTATCCCATTTTTCATTGTGAAAAAAGTGATAAGCACCTCTAGCTCCAATGAGCACACCTGTATAATCAAATTCACCTTTATAATTGCTTCTGTATTCTTTTCCGTTAATGAAATTTATTGTTGTTGTGGAAATAGTTTGTCTTGCTCCTGCAACACCAATAACTGCACCAATACCCCATCTACCATCTAAAGAATATTCAAAAGTTGCTGAGGTGGGAGGTATTTCCATTGAACTACCACCAATAAATAGGTTAGAGCCAATTCCAATTCCTGCTGTAATGGATTTTGTGTTTCTATCAAATGATTGTGCGTGAGAGATAACTGCTAGTCCAAGAAGAAGTGTTAGCGATAAGATAAATTTTCTCATAATAGTAAATTTAGAAGTTTTTGGTTTTCATAAAATAAGAGAAGGATTCTCTCTTGGCAAAAATTAAAAACCATTTTCTTAGACAATTATTGTACAAGTGAGTGTAAATGAATTTAAGATATTTTAACCCAAGATCATTCTAAATTACCGCGTCATTTCAAGGATGTGAAATAATTTTATAAATTAGCACACTATTGAATTGCACTTTAACAAGTTTAAAATAACATACTTAAAAATCTAAGTTATGGAAAATATTAACTGGGGCAGCCTGCCATTCGGTTATTTCAAGACTGATTATAATGTACGTTGCTATTATCGTGATGGCAAGTGGGGAGAAGTAGAAGTATCTTCTTCAGAATATGTGAATATTCATATGGCTGCAACAGCGCTTCATTATGGCCAAGAAGCATTTGAAGGATTAAAAGCTTTTCGTGGTCAAGATGATAAAATTCGTCTTTTCCGTTGGGAAGAAAATGCAAAGCGTTTACGTAAATCAGCAGAAGCTATTATGATGGCTCCTGTTCCTGATGAAGTTTTCTATGAGGTAGTGAGTAAAGCTATCCAATTGAATGAGCGTTTTGTTCCTCCTTATGGAAACGGAGCAAGCTTATATATTCGTCCATTATTATTCGGTTCAGGTCCACAAGTTGGAGTTAAGCCTGCTGAAGAATATATGTTTATGGTGTTTGTTGGTCCTGTAGGTCCTTATTTCAAAGAAGGATTTAAGCCTGTAGATATCCAATTGATTGACGATTATGATCGTGCTGCTCCTCAAGGTACTGGTAACGTTAAAGTTGGTGGTAACTATGCAGCAAGCCTAAGAGCTTCTGAAAGAGCACATGACGAAGGTTTTGCTTCTGTTCTTTTCCTTGATGCTAAAGAAAAGACTTATATTGATGAAGCAGGTCCAGCAAACTTCTTCGGAATTAAGGATAATACTTATGTTACTCCTCAATCAGAAACTATTCTTCCTTCTATTACAAATATGAGTCTTGAGCAAATTGCCAGAGATATGGGGCTTGATATTGAAAGAAGAAGAGTTCACCGTGAAGAAATTGGAACATTCCAAGAAGCTGGTGCTTGTGGTACTGCTGCTATTATTTCTCCAATCGGTAAGATTGTTGAAAGAAGTACTGGTAAAGAATATGTGTTCTCTAAAGATGGAAATCCTGGTAAAGTTTCTACAGAAATGTATAAGAGACTATTGGGTGTTCAATTGGGAGAAATCGAAGATGTTCATGGATGGAATACTATCGTTGAATAATATCTTTTACATCTAAAGAAAAGAGTCCCCATCGATTTAATACAATCTTAAATCTTTGAGGACTCTTTTTTTCTCTACAAGAACTCATAAGGTTTATCATAATAAATAAACGCACTTA
>JBGRQE010000053.1:0-25184 GCA_041725955.1 Bacteroidales bacterium
AACAAAACTCCTAGTTTTTAAAACAAAACTCCTAGTTTTTAAAACAAAACTCCTAGTTTTTAAAACAAAACTCCTAGTTTTTAAAACAAAACTCCTAGTTTTTAAAACAAAACTCCTAGTTTTTAAAACAAAACTCCTAGACTTTTTACCTTTAATCAGTAGACCTACGAGATTTATTCGCTTAACTTTTGATCTTGATTATCAACAAAACATACTGTAGTGACAAGATATATCTTGTTGCTATATGTCTGAAAAGCATTGATTACAAGGTATTTATGTAGATTTGAGAAAAAGTACAAAAATACAGGGGAAAGCAGATTTTAGGCTTTTGATCTTTAGGTTAATGATTACATGAAATGAAGAAAAAACGAGTGTTTTTATTTTAAAGTAGTTTGATATCATTACCAATCTACATTTCAATAATCATTTCTATTAGTTTTACTGTAAAGGAAAGGCTAAGATCAGCCTTGGCGTTCAGGAAAAGTGTTAAATTAGCATTTGGATGGCTGTTATGTATAAATCCTTAATGAAACAAAATGGAAGTAATAATAAGGAAAGCTCTGGATAAAGATTATGACTACTTTATTGAATCTACTATAAAGTTGAGTCAGTTTAATAGAAATCAACATGGTGAGAAATGCAAATATGATGATTATGACCTTGTTCTGGAGTCAATAAAAGAAAAGGCAGATCTTAGCTTTAATACAAGAAATGAGAAGCTGTCAATATTTATTGCTGAGATTAATGGTTCTCCAGTAGGCTATGCTTTGGGGAGAATATATGAAGAAGAAAAAACAGCAGATAATGGAACAGGAAAAATAGGCTTGATAGATGAGCTGTATGTTGATGAGAATATCCGACAATGTGGAGTTGGTAATAAATTAATAAATGAGGTGATTTTATGGATAAAGTCAAGAGGGATCAATAGAGTTAAATTGCATGCTTATTCTTGGAATAAGAATGCAACACATATGTATGAAAAGCTTGGCTTCGATGAATATGCTGTATCTCTTGAGAAATATATCTAATAGCTCCTTATAAGAAAGCTGAAACCATCGGAAAGATCTGCAATAATCTGTTTGTATTATTACAGATCTTTTATTCTAAGATAAGACCAATACCATATTATTTGTCATATTCAGCTGGTAAGTCGACACCATTATCATCACCTACCCATAATACGTTAGTGATCCACCATCTTTCACCATCAAAATAGAGTTGAAAACTATTGATACCTTTTTCTTCAACACCATTCCTTTTGGTAAGATAGCCCTGAAAAACCTGAGCAATTCCATTATATTCGTTGATGGTTTTCTTCAACTCATATTCGAAGAAACTTCTACTTTTATAATACTTTTCTCCTCCTTTGATATATTGCTCAACTGTCCATGACTTAATTTTTGCTTTTCCTGTTGAATCGTTGTTAAGTGCAGTAAGTTTGGCATCAGGAGCAAACAGTTCTCTGTATGCCTGCCAGTTTCTAACTTTTCCCTTTTCTCCAGAAATTAATTTTAATACTTCATTTACTGTTCCCTCTATTGTCTTTACAGCATTAGGATCGACCCCTGATATATTTTGTGCTGAAAGAGTTAAAGAACTTAAAAGTGTAATTACAATAATGATAATTGACTTTTTCATTTCAATGTTTGATTTGTTTTAAATAAAAATAATAGCAAATTACAAGAATAATGGTTAGTACGGCTTAATTTATGAAGAAAAAAAGCCAAGTATTGGATGCTGTTCCATTACTTGGCTTTTATAATTAATATTAATTTATTCAACAATTATATTTTTTTAAGCCTTTCAATCCAATCATTGAAATGCTTGCAATTCTTTTTCAGGTAATCAATGCCAATGATTCCTGCAATATCGGCACCTACACCTACTTTGTCGTATTCAGGAATGAGTTTGATAATTCTTTTGGAGGGTGCTGTTTCTGGATTTTCATTTATTAGTTCTGGATTGTTTTTATGTTCATTTAAAACTTTCGTAAGTTTTGTAATAGCACTAGAATGTTCGAAGTATTCCCATTTCAACTTTTGAGGTTTGGATAAGATTAAGGTTTCAAACTCATGCAATTGAATGTAAGGAATAAACCTTTTATCGTTTATATCTTCCTCGAATGTTTTTTCCAGAAATTCAACTTTCTTATAAGGGTCGTTAATATTCTGTGCTTCTCTAAATTTAGGAAAGCTTGTTGGCAAAGCATATAAATCAAACATAGTTGAAAATCTAGCATTAGGATCTTTATCTTCTTTTAGCCAACACTGAATGTCTTTTTTTGCTTTGTTATAATTGTTTAATCCGCCTCTGTGTGATTTCCTTTTGTCTCTGCTTGTCAGAACACATCTAACATCAGTTGAGATATTATAAGCGCCGAGATATCTAGAAAGCGTGTTTTTTACGAATTGTTCTTCTGTTTGGCCTTCTGCTGTAATGTTGAGTCGTATAAACTTGCTCATGGTCGACCTCCAATTACATTTTTTTCCCACAGTTCGCTTATACTGTATCTTTCCAGCCAGTCGTTCAGTTTTTCTTCATCTAACTTTTTGAAAGTACTGCACTTGTTTTCCTCGTCTCTTTCTACAATTACAATATCTTTTGGTTCAAATTCATCAATAAGTCGAGTTGATTGTGTTGCCAGAACAACCTGACTATTCTGACTTGCTGTTTTTATCATGCTGCCCAATTGGGTAATGGCTGCGGGGTGCAAACCCAATTCCGGTTCATCTAGAATAATAACTTTAGGCTGTGATTTGGGTGGTTGCATCAATAAAGTAGTAAGAGCCATAAAGCGCAATGATCCATCGGATATTTGATGCGAGCCAAACAGATAATCAGAGTTTTTCTCTGTCCAGTTGAGCATAATATAGTTCTCGTTGCGTGTTGATGGCTTTAGAACAAAGTCTTTGAACTGTGGCATTGCCTTTTGAATGTAGCGAACAATTCTTTGATAATATTTCTCTCCATCTTTTTGTTGTTTCATTGAATATAAGAAGGCAGCAAGGTTTCCTGCATCACTTCTTAGGTAGTTGGCATCGTCTATATAGCTAGCATTTCTTATTCTTGCTTCTTTTGAGGTGTCATGAAATTGAAAGACCTGACAAGTTCTGATTAAGCTTAAGATTACTGAGGCTACCTTTCCTTCTGTTGATCTTTTTTCATCTAGAAGCCCTGATTCTTTTGATCCAGGATCAAGTGAAATTTTAAATGGTTTACCCCCATTATTAAGTTTTTCCCATTCCAGTGTTTCTTCTGTTAAGATAAGTGTATCGCCAGCTGCATGCGATAAGGAAAAGAAGTATTCGTCTTTGCTTTGCGAATTGGCAAAGCTAATCTTAGCACTAAGGCGTGGCGTCTTTTTAGATCCATAGTATAATATAGAGTCAGCAAAACCACTTTCAGCAATATTGGTTTGAAGGCTTTTGCTTGTCATATAGTTTACCATCTTAAAGAAGGAAATTAGATTGCTTTTACCTGACCCATTAGCACCCAATAAGAGGGTGATATCTCCAAAGGGAATATCCTGTCCTTCATTATTGATTGATTTAAATCCCTTGAGGTGTATATTGTTAAGTTTAAGTCTTTCCTGTGACATCTTGAGTTATTTTATGTCAAAAATACATATAATATCAAAGAGACGAGAGAAATCCCTTTATGTTCACATAAATACAATCAGATATAGCAACCTATAGTCATTGCTCTAACCTTTCCGTTATGACTTACTGGTATTTTGTTGAGTTCTGAATTGAGTTGCTTCCATTTGAGCAGAAAGCGTCCATATGGCTGTAGAAGGTTTTGTTGTGCAACGGTTCGTGTAAAAAAAGAATGGATTCTCCACTTATGCTGTAAGTATGGAAAAAGAGATTTAATCATAAAAAAAACCTGACAGGCATTTAACCTGTCAGGTGGATTTCATTATTTTGCCCCAATTTTCTTCAGATATTCATTTATCTGTTCTTCTGTTGGAACATAGTGTAGATCTTGATCACCATCAATAGTTCTGATTCTTGATGATTTAGTTGTTGTGATTTGACCGTTTTCTACTTCAGGTACAGCAGGAGCACCAAGAGAAACAAGATAACTGCTGGTGAAGTGGTTATACTTGTAATATGCAGCATATCCGTCTAAGAACCAAATTTTATTTGGAACATCAAATTTATTTGGATCTTCTTTATTTACCAAGATGATACGAGATCGATCACTATAGCTGCCTACTTGTTCATATCTTATATTACCTATATTCAGACCTGCATTGAAGCCCCTAATGAAAAGTCTGATAGGGATCTTCATCGTCCATGCCCATGGGAATGCATCATATAATCCATCCATATTGTGAGGGAAGAAGTTACAAACCACATCATTCTTTATTAGATAGAAATATTGTTTTACATTAATATGTGTATCCTTTTTCAAGTCATTATAGTATTTTACAAAGTCAGAACGGAACAAATTAGGACCTGCATAATTGAACATTCTTAGGTTGATCTTTCCGTCAGGAATATTTTTTCGTGTTGAAAAGAAAGTATGCACATATGTTCCTATCATTACAGAATTCGCACCACCTAAACTGTGGCCAGTAGTGTAGATATTCAGTTTTTCATTTTTATTCCATTTGTTAGTTATTGCAGATAAAACATCCTGTAGAGTACCATTAGTAACATTTAAAGAAGGTGCATCAGCTCTGATATCATCAAACAGTAAATCAGCAATCATGCGTGCTCCTTCTGCCACATATGGTTTTGCATGTCCTGGCTTGACCCATGGGAAAGGCTCTCTTCCAAAAACATGTACACCATGAATTAATGAAAAGATGTTGCTTTGGTGCTGTCCTTTTGATGCAATAGTATAGGTGTTTGGAATATCCTTATGCTTTACAATCATCATCTGAGCAGACTTTCTTTCATTGTATGCATACCAAACTAATTCCCATTTGTTATTTGTGGATAAGTTTGACATTGCAAGCATTCTGCGGGTTAAGTCCTCACGGGCTCCATCATGAAATCGCATTGCAATAGCAGCTAAGGTCATCATTTCCTTAGGTTCATCTACACTATTGAGAGTTGCAATCTTTTCTGCAGAAGCAGATTGTGGTGTCTGACTGTCTAATTGATCTTTCTTACAAGAAGTTACGTAAGTAAAGATAAAAGCAATCAGTAGTAATCTGAAAGTAATGTTTTTAGTTTTCATAGCTTTTTTCTAAAAGTGTTAATTATATAGACAATTATAACATCTTCACCCCATATGAAGAGTTATAGATAATTTACTTTAGTTTAATTAAAATTGCTTATAAGTTTTATATCAGCTTGTGGTTTAAAAGTAGGGCCAAAAGTATAAAAAAATATAATATAATAGTTGCTGTTACTATATTTTTGCACTGCTTTTTATATGAAATAGGTCGTTGTAGGATAGTGTAATTGTTATTAAAGGTTTGGCTTAATGTTGATATAGAGACCGATATATAATGTTTTTATCTAAAGGTGTTAATGTTTATTATAGTTATTTGTGTATATAAGAAGAATAGATTTCTATATTTTAGGTCTTGTTTTTATCTGTAAGTTGTTTGGCAATAACTTCTTTTTTATGCTTTAACAAGTCTGGTTAATATGTTATAAATGATGGTTTAAATAAATTGATACATTATTTCTTTATTCTTTAGGATTATTTTAGTAGTATGCTGGAGTATATTAGGCTCATGTATATGTTCTTCTCAGAGTTGTAACATATAATGGTTGAGTCTTTTTTTATTGATTATAAAACAAGTAATAGTATGAGGTTTATATTAAACAGGTTTCCTGAAGATCCGGATTTTGTAGCTAATGAAGAGTGGGTAGCATTAAAAGAGTCTTCAAATTTATGGGTGGTACAGCTACAAGCACTTCCTTTTGCTTTTATAAATGCTGCAATCGTAATACTACTAATGAGGTTGATAGGAATTAACTTTGATTTCAATTCAAATACTATGTTGTTATCATTTCTGGTGTTTATACCAATACATGAACTGATACATGCCTTGTTTTTTCCTGAGAGTTTAAAGTCAAAGAATGTTTATTTAGGTTTTACCTTTAAGGGATTTGCTCCTTTTGCGGCTTACATTGGTGAGATAAAGAGAAATACCTTTATAAAGGTTTTGCTAGCTCCATTTATCATTATATCTATAGCATGCTTTTTTTATCTTCTCATTTTTGGTAGAAATGAGTTGATAGAGCATATATTTCTTTTTAATGCCATAAGTGCCTGTGCGGATTGTTTAGGTGTTTTTCTTTTTATGATTCAGGTTCCAAAGGGAGCTATTATGAAGAATAAGGGGATAAGGAGTTATTGGAGGAAGTAATATAGATAGAGGATTTTTAGTATTCCCAATCAGTATGACTGATTGGGAGCTTGTTTAATTCTTCACGATAGAATTTCCATTTGGGTATAAATTTATCCATTAGCTTAATGAAACGTTGATTATGTCTTCGCTCTATAAGGTGAACAAGTTCGTGAACTATGATATATTGTTGCTTGTTGAGCGTTTTTCTTTTAATAGGGCAACACTATTGTTTGCTTTATTATATAGCTTCATGATTCAATATTGTTTTTGGGCTAATTCATCCAAATAAGTATATAGTTCTGATAGCAAGTCTCTTCGGAAACTAAACTGAGCTGCATTATACGGTAACATGTCTTTATCTCTGTTTGCAGCATCCTTACCCATAAGTATGGCTGAGGTTTACCTTCAAAGAGTTTTATAGCTCCTTGTTTTTTTAACCATAGCCAAATTTGTTTACCTAAATCATCATTCGAGCTGTTGCAGCTTGTCGCTTTCTTACGTATATAAAGAATGAACTCATCATTACCCATGTTGATTATTGAACTCTTTGCCATAACTTATTCTTTTACAGATATTGAAACCCTATAATTTATTGGTGTTAAATTAATTTTCTTTTGGTGCTCCTTGAATGGTTCTTTGATTTGCCAAATTTTTGGATGTAGTGTATGAGCTTCAAAAACTACATATATATGATAATTATCAAGAAGTTCTGCTTTTTTTCTTTCGTTTGCCGTGATAATAAAATTGGCATCACCTTTTTGTTTCCTTGTTGCTTTAACTTCAATGTATTTTACACTGCCATTTTCATCCAATGATTGAATATCATAACCAAGTCTGTCATCTTTTTCCGAAGAATGTATCAATTGACTTAAGTCCAGTTTGTTTTGGTTGAAGAACTGTTTTTCCCAGTTGTATGCAATTATTTCACCTCGTCTACCAAGTTTATTGTTCTCCTCTTGTTTCTCCTTGTAATTTGGCTTTGTTGTTCCTTTTTCTTTTGAACTGCTTTTATCTCTAGCTTTTTGTATTTCAAAATCAACCAATTCAGGTTTAATGTTTTCTATTGCAGGTAAAGCGTCCTTCTCTTTTTCTTCGTCATCATTTGATGGAGGGTAGCCAACTTCATTGTATAGAAAACTGTTAAACTCATAATTTGACCATGCTTGGGTTATAGCGTTGTTATTTTTCAATGCGAACAATGCATCTTGCTTATCTAAAATTTTATTGCTTTTAGGGTTTAGCCCCAATTCTCCAAGAAAGAAGTTCAAATGACGTTGAGAGTATAAGTTCAAATATTTATTAGGGAAGTACGTTCCTAATATTTTATATTTGAATAAATCTGACAATCGGTTTTTCGAGATAGCCTTTCTATCATCAATTTTTCCTGCATTTATTAAAGAAATAATTTCAGCTTTTACTCTTACCAATGCCTCATGTTCATTAGATACCTTACCTAGCTTTGCAGTAAACCGATACATAGGAGTCTCGTCTTTCCCATTAACACCATAATAAACTACAAATTTTGAAGAGGTAGAACCGCGCATCCTTCCAATAATCTCTAATTGTCTTTCCAAACGATTACAAAATGAAATATTTGAACCTTTGCCTACTATATATTCGTCAATCATAAGGTCAGCAATTTTCCCTATAGGGAAATCGGTAACGAATGAGCTTTGTAGTTCTTCTAATTTTTTGAAATGTTCTACATCTAAACGTCGTTGAATATCAAACTTCTTTATTTTATGTTTTAACTCAGTTGTTATCATCTTTTTGACGAATTAAATTTGGAGTTGCTATAATTAATAATTTAGGATGTTGGATTCATAGGGAAGATTTCCGCTATTTCCTATAAATCATCTGTACTCTATTTAAATTTTATACCATTAGTCTTTCCAACTCGTTTTTTATTCTTCTCCAATTGGGAGACAGTTTATCTAGTAACACATAAAAAGCTGCACTGTGATTGAGGTGTGCCAAATGGCATAACTCATGTATAATCACATATTCGATACACTTTTTAGGTGTCTTTACTAATTCATTATTCAACAGCACTTCTCCTTTCTGGCTACAGCTTCCCCAACGTTTATCCATCCACCTGTATTTTAATGTAGGAGTACCTTCAAAGAAGGGTTTTGCCAAGTGTGCCAGTTCTTCAAATAGTTTATTAAAGTGTTGGTCTGCTTTGGTTTTATACCATGCTTTTAATTGTTTTTCTATGCGCTGTTTATTGTTTTTATCCTTGCAGTAAACTGTAATGTTTCCACCATATAACTTTACCGATTCTTTATCAGCATCAGCTAGCCTTAAACGATATTGTTTGCCCAAATACAAATATGTTTCTCCACTTATAAACTTACGTGGTGGTGTAAGAGGATGAAAAGATAAAAAGAAATCCTGTTGCCTTAATATCCATGCTGCCTTACAGTGCACTTTTTCTGAAACTTTTTCCTTGCTTGTGCCATTTGGTGCAATTACATGAACTGATTTATCTGGATATACCTTAATACCTAAGCTTTTACGTTCTGCAAAAGCTAAAGAATATTCAATTATTGAAGTGCCATATGTAATTTGTTCCTTCACCATCTACTTGTATTTATAAATCGCAATTTTTAAGCACTCTTCAATTAAATGGTCAATATCATCCCAGTTGGTATCTATATCGAATTTTTGCAATAATTCGTAAATGGTATCGCTTAACTCAATGTTTATTTTGCCTGTGATGTCACCATCTTTATGCCAATCCACAATCTTTTTATTGTTGAGGTAGATATGATTATTAACTGACTGATCAATGGTTAATCCCATTTCAGTGTGGAAAGGTGTTTTTAACAGCATCACATCATTATAAACAGATTTACTGTAATTGTAAAAAGCTAAAGCCACTTCATTATTTACTAGTTCTTTGGGTGCATCGTCTCTATTGCCTTCAAAGAAATCTTTATCAAATTGTTTAGCTCGCTTTAGATATTCCGCTTCATCAATACGTTTCTGATGATAATCTTCAATGGTTTGTCGGATTAAGTCGGCAAATTTGGTAAAGAAGATAGGGTCTTCCTGCATTCTCACATTAATGGCTTTTATGGTACGACTGGCAATGTGGTCGGCTTGTGCTGCTTTTCCTACAATTTTTTCAACTTCAGCTTCTCGTTCTTCTTTATTGAAGATATCCACCAAATCCGTAATTTTCAGAATCTCACCATCAGTTGAAAGATGCTTGTTGATAAGCTTCTGTATCTGTGGTTCGTATTCTTTGTAGGAAATATCATCGTTGTAACGACGCTTTACATCAACACGAAGCTTTAAGAAGAACTTGGCATCATTCTTATATGTGTTGACTTTCTTTTTTTTGGTATTGTTGACAAAATCAACCGATGATAGTGCCAGTTTAAGCAGACGAGCAAAGACTGATAATTTCTCATAGAACTTATTTCTAATGTCTTCGGCTGAAAGCAATTCTTCGTATGCTGTTGGTTCCAGATTTTTACCTTGCAAGCTTTTGAATATATCCCAAAGCTCGGCATGTGCCTGAGGTAGCTTTCTAATTTCCTCATTGATATTGGTTAATGTACCTTTTAAATCTTCCTTGTCGAATCCTTCTAAACCAGAATATGTATCTAAAGCATTGTCTAAGTTTTCAAGGTTACCATAATAGTCAATAATGTAGCCGTAGTCTTTACCGGGATAAACACGGTTTACCCTTGCAACTGCTTGTAGTAGGGTGTGTTCTTTTAGGCTCCGGCATAAATACAACACTGTGTTACTTGGCGCATCAAAGCCTGTAAGAAGTTTTGCAACTACAATTAATATTTCGGGTTCATCACGTTTTTTAAACTGGTTAATGATGCTTTTTTCAAAGGTTTTTAAGTCGCCATATTTGTCTTCCATAGCATTGAAATAGGCATCTTCCCGTTGTTTTTCTTCATTCTCATTATAGAAAGAATCTTCTATTCCTTCTCTTTGGTCGGAGCGGGTAACAACAACAGCAGAAGATACTTTCCCTATTTCATCCAGATAATACTTATACAGCAAAGCCGTTTTTATGGAAGGTGCAACTAGTTGTGCTTTGGGTTTATAGGTGTCGCTATTGGACTGAAAAAAAGAAATATAATGGTCTGTAATATCCCAAGCTCTTGCTTCAATAATTTGGTCTGCTTTGTTTATTTCATTAATCGTATTAAATTTTCGTTTTAATGAAGCTTTTCCATACTCAGGTAAATCTTCACAGACTCTATCGAAATATCTGTTTAATGGCTTTTCATTTAACTCCACTAAGTTGTGACGACCTTCATACAATAAAGGAACTACTGCACCATCTTCAACCGCATCAGTTACTGTGTATGCTTTACCTATATATCCTCCAAACTTCTGAGCTGTGTTCTTCTCCTTTTTCATTAAAGGTGTACCTGTAAAGGCAAGAAAACAAGCATTGGGGAATACTCTTTGCATACTTACGCTAAAGCTACCATATTGAGTACGGTGTCCTTCATCAATGAGAATAAAGATATCAGGAGAAGTAAAAGGCTCTTTACATTGTTTTACTGCTGCCTCGAACTTATTAATGATGGTTGTGATAATGGCATCGTCATTATCATTAATCAATTCGGCTAAGTGCGTCCCTGTTTTGGCTTGACGTACTTCTTTCTGACACTTTTTAAAGGTGTCGGAGATTTGGTCGTCCAAATCGATACGGTCGGTAACCAGTAGGATTTTAGGATTTAGGATATTGCAGTTTGAGGCCAGAAGCTGCGCAAGCATTACCATAGTTAGAGACTTACCACTACCTTGTGTATGCCAAATAACACCACCTTTGCGCTTTCCTGTATTGTCGAAGCGTGAAATTCTTTTGATGGTTTCGTTTACGGCAAAGTACTGCTGATAGCGTGCTACTTTCTTTATGCCATCATCGTACAAGGTAAAATTGCGTATAAAATCAAGCATGCGAGCAGGTGAGCATAAACTAAATATTAGCTCATCTTGTTTGGTGCTTCGACGAGGCTCAGCCACCGCTTGTTCATCTATACTGTCAAAGTAGTTTCGTACATATTTAAACCTATCGGAAAATAGCTTGTCTTTATCGGCTTTGCCTAATGGCTTATTCTTTAAATCCTTTAATGAATCCCAATACTTTGTTTCTGTTGCTTTGCTTGGGAATTGTTCTTTCCATTTAGCCCAAAACTCTTTTGGAGTACCCGTGGTAGCGTAGCTGCCTTCGTTTGTTGCAGTACTTAGCAAAAGACTGGAATACACATAAAGCGAACGAATACCATCGGCAGAGAAATTACGTGCATGTTGCTCAATAGCCAGTTCAATAGGTTTTTTAGTGCCGCTTAAAGCAGGGCTTTTACACTCTACAATACAGGTAGGAATACCATTTACAAATAACACTAAATCGGGACGATAGGTGTCTGCTCTGCCATCGCGTAAAACGCTGTATTCCTCAGTAACATGAAATATATTGTTCTCAGGATTTTGCCAGTCGAAGTATTGTAGTGAGTGACTTTTCTTATCGCCATCGATGCTTTGCTCAAATGCTTTACCCAAAGTAATTAAATCGTAAAAGGCAGCATTCGCATTCATTACACCTTCGTGAATAGGCAATTCCTTAATAGCCAAAACAGCGGAGCTGATATTGGCTTCTGAAAATTTGTATTCTTCACCCTTACGTTTAAAACTGTTTATCTTTTGAAGCTGACTAAACAATACATCTTCAAACAATACCACTGAGTTTTTACCCTTACGCCACTCCATTGCCTGAGCAGGGGTAACATACTGGTAGTCCATATTAATGAGCAACTGCAATGCGGGTATTTGCGATATGTGGTCTTCTAAAAATGATGGTGCAGGCATATTAACTTACTTTAGATTTAGATTGATATCCAGCTAAATCACTATCTAATGACCAAATTTCTACTGATAAGCCTTGGTTTTGGCTTGAAAACTCTTTCCACTCTTTTATTATAGAATGGTCGCCGTAACCCTTGGTCTGAGCGGCACTATTTGGAAAGTCTTTAAGCCATTGACTTACTTTTTCAATATTAGGTACCTTCATTAACTTCCAAGGTGCTTTACCTTTAATTGTTTGGTCAACTAATCCAGTGAATTTAGCTGCTAATGCGTATCTATCATCAGATGTTTGACCTATGTGGTTTCCTGTTTCAATCACTACTGTATAAGGTAGTAGGAACTGGTCTTCATCCTTAATTCGTTCTTTAAAGTCTGCTAATACCTGAGCTTTATCCTGATTCATATTAGGTATGGAAAGGATATTACAAAGCACAGAAGTATCTACAATCCATACTTTATTACTCATCTTCAAATGCTTTTAACCAGTCTAACCCTTTTTTTACTTTCTCTTCTTTTGTCGTTTCGTCTTTTACATATTGGTCAATTAATCCACGTGTTAAAAGATTTCCTAAATCATCTTGTACAATTAGTTCCGGATAATCTTTTATTTCTTGTATACGAGTGATCTTGCTACAGCCGTCATGACTATCACGATAGCAAAACTGAACATTTGGAATGGTTTCATTTGGTGATGCGTTAAGCAATGTAGGGTTGTGACTTGTAATCAATACGGATAATCCTCTGCGCTTTGCTAATTCATTAATGCGTTCCATTAGATCTTTTACTCGATTGGGGTGGATTCCATTGTCAATTTCCTCTATAATTACTAAACTACCTTCATCTGCAGAAAGCAATGCTGCAACGATAGCTAATGCCCTTAAAGTTCCATCGGATAATAGACCTGCATCTACTTTATTGCCAGAACCAGTTTGAAAAGCTTCATGCAACTGCACTAATACCTCGCCTCGTGAAGTGTCTTCAAAGCTTATATCTTCAATTTGTTGTTCAGGTAAACTTTTTATAAATTGAAGTATTTCATTTTTATTGTTCTCATCATCATCAATTAAATGATGCAGTACTGCTGAAATATTTTTACCCGTTTCTAATAGCTTTTTGTCTGATTTAAAGCTATACCCATGCATTAGCTTGGGATTAGGATCTAGAAACACAATTTTCGATAATGTTTTTTCCAAAGCAGCTGTTGCTGCTAATATTTCTTTAGGTTCTTTCTTGTATTTAGGCTCAAAGCTTGCAGAACTTAATTGAAGAAAGGAAACTTGTTGGTCATTAGTTTGGATTTGAGGCTTTTTACCTCCTTGCCTGTGGTTGTCAAATTCTAAAGTCATATTTGTAAAATCTTCTTGAGAAGGATATTTGGTACGGTATAACCAACCATTGTTTGAGCACTCTTCATGTTCAATATGAAGTTCCCAATTATCCTTAATACTTCGAAGGCCAACTGTCAAATTGAGTTTAAACGACTTTTTCTTTTCTTTTATGGTACATCCAAGGGAAAAACTTGTTTGGTTGAAGCGTGGTAGATGATTGATAAAACCACGTACAATCTGGTCTTCTTCGTTGATTTGATACTGTAAGGCCGATAGTTTCTGCCCTTGTGCTAGCCAATTGAGTAAACGCAATGCTTCAAGCATATTACTTTTACCAGAAGCATTAGCACCAATCAGGATGCTTAAGGGGGTAATATGAAGATTAGCCTCCTTATAGCTTTTAAAGTCTTTTATAGTGAATTTTTTTATCATGATGTTATATTTTTACACGTTTCTGACCCGTTAACAATTGTTGCATTAATCCCTTTTTCTGGTCTTGTAATTGTTGCAGGTAAGTTTCTTGTGTTTTTATTTCTTTATCGGCTGTTGTCAGGACTTTTGCGATAGCGATTTGCTCATTTATTTCAGGAGCATAAATTTCTAATTTTGGAAAGTCTTTTTTGCTCATAACTCTATTTCGACCAGCACCTCCTGGTGATATCAAGTCTAGTAAATACTTGAATTTTGGTTGGAGAATTAAATATCTAAAGAAATGAGGATAGGCGACTCCGTCATTAAATGTGAATGTTGGAAAACGATGTGAAACAAGCCCTCCTTCATCCTTTTTGTCAGCAACAGCAATTGCATGTTCCCAAGCAAAAGTAATATTAACTACTAAATCATTTTCTTTTACTTCATAAAGAGTATCCATTGCAATTGATTCTGGATTAAAATCTTCCTTGTGGAAGATACCCTTCCCGTGGCTTCTTAAGCCTAATGCTAAAAAAGGTTTATCAGGTTTTGGTATGGGACGTGATTTAGCGATAATAAAGTAATCTAGCTTGTTAATATTCCAATCCCCACTAAACTTTTCACCGGAGGCTGAGCGTAGTCGAAGCCGACCTGTAAGCAACTGTTGCATTAAACCTTTTTTACGGTTTTTAAGTTGCTCAATAAGATTTTGGGTTTGCTCAATGGCCTTATCCCATGTTGATAGGATTTTGGCTATTTTTTGTTGTTCGGGAAGTGGGGGTAATGCAATTGGCAATTGCTCAAGAGCTGCTTTATTTAACTTGAATCGTCCTGCTCCTTGGCGTGTAATGTGGCTATATACGCTTCTTCTATTGTAGAACCAGTAAAACCAGTCGGTTGTGCACTGGTTGGTACCCTTTAAGACGTGTGCATGATTATTCACATTAAATTTGTCCTCTGCAAATTGAGTCATTGAAATATCTCTATATTTCAAAAAATGGTCACCATCTTCAGCAATTAAGGCATACCTACCATCATATTGGTATGTGTTGATGTAATCTTGAATTTTTGTAGGGCCATAATATGGATAAGCGCCTTGTATCTTTTTTCTTTCATCCTCACTAATAGGAGTACGTTTATTGTTTTCAATTATTAGGCACTTCTTAATTTGTGTAATTTTCCAATCTTCAGGAATCCAGCCTATTTTGGTATTTTTATAACCTTGTTTTATTTCAATAACTGCTTCCATATTAATAGCCTAATTCGTTTAAGTAAGCAGCCATTTGTTCTTCAACGGCAGTCATTTCGGTTTTTATGGTCGCAATTTCCTGTTGGGTAGCTGCTATATCGATAGGCTCTTCCTCTTCGAAAGTATCTACATAACGAGGGATATTCAGGTTGTAGTCGTTTTCTTCAATTTCCTCCTGAGTAGCTATATAAGAGTATTTTTCAATAGTCTCCCAATTGTGATAAGTGTTGTATATTTTCTCAATATCCTCAGCACGTAAGTAGTTTTGGTTTTTACCGTTTTCAAACTCACGGCTGGCATCAATAAATAGAACGTTTGTGTCTTCGACAAGTTCAGACACTGCTTTGCGGCTTTTATCGAAGATTAAAATGCAAGCAGGTATACCTGTACCATAGAACAAGTTTGCTGGTAATCCGACAACTGCTTTCAGTTTATTTTCTTCGATTAAGGCCTTACGAATTTTACCTTCGGAACTACCACGGAACAACACACCGTGGGGTAATACTATACCTGCACGTCCATGTTCGTTTAACGATTCCACCATGTGAGAGATAAAAGCGTAATCGCCTTTACTCTTAGGTGGCACACCACGCCAAAAACGTCCGTATTGGTCACTTGAAGCATTGTCAGCTCCCCACTTGTCTAATGAGAATGGAGGATTAGCCACTACAATATCAAACTTTTTTAAATGGTCGTTTTCCTTGTGTAATGGGTTATTTAAGGTGTCGCCCCATTCAATAGTTGCATTATCGCGCTCATGCAGAAACATATTCATGCGAGCCAATGCCCAGGTACTTCCGTTTACTTCCTGTCCGCTTAATGAAAAGTTGGTGCTGCCCACTTCTTTGGCTGCTTTTAACAGCAATGAACCTGAACCACAGGTAGGGTCGTAGATACGTGCTTCTTCTTTGGGTTCAATCAACTTAGCTAACAATATAGAAACACCTTTGGGTGTATAAAACTCGCCCGCTTTTTTACCTGCGTCCGAAGCAAATTTTTCAATCAGGTATTCGTAAGAATCGCCAATAATGTCGTTATCGTCCAGATTTGAAGGACGCAGGTCTAAAACTGCAAAATCATTTAACACATTTTTAAGCCTTCTGTTTCGGTCTTTTGTTTGACCTAAGTTAGCCTCAGAGTTAAAGTCAATATTTCGGAATACCTTGTCAAGCTTTGCACGGTTTTCTTCTTCAATGTTCTCTAAAGCTACATTAATGAGTTCTCCTAAGTTATCTGCATTGCGTTGCTCGTAAAGGAAATCGAAAGAACTTTCTTCAGGCATTTTAAAACGCTCGTGTTTTAAAGCGCGTTCAATACGTACGGCATCGCCTTTGTATTTTTCGTTGTACTCTACCTTTTTCTCTTTGTGTACATCGGAGATGTACTTTACAAAGAGCATGGTTAAGATGTAATCTTTGTAACCAGCAGGGTCAAGCGTTCCTCTAAAGGAGTCGCACGCTTTCCACACTGTGTTGTTGATGGTTGATTGGGATAATTTGTTGCTCATATTTTAGTTTTTTATTTTAATTAATGAGTTGGCAGTAAACTACCAACTCAAATAAACTTTATCCTTTTGGCGGAAAAGGGTCGTTACCGTGTGAGTTTTTCTGACCTATTTTTCCATCCTTATTGTGAATTAATAATTCTCCACTATTTTTTTTAGACTGTTCTCGAGAATAATCAATTGCGTCTTGTTTTTTATCGAAATGCTTAGAAGCTCTAGAAGCTCCTCCAACTTTCGAATCCCAACCTCCTTTATCTGAATTGGGAAGTACATGAAATGATTTCTTATTCATTTTACAAGTATAAATTTTACGCTCCTGATATTTTAAAGGATTAAGGAGCTTTAGCCTGGTCAATCACTTGCCTTTTTGAAAAGTGGCGATTTTGGCATATTTTTGTGTTGCTAAACGGTGTGTAGAATCAGTTGGGTGATAAGCCCCTAAGACTACAATACGCCAAAAGAGTCTTAATAAGTGACCATTTTATTAAGACTTTTTTGTTTATCAGCCATCTGTTTTAGTTTCATTAATAATCATATTTAATAAGCCTGTCTTTAAGGCCTTCTTCTTTTTTAATAGTTTCGTTGCCAGTTCCACATTCTTATCAAGTAGCCTAGACATATCAATGATTTGTTTTTGTTTTTCGATGGATGGTATGTATATATTCAGCTGCCCCAATTCTTTTTTCTGAATTGAGGGAATAGATGTGCCGCCGCTTAATGACTTTAGTTTGTGATTGACTTTTTGAGAGTTTAATACATTAGCTAAAAATTCACCAATCAGTTTACTCGAATCATTAATCTTAATAATATAAAAAAGGGAAGAAGGTATCACTTCACCATATTCATCTTTATATGCCCAAGCAAATATTCGTTGCCCTTTACCTGTTACAATAATATCATTGGGGCGTAAGATGTATTTATCAGCATCTTTTATGGCATCAATGTATGATTCCTTAAACAACGAAGGCTCAAAGAACTCATCAAAATGACTGGAAACTAGGTATTTTATCATGCCTTTAGTTTCAGCCTTTTCATAAGGGCCATAATAAATTTGTGCTATGTCATTTAATTGATACTTCATGCTTTTAATTTAGTACGTCGTTTCTAATTATAATACAAAGATAAGGTTTAAATAGCATAAAGCAAGTAAAAAAATTAGTACATCGTTTCGAATTAGTATTTCTATGATTGATTTAAGTGTATTAAAGCTTCTGTATGTTAGTTATGGTCTACTATATTAGACATTTGTATGTTTTTGTCGTAAATCAGACATAGAGTACTTCAGATATCTTTTGTTTTATTTTATCAGACTTTTTGAATCACTTCATTATATAGATAGAATTATATTTGCATATACTACTATTAATAGCATCAAATACAAGACGATTAAAGAATTGATATATGAATTGGCTTTATACACTCGCAAAAGAAGAAATAGAGACTTTGCCCCAAGCAGTACAGAACTATATTGAATATACAGGAGTTATAGGGAAGGAGAAGGTGAAAAGAGCTGATATCAGGCAAACAGGTAATTTTAAGGTTAATGGTAAATGGACGCGCTTCAAGGCAAAGCAAAGTTTTGATTTCTTGAATAAAAGCTTTGTATGGAAAGCAGGAATAGGTTCTGTAAAAGTAACAGATCAATATCAGGATAATAAGGGATTGTTGAAAGTGAAGTTATTCGGACTTATACCATTGATGAAAATCGTGGGTGAGGAAGTAGATCAGGGAGAGGTGTTGAGATTGCTTTCAGAGATGATCTGGTTTCCATCTGCTTTGCTTTCAGATTATATTGAGTGGGAAGAGATTGATAAGAACACATCCAGAGCAACGATCACTTATGGAGAGAAAAAGGCCTCAGCAGATTTTAGTTTTGAGGATGATGGAAAGCTTGTATCCGTAAAGGCTAAACGCTATATGGAGTCAAAAGGAAGTTTTACACTGGAAGACTGGGAAGTTAATAGCTTTGAATACAAGGAATTTGATACAGGTCTTTTGCCATATAAAGGGAATGTGTGCTGGCATTTAAAGGATGGTCTTGATTGTTATTGTAAAATTCAAGTCACGGAGATAGAGATTTTATGAGTTAATTAATGTCAAACAGTTGATTAAAGCATGCACTAAAAATAGTAATTGATATGATAATAGATGGACATTCACATGCTTGTGGACAATATTTGACTGCTGCAGGAATTATAGATGCACTAGATAAACATGGTGTTGATAAAGTAGTGCTTGTACCAGGTGAATTGAATAGTAAATCGGAATATTCTTTACCAAATATAGCTTCTAAATTTCCTGCTCACAATGTTGTTAAGGTAACTAATAAATTGACCAAATTTATAATGAGATTGACAGGGAAGATTAAAGATATTGAGGCAGGAAATGAATTTGTCTATAATTTAAAAACAAAAACTAATAATAGAGTAATTCAATTTATCTGGATAACAAAGAGAGTTGGTAAAGTCTCTGATTATTTGAATGAAAAGTATGATGAATGGGGTTTTCATGGAGTGAAAATGCATCAATGCTGGGAGCAATTTTCTATAAATTCTGACTATTTCAAAGATGTTGCTAAATGGGTAGAAGAAAAGAATTTGCCACTGTTTATTCATTTATATTCTGATAGTGATGTGCTTAAATTAATTGAATACAAGAGAAAACATCCAGAACTTAAATTAATTGTTGCTCATTTGTTTGGTTTGGAGTTATTCATAAAGGAATTTCAAAATGATGGGAACTTATATTTTGATTCTTCTCCTTTACAGCTTGTATCAGATTGTAGGTTAATGAAAGCGATTGACTATGTCGGAATTAATAAAGTATTAATGGGGACGGATACTCCATATGGAGCAAAGGATAATTTATGGAAAAGCATTAACAGAATAATTAAACTTGATTTATCGAAAGAAGATAAAGCTTTGTTACTCGGATTAAACATGAAAAGACTATTAAATTTATAGCAATGAAGTAAAGCCTCACAGCAATTTTATAGTTTGTTCAAACTGCAAATGAAAAAAAGAGCTACTACATACGTAATAGCTCTTTTTTTATTCTTAATCGAATATGTGTCCTACTTCCCAATACAGAACTTACTGAATATATTACCCAGAATTTCATCTGTGGTGATTTCGCCAGTGATCTCACCAAGGTGATGAAGAGCCTGACGAATATCAATAGAAATAAGGTCGGTAGGGATGCCGTCATTAAACCCCTTTTCGATATTGTCGACAGAGTCAAGAGCCTTTATAAGGGCTTCATAATGTCTTACATTGGTGATAATAGTATCGTTTACTTCCTGAGAAGCTTTCACTTTATTGACCAACAATGAACTGATACTATCTATATTCTCTTTTCTCTTGGCTGAGATAAAAGCAACATCCATATCCTGCATTTCCTTGAATCCTGAAGGAATACTTACCAGCATATCGATCTTGTTACCAACAAGGATAAAGTGCTTATTCTCATCTTCAATATATTCTTTGAATTCTTCTCTTATCTCTTGAATCTTGTCAAAAGTCAGATTTTCAGTTTCACATATATACAATATGATTGATGCTTCTTCTATCTTTTCGTAAGTTCTTTCTATACCTATATTTTCTATGGTATCATCAGAAACCCTAAGTCCGGCAGTGTCAATAAATCGGAATGATATACCATCAATAATAAAAGTATCTTCAATAACATCGCGAGTAGTACCAGGAATATCAGAGACAATAGCTTTCTCTTCTTGTAGAAGTGCATTCAATAGGGTGGACTTACCAACGTTTGGCTTACCTACAATAGCTACAGGAATACCTTTCTTCAATACATTACCAACACGGAAAGACTGTGTAAGAGTAGATATTTCGTTTTGTAGTTTGTTGATAACCTCTAAGAGTTCGTTTCTATCTGCAAACTCTACATTCTCTTCAGCAAAGTCAAGTTCAAGCTCAATAAGAGAAGCAAAGTTCAGGAGCTGGAAACGTAAGTTCTTGATCTTTTCAGAGAAGCCACCACGCATTTGTTGCATAGCAAGGTCATGAGAGCTTTTTGAACTTGCAGATATCAAGTCTGCAACAGCTTCCGCCTGTGATAAGTCGAACTTATTGTTGAAGAAAGCGCGTAAGGTAAATTCTCCGGGTTTTGCAAGCCTTGCGCCTTTAGAGATAGTCAACTCTATAAGCTTTTGTTGTATATATGCAGAACCGTGACAGCTAATTTCTACACTGTCTTCACCTGTAAAAGATTTGGGGTTTCTGAATACACTTACAAGCACTTCATCAAGGATTTCATTATTATCATCCATAATGCAGCCAAAGTGTACAGTATGAGAATCTGCCTGAGAAAGTAAAAGATCTTTATTCATTGGCTTGAAAATGCTTTCTGCAATTTCAAATGAATCGTTACCAGATAGGCGAACAACAGCAATAGCCCCCGAACCAGAAGCTGTAGCCAGTGCGCATATGGTATCTTTGTTTGTGTTATCGAATAGTATATCAATCATTTTTGAACTCTTTTCCTGGGTTTCTAAGAAACAAAGTTAGATAATAAATTGTTAAAAGTTGGCAAAGATATGTACACACCTTTACATTTAATAATCCTTAAATAATAAAATATGAGTGTTCTTGTTAATAAAGATTCCAAGATATTAGTTCAGGGCTTTACTGGCACTGAAGGAACTTTCCACGCTAAACAGATGATTGAATATGGTACTCAGGTCGTTGGTGGTGTTACACCAGGGAAGGGAGGACAACAACATTTAGGGAAGCCTGTATTCAATACTGTAAAGGATGGTGTTGATGCAACTGCTGCTGATGTATCAATTATCTTTGTCCCTCCTATGTTTGCTGCTGATGCCATTATGGAAGCTGCCAATGCGGGAATTAAAGTTATAGTATGTATTACTGAAGGTATTCCTGTTGCCGATATGGTGAAAGTGAAAGAGTACCTTAAAGATATCGATTGCCGTCTTGTTGGGCCTAATTGTCCGGGTGTAATTACTCCGGGAGAGGCTAAAGTTGGTATTATGCCCGGCTTTATTCATGAAAAAGGAAAAGTAGGTATCGTTTCTCGTTCTGGTACACTTACCTATGAAGCTGTTAACCAGTTGACACTTGAAGGCTTGGGACAAACAACGGCTTTAGGTGTTGGAGGTGATCCAATTGTTGGTACTTCTACACTGGATGCTGTAAAGTTGTTTATGGGAGATCCGGAGACAAAAGGTATTGTTATGATTGGTGAAATCGGTGGAAATATGGAAGCCGAGGCGGCAGAATGGATAAAAGAGCATGGGAATAAGCCTATAGTAGGCTTTATCGCTGGTGCTACTGCTCCTAAAGGTAGAACTATGGGACATGCTGGTGCTATTATAGGTGGTAAGTCCGATACTGCTCAGGCAAAGAAAGAGATCTTCAGGCAAAGCGGTATTCATGTCGTGGATTCTCCCGCAGATATTGGCCGAAAGATGAAAGAGCTGTTATCATAAATATAAAAAAAGCCTGAAACTTCAGGCTTTATCTTTTTTGTTGAAAGAACTGTTTCATCAGTTGCTTACATTCTTCTTCCATAATTCCGGAAACAACTTCTGTTTTTGGGTGTAATATCTTCTGATTGACAGAAGAGAAACCACGTCTATTGTCAGAAGTAGCATATATGATCTTCCCAATCTGTGACCACGCTAAGGCTCCTGCACACATTATACAAGGCTCTACAGTGACATAGAGAATACAGTCAACAAGATATTTACTTCCCAGATAATTGGCTGCTGAGGTGATTGCCTGCATTTCTGCATGAGCAGTAACATCATTTAGCTTTTCGGTGAGGTTATAAGCTCTTGATATGATTTTCTTGTTTACAACAATAACAGCACCTATAGGCACTTCATCGGCAGTGTATGCTTTTTCTGCTTCTTTATATGCCTCACGCATAAAGTATTCATCAGAGAGTAATTCCATATCTTTATTTTTTCTCATATATCCATGCATCTTTAAACTTCCGTGGAAGGTTTCTTTTGGCTCTTCGGGCTTCTTCCTTAGAGTTAAAAGACATTAAAGATACTCTGTAAAAGGTTTTGTTATTTAAGATCTCTGCTTTGGGGAAGTCTCTTCTTCTATATTGTGCAATTGCCTTTTTTGCATCATCCAGTTTTTTATAGCTACCATAAATAAGGAAGAAGTTTGCAGAAGGGTTTCTGTTGATCTTTACAATATTATGTTGTGTTGTTGTCTGTCTCTTTACTTGAGTAGGAAACCAATTACTGGCATATTGATCACCAACATCAGGGCTAGATAAAGGGTCTTCACTTTGACCAAACCATACAAGAATATAGTTATCCTGAACAGTTGTTCCAATGGATTTCCATTTATAAGCAGACCACATGCCTTGGTTGAAAATGAAGTCTTTTGAAAACTTTGTTTCCATCCATACCTTTACAGCAGTATCAATAGAAGGGGCTCTGTTTTCCCAGAATGTAAGTTCATACCCTTTACTTGGATAGCTTGTTAATTCCTTGGGTTTATTTCTGGATATGTCAATATTATTGTTTGTATTATTTATACATCCGCCAGTCCAAAGCTTTTGTTTAGACCAACTGCTAATTGTACAACCATCTTCATCAGGGTGATTCCTGATTAGATCTTGAGCATGTAACCATGCTACCCAGCATAAGTTCTTTGAGATCTTTAATTCTGGCAAATTGTTTTCTGCCCTGTATGTATTTATAATTTCTGCCAGATTGTTTTCTTTAGGACTAATCTTAAAATTATTAGGGATTGCAATTTGACCATTTGTGAATAATGGAAAACAGCAAATAAAGAAAGCAATGGAATTTATAACTTGTTTCATGGAGTTGTAATTTAAAGAAGAGCAAAATTAAAAAGATTTTTCATTGAGAATATAAGCTGTTGCTAACTGTTTAAAAGCAATAATAATCTTCTTCAGGATACTATTATTTACATCTAACTGATGGTTATTGATCTCTCTTATTGGCAAAGCGTCAATAGATGTACCTGTGATAAATGCAGCATCGATATCTGTAAGCTGATCTTTTGTGATAAACTCGAATTGAATATTTTGGTGCAGTTGATTACAGACAAATAATAACATCTTTCTGGTGATGCCTTGTAAAACAGATTGGTCAGGAGCTGTGTATACTATATCGTCTTTTATAAAGAATACATTTGACCTGCTGCCTTCGGTAATTTGCCCATGTCTGTTTACAAGAAGGCCTTCAAAAGCTTTTGATGAGTTGATTATGTCGTTTACAGAATTCTTATATCCCATATCAACGGTTTTTGACTGTGGGTTGATTCTTTCTTTTTCAATCAATACCGTGCGAACACCTTTTTCATATAATTCTTTTGGTGGGTAAAAATGAGGTATAAAGTATATAAAGATATCTTCTGGATTCTTTGACTGTGGCGAGTAAATAAGCTTTACATTTCCATTGATATATCCGGTAGTGTTGATAAGCTCTTTTATGGTTGTTTTTATAAGACTTAAATCAGGAATAGGAAAGTCATTTAATTTACAGCTTTGAATCATCCTTTTCTCATGTTCTTCATAGAACATAGGAATACCATAAACTACTTTAATGACTTCGTATATGCTATTCTTTCTACTGAAAATGTCTTCAGGAAGTTCAATACCTAACTTTTTGCCCGTGTTGGTATAATATGTTTTAAATAGTGGAGTGTCCATATGTCATAATAACTATAGCTATTAATTGTTTTGTAAAATTAATGTTAAAGACTATTCAAATGGTGAAACCCATTCTTTTTTATTCATAATCTCTTTTACTTCTTGATAGGAAAGAGGGTAGTAATTGTGTGCATCTACTCCTACATCAAAAGAAAGAGAATGAATATCGTCGGGTAGTTCGCCATGTGAATGGCCATATAGATGATAACTTCCATGATGGCTTTTGTTCCATACTCTCATAGCATAATGGCTTAGTACAATGAGTTGCTTCCCTGAATTGTGATCAACATCATTAAGCTTTAATTCATGATAGTCTTTAACCCATTCAAACAGGTTTTTTATTTCTGATGATATTCTATCATGATTGCCTTTTACAAGATGAATCTTGCCGTTGAGTTGAGATATAATATGCTTAAGTGTTGAGGTGTCACAGAAACCAATATCACCTAAGTGGTAAACTTTATCATTCTTCTGTATCTTGCTGTTCCATCTTTCGATAAGACTATTATTCATTTCTTCAACATCAGCAAAAGGCCTGTTTGAGTATTTGATAATGTTTTTATGTCCAAAATGATGATCTGAAGTGAAGTAGATATTTTCCATGTTTATAAGCCTATGATTATAGGCCACCAATTTAAACTTATCATATGAATGCTCAAGTATTGTTTGTGGAAAAATGAATACCAATTATAAGACAAATTGAAAGATAATTGTACAACAGTTAGTTAGGGCTTTGTTTAAAATTTTTATCAATAAAAACTTGATAAAATCTATAAGAGATTATAACTTTGGTTTTAGACAAATAAGAAATAAGCCTGTAATCCTAAAAACCAAAGTTATAATCTCTTATAG
>JBGRQE010000054.1:0-24378 GCA_041725955.1 Bacteroidales bacterium
CAAAGCCAAAAGGACATATTTTCTTTTGCTAATATTATTAAAAGGAAAAAGAATATCAGTGGTCCTTTTTTATTTTTTTCGTAATAAAGAATTACATATGAAACTAGGCCTGCAACAATTACATTATAGTGAGCATCATATTCAAGAGCATTAATTACTCCAAAAGAACAAAAATAAAATGCAGAAATAATTACGGATAAAATTTTATTTTGTTCAGATTTATAAAGTGCATATTTATAAACTCCTAAACCTCCAATAATCAAAAAAACAACTTGAATCCCTAATAATGTATATGAGCCAAACAAAAGCACAAAGGGTGCAAATAAAAACAATATAGGAGAAAAATGATCGGCAAAAGTATTAACCTCATAATTTCCTCCAAAACGATACATAGGAATTTTCCCTGTAATAACTGAATATAAGGCTTGTGTTTTTGCACCTAAATCTGTTGAAGAGGTTCTGAAGAAATAATGATTAGGAAAACTAATCAATGAATACAATGCAAAAACTAAAATAGCTAAAACAAAGAATTCTTTATGTTCCCAGATTTTTTTTTGAATACAATTAAAACTCATTATTATGCTCCTCTTTGCTTCTTATTAAATAATAAACCATAAAATTCCTAAAATAAAACATCAATACTACTTAAAATCATTAAAATTTACTACGAAAAAATCAAAAACCATGATAAGTTTACATAATGAATTAAGACTAACATTAAATTAATTTTCACAAACAAAAAACTCCTTCTCCTATTTTTTATTAAAATGGAAGAAGGAGTCAATTGGATTTTTATTTATTTTTTTCCTCAGCCTTTTTTGCAGTAGTCTTCTTTGTTGCTGTTTTTTTTGCTGTGGTTTTCTTTGTAGCAGCTTTTTTTGTAGTAGTTTTCTTTGCTGTAGTCTTTTTAGTTGCTGTTTTTTTTGTTGTCGCTTTTTTTGCTCCAACAGCAGCTTCAACTAATTTTAAACAATCGTCAAAACTCAATTTCTGAGGATCTGTAGTTTTTGGAATCTTATGATTTTTCTTTTTATAAGAAATATACGGTCCAAAACGCCCATTCATAAGCTTTAACTCATTTCCTTTTTCATCTTCAAAGATGTTAATTGTATTTAAACGATCTTTTTCACGCTTAGCCTCAATTATAAGAATAGCATCCTCCTGCTCTATGGTTAAAGGATCAAACGTTTTTCCGATAGAATAAAATGCTCCTTTATGTTTTACATAGGGACCAAATCGTCCAATAGCAACACTTAGTTCTTCTTCTTCATAATTACCAAGAATACGAGGGAACTTAAATAACTCCAAAGCTTCTTCAAGAGTAATGCTTTCGATTGATTGACCTTTACGTAATCCGGCAAAGCGAGGCTTATCCTCTTCCTCAGTAGTTCCAAGCTGTGCCATAGCACCATAGCGGCCTATTCTTACAGAAATAGGTTTACCACTTACAGGGTCATTACCCAAAATACGCTCGCCGCTAAAACGATCACTTTCTTCAGCAGTTTTTTCTACTTTGGTATGAAAAGGTTTGTAAAAATCCTTAATCATTTGGTTCCAAACCTTCTGACCTTGGGCTATCTCATCAAACTCTTTTTCAACACTTGCTGTAAAATTATAATCTAGGATATCATCAAAATATTGAATCAAGAATTTATTTACAAGTGCTCCAATATCTGTAGGAAATAACTTAGCTTTCTCAACACCTGTATTTTCTTGTCGAGTTTCTGCTTTTATTTCTCCATCTTTTAAAGACATAAATCGGTAATCTCTAAGCTTACCTTCTCTATCTTCTTTTACAACATACTCACGTTTTTGAATGGTCGAAATGGTTGGTGCATAAGTAGAAGGTCGACCAATACCTAATTCTTCCATTTTTTTCACCAAACTCGCTTCTGTAAATCGTGGAGGATTATAAGAAAAACGTTCTGTTGCAGTTATCTCATTCGCCTTTAAGGAATCATTTTTAGAAACTGCAGGCAGCATGCCTTTTTGCTCTTCAGCATTTTCGTCGTCGGTAGACTCAAGATAAACTTTAAGAAAACCATCAAAAACAACCACCTCGCCTTTGGCAACAAAAGGATGTTTACATTGATCTCCTTTTATATTTATAGTTGTTCTTTCAAGTTTAGCATCACTCATCTGAGAAGCAATAGTTCTTTTCCAAATCAACTCATAAAGTTTTACTTCCTCAGCAGATCCAGAAACACTTGAAACATTAAAATAAGTAGGACGAATTGCTTCGTGCGCCTCTTGAGCACCCTTTGCTTTTGTCTGATATTTTCTAACTTTCAAATAGTCTTCACCATAATTACCCTTAATTGCCTCACTAGCCATAGCAAGAGCAGTATCGGATAAATTAGTGGAATCTGTACGCATATAAGTGATTTTTCCTGACTCATACAAGCGTTGAGCAACACTCATAGTTCGAGCAACAGAGAATCCTAACTTCCTACTTGCTTCTTGCTGAAGTGTTGAAGTGGTAAATGGAGCTGCAGGACTCTTCTTTCCTGGCTTCTTCTCTACAGAATCGACAAGAAAACTTGAGTTGTTACACGACTCCAAGAAAGCCTGTGTTTCTTCTTGACTTGCAAAACGCTTATTTAATTCTGCTTGCAACTTCTTGTTTGAAGGAAGTATAAAATCACCAATAACACGGAAGCTAGAATCAGCTACAAAGGCTTTGATTTCTTCTTCTCTTTCAACAATCAAACGCACTGCCACAGACTGCACGCGGCCCGCCGATAAGGAAGGTTTAACTTTTTTCCACAGTAAAGGGGATAATTCAAAACCAACCAAACGATCTAAAACCCTTCGAGCTTGTTGCGCATCAACAAGATTTTTATCTATCGTTCTCGGATTTTCTATGGCATGTGCGATGGCAGGCTTAGTTATCTCGTGAAAAACAATCCTCTTAGTATTAGATTCATTTAACTTCAAAGCATTATAAAGATGCCACGATATAGCCTCTCCTTCGCGATCTTCATCGGAAGCCAACCATACCATTTCAGCGTCTTTCGCAAGTTTCTTTAGTTCAGAAACTACTTTTTTCTTATCAGACGAAATTTCGTATATAGGAGTAAAATCTTTCTCTATATTCACTCCAAAGTCCTTTTTAGATAAGTCCATAACATGACCAAAACTAGACTTAACAAGGTAATCCTTACCTAAAAAGCCCTCAATCGTTTTTGCCTTTGCAGGGGACTCAACAATTACAAGATTTTTTGCCATCGTAATCTGAAAAATTGTTTGATTGGTTAATCTTTGGTTTTGAAAATTTGCGCAAAGGTAAAATATTTAAAAGAAATGAATATTTTAATTGTCTAATCTCACCATTAATTATCGCATTTTTATCTATATCTAATTCCAAAGCTTTTTGTTTTCGAGGATCAAAAATAGTAATTAATTATTCTAATAATCGTCCTGTAAGGGAGATAATTTTCTAATCCCTAAAATGTTTATACTCTTTTCTTCAAAAAATATTGTTTTATAAATAGGTGATTTAGAAAATAATTCATCCGATCTTTGGTTTCCATATCAAGTGCAAAAATTATATTTGCCTTATTTTTCAACAGAGCATATTTGCATTTATGTTGAGTTCAAAAATCGTTTTATTGTGATAGGTGAAAAAAAATTATATCTAGAAACATATGGCTGTCAAATGAATTTTTCAGACAGCGAAATCGTCGGGGCTATTCTTAAGGAGAATAATTATTGTCTTATTGATAATGTAAATGAGGCAGATTTAATTCTTATAAATACCTGTTCGATAAGAGAGAATGCCGAGCAAAGAATTAGAAAAAGACTTCGAGAACTGAAAAGCCTTAAGAAAAAAAATCCGGAACTAATGATCGGAATCTTAGGCTGTATGGCTGAGCGATTAAAAGAGCAACTTCTCGAGGAACAAAAAGAGGTAGACCTTATTGCTGGTCCTGATTCATATCGCGATCTGCCCAATCTAATAGGAAGCGTTGGTGGGGGTCAGAAAGCTGCAAATGTCATGCTTTCTACAGAAGAAACCTATGCAGATATTACTCCTGTAAAGTATGGAGGTAATAAAGTAAGTGCCTTTATTTCTATAATGCGAGGTTGTGAAAACTTCTGCGCATATTGTGTGGTTCCTTATACCAGAGGGAAAGAGAGAAGTCGTAATCCAAAAACAATTATACAAGAAGCACAAGATCTTTTTGACAATGGTTATAGAGAAATAACTCTTCTTGGGCAAAATGTAAATTCATATCGATTTGATATGGATGAAAAACAAATGAACTTTCCTCAGCTCCTAGAAGCCGTTGCAAAGGTTTCTCCTCTTTTAAGAGTACGTTTTGCAACATCTCACCCTAAAGACCTTTCTGATGAACTTATTCAGGTTATGGCAAGAAATGAAAATATATGTAAACATATTCATTTACCTGCTCAATCAGGAAGTAGTTCTATGCTTAAACGCATGAACAGAAAGTATAGCCGAGAATGGTATTTAGGCAGAGTTAATGAAATAAAAAAACATATGCCCGAATGCTCTCTAACTACTGATCTTATTGCTGGATTTTGCGGAGAAACTGAAGATGAACATAAAGAAACCCTTTCTCTTATGAAAGAAGTTGGGTATTCAGCAGCATTTATGTTTAAATACTCTATGCGACCAAATACTTATGCTCATAAAAAAATGCAAGATGATATTTCTGAAGAAGATAAGGGAAAAAGACTTCAAGAAATAATAAACTTGCAAGGAAAACTATCTGACGTTTATAACCAAAGCTTTATTGGGAAAACTGTTGAAGTTCTTGTTGAGAAAAAATCAAAACGATCTGATAAAGATCTTTGTGGAAGAAATAGCCAAAACATTATGGTTGTTTTTCCTGACAATGGGGCTAAAGCTGGCGATTATGTAAAAGTAAAAATAGAGAGTTGCTCTCCTGCAACTCTTAAAGGTCAAGCTATATAGACTTATTTGCAAGAAAAAAAGATAGATTCTTGTATAGAATCTATCTTTTTGTATATTTACATCTGAAACACGGATAAATCCTTCCTTAAATCTTTTCTATACATTTTATTCATTTTCTATCCTATTATTGTTTCATTCAACATCACTTTCCTTATGAAAATATTAACTCGAACAATGCCTTCATTATTCGGCAGAAAAAAGTATTTGAAAAAAAGTATAAATATCAAAACCTCTTATTTCCAGAACAATCCCTTGTCAAAAAAGATAGTCATTTATAACAACTCTCATATTAAAGTCAATTTCTCTTCGTTTCAATTCATCACCAATAAAAACTTAAAAATTTCTGTAAACATAAAAGAAATAGGCATTAATAAATGTGTTGTTATTGAGCTGGATAAAATCAATTGGCCAAAAAACTTTACTCCAGAGGAAATAGAAAAGGTCGCATCAAACTTTTACACGACCTGTTTCAAAATTGAAAATAAGATTTTTACAGAGTATATCTCTAAAAGACGTATTTCATAAAGTTACTTTTCATCAATCTTAAATCCAAACTCATAGTCGATCTGACCATAATTTGGATTCACATGAATAAAAAAAGGAGGCTCTACCTCAGCAGGAATTGGAACTTCAATAAAATTCCACCAACCATTCTCGATAGGCAAATTAGGAGATTGAAAAGGCAACCTTCCCTTCCATAGGGTATTGTCATTTTTATCGGCAATTCGAACATAATAATTATTCGTAGTTGCCTCATTCTCTGAATAACGAGTAATATAAAGATAAAAAATTCCACCAGGGGAGTCTTCCTTTAATATTGCAATCTTACCTTCTTTCTGCTCCTTTGATATATCCTCCTCGCTTTCTATAGCCTTTACGATTTCGGGCAAACTTCTCCAGGCTAAAGTAGTTACAGGGTCTGTTGTATAAGTACTAATTCCTCCACGTGTCCCTCCATAAATCATCGTAATTCCATGACCATAGATATGATGGGTTTGATTATCAAACCACGGAGAAGTCATCTCTTTTGGAATTATTTCTTGAGAAAAACTAAGGAATGGAAACAAGAGAAGTAATATTAAGACGATTTTAGAAAGTTTGGTTCTCATAAGCTTTAAGCCAAATTTATAAACAACTGTTAATTCGTTACTTAAAGATAATTATTTTAAGTCGAGATAACAATTGAATATTTATTTTCATTTTTCAACCTTAAAGCGGTCACCTTTTCTTACTTTTTGCAATTAATAAAGTGAAAGGAATAAAAAAAAGGACTTTTATTTCTATGACATACTATTTTACCTAAAAAGGCTAAAACAAACTCAAAGTCCTTGAATTCCAATCAAAGGTAAAAACAGAATTCTGATCAACATTAAATTTAAGATTCTGAAAAGAACTTACTTTGCAGATTTTGTTTAATAGGAAAAAGGAAAATTAAGAGAAAAAGGAGTAGTAATTACTCCTTTTTTGTTTTATATAAAAAGTGCATCTAACAGATGATCATTTTTTATTGACCTCACATTAATTAAAGGAAAAAGCTCCGGGAATAATTCCTGCTTTAAAATCTCGAATTAACCCACCTGAAGCATTATAATGATAAATTACTCCCTTTTGCTGATAATCGATAGCATCAGCTATATAAATCTCTGAAGTTTTAGGATCTATACCAAGCCCATAAAATAACATATCATTACCTTCTTTGATTATTGGAGCATCAGGGTATTTTTCACTATCCACATTCATCTTATATACCCCAAATCTTGGATCTTCCTGATTTTTCTTTATAAATCCTCCATTTACTAGAAAATAAATATTTTCACCTTTCCCATCAATTTGCAATTCAGATAAAGTAATTTTAGGATCATCAAAAGCTACTTCAAAATCTATCTTTCTGGTTTCAGGATCCAGACGTTGTAATTTTGATTTCTCAAGCTTAGGATATCCACCATCACACAACACCCATATTTTATTATTCTTATCAATAACCATACTATTTGGCTGATAACCCACCTGTATATTATCTACTACAGCATCAGTAGTTGTATTAATTACAACAACTTTATCTCCATAACTCCACCAACAACCAAATACCAAATCTTTATATCGAACCATTTGTTCTACATTCACTGGTTTTAGTCTTTTCTTTACTTTTACCTCAAGCTTGGGTAAAGGAACATGCCCGATTATCTTTTTCGTTTCAGGATTGAAAATGCTTATTCGATTTGCATATAAATCAGACAAATATGCTTTTGTAGGGCTTAAGAACTCAATATATCTTGGAGACAAATCATAATCGAAAATACTTGCCTTGAATTTTATAGTTTCAGGATCTACTACTTGCACCCAACTACTATTGTTTACAACTATATATAGTTCATCCTTAAAAGTTGACGAACTTTGAGCTACGTCTCCCAGATAAGTTTCATTATTTACCCTATAGAAAGCATCGTTGATTATTTTTCCGGATTTTGGATAATAGATAGTTAAAGAAGCCCCTTTTTTATCTCCAAAATTTCCTTCATTGGTTATATAAACAATACGTTCGTCTTGCTCAGGTTTAATTTCCAAAGGATTAGGTTTCGGATCTTTTTCACACCCTAAAACCATAAATATAAGGGCAAAGCCCCAAAAATAATATGCTATTTTTTTCATTACTTACTTCTCAAGTATATATTCTAAAAAGTAATACCCAATGCATTACTTTTTATTATTCTCTAATTTGATTTTAAACTGCATAGTGTAATTAATACCAGGCATAGGGCGTCTGAGTAATGTGACTTGAGTTTGGTTAAGTAAATTATTAATTTTCAACTCCAAACTACTTGGAAATTTCCAAAGCTTAAAATCCTTACCCAAAGAAATATCATGTTGATAAACTGGAGGTAGAATATTTCTGGTGCTTTCCTGATTACTGGTAGTAGTAAATCGTCGACTATACCAACCAAAATTATAGTTAAAGGAAAAACCTTTATAATTTAGTCCCAAAAGAACATTTGCAGAATGTTTGGGAATATACGGAAGTTGTTTCCCCATACTTTCATCTCCTTTATGCCCTGAATCCGTTTTATTGGTAGAAAAAGTGAGCGCATAATTCATTATAGCCTTATACTTAAACTTCTCACCTCCATAGATTTTCCAATTGGTTTCTAATCCTTGAATATCTACTTCCTTTAGGTTCTTTGCTGTGGCATATTCATTTCGAATTACCCATACAATCCAATTATCGATAAACGATCGGAATGTGGTTAAACTCCCTTCCACAGAAATCTCATCTTTACTAAAAATATTTGCAGAAGTTCCAATCTCAAAAGAAATACCTCTTTCTGGTTTTAAATCAGGATTGCCTCCAGGAAGATAATATAAATCGTTTAATGAAGGAAAATGATAGTTCCTCGCAGCATTGGCTGTTAACTTCCAACTGTGCGATTTTTCAAGCAAATACTCCAATCCAAGAGAAGGTATAAATTCAAAATCACCGCCATTATTCTTAGCCATATCCATAAAATCACGACCAACAATCTGAGCTGCTTTAAGATTATGGTTTACCCATTCAAATCGCGATAATGCATTTATTGTAAAACGTTTTCCCAATAAAAACACTCCTTGTATCTTTGATGAAATCCGATCTTGACTAGCCCGAAAGAAATGCGGATCTGAAGAAAAACTCTGGTTTTGATTATTGCTAACAAAGTCTCTTCTATAAGACAAGTCGGCAAAAAGCATAGCTGCCTCTGACAAAGGATGCTCATAATTAGCTTTTGCAAGAATGGAATTTGCATCACTGTGAGTATCATAATTCATATAAGGTACTGCATAATAATAATCGGTATTATTATAAAGATAAGCAGTTTGAACCTTCAGAACCTGACCTGCATCACCATAATGCTTCCAATCTGCCGTAATATAAGTATTCTTATCAATTTGATAATTCTGAAGTTCCACATTTAAAGAACCTAAAATACCTGGGATATTTTTCTTATTATACTGGCTCCAAACCTTAATGCTAAAGACATTATTCTCTTTATAAAGCCAATAAAATTCTTGTAAACCACCATATTTTAGGTAAGCCCCATTCTTCTGAACTTTTACACCATTCAAAGAAGGTTCTGCAAAACTATTATCCTCATATTTAAAGTCGTTCTCAGAAGAAGAATAAAACACTCTGCTTGCCGACCTAAAGCTTTTATTCCCAAATTTATAAGTCAGAAATTCATCAAAAGTCGAAAAGCTTCCTACTCCTTGAGTAAACTCTAAATAGGCATGTTTCCCCCAATCAGGTTGATTTTCTATATCGATACTACCTCCAAGTCCTCCACTTCCTGAGATCAAAGAAGAAGCTCCATGTTTCAATTCCATTTTATCGATAAAGAAAACAGGGATAAGAGAAACATCAACCATCCCCATATTGGGAGAATTTAGTTGTATTCCATTCCATGTAATATTGGTATGTGAAGCACCGGTTCCTCGAAAAGAAACTGTTGCCATAGCCCCCCTACCATATGTTTTCACAAAAACAGGAGATGATTGAGTTAATAGTTCAGAAAGCGACAACTCTTTTGTATGCATCAATGCAATGGTATCCATTACTGAGCGAGTCATACTCGCTTCTTTCTTTACCCTATGATCAATCACCTCAACCTCTTCAAGGTTTATAGTATCGCGACTTTGTCCAAAAGTTGTTATAGTAATAGCTAGTTGAATGAACAGAAGTCCTATAAGCTTTTTCATTAGTATTTTTTCAGTAAAAAATAACGGTCATATGCCTAAACGATCATACTATTGAACCAATATTTTTTGAATGTATTGTTGCTTACCAGAACAAAGTTTCACTAAGTACATTCCTTTAGGAACAGCATTAAAATCAACCCTTTGTTGCTGCCCTTGTAAAGTTCCATGATATATTAATTGGCCTGCAAGACTAATTATGTCAATAGTCCCTTTTCTGTTTAATCCATTCTCGATTATTAAGTAATCTTTCACTTGAGTAGGATAAACTTTAATCTCTAATTTTTGAGTTTCAGGCTTACAAATGCCTGTAGGTTTTATGCATTTAATACTTACCTCATCATAGGTTTGTCCATCATCAACACTTGCTTTTAACTTCACATAACCTTCAGATAAAATCTCTAAAGTAGAATTCTCTGTAATTTGAGCTATTTTATGGTTATCTACACTCCATTCTATAGCTGTTTTTGTTGGAATACCATCACTAAAAGGAACGGCTTCAATTTTAAGGGATTTTCCTACAGTAGCTTCAATAGGTAGAGGTATTATAGAAACAGTTCTATTATCATAATTTGTAATTTCGGGAACTGGTTCTGTTCTATAAATTCCTTTAAACTCTGTAGACACTTCGCCCAACAGAGGGTTAGAATAATTTACTCCTGTATAAATTTTCACAAAATCTATACGATCCAAATTAACAGATAAACCATTTTCATCTATAGCCCAGCTAATATCAATACCATCGCCTCCACTACCTGGAATTACATCTTTACCATAAGGATTACTTGGGATAAACCTTCCATTGGTATATCTAAAACTAAAATTATCACAATATCCGAATTTGAATCGCCTATTCACCCACAATTCAGTATCATCATCATAACCCGATCTTGAAGGCAAACAAGTTCCTGTAAACGATACTTCATTTTGTGGATAATCAGAAAAGTAATCTGACGATGGATAAAAATCATGAGGATGCATTGAATTGGCAAGAACTAAACCAGCCTCTCCCTGGTTATCCTTCCATGGGATATTACCATTTGCATCTTGACGTGAATAAGTAATCTGATAATTTTTTACTGTAGATGAAAAATAATGCGCACTCCCAGCAATTTCATACCATGTGCCATCGGGTTTCCCATTATTATTATCATCTTTTTGTACCATTATAATTCCAGGCTCTGAAGAATTGGTAAAGGCATTTCCAACAACAACAAAATCTACACCATAAGGATTCTCTTTTTTATTATAGATAGGTTTATTCAATTTCATGCAGATATAGCCTCCATATGCACCTAAAGAGATCATTCCTTTCTTGTTATTGACTACATTTTCGGCCACAGAAGGAATACCAATTCCTGTTTCATTAATAAATTGTCCTGGAGCAGGTTTATACTCAATTAACGATAAATCTTGTTGTTGAGAAAAAGATTGAGAACAAAAAAACAAAATAGAAAAAAAAGACAAAGCTATATGCTTAGAATTTTCTTTAAATAGAAAGACTTTTTTAAAATTTTTCATCACAATAAAAAACAATCTGTTTATATTTAATTTAATAAAATAGATTGTTCAAACGGGAAAAGAGCGCACAAAAAGAGCTCTGCCAAAAACTTTAACTCCCGAAAGTTTGGACAATCTAGCAATGGTAGGTCTTCTGACTCTCCTGAATAATTAAGAATCCTTCCCAATCAAAATTCAACCAGTGGATAATTTCTTAACTCTTATAAGGATTACAGCAGCGGGTACTGTCCAGGCTTTTCACCTGATTCCCATTTAATTCCATAAACAAAGAAACCATAACTGCTACAAAATTAGAAAAATATAAATCCTAATTTTAAAAAACTCTTCCAATCAATAAAAATATTTCAATTTTATGTTAAATACTATAACTTGTAAAAACAAAAAAAGAATGAAATTTCACCCTAAAAGCTCTAAAAGAATAATTTTTTTTTATAATACTGTCACCTTCTGTTAAAATTTGGATTAACTAAAAATAAACGCAATTAACATAGAGGATTTATTAAGATATGATATCTATTTTTACAAGTTAGATACTCGAAATTAGTCTAATAAAACCCTGTTCAGATGAATTCTTAAACATTACAAACAATAAAGCAAAACCCAAATCTCATCACTGAATTTTAGGCTATTATTTATTTGAGCGCAGTCTGAATTCTTTGACGGATTTGTAAATTGGCCCATCCGATGTCAATTTACTTTCAAACAAAGTGAAGCTTTTTACATATATAGGGATAAGCTCAATATCACTGATTTTTTCAACAACCTTTCTGTAGAAGGCTTTACTTTTTATTTCGCTAATTCTTCCAATAGAAACATGGGGTACGAAATTTTGACGATCTGTTTCAAAACCGATCTCCTCCAACTTACTTAATATAAGTAAGCCCAATTCATTTATAGGATCAGGATTTTTAACATTCAACCACAAAACCTTAGGATTGTATCTACTTCCAAACTGACCAACACCAGAAATTTGTAAAGGAAACCCATTAGTTTTGTTTGCTATCTTTACCAATACTTTATTGATACTGGAAATCTTCTTTGCTGGAATATTGCCAAAAAACTTTAATGTTAGGTGCAAATTATCAGGGTCAACCCACTTAATTTTATCAGCGTGCAAATTGGTCTTTAAATAATCTAATATCTTTTTTGTTTCAAGAGTTGAATCTAGTTTTATGGCTACAAATAATCTCATAATATATTTAAACAAAAAAAGCGTGACATTAAACAATGCCACGCAAGTTATAATTACTTATGTATTTTTAATCTTCAATAGCTTTCACTCCAGGCAATACTTTTCCTTCAATAAATTCAAGCATAGCACCACCACCAGTAGAAACGTATGAAACTTTATCTTTCAAATTATATTTATTTACAGCTGCAACACTATCTCCACCACCAATTAAAGAAAAAGCTCCTTTAGCAGTAGCTTCGGCAACAGCAAAAGCAACCTCTTTTGTTCCTTTCTCAAAGCTGGCCATTTCAAAAACCCCCATAGGTCCATTCCAAAGAATGGTATTTGAGTTTTTAATAACGTCTTTAAATTTTTCTAGAGTTTCTGGGCCAATATCCAAGCCCATCCAGTTATCTGGAATTTCGCCTGTAGAGCAAACTTTAGTATTGGCATCATCAGCAAAGGCATCAGCAACAATAGTATCATGAGGAAGATATATATTTACACCTAGCTCTTTAGCTTTTTCAAGAGCAGACTTAGCAGTATCCATCAATTCTTCTTCAAGAAGAGAATTACCTACCTTTCCTCCCATTGCTTTAGCAAAGGTATAAACCATACCTCCACCAATAATCATATTGTCAACCTTATCTAAAAGATGGTTTATAATTTCAATTTTTCCAGAAACCTTAGCTCCTCCAAGAACGGCGGTAAAAGGTTTTTTACCATCGCGAACAGCACGGTTAATATTCTTAAGTTCTTGCCCCATCAAGAGACCAAACATTTTATTTTCCTTAGAAAAGTATTCAGCGATAATTGCAGTTGAAGCATGAGCACGATGCGCAGTTCCAAAAGCATCATTTACATATACATCGCCAAGATCAGCAAGTTTTTTTGCAAAAGAAGCATCTCCTTTCGTTTCCTCCTTATAAAAACGCAAGTTTTCAAGGAGTAACACTTCACCAGGTTTCAACGCAGCAGACTTCTGCCTTGCACTTTCACCTATACAATCATCTGCAAACTGAACATCTATACCAAGTTTTTTACTCAAAGTAGGGAGTAAATGAGTTAAAGAAAACTTGTGTTCAGGACCTTCTTTTGGTCGACCCAAATGAGACATCAGGATCACAGCACCACCTTTTTCTAAAATCATCTTTATCGTAGGCAGGGCTGCATTAATCCTTGTATCATCTGTGATTTCAAACTTTTCGTTTAGGGGAACATTAAAATCAACACGGACCAACGCCTTTTTACCGGCAAGGTGGCAACTTTCAATGGTATTCATAATTACGAGTTTATAATATTTTCTTAATGAAAATTCAACGTAACAAAATTAAAGAAATTAAGTGAGAGATATTTTTTTTTTAAAAAAGCCTTCCTATTGAGATTCCTTTTTTTAGTGATTCTAAAAAAAACAAGAAAAGTGTAACCATTTTAATTTTTCTTTGTCATAAGAACAGAAGAATGAATTTACAAACAGGAAAATTATAAATAATATGGAAGGCATACTGATTCCTTTTTACGTTTTCGGATTTTTTTACCTCTTGGCAAATAGGTCATACAAACACAAAGAGAGAATGACAATGCTTAGACAAGGCATCAATCCTCTTGAATATAACAAGCAAACAAGCACGGCTAGCTACCTAAGGAAGAACAGTCTAAAGATAGGTCTTATTGTAATGGGCATTGGTTTTGGAGGATTATTAGCCACACTTATTATTATTGGAGAACCTTCGGCTACTGAAAACAGTCAGGAATTATATTTCTCGCTAATTGCTACATTTGGAGGTATTGCCTTAATTTTAAATTATGCGATTGAAAGAAAAGAAGAAAAAGAAAAGAAGGAAAAAGAAGAAAGGGAAAAATTACAAGATTTGTTAAATAAGTAATCCATTAAAAATTTTCCTAAAAAGTCCTTACCTCATTATATTTAAGATGCTAAGAAATTGAAAGTTTTAAATTAGAACAAAGTGTCAAAATCATAAGCAATAAAAGGGTTGTTCATACTTTATCTTGAACAACCCTTTTCTTTTAGATAAAAATCTACTTACTTTACAATTAGCTTTTTATAAGAATAATTGTCTTCATTACCAATATAAACAGTATATATTCCAGGCAATAGACTTGAAATATCTATTTTATTTTCCTCGCCTGGCGACAAATGTTCTTTATGCAACAATAAATTGCCGTGCAAATTAAATATATTCATTTCCAAATCACCGCTTAAACTCGAGAAAACCGTAATATAAATCACTCTATCAGAAGGATTAGGATAAATCTCAAAACCATTCTTTACAATAGCTTCATCCAAACCTACACAAGCACTTTCATCCCACAAAACTTTTACATGATCTTTAGAAACACATCCTTTAGGATGAGTTACCTCAACAGAATAGTTTTTGAACTTCTTACCTTCACTCTTAATCTTAATTACAGGAGTAGTTTCTCCAGTAGACCATTTATAAGTAGCTTTAGGGTATGTACCTGCATCTAATTCATATTCATGAGAAGGACAAAATACTGGATCGTCAATTAAATCTACAGGATAAGCATCTATGATTTGAATATAGATACTTCCTTTAGCGATCTTACCCTCTTTTTCAACCTCCACATAGTAGTTTGCCGATCCCATAGGATTTATAACTGGATTCTGCTCATCAGAATCAAAATCATATAAGGAATTCGACCATTTGAAGGTACAGTTTTCAGCATCTTCTAATTCTAGACTCAACTGCACAGGACTTCCCTTACAAACTTCTCGTTTATCAGCATTTAAAGTCAAAGGGAAAGGATTTTCTACCACATGTAAAACTACAGGTACAGATATTTTAGATTCATCAGGATCTTCTGAATAAAAATCCAATGTAGTTTTATAATCACCTACATTCACAGATGATGCATCTAACAGTAATTTAGTATAAACAGTATTAGAAGGATAAATCATAGATTTGGTGAATTTGTAATTCATCCATTCATTAATAAACAAAGGATAATCTTCTACTTCACCATAATCAGTATTTCCACAAGGTCCTTTATCTACTTTATAAAACAAACGCACACGCATACGGGTTGCAAGTTCATTTTTTACATCTTCCGGAACTGTGATTTCTCCAGAAAAACTCTCGTCATTCCTCTGTTTTGTTAATTCTATTTTTTCATTTCCTTCCTCAGCAAATATACCATCGGCATTCCAATCCATCCATACAATAACCCTGTCTTGATCTTCATCAGTAATTGTTTCAACAGTAATTGGATAAGTTTTTCCTGATTGCAAGAAAATTTTAGATTTATCATAATAGTTATAACCCAAATATTCTGAAGATTGAGAAACATTTGCAATTTCTACATGGGAAATGAATTCTCCACCCCCACCTTTAGCAGAACAATAATTCACACGAGCTTTATCTCGTTCATTCACTACATATGCAATTGTTTTTATTTGTCCTACATTTCGAATCTCCAAATCTTCTTTACAATCCATTCCTCGAGCCATAGTAACTTCAATTTCATTTGGATAAACATATAAGTCAGGATTACCAAATTGTAAATCTGCAATAGAAGGTCCTGATTCAGAGCCATCCAACAACACTGCAGTTACTTTTATTCTATATTTTTCATGACTTGTAAGTTTAATTTTTTTCGGTGAGGTATAACAACTATCAATTAATACATCATTTGCATAAATACGAAACTTATCAAAAAAATCAGTTTTCTTGTATTCCCAACTAAGTTCATAAATACCTTCACGGAAACTAATCAATTTAGCTTTCAAATTCTTTGGTCGCTGTGTTTTACTAATCTGAAAAGGAGAAGTATAAGTCTTTAAACTTTTTCTATTATCTGTCCATGCTGGAATAACTCTTCCATCACGAGCTACAATAGAAGTCCTGCTGGTAAATAAATTCTTCTGAATAGAACTACAAAATGTTGTCGGACGGAAACTAACATCCGAAACACAGAAGTCTACCCAATGATCACCTCCATCCTGAGAAACAGCACTCCATGTTTCCATAAAACTTCCAGTACAATTTCTGTCATCATAAAAAACTACAGATAAATCACCAGTCTTTGAATCACAAGCAATATCAGGAAAAAACTGCATATGTCCATTTAAACCAAATTCTGAATTTACTCTAATAGGCTTTGACCATGTAACTCCATTGTCCTTAGACTTTATAATATATATATCAGAGGTTCCTCCATAAGGGGCAGCAGGATATCCTACATTTGAGAAACAAACATAAATAGTTCCTCTATTCTCTCCATTTGAATTATCTACAGCGATGGAAGGATAAGAATGTACATTAAATGGTTTTGTAAAAAACTCCCAATAACGCATTCCTGACAATGAATCAATTATTACTTTCTTATTTGTAAATCCTTTATCTGGACTATACATAGTAAATCCAATTCCCGATTCCTGACAAGGGTAGTTATTATATACCGACCAAACACCAAATAAATTACCTCCTGGTCCAACAGTAATGTCTACACCATCGGAAAAGTATTTATCATCTAAGCCTTTGGAAATACTTATGCCACTATGCCACTTCTCTTTATCTTTGTTATATCTCGCTATCAGAACCTCTCCTTTACCATCAGAGTTGCGATAAGAAGTATAAGCTATATAAGTATCCTTATAATTTGGCGAGTCTTGATTCCAATCTGAACATGCCTGAAATCTGGGTATATCCCTACTTCCTGAAAAGGATAATTTTTTAATCTCACCAATTGCTCCACCACCATTTTTATGAAGAACATTATAAACTAAGGTAGTGTCGTCGGGAATTTTAGGATTAGCACTTTTGTTTATTTCCAAACTTGAAAACCCAATAAACACCTCCCCATCAGGATCGACAGTAACAGAAGAATGTCCCAATGCATATTTTACATTTGGCCCTTTTCCTGTTCCTACATAAGATTCTCCTTCATCATCAGAATACCAGAAAGCACCTGCGTCTGTATAAAAACCTTCTTGCTTTTTTTTCATTGAAAACCCTGTAACATTAACTCGGGGAAATGAATAATAAGGAGTGGGATCAGAAAAATACAGATCGGGAGAAACTACTGCATAACCTGCATTCGACGACATCAATGGAATATCAGGAGAATTCTTGGTTACTATTGGCAATGCCTTTATTTCAGCTCCTTTATAATTAACTTGTGGAGATAAATGATTTTTAGACTTTTGCCCATACACATGCACCTGAGATAACATAATCATCCCAAGGATTAAATACATCAATAATTTTTTTTTCATACGTTTAATTTGGTTATTTAGGTAAGTCTTCCATAAAAAACAAAAGGTCAAGGACTTTCGTTTTTTTTACAGATTACCATAATTACATCTAAAGGTTTAGGTCTTTTTCAAAAAAGCAATTTATGAATTTCATAAAGATATAACAAATGTTACCTTTTATACCACTTCATTTATCATTAGGAAGAACTAAAATATAGGCCAAATATGAATTGTTATATTCAGTAAAATTTTCATTCCAATTGATATAGGTCTTAAACTTTGATTGAGTTTAAAAGTAAAACAAAATAAAATGATAAAAAAAACGTACATTTTTACGACCTTTGGGCCTTAAAATAAATATTTTATCTTAGGAGTGACTGATTATGAATATAGCAGCATTGGTATCGGGGGGTGTAGATAGTTCAGTAACCATACCACTACTTAAAGAAATGGGCTACGACCCTACCATCTTTTATATCCAAATAGGAATGGATGACAAACCAGGATTCGACTGCCCTGCAGAAGAAGATATGGAAATCACCAGATGGATTGCAAAAAAATATGGGTGCAAACTCGAAATGGTTTCTCTACAAGATGAATACTGGGAAAATGTTGTTTCTTACACCATAAAAACTGTAAAAAAAGGCTTTACTCCTAATCCAGACATCATGTGCAACCGTATGATTAAATTTGGTGCATTTGAAGAGAAATATGGTAAGGACTTTGATAAAATTACAACTGGCCATTATGCAAATATAATTGACACCCCAAATGGTCATTTTCTTGCTACCGCTGAAGATGCTAATAAAGATCAAACTTACTTCTTATCTCAGATTACCGAAAATCAAGTAAATAAACTAATGTTTCCTATAGGTCATCTTCCAAAGCCTGAAGTGCGCCGTATTGCAGAAATCATGAAGTTACCTAGTGCCCATCGCCCAGATTCACAAGGTATATGCTTTTTAGGGAAAGTAAATTATAATGATTTTATAAAGCGCTTTGTAGGAGAAAATCCAGGACTGATTATTGAGAAAGAAAGTGGTAAAATATTAGGAGAACATAAAGGCATTTGGTTTCATACTATTGGTCAACGTCGTGGACTAGGTTTAGGTGGAGGCCCTTGGTTTGTTGTTGGAAAAGATATTCCGGCAAATATCATCTATGTGTCTAATGGTTATGACCCTATATCTCAGTATGATAACAAAATATATCTGAAAGACTTACATTGGATCAACCCGAATTTCGATCACCAGAATCTTGTTGATATTGAATTTAAAATCAGACATCAACCTGAATTTACAAAAGGTAAATTGATTCGGGAAAACGGAAACTCTTATATACAATCTTCCGAGAAAATCTCTGGCATTGCTCCAGGTCAATTTGGAGTAATCTATAATGCTGAAAAGACAATTTGTTATGGTGGAGGTATGATTGCCGACCCTGATTACAATATATAATAAAAAAGCTGTTGCAAATCGTATATCTTGCAACAGCTCTTTTTTATCTTATCTAAAAACCTCTTTAAAGGCTTTAAGTGTTTTTTCTGCAATTTCATCCATAGGAACTTCATATCCAAGTTCCTTTTTCAATGAAGTAACTCCTTTATCAGTAATCCCACAAGGATTTATATATCCATAATAATCTAGATCGGTATTTATATTAAATGCCAAACCATGCATCGAAACATAGCGACTGGCTTTAACACCGATAGCACAAATCTTTCGTGCCGAAGGCTTGCCCACATCCAACCACACTCCTGTAGACTCGGGAATACGCCCTGCTTCGATATTATAGTCTTTCAATACATGAATTATCACTTCTTCCAGACTATGAATATATTCTTTTATAGATAAATCATAATTCTTCAAATCGAAAATCGGATAAGCCACCAGTTGTCCGGGACCATGATAAGTTATATCGCCTCCACGATTTATATGATAATAATCTACTCCCTTGGTTTTAAGGAAGTGCTCGGCAACCAACAAATTTTGTATATCTCCACTTTTTCCTAATGTAAATACATGCGGATGAATACAAAACAATAATTCATTTGAGACTGCCTGTTGCTGATCTTCCGGAAGTTTAAAGTTTTCTGCTTTTTTATCTAAAGCCTTATGAAATAATTCTTCCTGATAATCCCAAGCTTTCTTATAATCTATTACCCCTAAATCTGTAAACTTTATTTCTTTATTTATATTCATGGCCCAATTCGTTTAAACATGTTTTTCGGCATGGTAAGAAGATCTTACCAGCGGAGCACTTTCAACGTGAGTAAATCCTTTTTCAAGACCCACTTTACGATATTTCTCAAACATTTCTGGAGTTACATAGTTCACTACAGGCAAATGCTCTTTTGTAGGCTGCAAATACTGACCAATTGTAAATACCTTACAACCAACAGCCAACAAATCGTCCATAGTCTTATAAATTTCCTCTTCGGTTTCGCCTAAACCTACCATAATACCCGACTTTGCAATAGCTCCTCCTTCGGCAATATGACGAATGGTTTTTAAGCTTACATCATATTTGGCACGGCTACGGATTTGCTCGGTAAGACGTGGAACAGTTTCCAAATTATGAGAAATAACTTCGGCTCCTGCTTTTACTACTTGAAGAATTTCCTTCTCTTTACCATCGAAATCAGGAATTAATCCTTCGATGGTGGTATTAGGATTTTCTTTCTTTATTTCTTTGATTACGGCCTCCCAAAGAGCAGCTCCTCCATCTTGAAGATCATCACGATCTACAGATGTTAGTACAACATGCTTAAGCTTCATCAATTTTACAGATTCAGCTACACGGCGAGGCTCATCCCAATCAACAGCTAATGGTTTTCCCGATTTCGTTGCACAAAATTTGCATGATCTTGTACAAATATCTCCCAATATCATTAAGGTTGCAGTACCTCGTCCCCAACAATCACACATATTCGGACAAAGTCCACTACCACAAATGGTATGAAGCTTATGTTTCTTTACAATGTCTTTCACTTTAAGATATTCCTTACCTCCAGGAACTCTTATTTTCAACCAATCGGGTTTTCTTCTTCTATTTGTTTTATTTTCTTGATCCATTACAAAAGATCTCAACGTTATCGATCATTAAAATTTTTTAACTCAGGCCCTAAGGCGCCCAAATATACAGATTTGAGAAACAAAAATTATCTTTAATTTCAATATATAAAGAGTCTAATGAATTATGTTTCTTTGAAATTCTCATAACTCTCTACCTTTCTCCTTCTTTGCACTTAAGTGATTTAAGCTATTTATCATACACAAACTGTCGTTTTGTATTGATGTTTTAAATATTTACCTTAAATTAGCAACTTTAAGAAAGCAAAAGCAGATGTTTATCTTCTTTATATTGGGCAAATTCTTTTAACTTTATAACTGGTTGGCAAAAGACATATTTTATTCACACCCTTATTTTAGGCAATTAGGATCAGATACAAATATATTTATCTGCCTTCCATAGTATCAAGGATATTTCTACAGAGAACAATAAGCAACGAATAACCTTGAGAAAGTTAACACTAAAACAAAAAATTAAGTCATGAAAAAAACTTTAACCTTACTCTTTTTTATGGTTTTTTGGGGATATCCCCTTTTGAATGCCCAAAATAATGAGTTGGAACCCTGGCAAAGAGCCCACTATGGATCCAAAGAAGAAATGTCTCTAAAGCCATCTTTCACAAGAGAATTCCCAGAAACAGATCCTCCAAAAGGAAATATCAGACAAGTAGCTGAATTTGAACCTATGCAAGGAGTAATGATTGATTTCCCTTTTGGTATTCCAATAAAATTGATAAAAGACATGTCGACAGTAGTTCCTTTAACCATTTTCGCAGGCAATGAGGACTCTATTGAAATGGCAAAAAAAGAACTTAACAAAGAAAATGTCGACCTATCAAAATGTAATTTTATAGTAACGGGTTTTATGAGAATGTGGACCCGAGACTATTCTCCATGGTTTATATTTGATGGGAATAATAAAGCTGGAATTATCAATTTCAGATACAATAGACCTAAACGAGTTAATGAAGATAAAATTCCTGTGTTGATGGGAGAAAAGCTTAAAATTCCTGTTTATGGAATGAAGCAAGCTCAAACCGGAGGAAATTATATGTGTGATGGTTATGGGAAAGCGGCTCAAACAGATTTAGTTTGGGATGAGAATCCTATAAATCCTGCATATTATGTTTCTGCGACAACGAATCCCGCTAAGCTAAAAGGCTATTATGAAATTGATCAGAAGGTAAAAGAAAAGGCGGCAGAAAAAATGCGCCAGTATCTGGGTGTTACAGACCATATTGTTTTAGAAGATCCACAACAAGACTACATAAAACATATCGACTGTTGGGCTAAATTTGTAGATGTTGATAAGATAATTATCGCACAAGTTCCTGAAAGCGACAACAGATATAGTAAATACGAAGAAGTAGCTAACTATTTCAAAACACATAATAGTTCCTATGGAAAACCATATCAAGTATTTCGTGTTTTTGCTCCAGGAACCGCTTCTAACGGATACTCAACTCCTTATACCAATTCTTTGATATTAAACAATCATGTATTTGTACCCATATCAGATTGCAAATATGACGCAGCTGCCCTTGAAGTATATAAAAAGGCAATGCCAGGATATACTATACATTCTTATGTTCCTGGAAAAAACCCTTGGTTAAATACTGATGCTTTGCATTGTCGTACTCATGGCATCCCCGACTTAGAAATGTTATTTATAAAACATATTCCTACAGAAGGAGCTATTAATTTAGATAAAAATGAATTTAAATTCAAGGCAAACGTAACTGCTTATAGTGGCAAGGAAATATATCAGGATTCTGTATTATTCTATTATCAGATTAATAGTAAGGATTGGAAATATAAACATATGAGCTTAGGTAGTGAATCAGCATACGAATGTAATTTAACCTTAAATGATAAAGACAATGTTAAGTATTACATATATGCTGCCGACAAATCAGGCCATCGAATAAAATCGCCTTATGTAGGCAAAAAAGATCCTAACATATTTCAATTTAACCTTCGTACAGGATTATTTGAAGCCAATAACAATGAGTTTGGTTTGAAAATTGTTGAAAACCCAATTCGGGGTAATATAAAGCTTCAAATAAACTCAGAAGAAAATGAGAATGCAAATCTTTCTGTTTACAACATCCACGGACAAAAAGTAATTAGTAAAGAATTGCATATAATACCAGGAAGTCAAAATTATTCAATTGATACAAGAGCGTCCTTGAATGAGGGCTTATCTAACGGAACTTATTTCATTCATTATAAAAGCGGAAAACATGAAGTAAGCAAAAAGATAATTCTCATTCATTAGATTCTATAACCCATGAGAACAAGGCTGCTTATTAATTTAAGCAGCTTTTTTTTTAATTTGAAAATTCTAATTTGGCATTCTTATTTTTTAAGATACCAAACAAAAAAAGAGAACCTCCCACAAAGGCGGAAGATTCTCAGAAAACATGAATAATATTACCGTTTTATTTAATAATCAACTTATCCTGAAGAACTTTTTCACCAGCCTTAGAGCGGATAATATAAGTTCCCGGAATATCAAATTGAAGATTCATTTCATTAGAACCTGCCTTCATATGAACAGGATCAGACTCCATAACTTTTTGACCCAAGGTGTTATAAACAGAAACAGAAGTAATAGATTCTTTTTCCAAATCAAGTTTAACGCGGAAAGAATTATTACTACTTACAGGGTTAGGGAAAACAGATAACTTATCTGAAGTTGCTTTATCTACATTAGAAACCGCAGTAACTGTTTTCTCATTAAACACCTGATTTACTTTATCAACCAAAGGAGTTTCTATTTTACCACTTTGAGTTTGATCTGGAGCAAGCATATCATTGGTAATTTCCCATATAATAACACCGGCAACACCAGAATCCTTAGCAAACTGAACTTTTTTACCTACAGATTTAGGATTATCATAGCTCACAAAACCATCAGATTTGGTTAGATAAGGGGTTTGGGTTTTTTCATCCCAATGTTGCTCAAACTGATCAATACGCTTTAAAATATTATAATAAGTAGGTTGTCCTAAATCTTCTGGGAAAGTAGCCTTATCAGCTTGCCCCGGACTATTACCATACAATGTACTTACACCTGCAAGAGCACGGCCATAGAAAGGAACACCTAGGTTTAGCTTATTTAATGGTACGTGGAATTTATTAACAATATTATTAAATGCTGAAGACACACAGAAATTAGGATCACCATACTCTGGAGGATAAAGAGGAGAACAAACATTTGCTATAGGATCCCATGCACCAAAGAAATCGTAAGTCATAAGATTTACCATATCCAAATAAGGCAGCACTTTTGCCCATTCAATATTCTCCATTTTCTTAACATCGGCACCAAAGCAAGAAGTCAGCATATATGTTTTACCCGTTTGACTCTTTAGATTTTGCAAAGCGGTATGCAATTCAGTAATCAACTTAGTAAAATTCTCCTTATCGGCAGGGCCACCACCTTGAGCAGGATCGCCAGGATACTCCCAGTCCATATCTACGCCATCGAATTTATATTTCTTAATCAATTCAATAATTGAAGAAACCATTTTTGCTCTTTTGGTATTATCGGCAGCAATAGCAGGAAATCGAGGAGAGTGATTCCACCCACCTACAGACATCAATATTTTAACACCAGCTTTATGAGCAAGATCAACCACGGAAGTATTAGGCTTATAACCACCATTTACCCAGTCGTTTTCACCCAATAAAAGTTGCTCATCAGCCCATC
>JBGRQE010000055.1:0-24016 GCA_041725955.1 Bacteroidales bacterium
CTCAAAAAGAAAAACTCCCTATTGTCCAAACACAAATAGCCAGAAAAGGAAACTTCCCTTTACAAATTATAACCAATGGCAAACTGGAAGCAAAAGAGAAAGCCTGTCTCCGTTTTGAGAAAAGTGGAATTGTTGCTCATATATATTGTAAAAATGGGCAATTTGTAAAAAAAGGTGAGCTGATTGCTGAACTCGGCCATAAGACCGATGAACTGGATATTCAAGAAGCCATTACGCAACTAAAAGCAGCCACAATCGAACTCCAATCTCTGGCATTAGGCTTTGAACCACTAAAAGGAGATACCACTAAAATACCAAAGGAAGTCCTTACCAATCTGAAGATCCAAAGTAGATTCACCCAAGCTCTGAACACCTTAAAAAGAGCAAAATACAACCGGCAAAAATCTTTTTTATATGCACCAATCTCAGGAATCGTTGCCAATTTGAAATCAAAAAGCCATCAACCCTCACCAGATAAGGATGATTTTTGTTGGATTATCAACCCCAATACATTTGAAGCTCACGCATATATTATGGAATCGGACTTAAATTGGATCAAAAACAACCAAACTGTAAAAATAAGACCCATCAGCATCTCAAACCAAGAGATTAAAGGCAAAATAAGTTCAATAAATCCGCAGGTAAACGAAAATGGTTTGGTAGAAATATGTGCTTCTATATCGAATAAAGACAAAAATCTATTTGATGGAATGAATGTAGAAATGATTTGTGAAAAGAATGTCCCAAATCAACTAATTGTACCAAGAGAGGCAATTGTTTTGCGTGCTGAAAAGAAAGTTATATTCACTTATAAAGATGGTTTGGCGTGGTGGAATTATGTAGAAACATCTTTTGAGAATGAGAATGAAATTGTAATTACCAAGGGACTTAAAATTGATGATGAAGTAATATTCAAGGGGCACTATAACCTCAATCATGAGGTGAAGGTAATGAAAGACTCTCATCAATCGTAAATCAATATTTCAGCAAAAAATCAAACCATGATTCAATTCCTTATACGCAGGCCTATAGGAGTCTTGATGATACTTCTTGCTCTACTTTGTCTAGGTGTAATTAGCAGTTTACAACTCCCAATATCACTCCTTCCAGATATTGATATTCCAGAAATTAATGTACAAACTCAATGCCCGGGAAAATCGGCAAAGCAAATTGAAGAAAATATTGTAAAACAGCTTCGAAACAACTTTCAACAGCTTGATAATATTCAAGATATTCAAAGTGAAAGCAAAAATGGAAGTGCAAGAATTAAACTACGATTCAACCATAAAACTAATCTGAATATCGCATATATTGAGGCCAATGAGCAACTCGACCGTGCAATGAATTCCCTACCTAAGGATATTGAACGCCCTCAAATTATAAAAGCAAGTGCTTCGGATATTCCTGCATTCTATATAAATATTATCCCCGATTCTACTTATACCAGCAAAAATCAAAATCTCCTAGAGTTAAGCCATCTTACTGAATACACTTTAAAAAAAAGAATTGAACAGATTCCTGAAGTTGGGTTTGTAGATTTAAGTGGTTTGGAACATCCTGAAATTATGATTATCCCACAAAAAAACAAATTGCACAGTTTAGGATTTACCGAAGCGAAACTAAAAAATGCATTACAAAATCAACATCATATATCCGGAAATATACTAATAAGAAATGGGCAATATCAGTATCATTTAAATTATGGCCAAGATATCTCCAATATTAATGATATAAGAAACTTGTGGTTACGAAATCCTTCAGGAAAGCTATCTCAAATAAAAGATATTGCAGAAATACAAAAGAAAAAGCAATTATCAAACGGACAATACTATTACAATAATAAGCAATCACTACTAATGGCTATTAGTAAACAAGCTGATGCTCGAATGCAGGATCTTTCAATAAGTGTTAACCAATGTTTGGTACAACTCAGAAAAGAATACCCTCAGTTTCAATTTGAAATTAGTCGTGATCAAACTCAACTTCTACGATATAGCATCCAGAATTTATTCCAAAGTTTAATATGGGGAATAATTCTATCCATAGTTATAATGTTTATCTTCTTACGCCAAGTGCGCGAGCCTTTACTCATGGCAATAAGTATCCCAACCTCTCTGATTATTTGTATGCTTTTCTTCTACATTTTTGGAATAAGTATAAATATTATTTCCTTGAGCGGACTTGTACTTGGTGTTGGAATGATGATTGATAATTCCATTATTGTAATTGATAATATCAGTCAATATCTTGAGAAAAATTTAAGTCTGGATTCTGCATGCAGCAAAGGCACGACGGAAGTTATTCGCCCATTATTAAGTTCTGCTTTAACAACCTGCAGTGTATTTATTCCATTAATCTTTTTGAATGATTTAAGTGGAGCAATGTTTTTCGACCAAGCGATGGCAGTATGTTTAGGCTTACTTACATCTTTTTTGGTATCTATTTTTATTCTACCTGTGATATTCCGTTTACTATATAAAAACAAAAAAGATTTAAATGTAAAAGCAAAAAACACTCCGTTTTTTAAACTCCAAAAAATTTACAATAAACATATTCATACCTTACTTTTAAGACCTCGACAAAATATAGGAATTACCTTTTTATTGATTCCTATTGGTATAGTGCTATTTATTTGGATACCAAAATCAGGTATGCCCGATATAAAACAACAGGCTTTTATTGCTAACATCAACTGGAATGAGCCAATTAGTATAGAAGAAAATGCAAAACGTTGCCAAGATGTTTATTCTTCTATATCAAGCGAAAGCAAAATGCTCAATATCCAATGCGGGCAGAATCAATTTACTTTGAATACTGAGAACAACATGGATATAAACCAAAGTCATTTCTATATTCTTACAAACGACAAATATCCAACAGACCAACTTAAAGAGAAAATAAAATCATTTATCCTGCAATCATACCCAAATTGTATCCTTGAATTTAGTCCACCAAAAACCATATTCGAACAATTATTTAAGGGTCAGCAAGCAATGCTTAGTGCAAAGTTTTATTCAAAAAATAATAGACCCTTAAGTAATCATGAATTACAAGAAATCAATACGATTCTACAAAACCACAATCTCATTGCTAAAAGTAGCAAACACTTACTAAATGAAGGAATACATCTGAATATAAAAAGTGCAAAGCTTCTTCTCTACGATATTCAGATTGATCAATTCAAACAAAAACTAAAAACCGTTTTCAATCAGAATAAGTGCTTTGATATTCAATCTGGATCCTCTCAATTTCCCATTCATATAGGAAGAAAAGAAAGCGATTTCAACAAAAGATTAATAAGTGAGAAAGTTGCCAATAAAAAAGGCATATATTATCCCATAAAAGAATTTATTGACATTGAAAAGGTTCAGAGTTTTAATAGCTTAAAAGCCGACCATAAAGGTATATATATTCAATTCGATATTAATACTCAGGAACCAGAATTAAGTATTCATAAAATTGAAGAAGCCACTAAAAATTTATCGCAAATTAACATTGCTTGGGAAGGCGATTGGCTAAAAACGCAAGATCTCCTAAAGCAATTAATTTACGTATTAGGAATTAGCATTTTGATGCTATTCTTTATTCTTGCTGCACAATTTGAATCTGTAACACAACCCCTAATTATTCTTCTGGAAATACTTTTTGATATAAGTGGCTGCCTATTCCTTCTTATAATATTTGGACAAAGTTTAAACCTGATGTCGGCAATAGGAATCATTGTAGTTTGTGGAATAATCATCAATGATTCAATACTGAAGATTGACGCCATAAACCAATTGCGCAGAAATGGAACTCCTCTATTAGAAGCCATTCATATAGGAGGGAGCAGACGACTTCGTCCAATAATTATGACTAGTCTAACCACAATATTGGCACTGATTCCATTATTATTCAGCTCGGGATTGGGGGCCGATTTACAAAAACCTTTGGCATTAGCTATTATTGGAGGAATGACCATAGGAACACTGATTAGTATTTATTTTATTCCTATGATTTACTATGTTGTATATAGAAAAAAGGAGAATAGGGCATGAGCAAAAAAGATCAACCCAAAATCATAAAACATGCCTATTCAATAATTCTGTGTTTTATACTATTTTCCATATTGGGCTATGCATTGATTCCTAGCTTATCGCTACAACCTCAGCCATCACCAAAATCCAGAAACTTTGTTATCCGGTTTTATAACTATGGAAAAAATGCTCGAATCATAGAACATAAAGTATGCACACCCATAGAAGGATGTATAAATAGACTAAAAGGAATAAAACATATAGAATCGGTATGTTATAAGCATTATGGATACATAAATGTGGAGATTAATCAGAATATCAAAGCAGAAGATTTCCGTTTGGAATTGATTGCAGCCTTAAGACAGATTCATAAAAAACTTCCTGAACAAGTAAATATTCCTACAATACATTACCAAAGAGGGAAAAAAGAATTTAGCGATACTCCCATACTTATTTACACATTAGATTCACATAAAGATCTTCAGGAAATAAGAAATTATGCCGAAAACGAATTTCAAGCATTTATAAGTAAAGAAAAAGGAGTTGGAAAGGTCTCTATCTATGGAGGAAATGAAACAGAAATGGTCTTTGAAATAGATCAACAAAAAATTCAACAACTTGGAATAGGCAAATCAGAAATCCAGACACAAATCCGGAGATGTTTTCAAAATAGCAATCTTGGATTTAGTACCCTATCCAATTCGTTTGGAACATCCATTTATCAAATTCCTATTTCTACAGGGATAAGTACGCCAAAAACCATAAATGAATGGAAAAAAATTCCCATAACAAAATGCAATGGAAAACTTATTTATTTAGGTGACATTTGCCATATTCAATATAAAGAAACAGCAGCAAAACAATATTTTAGGATAAATGGGAAAGCAAATGTCTATATTCAAATTTTTCCCGAAGCAAGTACAAACCATATATTATTGGCCGAGCAAATAAAGGAAAAACTCAAAGAATATAAACTTCCCTCTTCTTATAATCTAATATTAACATCTGATAATAGTATTAAGCTCCAAAAGGAACTCGACCAAATAGGGATTCGATCATTAATTGCTGTAATTATTCTCCTTCTTTTTGTGCTTATAGTAAATAGAAGCTTGAAATACATTCTATTGGTAAGCCTAAATTTATTAATCAACCTGGGAATCTGTAATTTATTCTATTATTTCTTACATATTGAAATGCATATCTATTCCCTAGCAGCAGTTACGGTATCTATAGGATTGCTTTTAGATAATATAATTGTTATGGCTGACCATATAAAGAATTTTCAAAACAAAAACTCTTTTATATCTATACTGGCAGCTACACTAACTACTATAGCAGCACTAAGTATTATACTATTTCTTCCTGAAGAACAAAGATTTGAATTAAATGACTTTGCCTTGGTACTTATAATTAATCTGAGTATTTCAGTGATTAGCTCATTATTTCTTGTCCCTGCATTGCTAGAGCAAATTCAATTCAATAAAAAACAATCAAAGCATAAGATCAAACGAATACGTATTCTAATCTATATTAACATAGGATATTATGCGATCATCAGCTTTATGAGGAAATACCGAAAGAGTAGTATAACTATTGCTATCCTAATTTTTGGGATTCCTATCTTTCGAATACCTATGGCATTATCAGAGAAAAATTCATGGGGAAAATATTATAATAAAACACTTGGAAGTGAATTTTATCAGGATAACGTCCGACCTATTTTTGATCCTCTACTAGGAGGTTGCAGCAGATTATTCTACTACTTTGTTTTTGATAACAACAAGCCTATACTGCATAATATCAATCGTGAAAAAGAACTCAATATAAGCTGCCAGTTACCAAAAGGCAGTACCATTGAACAATTAAACGAAATGCTTCTTCAACTTGAATCTATTATTTGCAATGAAAAAACAGTGAAGAAATTCACCACACAAATTCAGTCCGATCACTATGGAACCATTCATGTTGAATTTAAAAAAGAATATCAGAAAAAAACAAGATTTCTCGATTATGTAAAAGCAAAATGTATCGACAAGGCTTCAGGTTTATTAGGGGCTTCATGGTGCATAACGGGCTGGGGAACACCCTATGTAGACAATTCAATAAATCCAGGTTTACAACAAGATATATCTAGCCATAAGATACTAATCAAAGGTTACAATTTGGATATTCTGGATAAACTTTGCCTACAAACCATTAATAAATTAAGAAATAATCCACGAGTTAGAAATGTAAAGATAAAAGGCTCCGACGATTCACACACTGAAGTATGGGATACAGAATATTATCTAAATATATCATCCAAAAAACTACTTTTCTATAAATATCACCCCTACCTACTTTACTCAGATCTAAAAAAATACGATAGATCAAAAAACTCTTTTTTTCGTGCTTTGATTAATGGGAAATATACATACTTACGTATTGCCGATTCTAAAGCACAGTCAAAAGACTTATGGAATATTCAGCACAGAGCTTTATCTCTATCTAATTGCATTCCTTTAAATAATTTAGGAGCGATAAAAAAGAAAAAAATAAATCAGATAATACAAAAGGATAACCAGTCTTATATACGAATAATAAAATTCAGTTATACAGGGAATTATAATACAGGAACAAAACTCTGCAAAAAAATTATAAAAAGTCAGAATGCTATATTTCCTCTGGGTTTTAAAATCAGTCTAGACAGCAGATTCAATTACCTAATTGAACAAGATGAAAAGCCTTATGGATTGATACTTATAGTAATTGCATTAATATTTCTAATTCTTGCCGTACTCTTTGAATCTCTAATTCAACCCTTTGCCATTATTGCGATGATTCCGTTAAGCTTTTGTGGAATCTTTTTAAGCTTCTACTTCTTCAAACTCCCCTTTGGATTGGGAGGATATGCCTCATTTTTATTGCTTTGCGGAATAGTTGTAAATACAAGTATTTATATTTTAAACGAATATCAAGTTCTAAGTAGAAACTATAAGGGGAAAAATATTTCAAGTTTAAAGTTATACATCAAAGCCTTTAATCACAAAGCAATACCTATATTTTTAACAATTATTTCTACAATTTTAGGGATGCTCCCTTTTATTATTATTAGTCAAGCTATTGATTTTTGGTATGGCCTAGCTGCAGGAACAATTGGAGGATTACTATTTTCAATTCCTATTACTATTTTGTTCTTGCCCGTTTTTTGTAAATTGGGGAAAAAGAAGTGATTTCGTGTTTCGTGTTTCGTGTTTCGTTTATAACGATAAATGTCAAATTTGTTTTAACTACACGAATTACTAATAAACGAAACACAAAACACGAAGATCAATTATCTTTTAACAATAAATTTACGAACTAGAATTTCTTGTTCCGATCGCATACGACATATATACACTCCTTGCTTCAGGAATGAAATATTACATCTTTGCTTACCCGTAATTGCCTTACAAAGAAAAACATTCCCCTTTATATCAAAAATTTCAAGTTGATAAATACGCTCAGGATTAGCATTAAACTGCAGGTAACTATCAGCAGGATTTGGATACAATTCAAGATTTTGATTACTACAAATTTCTTTTATTTCAACAGAAGAAATTTTTCCTTTCAGTTCAAGAGTAACATGACTCAATAAACCCCTGTTTTCGATGCTTATATATTTATTTATACTACGCAAACATCCTTTTGTTTGCAAGAAAGGAAAAAACTCTTCCATTTCTGGTTTTACAAAATCAAAATTTGTAAATGATCTTTTACCAATCAAAGGAAGGATCAAACGAGGATCAATTTCTTTTTTATACTTTTCATAAGTAAAAAAAGTACGTCCACAATTTGCCTCATAAACAGATTTAGGCATTCTGTTAAAAACCAAGGCTTGCTTTTCAATTAAGCGATCTTGATCATCATAGGAATACTTAAAATAATAGCGTAAACCTGGATATTCCATATTCTTTGATTTGTGCGAATAGTACATCCCTACACGGCGCTCACCATCTAATTCAAAGCTAAAACAATCTTGCTCCTTTTGTTTTATATCATTCTCTAGGAATTTATTATAAACAACTTCATAAAACACTCCCTTGACATTATACTTATAGATATACTCATATATAAATCTATTTTTTCCATTTTTAATACTCAATGCCCTTATTTTTAATAACAAATCATTATCATCATAATGATAGGTATGAATAAGAGTACTATCTGTAGTTAAACTATAATGCTGTTTACGAGTAATTTTCTTGTAATTATAAAAATAAACGATACTATCTGTTGCTTTCTTTGTTTCACTATCGTTGTAAAGTATCTTTTTAATCAACAATTTTTTGTCATTATAAGACATTTTACGGACAGAATTACTTAATATCTCTCCTGCAAAATCATATAAAACTTCTTTCTGAAGTTGAAGATTACCATTTACATCATATGCATTAAGAATCTCTTTCTGTAGCTTCAATACTGTATCTTTTGAAGAAAGCTTATAATTACAATGAAACACCTTTGTCGACTTAACAACTCCATCCTCATTATATACATATATATTTTTCTTCGAATTAAACCACCCGAAATCAAGATCTTTCAATTGTTCAAAACTTGTAATCATCTGACCCAAGTTGTTCTTTTTACAAATAATTCTTTTGACTTCCGCTCCTTTTTGAGTAGCATGATCAAAACTCGTTAAAACACAAGTATCAGGAACCCAATACTTCTGCCATTCTTTTTCTGGAGTCTTTAGAATATCACTAATATTTTGGATAGCGAATTCGTGTTGTGCTTTTATTTGAACTGTAGCAAATAAAAACAGCAATATATAAATTGACTTTTTCATATTTCTAATACTTATTACTCAAAAAAATTCAATATTTTAGACAAGAATACTAAGCAAAATAACTACATCTTGCATAGTAGAGTTGATCATTATCATTTGCTATAGAAAAACAGCTTATACTTTTGATTTTCTTCCTTCTTATCCAAATCAATATTTATGGTACTTTCTTTCTTTAAGGCATATCTATAATCCTTAATGCATAATTTCTTGCCATAAACCGGGTAATAAAAATAGGTAGGAGTAATATCTTCTGCTTTAATATTATAATAATACTGATTTTCAACTTCTTCTTTCTGATAAGAATCTTCAACAGGAAAAATAATACTTCTTTTACTTATATTTTTTTTGTCGTCATACTCTATATGAATAGTATCTAAGGGCTCCCAATAATTATCAAAATAGAATGAATACCCAGTCATAGAACCATCATCTCCTGTTTCAAATAATTCGCGTTTATCTGCCATACAACTTACCTCGAAAGGAGAGTATGGATCATAGTTAAAAAGATAGTTTACAAATTCGTATTTCCCTGAATTTGGAACACTTTTATCTGCATTATTTTTTTGAAATGACCTGATTATTTTCCAAGTATCTTCCTGTTTCTCACTTAAATCAGAAGAATAAAAACCTCTATTATCTACAAAAAAATCGCGTCGTTGAATAAGAGTTTTATCTTTATCAAAAATAGTATAATATATTTGTTGAAGAACATTGTTTGCGGAAGCACGATATTTTTGACGCTCATAAAGCACCCAATTATCTTTCTGAAAGTTCCAATGAAAATATTCGCATTGTTTACAATTCCCTTGATCATCATATAAGTAAGTTACCCTCAATTTGGGTTTATATCTTGCTTGCTGCCAATCTCGAATTCTTAGGGTATATGATTTTAAGCAATTATCTTTGTCATAATCAAGATCATACTTAATTCTTCTAACATCATTAGAATGCGTATAATGTTCTGTAAAAACAACAGAATCAATAGCCTTAGTATAATAGTATTTATAACTAATTCTATGATTTGGCTTGTCTGTAAACCTATCAACTTGATATAATCTACCATTGTAATCATAATGAAAACGACGGATATCAATGACATTATTATAAGAATCCTTATTTTCAACCTCTACAATACTATCTAAAGAACATGAATATTTTTCATATTTATAGATTAATGGCAATCGAATATTAAGTTCGTCAAGGTATGCATAAGTACACAATTTAGGAACCTCATCAAACTGCATATACAAAGAGGTAGCATTAATAATGCTATTATCCGAATTTTTATACTCATCCCTAGTAAAATGCTGTGCCCTAACATGTATTAAACACATGCATGCAAAAAACAAAAAATACAACTTTTTCATACGTAATTTATTGAATGATAATCCTAAATAGAAAATTCTACTTTAGCCCAAAGCTTAGATAAACAAATTTAAGTTTTTTATAGTAGTAGACTAAATACACAATACTAATTATTGCTATTTTAAAAACTATCTGATCTTAAACCAATCCATAAAATAGACCTTCTTTCATATGGTACCTTAAATTACTCTCTCTATTACCTTAAATTACCATCAACCTTACCCTTGATTAAATGAATACTCCCTTAGTATTGGATAAATACCTCCTAGGTTTCGAACAAATACCTCCTAGGTTTCGGACAAATACCTCCTAGGTTTCGGACAAATACCTCCTAGGTTTTGGACGAATACCTCCTAGGTTTTGGACGAATACCTCCTAGGTTTTGGACGAATACCTCCTAGGTTTTGAACGAACACCTCCTAGGTTTTTTACCTACAAGCATTATCTTCGATCTAAAAGAGAGGTAATAGGGCATATTAAAGGTAGTTATGTGCAAGTAGTACGAAGGGATGATTTCTGCTAATCTTAATAATTGAAATGAAGTACAAATTATTGTATTTTTTCTTAAAATCTGATATAAGAAGCTCAAAATTACAACTATAAAAAAACCCGCAACTCCCGATTCTATTTTCAAGAACCATAAAGTTGCGGGCGGAGGCTTGTCCATTTATTAAAATGGAAAAGAAAATATTGTTATTCTTACATAGAAAGAATAGATTTTTTAATAACAGCTATAGCTTCCATTAGTTCTTCTTCACTGATAACCAATGGAGGAGCGAAGCGAATAATATGATCGTGAGTAGGTTTTGCAAGAAGACCATTTTCGGCCATTTTTACACATACATCCCAGGCAAATTTGCCATTGGTAGGTTTGATAACAACTGCATTCAACAAACCTTTACCTCTTACGATTTCAATCATAGGACTATCAATCTTCGCAATTTCTTCACGGAAGATTTTTCCTAATCTTTCAGCTCTTTCGGCTAACTTTTCGTCTTTAACTACTTCCAAAGCAGCCATAGCAACTTTTGCAGCAATTGGGTTACCACCAAAGGTAGAACCATGCTCACCTGGTTTGATACAAAGCATAATATCATCATCTGCTAAAACTGCAGAGATTGGATAAACACCACCAGAAAGAGCTTTACCTAGAATCAATACGTCTGGACGTATTCCTTCATGGTCAACAGCTAATAATTTACCAGTACGAGCAATACCTGTTTGAACCTCATCAGCAATAAACAAAACATTCTTCGCTTGACAAAGCTCATAAGCTTTTCTTAAATAACCATCTTCAGGAACATATACTCCTGCTTCACCTTGAATAGGCTCAACAAGGAAACCTGCAACATTTGGATCTTCCAAAGCTTTTTCCAAAGCAGGAATATCGTTATAAGGAACTATTTCAAAACCCTCGGTATAAGGGCCATATCCAGCTTTCGCTTCAGGATCTGTAGACATTGAAATAATTGTTACAGTACGTCCGTGGAAGTTATTCTCACAAACTACAATCTTAGCCTTGTTTTCAGGAATACCTTTTTTCATGTATCCCCACTTACGGGTTAATTTAATTGCAGTTTCATCGCCCTCGGCACCTGAGTTCATTGGAAGAATCTTATCATATCCAAAATACTCAGTTACATATTTTTCATATACCCCCAAACAATCGTTATAAAAAGCTCTAGAAGTAAGAGTAAGCGTTTGCGCTTGCTCGGTAAGAGCACCTATAATTTTTGGATGACAATGACCTTGGTTAACGGCAGAATAAGCACTCAAAAAGTCAAAGTATTCTTTTCCTTCCACATCCCAAACCTTTGCTCCTTGACCCTTGGAGAGAACTACTGGTAGTGGATGATAATTATGAGCTCCGTATTTATCTTCCAACTCAATTGCCTTCTGTGAAGTCATTTTTTCCACCATGTCTTTTTAGATTAAAAAATTTAACAAACTGTTACATCCTGTCAGACTGAAATAACAAAATCAGGAAGATCTTGTGAGGAAAATTTCAGCCTTAAGCTAAAAATGGTTTTGCCCCATTAATTTGCGAAAGCAAAGATAATCGAATTTATAATTTATCAAAATTATTATAGGTGTTTCTTAGCACTAAATTCCTTGAAAGAAACGATTTGTAGCACCCATCTCCGATTTCACATAATTGCGGGCTTCTTTACTAACGCCAAGTAATAATTCAGGATTGTTACGAAAGGTCTCAATAGTGCAAATTAAATCCTCAACAGTTTTATAAGAGTATGCAATTTTATTTTCAACCATATAATTTGCCTCACGAAAAGCCTTATACTTTGGACCAATTAAAATAGGCATTCCATATACTGCAGCCTCAAGTGTATTATGAATTCCTACTCCAAATCCGCCGCCAATATAAGCAAGCTGACCAAATCGATAAATTTTTGACAAAAAGCCTATTGCATCAATAACCAGTACACGACACTTTGACACCGACTCTGGAGTTGCTTTAGAATACAGAACACATTCATCTTTATACAAAGATTCAATAGAATTTAAATGACCTGAATGTATTTCATGAGGAACCAATATCAATTTAAAGTTATCAGGAAACCTTTGCAAAACTTCTTTTAAATTCTCTTCATCTTTAGGCCAGGTACTTCCACAAACCACAGTAAAGTTATTCTTTACAAATTGTTCGATTAAAGGATAATCGGCCTCTTGTTTAACAATATCAGAAACGCGGTCGAAACGAGTGTCTCCACTAATACTTACCTGCTTAATACCGATTGAATGCAACAACTGAAGAGATTCGGTATCTTGTACAAAAAAATGACTCACCTTTTTCAGGTATTTACGAAACCAAAAACCATAAGGTTTAAAAAAGTGCTGCGATTTTCGAAACTTTGCCGATACTATATATAAAGGTATATCTCTGGATTTAAGACCAGAAATATAATTCATCCAAAACTCATATTTAATGAAAACAGCAAACCTAGGATTTACGATATCCAAAAACCTTCTTACATTTGAAGGAGTATCTATAGGTAGATAATATATGTAATCTGCTCCACTAAAATTTTTTCGTATTTCAAAACCTGAAGGGGAAAAAAACGTAAGAAGGATTTCGCATTCCGGATATTCAGCTCTACAGCGCTCAATTATAGGCCTTCCCTGCTCAAATTCACCCAAGCTTGCTGCATGAAACCAAATTATCGAATCACCATCATCAATATCTTCTTGCAGACGCTTAAAAATATCTTTCCTTCCTCTAACCCACAAACGCGCCTTTTCGTTCCATAAAGAAGCGAGGCGAATAGCTCCACTATAAGCTGCTACAGAAGCATTATACAATAAATTCATCATTTTTGGTGATTGATGTTTTATGATTCAATATCTTAATGATAATAATAATCTTTCACTTTCTTTTTAAACGGGAACATCCACTTAAGTTTTATACCCATATAAATATCTGTATAACTCTTGGTATCTTTTTTTTGTAATACCATATCATATTTTCGCAAACTTTTAGAAAAGTTCTCCTTTACCTCAAACTCAACAATAAAGTTTCGTAAATTATCATCACCAAAATTTACATATCCAATAGATTGAGAAGTTACAAATCCACCCCGAAGCTGATCATACACTTTGGCATAGTCATTGCGTAACTGAGGAACGGCATCTTCTTCACCCTTAATACGGAAAAAACTCTCCATATATCCTGCCCCTAGGTTTAAAAAGAAACCACATTCCTTATTTTTCTTCATTGGAATTAAAATCTTACCAACCTTAAACATAAAAGAATACGAACGCATTGACACATCAATAGCAGCATTTGCCCCACTATTATCAAGAATCAATCCGTTTTTGGTAATAAGATTTGGGAAAACAGTAAGATAGTTCTTTACTTTATCTGAAAAAGCATATGAAAATTCCAAATCATACATAAAATTCTTTCGATCTTTAAGTAAGAAACCTCCACCAGCAACCAAGCCACTATTTACAGCTTCTCCGCGATCGCCAGAAACCCAATTATATCCAACATCAAAATGTACAGCAGGTATAATTATTCTATTGTCTTTTTTTTCATTTTCTTGAGCCAAAAGCCCTCCCCCTAAACAAAAAAACACCACTATAAATGCAAATAAGTTTCCTAATTTCATAAGCCCTAAATTTGATTCAGGCAAATATAGTAAAATCAAACAAGCACCCTAATCTTCATATTTAGTTTACTTTAGTTTAGGCGGGAATGACCCTTTCGAAAACATTTTTGCATCAAATAATCTGAATAAATTTCAGTTTAATTAAAGATAGAAAGGAAATTTACTTATCATTTTTCTAAGAAGAAAAATCTTAGAAAGAAAACATTAAGTTCATAAAAACAAATCAGCAAAGTAAAACAAACAGAGAATATTTCTAGCTTAGAAAACTAAAGTGAAAAAACAGGGGGAAAAAGCTAAATAAGCAACAGATCAGCTCTCAAAAAGCTTTCTTATTGAAATACTAAAGCGTGTTTTATATCTTTGCTTCTTAAAATACAACGAAATGATGAAATCCATGACGGGTTTTGGTAAAACTGAACTTCAAGTAAATAACAAGAAGATTAGTATCGAAATCAAAACTCTTAACAGTAAACAAATCGATATTAGCACCCGAGTACCGGTTATATATAAAGAAAAAGAACTAGAATTACGTAAATTACTTTCTCAAAAACTCTTAAGGGGTAAAATTGAACTTAGTATATATATTGAAAGAACAGGAGAATCTTCAAACTTCACTTTTAATAAAGCCTTAGCAAAAAGCTATTATGAAGAACTAAAAGACTTGTCTGAAGACATCCATCAACAAAATTTCAATAACTATCTTCCTATTATAATTAAGCTTCCAGATGTAATGAAGCCAGAAATAGAAAAGCTGAACCCTGAGGAATGGAAGAATATCGAATCTTCGGCAATAGCAGCTATTGCTTCTGTAGACAAGTTCAGAATGGAAGAAGGTAAGGTTTTAGAAAATGACTTTAACGAAAGAATTCAGACGATTAAAGACTTATTAAAACTAGTTGAGCCTCACGAAAAAGAAAGAATAAACACCTTACGTGTAAGAATACAGAAAAACCTCAGCGAAATCATCGAAGAGAATAAATTCGACAAAAATCGCTTTGAACAAGAACTTCTTTATTATATCGAAAAGCTTGACATCACAGAAGAAAAGGTGAGGTTAACCAATCATTGCGAATACTTTATTGCCACTATGAAGGAATTGGATTCGCCAGGGAAAAAACTTTCCTTTATTTCACAAGAAATAGGTAGAGAAATCAATACTCTTGGATCTAAGGCTAACAATGCAGAAATCCAGAAAATTGTTGTTCAGATGAAAGATGAACTAGAGAAAATCAAAGAGCAACTATTTAATATTCTGTAATCGCTTAACAAGAAAGCAATTTAAAAATAGAATAGTTTATTACGAGTAAAATAGTACGTTAAAAATATTCAACTAATCACTCGTAAAAGATTTACAATGATTTAGTACATTTATGAAAGGAAAGTTAATAATTTTCTGTGCTCCTAGTGGAACAGGAAAAACAACTATAATCAAAGATCTTATGCAGAGAATTCCAGAACTGGCATTCTCTGTTTCTGCAACAAGTCGCCAAGCTCGTGAAGGAGAGCTTCATGGAAAAGATTACTATTTTCTTACTGCTGAAGAGTTTAAGACTAAAATCAAGCAGGATGAATTTCTGGAATATGAAGAGGTTTATACTGATCAGTTCTATGGAACACTAAATGAAGAAGTAAGAAGATTATGGAATCAAGGCAAGCATGTTATCTTCGACCTTGATGTTCTTGGAGGTATGAATTTAAAAAAACAACTTCAGGATCGTGTTTTGGCAATTTTTGTTAAACCTCCTTCAATAGACGAATTAAAAAGTCGACTAATAGGAAGAGGAACAGAAAATGAAGAAAGTTTAAACAAAAGATTGGGAAGAGCAGAGGAAGAACTTTCAAAAGAAAAACATTTTGATATTACTGTAGTCAACGACAATTTAGAAAAAGCTCAGGAAGAAGCCTATAAAATTGTTTCTGACTTCTTAACTCAAGAATAATATGTGCCAAAAAAAGAAAACAGGTCTATACTTTGGCTCTTTCAATCCAATACATGTTGGGCATTTAATTATTGCGAATTATATGCAACAATTTACCGACTTGGATGAAGTATGGTTTGTTGTTTCGCCTCAAAATCCGCTGAAAAACAAAAAAAGTCTTTTGGCAGACATACATAGACTTGCCTTGGTACGAATAGCAACTGAAGATCATACTCATCTAAAAGTAAGCGATATAGAATATAAACTTCCCAAACCTTCGTATACTATAGATACACTTACTTTTTTAGATGAAAAATATCCTGATCGTTCTTTCAAACTAATCTGTGGTGGAGATAATCTGGAGAGTTTCCAAAAGTGGAAGAACTACGAAAAGATATTAAAGTATTACGAATTATATGTTTACAAACGCCCAGGTAGCTCATGCCAAGAATATGAGAATCACCCCTCTGTACATTTATTCGATGCTCCACAAATGGAAATTAGTGCTAGCTTTATCAGAGAAGGCCTTGCAGAAAAAAAAGACATGAGCTTTTTTCTAACACCCAAAGTTTGTTCCTATATAAAAGAAATGCATTTTTATGAGAAGAAATAAAGGTTGCAATAGCAACCTTTATTCTTAACTTACTACAGAAGATATGAAAAGGTTATCTCGCTTAGAGATAGCCTTTCTTTTATTATTTATAAAAGCGGAAAACAGTCTCAGCAACTTTAGCAACCCAATCATGAGGCAATTCATAAAAGAATGGTAATCTTATAATGCAATCCGAAAAATATTTAGAATTTGGCAATAACCTACCATCATGAAATGGAGTATAATAACTGCTAAGATGAAGCGGTAAATAATGAAAAACAGCATGTACTTTATTTGCATTTAAAAATGCCAACAATCTATTTCGTTCCTCATTAGAATTTACCAGAAAATAATACATATTCCCATTTTCTGTTGCATAATCAGGAAGTTCAGGAATATAAATTTTCCCTTTAGCATGCAATTCCTTTAAAAGCTCATCATATTGACTATGAATCAACCTTCGCTTATGCTGTATTTCGTCCAACTGTTCTAATTGGCCATAAAGAACTGCTGCTATAATATCACTAGGTAAAAAGGAAGATCCAATATCAACCCATCCATATTTATTTACTTCCCCACGAAAGAAAGCAGATCTATTTGTTCCTTTTTCCCATAAGATTTCTGCTCGCTTAGAAAATGAAGAATCATTGATTACCAATAATCCTCCCTCCCCCGAGCTTATATTTTTTGTTTCATGAAATGAAAATACACCAAAATGTCCTATACCACCCAAAGGCTTTCCTTTATAATAGCTATCTACAGCATGAGCAGCATCTTCGACAATATAAACCCCATACTTTTTGGATAGTGCCATGGCTTTATCCATATCACAAGCCACTCCTCCATAATGTACCAATACAATAGCCTTGGTCTTCTCAGTAATTAACTGTTCCACGGCATCTAAATCAATGTTTGGATGATGCGAACATGAATCAGCAAAAACAATCTTTGCCCCACGCAACACATATGCATTTGCAGAAGACACAAAAGTATATGATGGGACAATTACCTCATCCCCTGCCTTTATATCCATCAATAAAGCAGTCATCTCTAAAGCATCGGTGCAGGAGGTAGTCAACAAAGCATGCTTAAAACCATATCTCTCTTCTAAGAAGATTTGCGATTTTTTAGTAAAAATACCATTCCCAGATATATGACCTTTATATGCAGCACTAACTATATGTTGAATCTCTCGACCTGCTAGATAGGGTTTATTGAAGGGGATCTTCATATTACACTATCTACTTTGATTCTGGAATTTGTGTAAGGAGAAATACCAGAAAAGCATACTCCATCTTTATCAAAAGATCTGTATATCTGTATATCTGGATTTAAACGTCTAATCATTCTAACAGCATAACCACTGGTAAAATCATGTGGTTCAAAAAGTATACGAGAGAATCGATCTTCGCCATAAATCTTGCGTAAAGCCTTGATTATAGGGATAAATTTTATTTCAATATCAGATTTTGTTACCTCATATCTCTGATTTTCTACATTTTCTTGCTTCTTACAAAGTTTAAATCCACAAGTTTTAGTCAAGTGAATTGACCTATTATTCGATTTTAATACATGAGCATGTAATTTTTCCAAGCCAAAGAAATGAAGCCCCGCTTCGGCAATTGTCATAAGTGCAAGTAATGGTAAACGTGTCGAAACATATTTTTCGTCCGCCATATAAATCCCAATCTCTGTAGACTTACGTTTAAAATTAATGCCTTTTAAATTTATTAATCCAACTTTTTCATTCTGACTTTCGATAAACAAATAGAGGTTATTCTCATTATTAATTTTATGAAACCACTGAAGTTGCATTTCAGGAGTAATTTCCTCACGAAATTCCATGTGTTGACGCACAAAAGTGCTATTTCGCCAGGAACGTATTAATTCAAGATCTGATTCTTGTATCCTCCTTAATTTTATGTTAAAGTTTTCAATAATCATTTTGATACCTTTCTTACAATAAAGGGGGGTTTATTATTAATTGATAAATATAGCCTACTTAGGTATTCTCCTATTATTCCTAAAGCAAATAATATTAATCCAGTAGAAAACAGCACTCCAACAATTATGGAAGTATAACCTGCAGGAACTCTAGATACAAAAATCTTTAGAATCACATAATAAAACCCTATTACAAAACACACAATGGACATTAGTAAACCTAAATATACCATCAGCTTTAAAGGAATATTTGTGTAAACAACTAACAGATTTGTAAAAAATTCTACAAGCGCTCCAAAACTGTAGCTAGATTTTTGATAAGGACGTCTTTGATGTTTTACCTCAACAAACCCAATCTCTTGAGTATACCAGGCCAATAATTCATCAAGAAATATGAAATACTTCCTTCCTTCCAAAACCTTATCCACTAAATCTCTTTTTATCAATCGAAAAGATGTTACCTCTGCATGACGATCAAAAAACTTATCAGAAACAAACCTTACAGCTTTACTACTTAAATTGCGGTACTTTGAATGCTTTTTATCGTGATAGATCCCATACACTAAATCACAATTTCCATTCAGCACTTCCTCCAACAGCAAAGTTATCTGGTCTGGCAGCACTTGCAAATCATCATCGATTGTAATAACGTATTGTCCTGATGCAAACCCCAAACCACAAAATGTAGCATTATGTTGACCACTATTACTTGCTAGATCAATCCCCTTAACAATTCCTGGATATTTTTTTGTCATCGAATCAATTACAGACCAAGAACTATCAATACTAGCATCATTAACAAAGATAATTTCAAAGCTATTCTTAAGCTTTGAAAAAAACTCATGCAATAATCGACATAACTCCCTAAGAGACTGAGTACTATTGTATACAGGAACTACAATTGAGTAGTCCATACTTTCCATATTATTTGCGAAAAAAGATGGTAATTAAGCTGAAACAGCAGCTCGTTCTTTTTCAATTAGATCCCAGACATCACCCACGGTATCAACATTACGTAGTTTTATTTCATTTATTTCCACGCCATATTCCACATTCACCAGAGCGATAAAGAAAAGAACATTGATAGAATCCCATTTCATATACTCGTTGAGCTTGCTATCACGGGATATAGGTTTCCCCTTGAGTTCGGGAAACTCTTCAATTACTTTACTAATAAAATTTTCCATAAAATGTCTACCTTAATTTTGCTTTTGTGAATCAAATATATGAAATTTTTCAGCTAATAGTAAAGAAATCTATATTAAAATTAACATTTCCTGTAAGCTCTTTTTGTACGAATTAATTACCATTCAACAATAAACACAAAAAATATTTTACACAAACAGCTGTTAATCTTGATATTCTAACTTTAGGGAAACAGAAAAAATCAGAGTACATCTCAATTTAATAAATAATTTTACAATCAAATATTTTTCATTTTTATAAGCTTATCTCTACAAAATGAAAAATATTTGACTCTATACTTCTACATCTTTTGTAATTCGGCACGATAAACTCTTCTTATAGGCTTATCTCCATCTATCAAATCACAATCTCTTCTTTCCAATAAAATATGATGGGGGTCACCCACATACAAAACATTATAACCTAATGGTACTTCTATATCAACACACTGTTTTTTTTCATTTACAAAATATTGAATATAAGTATGACGATTTTGAACCAATTCTTTATACTCTTCACATTGATCCCAATTAATAACTTCTGCAGGCAATGATCTTCTGACTTTATGATCTCCATATCCACCAATATAAGCTGCAATTAATGTGTCAGCTATTGAATTAAAAGAAGAATAAAAAGAACTACTTAAATAATGAAAATTAATTTGCTGGCTAGAAGGTATATCCTTAACATCAATTAAGTTTTGCTTATAAATATAATCTGGCTGCATATCTACCATATGATAGATACTGGTATCTTTTACACCATATCGAAATAGTTTAAAATCTTCAGAAAACAGTAAATCATAACTGTCCCTATCCATATTGTATGAAGAAACTTGAATTGGACCCGAATTAATCATCATCTTGGGATTATTAAATAAAACGCTCTCCTTCTTTAATGGTGCAAATTCTGTTATACTATCGTTAGTACAATTTACAAAATAGGCACGTGTTCCAAATGAGCTACCGTCAAATGCTTTTGAATTTGAAAGATCAATGCCAATACTAGTTTTCACTTTTCCATTAAACACAAATAAAGTATCACTCCCTACAAATTTATGCCCAACAATAATTCGTGGAAACATTTTTATAACCTTATCAAATCGCTTCTTAGATTTCTTATACTCGCCCCGGACATTATAATATTTTAACTTTTCCATAGAATTTACTACCAAAGTTTGGTCATCCACAAAATGGATTGAGAAATTTAAATAAAATGGGAAATAATACTCATGAGGACCTCTACCAAAATGGTTAAAACTATTTCTATTTCCCTTAAAATCAAAAACAGAAATTGAACTATCTTGCAATGCTGCAAAACTGCCATTTCTACTATAATAATCCATAATATTCAATGATGCAGAAGCATCTAAGTTTATAGAATCTTTTATGGTTATTTTATACTTATTCTTAAAATTCTGCTTTTTATTAGTTTCATTACTATTACAAGAGTATAGAAATAAAATTATTCCCAAATACATTAATAGTTTATAACTTACTATATCATCAATAATTTTCATAGCTTATTTCAAAACTTTTCTTTATAAAAGACAAATCCACAAAGAAGACCTCAAATATTTAAATAAGGTAATCAATGTGGATTTGCACCAAAATAATTAACTGTATTAGCAAAAATCAATTTGTAACCTCAAGCCTCCTATTTCTTTTGTAACAATTGAAATTGCTAATATTTTTCTTTTTACTTGTACACTAAATTAATACAAGTAGCATTTCCTACATACGTTGGGCAAAACACATAGTAATTCCCATTTGCATCCTTTCGCATTATTCCAGGTGATAATGAATAATCTTTAATTTTATCACCAGGCATTCCTGGTATAGGAAAAAATCGAGGATCATTCTTTTTATCATCTTTATCTTCTTTTGCTATTGCGAGGCTAATAATACCTACTAAAAATGCAAAAACAAGACCCATAACAATTGAATTTTTTTTCATAGCTAAAATCAATTTTTTCGAAATTCAAATTTTGGTAATAGATGGTAGGAATTTGAATTTCTAATTTAAAAACATATTGCCACGCCACATATAAATTCAATTCGAAGATAGATCTTCTTATTCCGATTAATTAGGAATTAAGGTTTTTTTATCTGAAAAAAATCAACTAAGCTCAATTATTTCAAGAGAGCATCCATTTTTTAATAGGTAATTCTGTGAAAAAAACAGTTTTGGATTGTTATACATTGAATTAACTTTTTTAAAATCTTTTACTCTTCGAAGCCATGAAAGAAAAAAGACTTACTAACGAATCCGGAGCCATAATCCCAGAAGACAACCATAGCATTTCTATAGGACCTAGAGGTCCTCTTACTTTAAACAACATTCATCTTTTTGAAAAACTAGCTCATTTTAATAGAGAGAGAATTCCAGAAAGAGTTGTTCATGCAAGAGGCACTGGTGCTCATGGGCATTTTATTCTGGAAAAAGGATTATCAAAATATACACTTGCACATTTTCTCCAAGACGATCAAATAGGAAAAAAAACACCAATTTTTGCACGTTTCTCTACTGTTGGAGGAGGGCAAGATTCAAGTGATTATGCTCGTGATCCAAGAGGATTTGCTGTAAAATTCTATACAGAAGAAGGAAACTGGGATATGGTAGGAAATAACACTCCTGTATTCTTTATTCGTGATCCGGCAAAATTCCCCGACTTTATCCATTCACAAAAGAAGGATCCAAAATCCAATATTCCCAATCCAGCAAAGATCTATGAATTCTGGGCCAACTACCCTGCTTCTATGCATCAGATAACAATACTTATGTCTGACAGGGGGATTCCTCAGTCTTATCGTAATATGAATGGGTATAGTTCGCATGCCTTAAGTTTTTGGAATGCAAAAGGTGAACGTTTTTGGGTTAAATGGCATTTTAAAACAGACCAAGGAGTAAAGAACTTTACAAATGCAGAAGCAAAACGCCAAGATCCTTTTGGCAATCAAAAAGATTTGGTCGATGCCATTGAAAATAAAAACTATCCAAGTTGGAGTGTGAAAATCCAAATAATGCCTGAAATGGAAGCTGAAAAGATGAGCTTCAATCCATTCGACCTAACAAAGGTATGGCCACATAAAGATTATCCACTTATTACTATAGGGAAAATGATTTTGGATGAAAATGTTAGCAACTACTTTGCCGAAACCGAGCAAGCAGCTTTTAGTCCAGGTAATCTTGTTCCAGGAATAGGAATATCTCCCGACAGAGTGCTACAAGCCAGAGTTATTACTTATGCAGATGCACATAGATACAGATTAGGAACTAACTTTAATCAAATCCCTGTAAATTCACCAAAGTGCCCTGTTCATCATTACGAAAGAGATGGTAAGATGGCAGGTATGCATAAAGAGGAAAATTCTTATGCAAATCAAGATAGCTCTACAAACTTCTATCCAAATGATGGTCTAGAAAATAATCCAACCATAGATCCTAAATATAAAGAACCTCCTCTCAAAATATCTGAAACTACAATGGATTATTATGATAACTTGGAAGATGACAACTTTTCTCAAGCAGGAAAGCTATACAATATAATGTCTGAAGATCAAAAAAACCAACTTGCTTCCAATATTGCTGAAGGCTTGGTTACAGCAACCCCTGCTGTTCAGGAACGAATGTTAAGTCAATTCCGTATGGTTGATAAAGACTATGCGCATCGTATTATTCAATATATGAAAAAATACAAACACTGATTTGCAATCAGTAATTTAAAAACACCAGAACTTACTATGAGTCGAGTATCGTATGGTAAGTACAGTAATTAAAAAAAACATAAATAAAACGAGCTTCAAAAAAATAAGGCTCGTTTTTTGCTTATTATTAAATAATAAGTAGTGCATACTAAAATAAGGTACTCTACCCGACATTTTTCAGATATTGTATAAAATAAATCGAGAAAAGTTGATAAATGTTTAGTATTTATTGTGACCTGTATATCATTCTTATTACTTCCTTTTTTACCTACATATGTCCATAATTCATCAATTTCTAATTTAATTCCAATTCCCCTAACTACCATTAGTTCTATTTCTTTATCTGAGAAT
>JBGRQE010000056.1:0-23566 GCA_041725955.1 Bacteroidales bacterium
TGTTCTTTTAAAGAGATGCCGATGTAGCTCAGTTGGTAGAGCAGCTGATTTGTAATCAGCCGGTCGGCGGTTCGAGTCCGTTCATCGGCTCTCCTTTATTATAAAGGAGTGTGTCGCATCTTATTAAATTGGGGGAGTTCCAGAGCGGTCAAATGGGGCAGACTGTAAATCTGTTGGCTACGCCTTCGGAGGTTCGAATCCTTCCTCCCCCACAAAACCCATTGCGGGAGTAGCTCATCCGGTAGAGCGACAGCCTTCCAAGCTGTAGGTGGCGGGTTCGAGTCCCGTCTCCCGCTCGAAAGGCCATTGTAGCTCAGGGGTAGAGCACTTCCTTGGTAAGGAAGAGGCCACGAGTTCAAATCTCGTCAATGGCTCTTTGTTTTGAGTTGATAGTAGAATATAAATATATTATAAACTTTTTTTTGATATGGCTAAAGAAAAATTTGATCGTTCGAAAGACCACGTCAATATAGGTACAATTGGTCACGTTGACCATGGTAAGACCACTCTTACTGCCGCTATTACTCAAGTTTTAGCAGAACAAGGGCTTTCTGAAATCAGAGATTTTGACTCTATTGATAATGCTCCTGAAGAAAAGGAAAGAGGTATTACAATTAATACTGCTCACGTTGAGTATACAACTAAGTCTCGTCACTATGCGCACGTAGATTGCCCTGGTCACGCGGATTATGTTAAGAACATGGTAACTGGTGCTGCTCAGATGGATGGTGCTATCCTTGTTGTTGCTGCAACTGATGGTCCTATGCCTCAGACTCGTGAACACATCCTTCTTGCACGTCAGGTTGGTGTACCAAGAATCGTTGTATTCATGAACAAAGTTGACATGGTTGACGATGAAGAGCTTCTTGAGCTTGTTGAAATGGAAATCCGTGATCTTCTTTCTTTCTATAAGTACGATGGTGATGAAACTCCTGTTATTCAGGGTTCTGCTCTTGGTGGTTTGAATAGCGAACCAAAATGGGTTGAAAAGATTATCGAATTAATGGATGCTTGTGATGAGTGGATTCCACTTCCTGAGCGTGACCAAGATAAAGCTTTCTTGATGCCTGTTGAAGACGTGTTCTCAATTACTGGTCGTGGTACTGTTGCTACTGGTAGAATTGAAACTGGTACTATTCACACTGGTGATCCTGTTGACATTATCGGTCTTGGTGCTGAAAAACTTAAATCAACTGTTACTGGAGTTGAAATGTTCCGTAAGATTCTTGATGAAGGTTTTGCAGGTGATAACGCTGGTTTACTTCTTCGTGGTGTTGATAAGAATGATATCCGTAGAGGTATGGTAATCGTAGCTCCTGGTTCTGTTACTCCTCACGCTCACTTTAAAGCAGAGGTATATATTCTTAAGAAAGAAGAAGGTGGTCGTCACACTCCATTCCACAACAGATATCGTCCACAGTTTTACTTCAGAACAACTGATGTAACTGGAGAGATTATGCTTCCAGAAGGAACTGAGATGGTAATGCCTGGTGATAACTTAACTATTGAAGTGACACTAATCAATGAGATTGCAATGACTAAAGGTTTAAGATTTGCTATCCGTGAAGGTGGACGTACAGTAGGTGCTGGTCAGGTAACTGAAATCTTATAAGAATAAGAGAAAAAAATAAAATATAGGATGTCCGTTCTTGGACGGACATCTTAACTAAACACGGGTGTAGCTCAATTGGTAGAGTAGTGGTCTCCAAAACCATTGGCTGTGGGTTCGAGTCCTACCACCCGTGCTAAATACATTAGTAAAATGGCAAAAAATAAACTGCAAGCTTACATTCAAGAAAGTTACGAAGAACTGGTTAACAAAGTTTCTTGGCCTTCGTCAAGCGAACTTACGAATAGTGCAGTAGTTGTATCCATTGCTTCCCTAATAATCGCTTCGGTTGTTTATTTGATGGATATTTCGTTTCAAAGTGTACTGGAGAATTTTTATAAACTTTTCTAGTACAATAAAGATCATTTTCTAATTATTCTTAATTAAGTCTATCACTTCAGTGATCCTTTTGTTTAAATACTATGATTGAGCAGGTGAAAAAGTGGTATGTAATCCGGGCGATTAGTGGAAAAGAGGAAAAGGTAAGAGAATACCTTGAATCTGAGATCAATCGCCTAAATTTGCATGATTATATTTCTCAGGTACTAATTCCTAAGGAGAAAGTTTATCAAGTACGTAAAGGAAAAAAGATCAGCAAGGAGAGAAACTATTTTCCTGGCTATGTCTTGATTGAGGCTATTCTCACAGGAGAAATACCTCATATTATCAAGAACATTCCAGATGTTATGGGATTTCTTGGTACTAGAGGCGAGGCTGAACCTATGCGTCCTTCAGAAGTAAAAAGGATCCTTGGAAAAGTTGACGAACTTGCAGAGCAAGGTGAAGAGGTTAATGTTCCATTTATGGTTGGTGAAACCGTAACTGTTACAGATGGCCCTTTCAATAGCTTTAGTGGTGTTATTGAAGAGATTAACGAAGAAAAGAAGAAACTAAAGGTTATGGTTAAAATCTTTGGTAGAAAAACACCACTTGAACTTGGATTTATGCAAGTCGAGAAGGAATAACGTTGATAACGGATTCCTTTCTTTTTTTTATAAACTTTAAGTAAGGATACAAAAATGGCAAAAGAAGTAAGCGGAATTATTAAGCTTCAGATTAAGGGAGGAGCTGCCAATCCTTCACCACCTGTAGGACCAGCACTTGGTGCTAAAGGGGTGAATATAATGGAGTTCTGCAAGCAATTCAATGCGCGTACTCAGGATAAAGCAGGTAAGGTACTTCCTGTTATTATTACTGTTTACAAAGATAAGTCATTTGACTTTATCATTAAGACTCCACCGGTAGCAGTTCAAATTTTAGAGTCAGCAAAAATCAAAAAAGGTTCTCCAGAATCTAACCGAAACAAAGTGGCTACAATCACTTGGGATCAGGTAAAAGAAATTGCTGAGGCTAAGATGCCTGACTTGAACGCTTTTACTGTAGAGTCTGCAATGAAAATGGTTGCGGGAACTGCCAGAAGTATGGGTGTGAAGATTAAAGGCGACTCACCTTTTGCTAATAATTAAAAGTGTCCTAAATACTTTTAATTAGTTAATTTATTAATCGAAGCGAAATGGGTAAACTGACAAAAAACCAAAAAGGAGCTTTAGCTAAATACGACAGTAACAACGTTTTTAGCCTAGAAGAGGCATTGAATGTTGTGAAGGATATTACCACTACCAAATTCGACGCTTCTGTTGATTTGAACGTTCGCCTAGGTGTAGATCCTAGAAAAGCGAATCAGATGGTAAGAGGAACCGTTACTCTTCCTCATGGAACTGGTAAATCTGTGCGTGTATTAGTATTGTGTACTCCTGAAAAAGAGGAAGAAGCTAAAGCAGCTGGAGCGGACTACGTTGGTCTTGATGAGTATGTTGACAAGATTAAAGGTGGTTGGACAGATATCGACGTTGTAATTACTATGCCTAACGTAATGGCAAAAGTAGGTGCTTTAGGTCGTATCTTAGGTCCAAGAGGCTTGATGCCTAACCCAAAGACAGGTACTGTTACTATGGAAGTGGGTAAGGCTGTACAGGAAGTTAAAGCGGGTAAAATCGATTTCAAAGTGGATAAATTTGGTATTATTCATGCAGGAATCGGTAAAGTTTCTTTTAACCAAGAGAAACTTGTAGAAAACGCAAAAGAATTCCTTCAGACTATCATTAAGTTGAAGCCTAGTTCTGCTAAAGGTACTTATGTGAAGAGTATCTTTGTTTCAAGCACTATGAGTCCGGGAGTCCAAATCGACCCCAAATCAATTAATGCTTAATTGTTTGGTTAAAGAGTTATATTATGACAAAAGAACAAAAAAAACAGCTAATTGATTCTTTAGCAGAACAGTTGACCAGTTATAACAACTTTTACTTTGCTGATATCTCTGAATTGAATGCAGAAGATACTAGTAAGTTGCGCAGACTCTGTCACAAAAAAGAAGTTAAGTTAACTGTTGTTAAGAACACCTTGCTACGCAAAGCATTAGAACAATCTAATAAAGATGCGGAAGAACTTTTTGGTACTCTAAAAGGAAATACTTCTGTTATGTTTTGTGAGGTAGGTAATGCGCCTGCTAAATTGATTAAAGAATTTAGAAAGGAAAGTGAAAAACCTATCCTTAAAGGTGCATTCGTTGAGGAATCAATTTATGTAGGTGACGATCAACTAGAAGTACTCGTTAACATCAAATCCAAAAATGAACTTATTGGAGATGTTATTACTTTACTTCAGTCTCCTGCGAAGAATGTTATTTCAGCTCTTCAGTCTGGTGGCCAAAAGCTTACTGGAATTTTGGGAACTTTATCCGAAAAAGCGGAATAATATTCTTATTAATACACATGCATTTAATGTGTTGTTATTTAGATAAATTGGGTAGTAAATAAATATTAGAAACAATAAAAAAACGAGATAAAAATGGCAGATTTAAAAGCTTTCGCAGAACAATTAGTTAACTTAACCGTTAAAGAAGTAAACGAGTTAGCAGAGATCCTTAAAGAAGAATATGGTATTGAGCCAGCTGCTGCTGCTGTTGCAGTTGCCGCTCCAGCTGCTGCTGAAGGTGGTGCTGAAGAAAAAACTTCTTTTGATGTAGTATTGAAAGCTGCAGGTTCTTCTAAATTAGCTGTTGTTAAATTGGTAAAAGAACTTACCAGCAAAGGATTAAAAGAAGCTAAAGAACTCGTAGACTCTGTTCCTACCACTCTTAAAGAAGGTGTTGCTAAAGACGAAGCTGAAGCGCTTAAAGCACAACTTGAAGAAGCTGGTGCAGAGGTTGAAATTAAGTAAGATTATTCTTTCTCAATTAAATATCTGTAAACGTAACCTCTATTTCAGAAATGAAATAGAGGTTTGCGCCTATTTTCTGGTTTAGGTTTATTTTTATTTTCTACTAACTTTTCTGTTTGTTAAACAGACTAAAATCTTTTCGCCTTGGCTAGCAATAAAACCAACAGAATTAGTTTCGGAACTACGCGTTTTCAGGAGGAATACCCTGATTTCCTAGATATCCAGCTGAAGTCCTTCATGGACTTTTTCCAGTTGGAAACTAATCCGGAAAACAGGATAAATGAAGGCTTGTATAGAGTTTTCGCTGAAAATTTCCCGATTACCGATGCAAGAAACAATTTTGTCCTTGAGTTTCTGGATTATTTTATAGACCCACCGAGGTATAGCATTGAGGAATGCATTGAGCGTGGATTAACTTATAGTGTTCCACTCAAAGCAAAACTCAAGCTTTATTGTACCGATCCTGAGCATGAGGATTTTGAGACCATTATTCAGGATGTCTATTTGGGGATGATTCCTTATATGACTCCTAGAGGAACGTTTGTGATCAACGGCGCTGAACGTGTTGTTGTTTCTCAGCTTCATAGGTCTCCAGGGGTGTTCTTTGGTCAGCATCGACATGCCAATGGAACAACTCTATATTCCGCAAGAATTATTCCTTTTAAAGGATCTTGGATGGAATTTACCACAGATATCAATAGCGTAATGTATGCTTATATCGACCGGAAGAAGAAACTACCGGTAACTACTTTACTACGTGCTATTGGTTTTGAAAGTGATAAAGATATTCTGGAAATCTTTGGCTTAGCTGAGGAAATTAAGGTAAGTAAAGCTGGCCTAAAACGCGTTTTAGGTAGAAAACTTGCCGCCAGGGTGCTTAGATCATGGATTGAAGATTTTGTAGATGAAGATACCGGAGAGGTTGTTTCTATCGAAAGAACTGAAGTTATTATCGATCGTGAAACTGTTCTCGAAAGCAAGCATATTGAATTGATTGTTGATGCTGGTATCAAAACAATCTTACTTCACCGTGAAGACAATAAGGGAACCGATTATTCAATAATCTTTAATACCCTTCAAAAAGATACTGCTAATTCCGAAAAAGAAGCGGTTGAGTATATTTATCGTCAGTTGCGTAATGCAGAACCACCTGATGAAGAAACTGCTCGCGGAATTATCGATAAATTGTTCTTCTCCGACAAACGTTACGATTTAGGTGATGTGGGTAGGTATCGTATAAATAAGAAGTTAGATTTAAATATCTCTTCTGATACTCGTGTACTTACTAAAGAAGATATTATTTCAATTATTCGTTACTTGATCGAATTGATTAATGCGAAGACTGATGTAGATGATATCGACCACTTAAGTAATCGTCGTGTACGTACTGTAGGAGAGCAATTATATGCACAGTTTGGAGTTGGTTTGGCTCGTATGGCCAGAACAATTCGTGAGCGTATGAATGTACGTGATAACGAGGTGTTTACTCCAACTGACTTGATTAACGCCAAAACTTTGTCTTCTGTAATTAACTCCTTCTTTGGAACTAACCAGCTTTCTCAGTTTATGGATCAAACGAATCCATTGTCTGAGTTAACTCATAAGCGAAGAATTTCTGCTTTAGGGCCTGGTGGTTTGTCAAGAGAAAGAGCTGGTTTTGAGGTGCGTGATGTTCACTATACACACTATGGACGTTTGTGTACTATCGAAACTCCTGAAGGACCAAATATTGGTTTGATTTCTTCCCTTTGTGTATTTGCAAAGATCAATAAACTTGGTTTTATTGAAACTCCTTACCATGTTGTAGAGGATGGTCGAGTTAAAGTGGAAGATCCTGTAACCTATTTGAGTGCCGAGGAAGAAGAAGATAAAATTATTGCTCAGGCAAGAACTCCTATTCATGACGGAGGAGTATTTGTTGAGGAGAAATTTAAAGCTCGTTTCTTAGCCGACTACCCAATCGTAACTGGTAAAGAAATTGATCTTATAGATGTTGCTCCAAACCAAATTGCTTCTGTTGCTGCATCCTTGATTCCTTTCTTGGAACATGATGATGCTAACCGTGCATTGATGGGATCTAACATGATGAGACAAGCTGTTCCTTTGATGTGTCCTGAAGCTCCGATTGTGGGTACAGGTATTGAAGCTCAAAGTGCGCGCGATTCTCGTGTTCTTGTTGTTGCAGAAGGTGATGGTGTTATCGAAAGTGTAGATGCAAATAAAATTGTAGTTCGTTATGATCGTAGTGAAGACCAACGTCTTGTTAGTTTTAATGATGATTTTAAGAGCTATAACTTAATTAAATTTGCACGCACAAACCAAGGTACAAGTATGACCTTACGTCCTACTGTTTCTCGTGGAGAAAGAGTTACTAAAGGTCAGGTATTATGCCATGGTTATGGTACTGAATACGGAGAACTTGCGCTTGGAAGAAATATGAAGGTTGCATTTATGCCTTGGAAGGGTTATAACTTCGAGGATGCGATTGTTATTTCTGAGCGTGTGGTTAAAGAAGATATATTTACTTCGATCCACGTTGAAGAATTCACTCTAGAGGTTCGTGATACCAAACGTGGTGTGGAAGAGCTTACAAATGATATTCCAAATGTAAGTTCTGAAGCAACTAAAGACCTTGATGAGAATGGATTGATTCGTGTGGGTGCAGAAGTTGCTGATGGAGATATTCTAATCGGTAAGATCACTCCAAAAGGAGAAAGTGACCCAACCCCTGAAGAAAAATTATTACGTGCCATCTTTGGAGATAAGGCAGGTGATGTTAAGAACGCCTCTTTAAAAGCACCACCATCAATGAAAGGTGTTGTTATTGATAAGCAGTTGTTCTCTAGGGTTGTTAAAGACAGAAAGTCTAAAACAAAAGAGAAAGATATCTTTGAGTCTATCGATAAAGAGCAAGCAAGAGAATTTGTTGCTTTAAAAGCGAAGCTTATTGATAAACTAATGCTCTTGGTGGGTACAAAAACTTCTCAAGGAGTTTATAACTCATATAATGAAGTTCTTATTCCTAAGAAAACTAAATTCTCTCAGAAGTTATTAGGAGCTGTTGATTATTCAATTGTTAATCCTAACGACTGGACAACTGAGGAGGATAAGAATGAACTTATCAAGACACTTATCAACAATTATAATATACGTCAAAAGGAAATCGAAGCGAAGTTTAATCGATACAAGTTCAATGAAACTGTAGGTGATGAGCTTCCAAATGGAATTATCCAAATGGCGAAAGTATACGTAGCTAAGAAACGTAAACTACGTGTAGGGGATAAGATGGCGGGTCGTCACGGTAATAAAGGTATTGTTGCCAAGATTGTCCGTGAAGAAGATATGCCATTCCTTGAAGATGGAACTCCTGTCGACATTGTGTTGAATCCGTTGGGGGTACCTTCAAGGATGAACCTTGGTCAGATTTATGAAACTGTTCTTGCTTGGGCTGGAAAAGAATTGGGATTGAAGTTTGCAACTCCAATTTTTGATGGCGCTAGCTTAGATCAAATAAATGGTTATATGGCTCAGGCCGGATTACCTGAAAATGGTAGTGTTCATTTATATGATGGAGGAACAGGTGAAAGATTTGATCAGCCAGCCACTGTAGGATACATCTATATGTTGAAACTACATCATATGGTTGACGACAAAATGCACGCAAGAAGTATCGGACCTTACTCATTGATTACCCAGCAACCTCTTGGAGGTAAAGCTCAGTTTGGTGGTCAGCGTTTCGGAGAAATGGAGGTTTGGGCTATCGAGGCTTTTGGTGCATCGAATATCCTTCAGGAAATTCTTACTGTAAAATCTGATGATGTGGTTGGTCGAGCAAAAGCATATGAAGCCATCGTTAAAGGCGAAACTATGCCGAAACCGGGCATTCCAGAATCATTTAATGTTCTTGTCCACGAATTACGTGGTCTGGGATTAAATGTAACTTTTGACTAAGAAAAATATTTTTCCCACAAGAGGAGTTTCTTCTCTTGTGGGTTAATTCTAATTATTGTAACTGTCTTTTTACTATGGCTTTCAGGAAAGATGTCAAAATAAATAGTGGTTTCAAAAGAATAACGGTAAGTTTAGCTTCTCCAGAATCTATACTGGAAAGATCTTATGGTGAAGTCTTGAAGCCCGAAACTATTAATTACCGTACCTATAAGCCTGAACGTGACGGCTTATTTTGTGAAAGAATTTTTGGCCCTGTTAAGGACTGGGAGTGTCACTGCGGTAAATACAAGAGAATCCGATATAAAGGAATCGTCTGTGATCGATGTGGCGTTGAAGTAACCGAGAAGAAGGTTAGGAGAGAGAGAACAGGTCATATTCAATTAGTTGTTCCTGTTGCTCATATTTGGTTCTTCAGATCTCTTCCAAATAAAATAGGTGCACTATTAGGACTTCAATCTAAGAAATTGGATACAATTATCTACTACGAGAGATATGTTGTAATTCAACCTGGAGTGAAGGCTGCTGATGGAATTCAACGCATGGATTTTCTTACAGAAGAGGAGTATTTCGATATTATGGAAACTCTTCCAATCGAAAATCAACATCTTGACAACTCAGATCCAAATAAATTTGTTGCCAAAATGGGTGCAGAAGCTCTACACGATCTTTTGGCATCTATCGATCTAGATAAAGAATCGTATGGCCTTAGACATAAAGCTAACACCGAGACTTCACAGCAGCGTAAAGCTGAAGCTTTGAAACGTCTTCAGGTGTTTGAGTCTTTTAGGGATGCGAACAATCATATCGAAAATCGTCCTGAGTGGATGATTGTGAAGGTCGTTCCCGTTATTCCTCCAGAATTGCGTCCTCTTGTGCCACTTGATGGTGGTCGTTTCGCAACTTCGGATTTGAATGACTTATATCGAAGAGTAATTATTCGTAACAATCGTCTGAAGCGATTGATAGAGATTAAAGCTCCTGATGTTATTATGCGTAACGAAAAACGTATGCTTCAGGAAGCGGTAGATTCTCTTTTCGATAACTCACGTAAGGCAAACTCAGTAAAAACAGAATCTAATAGAGCATTAAAATCTCTTACCGATAGTTTGAAAGGTAAACAAGGTCGTTTCCGTCAAAACTTATTGGGTAAGCGTGTTGACTACTCTGGACGTTCTGTTATTGTAGTTGGACCTGAAATGAAATTGAATGAGTGTGGTCTTCCAAAAGATATGGCTTCTGAATTATTCAAGCCATTTATTATTCGTAAGATGCTCGAAAGAGGAATCGTGAAAACGGTTAAATCTGCGAAGAAAATTGTTGACCGCAAAGATCCTGTAGTTTGGGATATTCTTGAAAATATTTTGAAAGGACATCCTGTTATGCTTAACCGTGCTCCTACTTTGCACCGTTTAGGTATTCAGGCTTTTCAACCAAAATTGGTAGAAGGTAAAGCAATTCAATTACACCCACTAGTGTGTACTGCGTTTAACGCGGATTTTGATGGTGACCAGATGGCGGTTCACGTTCCTCTTGGAAATGCTGCTGTTTTGGAAGCTCAAATGTTGATGCTTGCTTCTCATAACATTCTTAACCCTGCAAACGGTGCTCCTGTTACTGTACCTTCTCAGGATATGGTTCTTGGCTTGTATTATATTACTAAGCTAAGAAGAAGTACTCCTGAAAAAGTAATGAAGGGTCAAGACATGACTTTTTACGGACCAGAAGAAGTAATTATCGCTTTTAACGAGAAGCGTGTTGATCTTCATGCTGAAATAAAAGTTAAAGTCAAAGATGTTGATGAGGATAGAAATCCTATTCTTCGAATTTTGAAAACTACTGTAGGACGTGTTATTTTCAATCAAGTAGTTCCTGACGGTTATGGCTTCATTAATGAGGTTCTTACCAAAAAGGCATTACGTGATATCATTGGTGATGTCTTGAAAAAAACTGGAACCGCTTCGACTGCAAAATTCCTTGATGATATTAAAGCAATGGGATTTATCAATGCATTCAAAGGTGGCTTGTCCTTTAATTTGGGTAATGTAATTATTCCTAAAGTTAAAGAAGAGCTTGTTTCTACAGCTAATGCAGAAGTTGATGAGGTAATGAATAACTATAATATGGGTTTCATTACCAATAACGAAAGATATAATCAGATTATTGATATCTGGACACATACCAACTCTAAGTTAACCCGTACCTTGATGAATCAGCTTTCTCAAGATGACCAAGGCTTCAACCCAGTATATATGATGCTGGATTCTGGAGCGAGGGGATCTAAAGAACAGATTCGTCAGTTATCTGGAATGAGGGGTTTGATGGCGAAACCACAGAAGTCTGGTGCTACTGGAGGTGAAATTATCGAAAACCCGATTCTTGCTAACTTTAAGGAAGGTCTTTCTGTACTTGAGTACTTTATCTCTACTCACGGTGCGCGTAAGGGTCTTGCGGATACCGCTCTTAAAACTGCGGATGCGGGATATTTAACTCGTCGTCTTGTTGATGTTGCCCATGATGTGGTAATCTATGAAGAGGATTGTGGTACTTTAAGAGGATTGACAATGACTGCTTTGAAGAAAAACGAAGAAGTGGTTGAAACTCTTTACGATCGTATTCTTGGTCGTGTTGCTCTTAATGATATCTTCCATCCTCAAACAGGTGAGCTTTTGGCAGCTGCTGCTTCCGAATTAACAGAGCCTGTAGCTCGTCTTATTGACGATAGCCCAATCGAGGCTGTTGAAATTCGTTCAGTACTTACTTGTGAATCTCGTCGTGGTGTTTGTAGTAAGTGTTATGGTCGTAATCTTGCGACTGGTCAAATGGTTCAGAAAGGTGAGGTTGTTGGTGTTATTGCAGCGCAATCAATCGGTGAGCCAGGAACACAGCTTACTCTACGTACCTTCCACGTTGGGGGTACTGCATCTAACATTGCAACTGCTTCTACTATTGTTGCAAAATACGATGGTTTACTTGAGATTGATGAATTACGTAGTGTTGGTTTCACCGATTCTGAAGGAAAAAATTGCTTGAAAGTAATTGGACGTTCTGCCGAGATGCGAATTGTAGATCAAAATACAGGTCTTACAATTACTTCTGGACATATTCCTTACGGAACAAGTTTGTATTTCCATCCAGGAGAAAAAGTGAAGAAAGGCGATTTCATTGCTGAATGGGATCCATACAATGCTGTAATTCTTTCTGAAGTTTCTGGACGTATCTCCTTCGAAAATATTATTGAAGGACAAACTTATCGTGTAGAATCTGATGAACAAACAGGTTATGCTGATAAGGTAATTATTGAAACTCGTCAGAAAAGTAAGAACCCTACTATCAAAATCCTTGATGAAGATGGTATGGTGAAGAAGCTTTATGATATTCCTGTTGGTGCTCACATTTCAGTTGATGAAGGTGATGAAATCGTTGGCGGTGAAATTATCGTGAAGATTCCACGTGCGGTAGGTAAGTCTGGTGATATCACCGGAGGTCTTCCTCGTGTTACTGAATTGTTCGAGGCTCGTAATCCTTCAGATCCTGCTGTAGTATCAGAAATTGATGGTACAGTTAGTTTCAGTAAGAAATTGAAGCGTGGTAATCGTGAGATTATTATTACTTCAAAAACAGGTGAAGAGAAAAAGTATCTTATATCTACATCTAAGCAGATTCTTGCTCAAGAGAATGACTTTGTTAAAGCAGGTACTCGTCTGTCTGACGGTGCTATGACTCCTGCAGATATTCTTGCTATTAAAGGACCTATGAAGGTTCAGGAGTATATTGTAAACGAAGTTCAAGAGGTTTACCGATTACAGGGTGTGAAAATCAATGATAAGCATTTTGAGGTTATTGTACGTCAAATGATGCGTAAAGTTGAAATTCAAGATCCAGGTGATACTCGTTTCCTTGAAGGAGAATTGGTGAATAAGTTTGATTTCTTTAGCGAAAATGACGATATCTTCGGTAAGAAAGTTGTTGAAGATGCTGGTAATTCTGCCGATCTAGAGATGGGTATGATCATTACCGCACGTAAACTTCGTGAAGAAAATTCAATGCTTAGACGTCGTGATAGAAGAACTATAACTGCTAGAGAAGCACAACCAGCAACAGCACGTCAGGTGTTGCAGGGTATTACTCGTGCGTCTCTTCAAACTGATAGCTTTATTTCAGCTGCTTCCTTCCAGGAAACAACTAAAGTATTGACTCAGGCTGCAATTATGGCTAAGCGTGATGGCTTGCTAGGATTGAAAGAGAATGTTATTGTTGGACATAAGATTCCTGCAGGTACAGGTATGCGTGAATACGAAAATCTGATTGTAGGAGGTATGGACGAATATGATAAACTTTCGTCTATTAGTGAATCAACAAATTCTCCTGATGCGGACCAATAGTATATAATAATATATAAAACCCGAGCATTTATGTTCGGGTTTTTAATTTAACCAAACATGAGTGAATCAAACGACAATAAGAATCATTTGAATATTGAAATTTCTGGAGATGTAGCTACAGGAATATATTCTAACCTAACTTTAATTGCTCACTCTCAGGGAGAGTTTATTATGGACTTTCTTCAAGTTCTGCCAGGGCTTCCTAAGGCACAAGTAAAATCAAGAGTAATTCTTACTCCTGAGAATGCAAAACGTTTGTTGTATGCTTTAAAAGATAATATCAGAAAGTTTGAAGCTAACAACGGACCAATAAAAGAACCTCGTGGTGAAAATTTACCTCCGTTCCCAATGACCGGACCAACACCAGAGGCATAAAGAATTTCTTTAGTTGAGTATCCATGGTATTGTGAACCATTAGGATATTTGCTAAATATGTTATACCGTTTTATTTCAACTCATTCAAGGTTACTCTGTGGAGTAACCTTTTTTTTTGTAAGTAAAAATGTAATTAATCCTACGATAACACATGGGATGAGCCAAGACAATTCAATTTTATATAAAGGAATATGTCTAAAGAGCTCTTTCCATTTTAAATCTACAAGATTGAAATATTCCAAGAATGGAGGAATTCCAAAAATAAATGCGGTGATAATCATGCTTTGAATTACCTTTCTCTCTTTGAATAATCTCTTCCATAAATGAGTCAGAAAGATGATAATCACAATGGGATAAAATAATTCCATTAGAGGTAAACTGATATTTAGAATCTTTTGAACTCCTAGATTTGAAATTATAAATGATATAACCAAAACAATGATTACCCAAAGCTTATAGTTTACTTTTTTCTTTACAAGTTTATGGAAATATTCAGCCGAAGTACTTACCAAGCCTAATACAGTGGTGTAGCATGCTGTAATTACAACTACACTTAATATTACATAACCAAACTTACCTGCTGAATTATGGAATATTCCTTTTAGCAGAACAACATTGTCAACAGACTGATTATAATGGGACTGACTTAGTGCTCCTAACCAAGCCAAACCTCCATATACGATAAGCATCAATAACATGGCAACACCACTCGATCGTAGTATGATTATACTTTGCTTATGATGATCGTATACATGATTATCTCTAAAGTTATTTGTGAAAATCTTGGCAAAGATCACCGCTCCCATAATATCTAGAGTTTGATATCCTTCGAATATGCCGTATTGGAAAGCTGCTTTTTGAGGTGGATAAACTTCTGTTCCTGTCGGATTACTCAATCCGACAATAATAAATCCTACTAGGCTAATCAAAAGAATAGGAGTAATATATTTTCCTATAATACCTACTATATTACGTGGATCTAATACCACTAGAGCTGTTAGGATCAGAAAAACAATTGACACAAGTGTATTACCTGATTCAGGAATCAGAGGTTCAATTCCTACTTCATAAATGACTGCTAAAATTCTGGGAATGGCTACGATGGGTCCAATAAAAAGAATTATTGTGGTTACAATAATCTTACTGGTTGTAGGACTAATAGTGTCAATTATTTTTTCCAGAAAACCTCCACCGCGCAATATACTTATTAGTGCAATTAAGGATAAAACGATATCAGAAATTAAAAATCCAATGGTTCCTATTAGCCAATTTTCACCTGTAACTATACCTAATTTTGGTGGGAATATTAAGTTTCCGGAACCAAAAAATAAAGCGAAAATACTAAAGCCAGTTACCAATGAAGAAGTATTGACTTTTTCAATTGTTTTTAGTTTCAAAACAGAGTATTTTAGATTTTATAGTTAAATTTATTCGAAGGGGATTATGTTTTTTGTTTAGAGCTTGAAAGAAATGAAAATAAACCTATTATGAAAGTGATTACTAACCATAAATATACAAAAAATGATAAATTAAAACTCTCACCCGATCCATAAGAATGTAAACCTCTTAAATAAAAGTTTACTCCCCAATAGGTCATAAGAACACTAGCAAAAACAAGCCAACTTAAAAAATGGAATCGCCATAAAGTAAAATATTTAGGAATATATTGAAGATGACCAATAATAGTGTATAGAATTATAGTGATTAAAGCCCAACTTTCTTTAGGATCCCATCCCCAATAGCGTCCCCAACTTTCATTGGCCCAAATAGCCCCCAAAATAGTACCTATGGTTAGCAAATAGAGGCCCAGGGTCATACTCCGGTTGTTTATACGAGTGAGACGATTTAAATAATCATTATGTCTTTCTTTTCTGTTAAAAATAGTGATTAACATACTGAAAAAACCCATAAGTGCACTAAACGCAAGAAAGCCATAACTTGATACAATAATTGATACATGCAAGCTAAGCCAATATGATTTTAATACAGGAACCAGTGGCGTAATTTCTGGATCCATCCAGCTAAGATGAGCAATACGTAAACATATTGCAGCAAGTATAGCTGCACCAGCAGTACCTAGTCCAGAGCTTTTACTGAAGATTAGTCCCGCCAACATTGTGAAAAATGAAACAATAAGTAATGATTCATATCCATTGCTTAAAGGAAAATGTCCACTAATATTCATACGCCATCCAAGTCCTATAAGCTGAATTGCCAGGCAAAACCAAAAAAAGCAATCAAAACTTATTAGTGCTAAGCGATGTGGCGTTTTTCTGAAAAAGAAACTGCTTAAAACATATATCAATAGAATGATACCGGCAATAAGATATATGGTTGATAGCTTATGAAATAAATTTACTTTGTTGTAATAAATCTCCGATTGGTTTCTCTTTTTATCTTCAATAGTAATATGCCCATATTTTTGTTGAAAAATAGATATTCCATTGATTACCTTCTCGGCTTGATTATAATTTTTTTCAACAAGTAATTGGATATAAAAAGGGAAGGAGGATGAAATAAAAAGAGAATCATTATACTTTAAACCAGAGATGGGCTCGCTAATACTTAACCATTTATTTGTATTTCCATTGGGATTTGGGAATATCCTCAGATAAGAGGCAATTGATATTTGATTGAAAATATTCAGGCTCTCATTAACTTTAAGAATATCTTTTTCAAACTGATTCCTTTTTGCTGGATTTGTCTTATTTGCCATATTCACAAATGATAATAGTTTATAGTGCAAAGGAATTGTGTCGAAAAAATCATTGTAAGAGGCGTAATCTCCTTCTTGTAAGTCAATAATTTGCTTAATTCTTTTATTCTTTACTTTTATAAGAGGTATGTATTCCCATTTTTTTGGATAGCAAATTATTCCTAATATAATTTGATCTGGACTTTGATTAAATAGAGTGTTTTTCTTACTTATCTTTCTAATTACTTCATGACTAAATGTATTAATAGGCTTTTGGCGTCCATTATAATCTTGTACCCATAAACCTCCAAAATAATCTGCTTGTAACTTTGGTATAACAGGAATATGTAAGTCTTTATATTGCAAAATGGAGTCCGTATTGTTTGCAGAAACAGAATTTGGATTGAAAGAAATAAATGATAGGCAAACAAGTAACAGTATAGTTTTTACACTCTGTTTTAAAGTTGAGTTTGTTATATTCGAAAAGGAATTGACCCATGCCCAAATCATTCCAATGATCATTAGAGCATAACCTATATAAGTTACTCTTGTTCCCACCTTATCTTTGTTTACGGATAAGATACTTCCTTTTTCATCTTGATCATATGAACTCTGGAAAAACCGATACGCCTTATAATCTAAGATATTACTCATATTGATTTTTCGGGTCATGCTTTTCCCTTTATCTTCAATTGTGACATAGCTATTAAAGGAGGAAGGGCTTTTTGAACCAGGATATTTTTCAACTTCAAAACGATTTAGGAATATAGAAAAGGGGAGTTGCCTTAGGATACTTCCAAAACTAAGAATCAAAGATGTATTTTCGTCTAGTTGAATTCTTTTTGATTTTCCTATTTGTCTGGGTTTTCCTTCCAATAGAATTTCTTTGAGTTGACCATTATATGAGATTTTAAGGTCTAGCGTATCTAATTTATTCCAATTGCCTTTTGTATAATCTTGACTTTGTAATTGAAGAAACCCTTTTGATAACTTTATTTGCTTAGAGAATGTTTTGGCATTGTATGGAGCAATTAGAATCTTCCAAATTCGCTTATGTATATTTCCTTTATGATTAATGCTTGCTGTAATATAAGTATCATTTGAAATGAAATAATTTACACTCTCATTTTCGCGAAGATATAAATTGCCATTTTCTCCAAAGAACCTGCTAATTCCTGCACCAATTATTATTATTATAAAAGCAATATGGAAGAGGAAAACAGGAAACTTACTCCTGCTCAGTAGTTTTTTTTTGAAGATATTATAAAGGAGAATAATTGCTATATAAATGAATATTACATTAAACCACCATGTGTTGTAAACACCAATTTGAGCCCCTATAGAGCCATAATCTTTTTCAATAAAAGTGGCCATTGCAATGCTAATGGCAAGTAAAATAAGAAGAATTACCATGGCAGGCATGGAAAGTAATGATTGGAGGACTTTTTTCATGGAAAAACTATACTTGGGTTGTTCTGAATTATACCAAGGTAAAGTTAATAAAGCTTTGCAATAATCAGTACTTATTCTTTTGATTTAAATATTTTTCGGAACCTTGGTTGTAGCCAAAATAGGCCTATAGGAAAGATTAAGAATAAGATAAAAGTCATTATAAAACTCTTATTTGTATTGTGAATCTTATTTTCAATCTTTGTTAAAGATTTTGCTAAATGAAAAAAACTGTAGATAATGATTATTGAAACAATTGTGAAAAAAGGGAGTAGTATAAATATATTCTGTGCGTTATAGATCTCAAAAAAGTTATAATCCATTGCGCTGAAAATAATAAGTTTGGATAGACTTATAGCAGCTGCTGTTACAAATAGAATTAAAAACTGGTTAATATTTGGTGTAAATTCAAGAGGGTAATATTTGTATGTCAATTTTGTAAAAGAGTAGATGTAGAGATAGAAAACCAATGTGTGTAAAAAGGCAAATATTGATACAAAAAGAATTCCTATACTTTGTATTTCCCTGAATGTTAATAGCTCTCTAATTAATATTGTAATTGTTACAAAGTAAAAAGCTATTAGGAGTAAGGTAATTATCCAGTAAGGAATACAAATATATTTCTTAAAAAAAGATATCATAATTACACGCTTAGTTTATGCCAGTTAATATTTTAGTTTTGCCTTATTGAATCAATGATTTTCTTTTGCAACAATCTTTTTATAGTTCCTATTTAGTTTTGGTTGAATCCAAAATACACCAAATGGAATAACGAAGAAAAGGCATATAAATGTCCAAATATTCTCTTTAAAGTTGGTATCTCTTTCTAATTCTACCGATCTAATCATTTTAGCTGTTTGGTACATTATGTAAATGGAAAAAATCCATGTAAAGTATGTAAATGGAGACAATACATGCATGGAAAATGGGAAAAATGAAATACTTTGAAGTGTGTTGTTGGTTCCATTTGGATAAAAATAATAAATGCTAAAAAGTCCTCCAAGGCCTGAGAAAATCCATAAAAAGAAGTAAAGATGGTATTTGTAATCATTTATTCCATAGTCGATATTACTTTCTTTATGTAAATATTTAAATATTGAATAATACCATAAAAAGTTAATACATATTATAGGGATATTAATGAATATTATATTCATTTGTAGGTTTATAATACGCCCAGGATTATTATAGTGTTTTATTCCTACAAAAATACCTATAGTGAAAATAGTAAGCATTATTGTAAGAAATAGCAACACACATTGCCAGTGTTTTATTTTTAAAAAAACCTTCATTTTTGTCTGTGATTAGTGTCGTAGGTCTCAAATATATAACTTTATTCTACATTTTTATATTTATTTATTAAATTTGGAATTCGTATTCGCAATTTATAGGTATCTCATTGCAATAATGTTTAAGTATGTTAAAGAAAAGGTCAGTGTATGGGGCAATTTTCGTGCTGATTGCTTTATGTTTTTCATCGTATTTTCATTTTACTATTCGTTTTTTTAATATCAATGGTAAGATTAATAAAATACCAGATAGCACCTTGGTTTATTTGAATTCGGGGCATCTTGAGTTTGGAAAGAAAACATTAGATAGTTGTTTTACCAAAGAAGGGAGATTTTCTTTGTCAGCAGCAGTAAATTTTCCGCAGAAAGTATTTCTTGAAATTCCCAGTAAATCTTATATAAAAGAAATATTCGTAAATAAAGGAGCCGACATAGAACTTCATGGTGATAATGTTGGCACATTAAAGATTACGAAAGGAATAAAGGAGCAAAGGAAGTATGAAAAGTATAAAGAACTATGTAATAAATTACGCCTTTTAAAGAATGAGTTAAATGCATGTGATTTCTGTTCTTTCGGATTGTTGTTAGATAGCATAGAAAGGAAGAAACAATACAGTCAGGTTTTATTAGTTGAAGAGCTGATCAACTCCTTTTTGCATAAAAATCAATCTTCATGTATCTATCTTGAATTTCTGGAAGAAAAGTATGATCAGGTAATTTTGGGCGAATACAAAGTGGAACAGTTTGATTCTTTGCTCAGCGAATTGCGTTATCCTTATAATCAGATCGAGTGGGTGCACAATATGCATAATGCATTAAAACAGCAAAGATTTTCGTCAATAGGTCATCCTGCAATAGATATTCCTATATTTTTGAAGGGCCATAAACATAAAAAATTGAGTGATTATAAAGGAAAGCCTATTTTGTTGTCCTTTTTTGAGCCTTCTTGTCCTAAATGTGTATTTCAGTATAATCAGATGAAGTTTTTTTATGCCGAAGTGAAAAGTCATGCCTTTGAGTTTATTTCTGTTTATGCTGATAATAATCTTCAAAGCATGTTAAGTGATACATCTCGTTATAATCCTTATTGGCCAATTTGTTCTACAACTGATAGCGATGGTGAATTTCATAAAGAAGCATTGGATTTATATTGTGTAGATAAGTTTCCGTGTAATATTTTGATTGATACAAGCTTTAAAATCATAGATCGAAATCGATCTTTTGAACAGATGAAAACCAAACTGTGTCAGGAGATTGGAATTGATTGCCCTGAAAATTTACCTATTCGCCTTGTCACAAATGATGATTTAGAGGATCAATTATGGGATATGTATTGATTACATAAATCATAATCTGTAATTTGGTTGTGATTTCGAATAAAATATTATGGAAAAGTATTAAGCTTATAGGGGCACTCCTATTCTTTATTTTCTCTAGTTGTGGGGTAGACAAAAATAGAAAGAATTAAAGATTTATAGTAAAGGGTATATTTCAACTTTGCCAGATGACGCATGATTTATCTTGATATTTCAGATAATTTGACTGTAGCTCAATATTGAGTTGTGGCGGTGTTCCTATAGCAACCCTTTCTTTTCTAACCATAGATGAATAAAAGTTTTTCAAATAAATTATAAGATGATAAAAAACTATACCCAAAACATTAAATATGAAAAAGTCAAAGATTATATTAGGAGCTTTCTGCTTTCTATGGCTCTGTGCTTGCGGAGTAAAACAAAAAAGCAATGTGTATGTAATTCAAGGCCAAGTATCCAATTTACCTGACAGCTCATTAGTTTATCTCGACATTTCATATGATGATAATAATCAGTTCTCGGATACTACTTATGTAGTAAAAGGGGCATTTACATTACAAGATACATCTGCTGTTTCACGTAAAGTAAGATTAAATATTTTATATAAAAGCAAAAAAGACAATCAGCGTTTGTCTGTTATTGATAATCTTTTTATTACTCCCGGAGATACGCTTAAAGTAGAAGGCGATTTCCATTATAATATTAATGCATATGGCTCATATGTCCATGATATTTATAAAGAATATAAAAATATATCTATTGACGAAGAGCGTTGCGAAAATACGCCAGAGTATCAGATTGCTATTATTGAAAAAGTAAAACATTCTATATTTCAAAAAATTGATTCTTTTGCCTATTCCCACCCTGAATCACCTGTTTATCTTAATTACTTAGAAGATAAATTAGATGCATTTAAAGAGCACTATGTTACTTCCGACTCAATAAAGTCGCACTTTAAACATTGCGAAAAGTATCAAAAACGAAATAATAGATATAAAGGATTATTGGCAAAGCTTAATAATAAGCTTAAGGTAATACCCGGAAATAAAGGTGTTGATATTCCTTTGTATGATACATTGGGTAATAAAAAGCAATTAAGTGATTTTAGGGGTAAAGTAATTGTTTTATACTTTACATCTGTTAATTCTGCTGAATGTGAAATTCTTGAAAAACGTTTAAGAAAGTTCAGGCAGATGTATAATCATAAGGATTTGGTTTTTATTCCTATTTATAATGATCATTCAGAACAAGATTGGCGCGATAAATCAAAAGCAGAAAGCTTATGGCCATTTTATACTTTATATACTTCTGATTATAAAAGTGCTGATAGAATTAAGGAAATATACTGTGTAGATAAATACCCTTCTGTTTTTATAATCAATAAAGATTTTACAATTGTTGAAGATCAAAGCTTTCCTGAAGCAGGAAAGAAAGTGTGCGAACTTCTGGGGCAGGAATATGATCCTTCTGTAGAAAACTATAGCGACGAATTTGATAAAAACCAGCTTAAGTTGGAAGCGAATTTGCAGAAGCATATTCAAAAGCATGTAAAAAAGAGAATCAAAGAGCTTAAAGCAAAATATTCTGTATCAGATAAGATTTAAGGCTTTCCTTTTCCTCTAGATCTATATTTGTATGGATCTAGAGGAATCTTTTGTTTAGGACTTATTTATAATCACATTCTTTTTTATTGTCTATTCCTTTTATTACCTTTCGCCCTCCAAATTCTTTTAGGGAAATAATCATATTCTTTTATGAGATTACATTTAGTTTTGGAAGGGACGTCCAGCCCCATTCCTTTTAATTATCAGCATAAACTAACCGGAGTATTGCATAAATGGTTAGGACAAAATGATCTTCACGACAAGATTTCTTTATATAGCTTTTCGCAGTTAGATGGCGGAAAAGCTCAGAACGGGCATTTAAATTTCGAGTATGGTGGTAAGTGGTTTATCAGCATCTGGGAAAAGCAGTATGCCAAGCAACTGATTGATGGTATTCAGCGTGATCCGGATATGTTTCTGGGTTTGCAGGTTCGAGAGGTGATTCTGCAGGAAGATCCTGACCTTAGCGAAAAGACTTTCTTTCAGGTAGCTAGTCCGGTGCATATCAAACATACCGAAGAGCGCACTGTAAGATTTATATTATTCAACGACCCTACTTCTACAGATTATCTTACTGCAACGCTAAAGCATAAGATGAAACAGGCGGGAATGCCTGAAGATGAAACTTTAAATGTTCGTTTTGATACTTCATATCCTAAGGCCAAAACCAAACTGATCACTTATAAAGATGTAAAGAATAAGTGCAATTGGTGCCCTATAATTATTGAAGGTAAGCCCGAAAGTAAAGCTTTTGCCTGGAATGTGGGTGTCGGCAATTCAACGGGAATTGGTTTTGGTGCAATTAAATAGATGCTATGGATAAGTTATATATTGTAAAGTATTCGGGTCCTTTTGGGTTTATCAAACCCTGGACAGCAGTTCGGGATAGTGAAACCTATAGTCAGCAGTTTCTTACTCCGTCTATTGTTGCAGGAATTGAGCGTAAATTGTTTCCTGAATTATTGCAGAATGATGATGGTCAGATCAAGAAGATTGTAAGACATCGCTTAAGTTATAAGCAAATTTCTCAGCAGCAAGAGCAGGTGCAAGGACGGGGATGGAATCAGAAAGGCAAAGCCAAAGACCGTTCGTATATACGCCCTTATTCTATTATTATGCGAGGTGTAATGATTGAACCTACACTATTTTTGGCTTTTGCAGACAAACAACATGCAGAAAGAGCTTTTGAGCAACATATATGTTTATGTAGGAATGAAGATGTTTTATATCCATCTAAAGACATTCTGGAAGTAAGTCAGCAGGAATTTGATGAGAATACAGATCTGTTTTCTGGATTTGAATTGATTTTTGGTCAAGGCGATCAGTCGTTTCTGGTAGGGTATAATCGTATTGATTCTAGCAAACCCATGTATGGAAGTATTAAGGTTGTAGGGCATCCAGTTCGTCAAAATTACTGATATGACTTTGGTTTGTGAACATATCAAGGCAAAGGGTGCTCCTGAATATACACCTTTGGTTGTGCATTTGCAACAGGTGGCTGATGTTGCCGAAAAGATTGCTCCTTCTTTTGGCTTGGATGCTGATGTTGCGCGCAAAGGTGCAATACTTCATGATATTGGCAAAGCGAGTTTAGTGTTTCAGAGTCGATTAGAGTCAAAAAGGATTCCAAGAACTGTGTTTCGGCATGAAATTGCAAGTTGTTTCTTTTTGACTCTAATC
>JBGRQE010000057.1:0-22861 GCA_041725955.1 Bacteroidales bacterium
ATTAAGCTCGTTTGGTGGAACGGAAGCAATGGGTTATCTCATATCATTTACACTTCTTATAGCTCTTCTATCAAACTTATTTGTATTGCCATCGCTATTACTTTCTTTAGATAAGTTTATTACCAATCGGAACTTTAGCAAGCCTCTGATTAATGCTTTAGAAATTCCTAGTGATGATGAAAGCGAAAAAGGAAGGAAATTAACATTAAGAAAAAGACTTATGAGAAAATCCTCATAAGTAAAAATATACTACAAAAAAGGAGGCCCATAAAAGAGCCTCCTTTTTCTTTATAATTATTATTCCACTATTATTTTCCTTACCATAATTTGATCTTGGTGTCGGATCTTTATAAAAAAGATACCAGAATCTAGAGGCTCTAAAAGCAATTCCTCTTGTAACTCTTTGGTTCCTTTATAGTACTTCTTTTCAGAAACTCTAACTCCACGTATATCGATTACTTCAACATATACATCTCCAGTATCCTTACTAGAATATGAAAGCTTTATATTATTCTTACACGGATTTGGATAAACATTAAACTCTGAAACAGAACCATCCTTCTGAATGATTTCTGATCCTAGAATTAACTCATCAGAGAAAAACACAAATGACTGACTAAAGAATCCACTATCGCCATCACGAAGTTCTATTTTCAAAACCAATTCCTCTGGAGAATCTCGTAAAGATTTAGCTACAAAAATACTGTCATTTGATATTTTAAAGAAATCAGCACCCGTACAATCATCAGCTAAAGTATATTTGTGCTGGCTTCTTAAATCTGGATCTTTTGAAAAAATCAATCCTACAAAAAAGTCCTCGTTCCATGTATGTTTATAAGTATATTTATTAACACCCAATGCATAAGGAGATTCTGGTAAATCACCAATCTCAATAATAAATTCTTTTACAATTACTTTATCGCCTTTCTTAGCCTGAGCCTTAATTCTATAATTGGATCTATTCTCATAATCAAAAATCTTTTTTGTAAAGATCTTGTTCTTATTTAAGGTAAAGAAATCATTGTCTAAAGCTCCTTCGATTAAAGAAAACTCCACTTCATCTTCATTAGTAGATTCCAGTAACAATTTACCCGCATAAGTACCCGATTCTAGATTTTCACTTATATTATTATCAACTATAACAAAATCATCTTCATTTGAAGTTGAATTCGAAATCACCTCAATTTGCAAAGATTTCTCATAACTCAACTTCTTGGCATCAGTAACTTTCAACCTGATTTTCAAAAACTTATTCTGCTCATTATAAACAAAAACAGAGCGTGTTTTTAAAGTATTATTTAGGATGGTAAACTTATCATTATCTTCAGATCCAATTCCTTCAACAAGCTCAAAAGCAAATTCAGTATCTGCCGGATCTTGATCTATTCCCATTAAAAAGCCAACTAAGCTACCTTCATTTTGTTTCTCCAGAATTTTATTATTGCTTAGAATTATATCTTCTGGAGCATCATTTCCATCAAGTACAGAAATAGGAAAAACCTTTTTGAATTCATTATCACCAACACTTGCTGTTAATAAGATACTTAAATTCTTTTTCTTCTCATAGTTTATTCCTGCTGCAGACTTTAAAGTATTACCGTCAATTACAAAAAGATCATTATCTTTTTTTCCTTTTTCCAGACTAAAACTAACCTTTTCTACTTTTACTCCTACAGTTTCAAATTCTCCGATCTTTACATCTACAAGATTTTCTTGAATGGTATTACCTTTTAAGGCTATAGATTTTAGTTTTTGTTCACTTCCTCCTTCACCACGTGAAATCGTAAAATTTTGTTCATATACACCTCCAAAAGAATCATAAGCCTGAACTCTAATTGTATAAGATGATTTTTGCTCATAATCACATAATTCCTCTGAAGCCACTAGGGTATTACCATCAATTATTCTAAAGCTAACATTGTTTGTATCTCCTTCACCTTTAATCAATCGAAAATACAATTGATCTTTATCAGGATCTTCCCCAGTAAACTCACCTATAAGACCAAATTTTATAAAGTTGCTACACACCTTATCATTCGATAAAGCTATGCTAGTTGGAGCTTTATTATTTTCCTTGGGCATCCATACCGCCATATCATATGAATATAAAATCACTCCAGGTAAGGCCTCATTAGTTACTATGCAATTGTATACACCTGCCTTTGATTCATCCATAGAAGCAATTTCATATTCTTTACCTGTCATCAAAACAGTATTGGAAAAACCATTACGAATCCATTTATACTGATTTTGAGAATGCTCTAGAGTAAAACTAAGCTTTTTATTCCCTCCAGCAGCTATAGATTCTACTGTTGATTCACCACCTAATTTACGTTGAGGATAACAAGTAAATTCATGAGATCCGTCATGATAATAATCATAACTTCTACGGAAAACAGCATTCCTCAAATCAATTAAATCGGTAAATTTCAAATAGTTATTATCTACCTTAACAACAGGATAATCAGGATCAATTCCTATCAACTGCCCAAAGCTTATAAAAAGATTACTACTATTTAAGTTGGTAATTAAGTTACATCGCAAATCTAAATGCTTAATTCCAAAATTAATTGCTCCCTGATGGTGCTCTAAATTAAACGAGCTTAAAAGGTTATGATCAAGTTTTATCAAACCTAATCCTCCATTACCACAACCAATATGAAAAATAAAACCACTTACATCAGTCAGTTTATTATTACTAAAATCAATCAACTCATCGCCATAAAAATGAGTTCTTACTGTTTTATTATCATATCCAATTACATAATTAAATCCTTTAGTTACCTTTCCGCTTAAATTATTAAATGCAAGAATTAATTTTTTTACTTTGTTAGCTTGTGAAGTACTACCACCTGCAAGCTCCATATACGGAGCTTTTTTTCTTTTTAATAACTCTTTATTGGTTTTTACAATCCATTCAGTACCCCCAGTACTTTGTCTTAATGAATCTATAGATCGAGTCCATCTCAACTCTACATCCTGAGCAAGAGTACTTTTTGAACAAATACCCCCTAATAGTCCCATCAGGAAAATAGTAAAAAGTTTTTTCATAGTTTGAATGTTAAATTGAGTATTTATTTTGGAATTACAAAAAACACAAATAGCTTATTCTTAGTAAAATGACAAATTAACAAAGACATCTTATAGTGCATTTTACCCACTTTTTTTGGTTTTTTATAGACTCCCCTAATCACAAAAATATCATTTTTCTATTCTTTTTAAAACACAATAGCATTCAACTTCAGGTTAAATCGCGAGGATATACACCAATTCAATAAAAAAAGTATGTAAACTCATTATGCACTAGGATGGAACTTCTTTTCTAAATTTCCGAACTATAAAAAATATAAAAAGAAAGGGAATACAAATTGCAAAGAAAACTGCTGTTAGCATAAAGGTATCAAGGTAGCCCAATAGAAAAGCTTGTCGGGTTAAATTATTTGACAATTCCAATTGAACTATTGCCGGAATAGAACTTAAATCAATACCCGAATATTTTAAATAATAAATCAATTGCTCTTTAAAATGCTGTGTACCAATATCTGAATTGGTTATTGAACCTGACAATATATTTTCATGGAAATCTATTCGATGAGCTATAAAGTTTGTGGTAAGAGCAACTCCCAACGAATTACCTATTTTCCTAACCATATTATATACTCCGGTACCTTCTGGTATTTGCTTCCCCTTTAAATCAACTAATGAAATTGTTGCCAATGGAATAAATAAAACACTAATACCAAGACCACGCAAAACTACAGGTAAAAAAAAGCTTTCTCGTGATGAATCTGGAGAGAAATGAACCATCCATAAATTGTATGTAATTACTAAAACAAAACCTATAAACATATAAAGTAATAATTGCCACCATTTTTGAGGTAAACGACCAATAAAAGGCATAGCTATAATAATCACAATAACTCCAGGTAAAATAATTAGGCCTGTCTGAAGTGGTGTCATTCCAAGAAGATTTTGAGCAAATAAGGGCAATATTAAAAACATAGCAGCCATTCCTGTGGAAACAATAAAATTGATAATTATACCCAGAGAAAAATAAACATTCTTAACAACCTGCAGATTAACTATTGGCTTTGATGCTTTGCTTTGCCTTAAAACAAAAAAGAGAGTTCCTAGAATAGCTACCAAAGTAAGTATTTTTATATAAGTAGCATGCCACCAACCAGCTTCTTCCCCATTTTCAAGAACTGTTAATAAGGAACCAAAACCAGCAATTAACAGAATCAATCCAAACCAATCCATTTTTCCGATGGCTTCTTTTTCTTTAGGTTCCGGAATAAACAACCATGATAATATTGTTGCTGCTATTCCGAAAGGAATATTTATATAAAAAATCCAATGCCATGAAATTTCATTAAGAATATACCCTCCAAGCAATGGGCCAATAGCAGGGCCAAAAACTATACCCATTCCAAAAAGAGAGTTCGCAAAGTTTAATCTTTCCTTCGGAAAAGTTTCGACAATAATTGCTTGAGCAGTTGCAATCAATGCCCCACCTCCCATTCCTTGAATAAATCGAAAAAAAACCAAACTCCAGATATTTTCTGAAAGACCACATAACAACGACCCAATAGTAAAAACTGCAATCGACAAAACAAAATAATTTCTTCTACCCAATTTTGAACCCATCCATGCCGCTAGGGCAATCATCACAATATTTGCTGCTGCATAACTAGTAATTACCCAACCTACCTCTGTAATCGTAGCTCCTAAATTTCCCATTAAATCGGGTATTGCTATATTGACTATAGTAGCATCTATAATTTCCAAAACAGAAGCAGAAATCACAGTGATTATCACAATTATTTGGCGGCCAGTAATTCTTTTTTCCATAGAAGGAAAAGCTTTTTAATTCTTATAAAAAACTATTTGTGCACTCATTCCCGGACGAATTGGGGGAAGATTTTGACCATCTTGAAATCTAATACGTACACTCAAACGTTGCACTATTTTTACAAAATTACCAGATGCATTTGATGGAGGTATTAAAGCAAACTTTGACACAGTTGCAGGAGAAATACTTTCTACATATCCTTTAAACTTAATATTAGGGAAAGCATCGATTTGAATAAAAACCTTTTTATTCACCCTGATATCTTTAATTTGAGTTTCTTTAAAATCTGCACTAACCCACAAATCAGAAGTATCCACTAAATACATTAAGATTTGACCTGCCTGTACAAATTGGCCATTTTTTATATTTGATTTTGCAGCAATTCCATCTATTGGAGCTTTCACTTTTGTATAGCTTAAGTTGAGTTTTGCTTCTTCTACTTCCAAGGCAACTTGTTCTTTATTCAACATTATCTTTTCATAATCAAGTTGGGCAGTTTTCTTGTTTAACTCTGCTTGTCTTAATGTATATTTTGCTTTCCGAAAGCTATTAAGTCCTTCTTTGTAGGCTAATACAATCGTATTGAAATTAGATTTAGTAATTATCTTTTTTTTGAACAATGCTTTATTTCTAAGATAGTCATTATCGGTTTTTTGCTTTGAAGCTTCAGCAGTTTTCAAAGTTTCTAATGCTATAGATTCTTCTAGTTGTGCATTCTCAAGTTGAATTTTTGCCAGCAGCAAGGCAACATTCATTTCTTTTAAAGAATTCTCAATTTGTTCTAATTGATTTTTAAATTCACTGGAATCTAAAAAAACAAGAAAAGAATCTTTCTCTATTAATTTATTCTCTTGCACTTTAACATCCGATACATATGCATTTACTCTTGTAACCACAGGAACTATATGTCCGGAAATCTGAGCATCATCAGTAGAAACTCGGAAGACAAAATATCTATATAAAAAAATCACCAAGAAAATAACAACTAAAACCAAAATAGTCAACAAACTATACTTTACATATTTTCTTGTAACACTTGAGCTTTTTTTTGAATCAACAGTTGATTTATTAGATAAGTCCATGTGTGAATTTATTTCGAGTTAATTTCATTCTTTTAGCAGTTTTTCTAGATTACCAGAAGCTTTAAACACATCTAGTTCAGCAATTTTATAAGCAAAATAAGCTTGTAAGAAATTCAAATAGGCATTATTATAAGAATTCTGGGTAGTAAGAAGGTCTGAAATGGTAGTTATTCCCTGTAAATATCTCTGTTTAACAATATCTAACACCTCTTTTGATAAAGCAAAATTATCTTTTTGTCCCTTCAAACTTGCTTGATAAGCCATAAGTTGGGCAAGAGCAATATCAAAATTATTTTTACTCAATTTATAATTCTTCTTTAATTGAAGCTCATTTTGAAATAATTCAATTTTGCGAATAGAAGTTTGCTTATTCAACTGCGAACCATAAAACAGAGGAACTTGTATTCCTATTCCAACAGCAACTGCATAATCCCAACTTCCATTTATAAAATCATGGAATTTATCATGCATATTTTGAATTCCCATATGAGCAAAGGCATACATTGTTGGCAATCTTCCTAATTTCGACATTTGTAATGCTCTGGATGCAACGTTCTTCTTTTGCTCAATCAAAATCAAGTTCTTCAAGTTATTTTTATCATATGACAACAAAGGCAAAGAATCTTTTCGAAAAGTCTCTTGTTGAAAATTCAAAACAGTATCTTCTGGCCAATCTAAAAGATTATACATTTGCTTCTTAACTTCTTGTAATTCATATAAAGCATTTTGCCTTGAAGCAGCATAAATATTTCTCTCAACAACCAGTTTCATTGAATCGACATGAAGAGCATCTCCTCTTCTAATTCGACTTACAACAATTTGGATAAGGCTATCCATAAGTCGAATCTGATGATTATTCATTTCCACTTTACTCTCGATCATTTGAATCTTATAATAAGACTGACCAACTGAATGGATTAAATCATCTCGTAAAATTTGAAATTGAGTTTCAGATATTTCTGTCATCGATTTTGATATCTTATAGCTTTCTGCTAAAGAAAAATTCAACACTTGTTGCTCAAGATCAAAACCAAGGTTAGCTCCATATTGAGTTCCAAAACGAAAATCGAGCAATTGACCAGGCTTCCCAAATAAATCGCCAGGAACAGTTGTTGGTGGTAGTTCTATATTATCGGTAAACTTTGCTTTAAAGGAAATCTGCGGTAAAAGATAAGATTTACTTAAGGCTGATTTCGACAAACTTTTTTCTTTATTTAAAAAGGAAGTTCTTAAATCTAAGTTTCTTTCAACAGCCATCTTTAAACAATCCTGTAGATCAAAAGCTTTGTCTTGAGCAATAAGTGTGGAAAAAGAGAAAGAGGAAAGACAGAAATAAAGAAAACCAGATAAGAATTTGAAAAACAAAAAATTTGTCTTCATAATTTTACGTTCCTTCATAGCGAGATAGCATCAGTTTTGTGGAGAAATATATAGAGTTTTCAAAGTTAAAGACAGTTAAAAAAAGGCAATAATTCTGATTATCAATTCATACACTCTAAGTTACGATTTTTTTGATTTGTTGATCTTGTTTTTTCACTTTACCTTAGCAAGAATTATATATATCTCCCTTTCATATCGTCATTTAATATTATGAGATCTTTACTTGTTCGAGTGATTCTACAGCAGATAATAATCGCTGTGTTGCTAATCATAATTGTGATTTCAAGTACAATTGTTTTTTTAAATTCTTACGATAAAATTTTCGCAAATGGGCTAAGCGGAATATCTATTCTCCCCCCTTTGCTGGGAATATTAAGTTTAATAGTAATCATAAGAGTTCTCTTCTTTTTATTTAGAATAAAAAGGTTTACAAAAAAAATATCCCACTCGGAATCTATACAAACAATTAAAAAAATAATAAATAATGAGAGTCAAATCTCAATTCCAATCATAAATAGTTTACTAGACAAACAAGAGCAATATTTTAATAAGAAGATTAAAAATGATAAAATAAAACTGGAGAAGAATATTGAAAAACTAAAAACTAAAAACAAAATCTTTGCTGATATATTAAACCATATTCCCTCTGCTTGCTGCATTATAAATAACAACCTGGAAATAGAATCTATTAACGAAAAAGCAAAGCATATTCTTCTTCAAAAAAGCAACAAAAACAATCCTCTTCAGAACCTAAAAAAATCCAAATATTTCAATAGCTATGAAACTGTTCTAAACGAGGGTTCTTCTTTTTATCTAAGTAAGATCAATTTTGAAATGGATAAAAAGAATACAGAAGCTTCTTTAAATGCATTCCGATCCGAAAATCAATTGGTAATAATCATACACGATATAAGTAAGCAAAACAGAACTGAACAAAAGTTAATTGAAAGTCAGATAAACCTTAAAAGGGCACAAAAAATATCTCGTATTGGAAACTGGGAATGGAATATGCAAACAAATTTCATTACTCTTTCTGAAGAAACATTTGACATTTTAGGCATTACAAAAACTATAAATCTCTCCATCCGCCTAAATACTATACTTGAACATGTGCATTCGGCAGATAAGGAAAGTTTTATAAACGGAAAAAAGAAAGCAGTAAACAAAGGGCAAAACTATTCTGATTTTCGCTTTATTCGCCCTGAAGATGGTCGAGAAATATTTATTCATAGCATATGGGAAAACAGCGTCGAGAACAAACATATAACTAGATTTGGAATTCTTCAGGATATAACTCAATTTAAACTTACGGAGATGAAACTAGAAGAAGTTAGGCAACGCTTTAATCTTTTAGTGAACTCCATAGACGAAGTATTTTGGATCACAGACCCCGACATAAAGCACTTTTACTATATAAGCCCTGCAGTGAATAGAATTTGGCCTTTTAGTATAAAAGAATTGATCGAAAACCCAAAAGCCTTAGCGACTACAATTATTGAAGAAGATAGAGAACGAGTTCTTAACAGCTTAAAAAACACTCTAAAAAATAATGGCTACAACGAAGTATACAGAATTCGAATGAAAGACGGAAAGATAAAATGGCTTCATGGAATCGGACTACCTGTACCTCATCCTGTAACCGGAGAACCTAGAGTTGTAGGAACAACCAGAGACATTTCTTTTCTTAAAGAGAAAGAAAATGAGCAGCTACAACTTGCTGCTGCAGTTGACCAATCTTCTGAAGGGATAATTATCTCTAATCTAAAAGGAAAAATCACATATACCAATCAGGCCTTCATAAAAATCAGTGGATTTACACGCGAAGAAACAATTGGAAAATCAATGATCTTCTTTACAGACAAAAACGAAAACAAGGTAACTTTCCGACACTTCTTTTCGCATATTAATTCAGGTGTTATCTGGAATGGGAAAATTATTGGAAGAAAGAAAAATGGCGAAAAATTCCCTATGGAATTTACTGTAAGTCCTATAAAAGATCCGGAAGGACAAATAATCAACTTCCTGACGATGATTTCGGATATTACAAAACAAGAGGCTCTTGAAACTCAAATCCGTCAAGCACAAAAAATGGAAACTATTGGTACTCTAACCAGTGGTATCGCACATGATTTTAATAATATTTTAGCGACTATTCAAGGATATTTACATTTTGCATTCGAAGATCTAGAAAAAGATCACCCTATTCGCCCAAATCTCGACCAGATTATGAAAGCTTCAGTAAGAGCGACCAATTTGGTTAAACAGATACTAAACTTCACCAGAAAATCAAAAGAAGAATTTATTTCAATAAATATTAATAGTATAATAGAAGATACTTTGTCATTAATGAGGTCTTCCATACCTATTAATATTAAGGTGGAATTTAAAAATGATGATTCCGAAGAATTCCTTATATCAGGAGAACCAACACAACTACATCAGGTAATATTAAACCTTCTGACAAATTCAATATATGCAATGAAAGACATTCATGGTGTTATTTCTATTTTTACAGAATACTTCAAACCAAATGAAGAGTTTTTGGAAATTAACACCTCTTTTAAGCAAAGCTCATACGTCAAGATTAGCATAAAGGATGAAGGGGTAGGTATGGATCCTAAAACAATTGATAAAATTTTCGATCCTTTCTTTACAACAAAACCTGTTGACGAAGGAACGGGTTTAGGTTTATCTGTGGTGCATGGAATTATTAATAACCACCTAGGTATAATAATGGTAAAGAGTGAAGAAAATAAAGGGACAAACTTTGATATTTACCTTCCTTTAATATCTCCATTAAACCATGAGAAAAAAATATTAAAATTAAAAGAACATCTAAATGGAAAGAAGATAATAATTATACTGAGCGACATTGGAAGTTCTATACATATATCAAAAACTTTGAGTGAGTCAGGAGCTGAAGTTATCGAATTTTTAAGTCAAGAACCTGCAATACAATATTTGCACAAAGAAGCAGAAAGTTGTGATCTAATTATTACAGATCAAATTTCAGAACAATTCAATGGCTTAAGTATAATCTTAGAGGGAATGAAAATCAACAATAATCTGAATGGTATACTTATCCCTAAAGAGATTTCTGAAGATTTACTTCAGATAAAGAAAAATCATAACATCCATCTTATAACAAAACCTTTCTCATTTGAAAAAATAGAAGAGAAAATTCTCAACATATTTAAGAAGAATGAACACAAATAATAAAACCATTCTAATTATTGAAGATTCTGAAACATATCTTCAAATCCTTTCCAATTTCCTTGAACAAGCAGGATATAATACGCTCAAGGCAAGAAATGGAATTGAAGGCATAGAACTATATGGAAAATACTTCCCCGACATGATAATCACAGATATTATAATGCCCAAAAAGGAAGGTATTGAAACCATTATGGAAATAAGAGAATTAGACCCATATATTAAAATAATTGCCATTTCCGGGGGAGGAGATATTGGACCAAAAACTTATTTAAATACAGCTTTATTCCTAGGAGCTGATGCTATTGCGGAAAAACCAATTGATTATTTAGATTTTATGAAAACCATTCAATTCCTTTTTTCAAAAGAAAAGAATAATCTACAGGAATTTTCTAAAGTGGAAATTTAAATTATTCATTCCTACAGTTCATCACATCGGATCAAGTTGGAAATTTTGCAAATAGAGAAAATCAGACTTTATAACAGCTATAATAATCACTGCGATTAGATTTTCTACTTTGTCTATATATCCTAATTCTACAAAGCTTACTTTAATATGCAATCATACTCTACTTTTAGATCAAGGCCGTTAATGATAGCACTATAAACCAGTTAGCTTCTATCAAATACCTAGGAGGTTTTTATTAAATACCTAGGAGGTTTTTATCAAATACCTAGGAGGTTTTTATCAAATATCTAGGAGGTTTTCATCAAATATCTAGGAGGTTTTTATCAAATATCTAGGAGGTTTTTATCTGAACTAAAGTAACAATGATTATGTTTTGACGTCATATCACAACAGATAACAGTCAATGAAACACCTAAAGAAACCCTCGGCTTAGCCTCACATCCCTTATAAAAAAAAGGCTGCTCAATTATTAAAATTGAACAACCTTCCTATTTCTTTTATCCTAAATCAAAAAAGGAAACCAAATTAGAATCTTCCTCTCTGTCCACATTCTCTTTGAGAGTTAGAATGATTGCGTTTACCTCTATGCTTTTTATTAAAATTTGGATACAAATACTTTAAATTACTTGAATTCTCATCAAACGATTTATTTGCATCAATTAACAAGAACATTTTTGCTCTCATTACTTTCTTAACAAATTCCATTCTAGGATTTGGATTCCTATTTCCACGAGCCTGTATCTTCGATCTAATATCTGCATTCCATTGTTTTTTCTGACTTGCAATACGATCTTTTATGGCATTTAAATCTTCCTTATGGCTTTTTAATATTGAATTTAAACCTTTCAAAAGATCAGTTCGTTCAGCACGTAAAGTACATAACTTTTGTCGACAAGCTACAGTATCTGCATTACTGGATCTGAACTCTCCCCGTGCAGCAACAATCTCTTGTCTTTTTTTTGCCATTTCCTCACGGATTTTAGCAATCTGAGCTTTTTCGGTAGAATTAAGCTTTTCATCAAAAGAAGCTCTCTCTTTCTGAACGACAGGAAATACATTTGTTTTTATATATTCTACTATTTCTTTCTTATTCCTTGCAAAACCTCTCCCTTGTTGAGCAAAGCTTGCAGAGGTACTAATTAAAAGAAATGCCGCTATAAATAACACTATCTTTCTCATAAGAAAATTTATTTGTTTATAGCTTAGACAACTAGAAGAATCAAATTATTCCCTACAATTTATTTTTTTTCAGAATCTTGTTTCATATGATCCCATCCTTGAGCTTTTAAAGGAATAGAGCAATTATCATTGGTAATTAAATTCTCGCCAAAGCTTTTGTCTACCATATGACCAATTACAGTAATCTCGCGCATACCTTTTATCTTATCGTAATCTTTCTGATCAATAGTAAATAACAGCTCATAATCTTCACCACCATTTAAAGCAGCTAAACTAGGAACAAGTTTAAATTGCTCAGCCATATTATGAGTTGAATAATCGATAGGAATTTTCTCTTCATATAAGTTCACTCCCAAGCCTGAATCTCTGGCTATATGTAATGCTTCGGAGGCTAAACCATCTGATATATCAATCATGGAGGTAGGCTTTACATCCAATTTCTTTAAAGCCTGGACAATATCCAAACGTGCTTCTGGACGTAGTTGACGACCCAATATATAATCGAAACCACTTAAATCTGGTTGGATATTTGCACCTTTACTTTCACGAAAAACTTTCTTTTCACGCTCCAAAAGCATTAAGCCCATATATGCACCTCCCAAGTCGCCGGTAACACAAAGCAAGTCGCCTTGCATAGCGGTACTTCTATAAACAACATCTTCTTCAGGGGCTTCTCCAACGATACTTACAGAAATAAATAAACCAGAACTACTGCTGGTAGTATCTCCTCCAACTAAATCAACATTATATTTCTTGCAAGCAGCTTTAAAACCAGCATATAATTCCTTTAGTGCTTCCAAAGAAAAGCGATTTGACACTGCTAATCCTACAATCATTTGCTTTGGAGTACCATTCATTGCAACGATATCGGAAAAATTTACAACTGCCGATTTGTATCCTAAATGTTTCAAAGGAGTATACATCAAATCAAAATGGATACCTTCTACAAGTAAATCTGTAGAAATCAATCGTTGATTTTTTGTAGGTGCTAAAACTGCAGCATCATCACCAATACTTTTTATAGTTGAATCATTAATAGGTTCAAAATCTTTGGTCAATTCATCAATTAAGCCAAATTCGCCTAATTGCTCAAGTTCTGTTCTTTTTTCTGATTTGGACATCTTTCCGTTTTTCTATTTAAAATGCAAATTTAGGATAAATAGCTAGTATTTAGTCGGGGCAATAACGAAAGCATAAAACATAAATTGCTCCTAGTGGAAATAATTGGATCTTTTGCAATAAATCGAATAAACCACGCAAACTATTTATTATCATTTTTTAAAGTAAACCCAAAAGTTGTACCAACCTCCAGTTTACTTCTTGCATTAATTACCTGACTATGTGCTTCCACAATATGCTTTACGATAGACAACCCAAGACCAGTGCCTCCTGTTTGGCGGGAACGCCCTTTATCGACTCTAAAAAAACGCTCAAAAACACGAGGCAAATCCTTTTCATCAATACCAATTCCATTATCTGAAATCTCAACAAGAATATGTTCATCCATATCAAAGAAGGAAATTTTAGTCTTCTTCTCAATTTTATTACCATATTTAAAAGAGTTATCAATCAGGTTAATCAGCACCTGTCTTATCTTTTTCTTATCAGCACGTACATAAATAGGGCGATCATAATTACTGGCAAAATAAATGTATGCATTATATTTTTTCGCCTTCATTTCCATAAAATCAATTGTATCACGCACTAATTCCAAAAGATCAAAACGCTCCTCATGCAGTTGTAATTCACCAGATTCCAGTTTAGATATCTCCTCGAGATCCTCAACAATAGCAATCATACGATTAATACTTTTCTCTGTACGTAAAAGATATTCACGATTTATGGTTTTATCTTCAAGACCACCATCTAATAAAGTCAAAACATATCCCTGAATGTTAAAAATTGGAGTTTTAAGTTCGTGTGAAATATTACCTATAAATTCACGACGATAACTCTCCATGCGTCTAAGCTCTTCGATTTCTTTATTTTCGGTATTTTGCCATTCCAAAACTTCTTTATATACATCATCTAAAGTATTGGCATTAACCACCACTGAAGAGCGATTTCCTCCTTTTTTCCTTTTGAAACTATAAATTGCTTTATATATCAATCGAATACGATCGTAGATAAATCGATCCAAGAAAAAGCGAACGACAAAAAAATTAAAAGCTACGATCAAAAATAAGGTAAGCACAAGCATATATGAATTTAATGTCTTGAAAAATTCAATAAACACAAGGCTTAATATCAAATAAAAAACACCTAAAGCAATAGAGCTTGTCAATGCAATTTTTTTAGGATCTTGATAGTTCATATTATTCTAAAATTGCGGGTTCGTATTTGTACCCAACGCCTTTTACCGTCTTTATACTATTCAATCCTATTTTTTCTCTAATCTTTCTTACATGAACATCTATAGTACGATCTCCAACAACAACGTCAGCACCCCAAACATTTAAAAATATCTCATCACGAGTAAAAACCTTATTTGGACGTGAAGTTAGGAGCAATAAAAGCTCAAATTCTTTTTTAGGAAGCACTATTTCCTGCTCTTCTTTAACTACTAAATATTTTTCTCTATCAATTACCAAATCGGGCAACTTTACAAGTAAATCCTCCTCTTCTTCGGGAGTCTCTTTTGCACGACGTAAAAGAGCTTTTATTCTACTCACCAAGACCTTAGGTTTTACAGGTTTTGTAACATAATCATCTGCTCCTGCATCAAATCCAGCAATCTGAGAATAATCTTCTCCACGAGCTGTTAAAAAAAGAATAATCACATTTTCTAAAGCATCCAAAGTACGTATTTCGGCACAAGCTTCAATACCATCCATCTCAGGCATCATAACATCCATGATAATCAGATGAGGATTAATTTTCTGGGCCTTAGAAATAGCTTCTTTGCCATTAAATGCAGTTTCAACCTGAAAACCTTCTTTTTTTAAATTATAGCCTAGAAATTCCAGCACATCTGCTTCATCATCTACCAAAAGAATCCGGTAATTATTTAATTCCATGTTATATACATTAAATTTAAGATATGAATTGATCATTCTCACCCCCAAAATTAGTAATACACACAAACTAAATGTTAAGAAAACTTTACCTTTACCAATCGTAATAGATAATCTTATATGTAAATAATAATTCTAATTTATTATTATGAAAAGATTCCTCATAATTATCACCATTTTAGCCTTAGGATCAACGGTTTTCGCTCAGGGGCAGAAAGAGTATACTGAAAGTAAAGATGAACAAACAACTTGTTTAACCATCGAAGAACTACAGTTATATTATTTAATCAACCAATATAGGGAAAAAAAGAAACTCCCAGAAATTCCTCTTTCAAGGGCTCTTACCACTGTTGCTCAAATACATGCCAGAGACCTTGCTAAACACTACAAAACCAACACAAGCTGTAATTTACATTCATGGTCATCAGATGGAAATTGGACCGAATGTTGTTACACTCGCGACCATAGCAAAGCGAAATGCATGTGGGATAAACCCAGAGAATTAACCGATTATCTAGCAGATGGCTACGAAATCGCTTTTTACACCACCTATCCCGAAGAACTTAAAGAAATTGGAAAGACAGCACTCAATAAATGGAAAAAAAGTTTGGGTCACCGACAAGTAATAATTAATGAAAAAGCCTTTAAAGACGCTCAATGGAATGCTATTGGAGTAGGAATATATAATGGCTATGTTTGTGTTTGGTTTGGAATGGATCCTGATCCTAATCCTTCACCACAACTTTGTGAATAATCAAAACATGAACAAATAATTATTATGATGAAAAATTTAATGATCGCCCTATTTCTAATCTTAGGATTCTCTATACATTCTTTTTCTCAGGAATTTAAAGGAGGAGTTTATGCAGGAATTATTGGAAGTCAAGTTGCAGGCGATAACTTATCAGGCTATAATAAAGCAGGTGTCGATCTTGGAGTATTTACTCAATTAAGTATTTCAGATAAATTCAGCCTTCAAATGGAACTTGCCTACATGATGAAGGGAAGTCAAAAAAACCCTGATAAAAAAAACAACTTCAGCTATAAATTGCATACATCTTATATTCAAATTCCTATTCTGGCTCAATTTGAAATCATCCCTAATTTTAGAATAGAAGCTGGTATCGCAGGAGCTGTACTGATTAGTTCTTATGAAGAAAAAGATGCTATGGAACTGATTTCAAAAGATTCTTTTAATTCATTCTCATTGAGCTTTATTGGAGGAGTATCTTATCAAATCAATGAAAGATTTAAAATAGCAATCTTAACAAATAACGATCTAACATCTGTAAAGAAAAGAACATTTTACGGAATGGGAGTTAGGAGAATTGGAGAAAAACGTGGCCAATATAATGATCTTCTAAGTTTAAGATTATATTTAAATATCTAATTCGAACAAAATACAATACATAAAAAAGGGAGGTGCAATCCATTTTCATAAATCACCTCCCAATTCAGTTTAATCGAGAAAATAACAAAACATATCAAAAGTAGATTTCAATAAAAGTAGACTCTCAGTATAACCAAACAAAGAAGTTTACTTCCACTTAATATTACATCCAATACTGGGTTTTTGTTCAGTAGGAATAGGTTTCTCTTCCAAAAGAAGATCTAATGTTTTTCTTAAATCTGTCCCATTGATAGGCATACCATTGCCAGGTCGGGCATCATCAAACTGCCCTCTATAAACACAAATATCATTACTATCAAAAACATTAAAATCGGGTGTACAAGCAGCATCAAACTCTTTTGCTACATTTTGATTTTTATCAAAGAAATAAGGAAACTTAATTTTATGTTCCTTTGCAAATAATATCATGTTTTCCGGACTATCTTCCGGATAATTTTCAATATCATTAGAATTAATACCTACTATAGAAATCCCTTTTTGGCAATAATCATTAGATACTTTTACCAATTCATCGATAATGTGAATTACAAAAGGGCAATGATTACACATAAAAATAACTACTGTACCTCTCGGACCACAAATGTCTCTAAAATACTTTTTTTTAGAACCATCAAGAATATCTGGTAGATAAAAATTCGGAGCTGTAAACCCCAACGGAATTATATTCGTTTCTGTTCTCGCCATTTTAATTTCAATTTTAATTGTATTCTAAGACGAGAAAGATCTATAATTTGTTCAACTCTCTTTGGCTAAAAAATCTATGTTTCTCTTTAAGCCACTATACTTAGCCCTTTTGACAGCACTGCCTCTAAATATTTCTCCAAATTCTTCTGGACGAAGACTTTCCCAATCTTTTTTACTCTTTAACTTATCGAATAAACTTGGATGGGGGTTTAATTCTTGAATACTATGTGGTTTAGAAAATCGATTCCATGGACAAACATCCTGACATATATCACAACCAAATATCCAATCATTGAAATTATTCTTCAAATTCTGTGGTAAATCACCTTTATATTCTATGGTGAGATATGAAATACACTTTCTGGAATCTATTGTAAACTCATCCTTTAAAGCACCAGTTGGGCAAGCATCAATGCATCTTCGACAACTCCCACAATAGTTACTATGCTCTGAGGAGTCATACTCTAAATCGATATTCAGCAATAGTTGACCAATAAGAAAAAAGGATCCCATTTTACGATTAATCAAACATGTATTTTTACCAATAAAGCCTAAACCCGATTGTTTTGCCCATGCCCGATCTAAAAAAGGAGCAGAATCGGTAAAAGCCCGCCCTTCAAGCTTTGGAATATCTTTCTTAAGTTCATCAAGGATAAGATTCAATTTGTCTTTTATAATAAAATGATAATCCTTTCCATATGCATATTTTGCAATCTTATAATTATTATCCTTATCAAGTATTCTTTCGGGATAGTAATTTAAAAGAACAGTAACTACAGATTTTGTTCCTTCAAATAATTTAGATGGATCATAACGTTTCTCTTTATTATTTTCAAGATAATGCATCTCTGCCTGATATCCTTCACTTAACCACTGCTCTACTCTCTCTTTTTCTTCCAATAATATTTCGGCATTTGAGATTCCAACATACTCAAATCCCAATCTCAAAGCCTTTTCTTTAATTTGCACACTCCAAAAACGATAATCTTTCCTATCCATAAATCAAATTTATATATCCAAAAATGGAATACTTAAACACAGAAACAATATCCGAAGATATATTACACAAAACTCGTAAATGACTCTTTACTGATTGTCAATTTATTATAACTCATGGCATGCATTTTGTTAAAGGGGAATAAAAGATTAGAATGAAATCAAAACTTAACCTGTATTTCTGGGCTTTTATAATGATACTAGCCCTTCTCTCCTTAGTATGGGTTATTGTGAAGGCATTTTATGATATACCATTTATGCCTATAAAAACATTAATCGTCAGTCTAATTGGTTCTTGCTTGTGCATATCATTCTTTTATTATAAAATTAGGAAGAGAACCCGACGATAGTAAATTATTTTATTAAGATTATTAACACAATTTTCATCAATCAAGCGAATTCTCCGTGAAGGGATCCTTCCGGAGATTCGTCTTTATAGGGGGTTCATTATAAGTCAAAAGAGCCTTGATTCATATAGTTACGAAAATCTTTTCCCAAATGCGTATATGCCTTTTCTGTAACTTCTCTTCCTCTTGAGGTTCTCATCAGGAAACCTTCCTGAATAAGGAATGGTTCATACACTTCCTCAATTGTACCACTATCTTCACCCACAGCAGTTGAAATAGTAGTTAGACCTACAGGGCCACCTTTAAACTTTTCGATAATTGTAGTTAAGATTCGATTATCCATTTCATCCAATCCATTCTTATCTACATTCAATGCTTCTAATCCAAAGCGTGCAATTTTAACATCTATAGTACCATCACCTTTAATTTGCGCAAAATCTCTGATTCGTCTAAGCAACAAATTGGCAATACGAGGAGTACCTCTACTTCTGGATGATATTTCAAGTGCTGCCTGATCATGAATAGGAACCTTTAATATTCCGGCAGAACGTTTTATAATATTCGATAAAGTTGGAATATCATAATATTTCAATCGTGAGTTTATTCCAAAACGAGAGCGCAATGGAGCAGTAAGCAATCCACTTCGGGTAGTAGCTCCGATAAGAGTAAACGGATTCAAATCAATTTGAACAGTACGTGCATTCGGACCTGTTTCTATAAGTATATCTATCTTGAAATCTTCCATAGCTGAATACAAATATTCTTCAACCACAGCACTCATTCGGTGAATTTCATCGATAAACAATACATCATTCTCATCTAAATTGGTAAGCAAACCAGCCAAATCACCAGGTTTATCAAGGACAGGGCCAGTAGTTACTTTAATATTTACAGCCAACTCGTTGGCAATAATATGAGAAAGTGTTGTTTTTCCAAGTCCTGGAGGGCCATGTAATAATACATGATCTAAAGCTTCGTCTCTCATCTTTGCAGCTTGCACAAAGATTTTCAGGTTCTCTACAGCTTGGTCTTGGCCAGCAAAAGTTTCGAAACCCGAAGGGCGCAAAGCTTTTTCAATCTCTTTCTCTGGACCTGTAAGATATTGCCCAGAAGCATCCAGATTTTCGTTCATGCTTAGTTTTGTATTTTTTTAAGGTGAGAATTTCTCTCTTTAGGGTTCATAGATCGAATAACTCCTACTTTTCCACTCATTGCAATGGCTTCAACATAATGTTCTATACTATCAGTATCGAATCCACAGATTTTGTGTAGTTCTTCGAGTTTGCCATGCTCAATAAATTCATCAGGAATTCCTAATCTGAAGACTGTATTCTTATAATGATGATCTGAAGCAAACTCCATAACAGCACTTCCCAATCCGCCAATTATTGATCCATCTTCAACAGTAATAATTGTATCATGATTTTCGCATGCCTCAAGAAGTAAGTTCTCATCAATTGGTTTTAAGAAACGCATATCATAATGACTTACATGAATTCCTTTTTGTTCAAGACGGTTTAGTGCTTCTGCGACAAAATTACCTGGATGACCTATACTGACAATAGCTACAGTTTTACCTTTTCTTAGACAACGACCTTTACCTATAGAGATACGTTCAAAAGTATTTTTCCAATCAACTTTTACTCCTCTACCTCTAGGATAGCGAATTACATAAGGTCGTTTTTCGTCAATCAGTTGTGCTGTATACATCATATTCCTAAGTTCATGCTCATTCATAGGTGCACAAATGGTAAGGTTAGGAATCGTTCTGAACATAGACATATCATAAGCTCCGTGATGAGTTGGTCCGTCTTCTCCGACAAGGCCTCCACGGTCTAAGCACATAATTACGGGCAAGTTTTGGAGTGCTACATCATGGATTACCTGATCGTAGGCTCTTTGTGTAAAGGAGGAATATATATTGCAAAATGGAGTCATTCCTGAGGATGCTAATCCAGCTGCAAATGTAACAGCGTGCTGCTCAGCAATACCAACATCAAATGCACGCTCTGGCATTTTCTGCATCATAATATTGAGTGAACATCCTGAAGGCATTGCAGGAGTAATTCCTACTATAGAAGCATTCTTTTCGGCAAGTTCAACAATCGTATTTCCAAACACTTCTTGATACTTTGGAGGTTTTGGTCCTTCAACACCATTTTTGATAATCTTCCCGGTTTGCGGGTCAAATACTCCAGGAGCATGATATTGAGTTTGGTGATTTTCGGCTTCTTCCAAGCCTTTCCCCTTGGTTGTTTTTATATGTAATATCTTAGGTCCACGTATCTTTTTTAAAGCTGCCAATACACGTACCATTTTATTCACATTATTCCCATCTACAGGACCAAAATATCGAATATTAAAGGATTCGAATAGATTTGACTTCTGTAAAATGGAGCCCTTTATAGCATTCTCTACTTGAGATACAAAGCGTTGTGAATCGGCACCCGGACGACCAGCTCTGCCCAGAACCTTCCATGTAATATCTTTTATCCGATTGTAGGTTGGGGAGGTTACTATTGATGTCAGATATCCATCTAAAGCCCCCACACTCTTATCGATTGATATTCCATTATCATTTAGGATGATAAGAATATTGGTATCCGACACCCCTGCATTATTAATCGCTTCAAGAGCCATTCCTCCAGTCATCGACCCATCGCCAATCACAGCAATATGCTGACGATTTAAATCGCCTTGCATTTTGGCTGCCATTGCCATTCCCAAAACAGCAGATATAGAAGTTGAGGAGTGCCCAACTCCAAAAGAGTCGTATTCACTCTCACTCATTTTAGGGAATCCACTTAATCCATGCAATTTTCTATTCGACATAAATGCTTCACGTCGCCCAGTAAGGATTTTATGACCATATGCCTGATGCCCAACATCCCATACCAATTTATCGTAGGGAGTATTAAAAACATAATGCAAAGCTACAGTCAACTCAACCACTCCAAGACTTGCTCCTAAGTGCCCTGGGTTTTGAGAAATAACATCGATTATATACTGTCTCAACTCTTTACACAACTTAGGCAGTTGCTTCTCAGAGACTTTCTTCACATCATCTGATGACTCTATCGTATTTAGCAGTTCGCCGGTTTTGATTACCATTCAATCGAATTTTTAAGCACGCAAAGTTAATATTTTAACGAATAAAGCGAAAGGCAATTACTTTATGTAAAACTTTAAACCTTTTAAATTAGAGAATAATTCAATCAAGAATTATGCAAAGCCGCTTTAACAGTGCATAATATATGCTATTTTAGCTAACTTGCACTCTTCAGATTAAGGATAAGATACTCAAACAAATCATATATTTAATGAAATTATATTTACTACTAATATCTTCTATTTTAATATTATTAGCAGAAACAACTAAAGGAGAATTTATTTGTGCAAATAAATTTAATCTTTATTCACCTTGTCATACTACTATTTACGATAGTATTCCTCAAGATAATAAATATCGTAACACCCGCCAAAGCACATTGCTTATTAATGAGTTTATGGCATTAAACTCTAAGACCTGCACTGATAATAAAGATAATTATTCCGATTGGATTGAAATATACAACCCCAATAACTCTGAGATAAACCTTAAGGGATGGAGTATTTCCGATAAGTCGAGTCGACCTAAGTTACATATATTCAAGAATGATATAAGGATTGCCCCCAAAGGATTTCTTTTACTATGGGCAAATAAAGACATTGATTCTAAACAGAGTAAAAACATAAACATCAAACTCTCGGGAAATGGCGAGAGCATATATTTATACAAACCCGATGGAAACATATCGGATAAAATTACATTTGGTCCTCAAATTGCCGATATCTCGTATGGCCGGGTTCCTGATGGTGGCAATGCATGGGTTTATTTTGACAAACCTACTCCCAATGGCAAAAATCATTCGGAAGGCATAAATCATATTCTTCCAAATCCTACTGCAAATATCAGGGGTGGATACTATAAAGAAGCCATAAATATTGAACTAAGTTGCAAGGAACCCAATACCGAAATCAGATTTACTACCAATGGCAGCAATCCCAATCAAGAATCGGCATTATACTCCAATCCTATAATCATCGACAAAACCACCACCCTACGCTTTCGTTCATTTAAAGATAAATACATTCCCTCTTTATGTGCTTCTTCTACCTATATATTCGATACAAAACCTAGTATTGCAACAATATGTATTACTGCCGAAAAAGACGATCTATGGGGGAAAGCAGGAATATATGACAATCCCAAATCGGATATTAAAGTAGCTTCTTATTTCGAGTTTTTCGACAA
>JBGRQE010000058.1:0-22340 GCA_041725955.1 Bacteroidales bacterium
GGAATAAATTATTTCTTCTCGCCAAAGATATTCAGTTGGAAGAAGAAATAATTTATTCCAACATAGCTACTGTATTTACAGTATCTGTTGAATAAGTATTGTTTTTTTGTGATAGTTTAGTGATTTGTGAACATAGATAGATTTGAAAAAAGGTTGACCTTTCGGTCAACCTTTTGCAATCTAACCAATCATTCCTACTCCGACTGTTTCATTGGTAGCTTCATCCACAAGGATTATACTACCTGTTTGTCTGTTTTTATCATAAGGATCAAAAACCAGAGGAGTAGTTGTGCGAATTTTTACCTTGGCAATATCATTCAATTTGATATTTCCATCATTAGATGTTTTTTCCAAGGTAGACACATTAATTTTATAATCCACTTCTTTCACCATACATCTTAGTTCGTTGGTGGTTTGTCGGAGAATATATTTGCCTCTAATTTGCAAAGGGCGTTCGTTCATCCAACAGACTGTGGCTTCAATATCTTGACTTTGCTGTGGTAGATTATCCGACTTCACAATCATATCACCACGGCTAATATCTAGTTCATCTTCAAGACGGATAGTGACAGACTGAGGAGCATAAGCTTCTTCAATTTCTCCGTCGTAAGTGTCAATAGCTTTAATCTTAGAGGTTTTACCAGAAGGGAGTACTGTTATATCATCTCCTTTATGAAATATTCCTCCTGCAATTCGTCCGGCATAGCCTCTGTAATCGTGATATTTATCACTATGAGGACGTACAACATACTGAACAGGGAAGCGAGGATCTTCAAGATTATGATCAGAACCTATTTCTATATTTTCAAGTATCTGGCGCAATGTTCCATTAGAATACCACGGCATATTTTTAGATTCGTCAACTACATTATCGCCTTTCAATGCACTTATTGGAACGAAGATAATATCTTTAACATTAATGCCTTCGGCAAAGGTGGCAAAATCATCTCTAATTTTATTATAAACTTCTTGCTTATATTCAACTAGATCCATTTTGTTTACACAAACCACAATATGAGGTATGCGCAACAAGCTTGCTATAAATGCATGCCGGTGAGTTTGTTCAATTACTCCATTACGGGCATCAATAAGAATTAATGCAGCGTTTGCAGTTGATGCACCAGTAACCATGTTTCTGGTATATTGAACATGCCCAGGTGTATCAGCAATAATGAATTTTCTTTTAGGAGTGGCAAAGTAGCGATAAGCTACATCAATGGTAATTCCTTGTTCGCGTTCGGCTCTTAGTCCGTCGGTAAGCAAAGCAAGGTTAAAATCTCCATTTCCAGTTTTAAGAGAAGCTCTTTTTACAGCATCTAATTGATCTTCGAAAATGGATTTACTATCATATAATAAGCGACCAATAAGGGTACTTTTTCCATCATCAACACTTCCAGCGGTAGTAAAACGCAGAAGCTCCATATCTAGATACCCTTTCGTAGAGAATTCGGTCTTTTTTGACATAATTTCTGAAATTAATTCAATTGAACAATTCTATTAATACGGCGTGGCTAGAAATACCCCTGTCGTTTACGATCTTCCATTGCTGATTCTGAGCGTTTATCGTCTGCTCTACTACCTCTTTCTGTAACTCGGGTAGCTGCAATTTCTTGAATAATATCTTCTACAGAATCAGCCTCAGATAAGGTTAGTCCAGTGCAGCTAACATCTCCAATTGTGCGACATCTAACTCTAAGATTTTGGACTGTTTCGTTTGGCTTTAGGTTCATGAATGGGGCATGAGCAAGCCATGCGCCATCGCGACAAAAAGCATCACGGGTATGCGTATAATATAGACTTGGAAGTTTTATATCTTCCAAAAGAATATATTGCCAAATATCCATTTCTGTCCAATTAGATATAGGGAATACTCTAAAATGTTCTCCCATATTTTTTCTGCCGTTGAATATATTCCAGAGTTCTGGACGTTGATTCTTAGGATCCCACTGTCCAAATTCATCACGATGAGAGAAGAAACGTTCTTTTGCGCGAGCTTTTTCTTCATCACGACGTCCTCCACCAAGAGCAGCATCGAATTTATATTCTTCAATGGTGTCTAATAGGGTTATGGTTTGAAGTTTATTCCTAGAAGCGTTAAAACCTGTTTCTTCTACTGCTTTTCCTTGATTTATAGATTCTTGAACAGAGCCCACTACCAAGGTTGCTCCTATTTCCTTTACCAGCTCATCACGAAAGGTGATGGTCTCTTCAAAATTATGACCCGTATCAATATGTAATAGAGGGAAGGGGATTCTTGCTGGTCCAAAAGCCTTCATGGCTAAATGCACCATTACAATAGAATCTTTTCCTCCAGAGAAAAGCAAGCAAGGATTTTCGAACTGCGCTGCTACTTCGCGCATTACATAAATAGACTCGGACTCAAGTTCTCTTAAGTGCGTTAGATTGTATTGCTTCATTTGAATATTCCTTTTTTTGGCATAATACGCCTGAAAATCGATATCCTCTTTTATGTAACTAGTTCTCCTTTCCGAAGAACCTATGCCAATAGTCACGGGGAACTTTCTTCCGTAATAGTTGTACTACTATTTTCAGGTTCTTACCAACAAAGCCATTTTATTTAAATAATTTCACTAAATTTCTTTGTGACACTAATAAACGAAATAGCTTCTTAAATAATTGATTTGCAAAAATAATTTTTTTTGTTGAAAATCAATAGCTAGTTCGAACGCTTAAGTTTATCACGAATTAATAAAGATATTTTTTTAATTTCATGGTGTGCTGCAAGTAGTAGATATATCACTAAAAGAACGGTGTTAAAACCCATTTTTCCCCAAAAATGTTCAGGGGCAAATTTAATAGAAATGAAATAAATTGCTAGTGCTGAAATGCTATAAATTGCAATTCTTTTTAGCGGATATCGAACTGCAAAATGTTTCTTTCCCCAGAAGTATGATATAAGCATCATTCCGAAATAGCAACCGAAGGTTGCCCATGCCGAGCCCATATAACTATAGCGTGGAACAAGATAAATATTTAATCCAATGGTGATTAGAGATCCTATAATGGACATTATTGCTCCATAATAGGTTTTGTTGGTCAGTTTATACCATATGCTTAGGTTAAAATAGATTCCAAAAAATAAGTTGGCCAGTAAAACAACAGGCACTGCGTTTAACCCGATCCAAAAACTGTGATTTACAAAATGTTTTATTATATCCAGATATAAGCATACTCCCAAAAAGAATAGCCATCCAATAAGAATGAAATATTGCATTACCTGGGCATATGTTTTTTGTGCATTTTCTTTTTTTGATTCTGCAAAAAAGAATGGTTCTGCTGCATATCTAAACATTTGCACAAACAAAATCATTAGGATTGCAATTTTATAATTTGCTCCATATAAACCTGATGTTTCTGTATTGACAGCATATTTAAGGAATATTTTATCTAAATTATCATTAATCCATCCTGCAGATCCAACCACTACCAAGGGTAAGCCATATAATATCATACTTCGGAACACCTTTTTGTCAAATTGCCATTTGATTTTGAAAAATTCAGGAATCAATGGTGTCAAAACAATAAATGAGGATAATAGATTGGCAAAAAGTATAAAATCAAGTAAATTATACTTCTGATATAGGTTTTGTAAAAATATATTGTTGTAAGATTTTGCCAGGCTTGGCAGCACAACAATAAATAGAATATTGAAAACTATTAGTAAACTTGTGTTTAGTAATTTAAGTCGTGCAAATTTTCCGGGGCGATTCTCCTGTCGTAATTTAGCGAAGGGAATTGTCGAAATACCATCTATGGCTACAGTAAGAGCCATTAAGTATATGTATTCTGTATGCCCTGAAAACTCCATTATATTGGCCCATGTAGGGGCGAATAAACAAGCTATCAATGCAAAAAGTATACTGATTATTCCCACATTTGTACTTGCAGTACTAAAAGCTTTGTCTTTTCCATATACTTGTGCGAAACGGAAAAAAGAGGTTTCCATTCCCAGGGGTAAAAACACCATAAAGAAGGCAACATAAGCATATACTGCTGTATAGTTTCCGTAGAGTGGACTATTCTTTAAATAATTGGTGTATAATGGAGTCATTATGGCATAGGTAAGCATTCTTGGAACTATTGTACCCATACCATAAACTAAGGTTTGACCAGCAAGTTTCTTTAGAGGATTCAATTTCTATTCTTTTTGGGCAAAGATAGCTAATTCTCTAATTTCTTTCATTCTTGCATTTCCATTAGCAATATTCTTTTGGATTTGTGCAGCAGTCTGTGGCAATGTGATTCTATATAGAATCTGTGTATGTTAGTAGGGTTTGTATTTGCAATATAAATACAGCCTCATGACTATATAGAGTAATGAGGCTATATGATGAGTCTATAATCAATGTCTAATGTTTCACGTGGAACCAAACTTAAAATGCTAAAACTTACAGCTCATAGATGGGGAATTCAAGATAGAATATAGTCCCTTTTCCTATTTCTGATTCAAACCATATGTTACCTTGGGCTGACTGAATTATATTTTTGACCATTGCCAGCCCTAAACCCATTCCAGAGGTTTTTGTAGTGAAATTCGGAGTAAAGATCTTTTCTCTTTGATCCTGTGGGATTCCTCTGCCATTATCTTTCACCTTTATCAGGCAGTATCTTCCTTTTTTCTCGAGTGTAATTGTAATTTGCCCTTTTACATCTTTAGGAATTGCTTGTATGGCATTTTTAAATAGATTGTTGAAAACTCTTATAATTTGTGATGAATCGGCATGAATATATACTTCTTCTTTTGTGTCTGTTTTCCATGAAAACTCAATGTCCTTATGTTCAACGAATAAATCAGCGGCTGAATGAATCGCAGTTACAATTTCAAATCTTTCAGGCTTACCAATCGGCATTTTTGCAAAATTTGAAAAAGCAGTTGCTATTGATGAAAGCGTGTCTATTTGTTCAATCAGGGTTTGTGAAAAGCGGTTTAATCTATTGTCCCAATCAGGCGCTTTATCATCCCATGCTTTCTTTAGATATTGAACCGAAAGCTTCATAGGGGTTAAAGGATTTTTGATTTCATGAGCAACTTGTCTTGCCATTTCTCTCCATGCAGATTCTCTTTCTGATCTTGCTAATTTTTCTGCACTCATTGATAGCTCATCGATCATTCTGTTATATTCTTTTACCAGGCTTCCAATTTCATCTTCTTGTTTCCATTCTATCTTTTCATTTTTATGGTTTAATGAAATATCCTTTAGTTTTTCCCGAATCATCAATAGTGGTCGAGTAATGTATCGAGCAAAGAAGATTGCTAGGATTACTGCGATTGCTGTTAAGATGACGTAGATATTTATATATGCGATAAGGAATCCTCCAATTTCTTTACCTATTTCTCCTTGGCGAGCAAAGTAGGGGAGGTTTAAAATGGCAATAGGATCTCCTTTGGTATCTGTAAAAGTTACATATGCTGATAGATATCTATGTGCGCCGATTCTTTCTTTTTCTATAAAAAGGAAATCGTGTTTATATTTGAGTTGATCGTAGGCTTCAGGGTTAATCTGATATGAAATTAAGCCTTTCTGAAATACTGCTGGTAATGATGTAGCAAGGAGATTGCCATTTAAGTCATATAAGTTAATATCAGTAAAGAAAACACTTCTAAATTTAGTGAGTAGGTTTTCTAAATTCTCTTGATTCATTAAATTCATTCCGTGTGGAGTATTGAATTTATGTTCTAATTCAATTTGTACTGAATGTGTTTTTTCTTTTAATATCTCGATGTTTTTCTGATTGTTGAGATTCGTTATATAAAACACTGTTGATATACCTACAAAAAGAAATGATGCAAGAATAATTACCAGCAATGCGATTTGCAGTCGGTTACTTAAAGAAAAGCTAAAAGGTTTGTTTTGATTTATAGCCCAGTTAAATCCAAGGAAAATTAGGGATAGCAATGCGAAAAACAAGAATAGATATGAGAAAGGTGCAATCCAGTCTAAAAAGGATTTTGCTTTTTTACTAAGGATAATTTCGCTGTCTGGGCCATTATGATCTACATAATGTGAGTATTCATTTTCTGTATAGAAACCGTCTTTTCTTTCTTTGAATATTTTGTCTGAAAGCTTGAGCTTGTAAAAGTAATTTCCATATTTATAGACCAGGTTATTGTCTTGATAGCGGGCGTATGAGTAGTCTGAAATATTTGGAAAGTTATACATAGCGTCATCAATCAATAGTTCGGGATAGCCTATTCCTTCAGGTACGAATGAGGCATACATCTCGATGTATAGCATGGTTCTTGGATATTCATCTGAGTTGTTGAAAAATTCAAAACGGGCTATATAGTATGGGTTACCTGATGTTTCTTTTACAAGGAAAAGGTGTTTGGCCGGAGTTGCTTTTCCCATATCTTTAATTAAATCGTCGTAATATTCCTGACAGTTTATTATATAATTTCCTGGTTGCATATTAAGATTAAATTCTTGTGGACACACGTTAAACAAAACGTTGAATCGTCCCCATAAGCCTTTAAAATATTTCTTTCGTAGGTATTGAGTAATTTCGTCCTGATTGTCTATTTGCATGTCATATTTTTGCAATAATCGGGTAAGAGTTGTGTCAGTTTTTATATTATCTTCAATATTCGTAAAGCTATATTCTGCCATTGGGTTAGAGCTTATACTCAGCTGTGTTGCAAGTATTTTTCTCTGCTCATGTTCTTTTAAAGCAATGTTGTCTTGTAAAGTAAGGGTAATTGCAGCACTATATACAATCAAAAAGTATATAAGAAAAGAGAAGGACAATTCCTTATTGCTTTTTTTCATAAATATCCAATACCCTACATAGGCCAATAGTAGAGATATTCCTCCAAAGATTTGAATGTTCCAGTTAAAAGGGAGTATATACAATAAAAAATAGGATGGGATTAGAGTAAAGACCATTGTTCTTATATCTTTACTATAATGACTTAATACACTTAGCAGCCTACTGACTAGTAAAAACAGAGCAATTATTAGGATTCCTATAATTAAGAAGCCTACAGCACTATAAAAGCTCAATGAAGGTAGGTTGTTAAGATCCAGAGATATTCTGGAGTTAATAATCATTCCTCTGATTATATCGAATAATATAGAGTTAATTATCGTAAGTATTACTCCTCCAAAGAAAACGAAAAGCAATTGTAATTTTTTGGGATTGTCAATACTGTTCTTTTTTATGTCAAAGAGCCTGAAATAGGCTAGTGCTAAATAGAATAGACTAACAGCATTAATAAGTAAATCTCCATAGGAAGGCAAAAATGAAGAGCTTGCATAGTAAACAGGACTTAGTAATGGGGTGCTATCTTTTAGGAAATGCTGAGACAAAAAGAAGAAAATAGCTCTTATAGCGATAGTTATAATAATAAATAGGCCAAAGAACAGCCACTTATATCGGATCCGTTTTTTGCGGCGTAAAAAATCTTCGATTACCGAGAATAAAAACAGTATGTAGAATAGGATAGCGATTAGAAAAATGAGGTTTGCCTGAGACGAATTGATATTGCCATATAATGGTTTTTGAATGGAGAATATATATTCGTTTTCTGCATTAAACACTGGATATCCATTTTGTTTTTTCGAGCTTAACTGGCATGAAGTAGGGAGGTTAAAGTCGCGGATATATCCTGATTTCAGATATTTGTTCTGATAGCTATATTCGTTTTTTATAAGTAGTATGCCAACTATTCTGAATTCATTATACTTTTCTTGGTTTATATAGTATGCGGCATTACTTAGTTTTTGGAATTTGCTAGATAAAAAAGATCGTTCATAGTTTGATGGAACGGGAATCTTATTGTCTGACCAATGTATAAGCGAATCGTTTTGATACACCAAAATTTCCATTCCTGTAGTATAAAAATCCTTCCCTTTATGTGAAAACAGCGATTCTTGTTTTGGGTTACTTAGTGTTTTTTTTGTTAAGTCCATTTCTGATTTCAACAGCTTTTCTTTATGCAAGAAACTATGTTGGAAGTCTTCAACCATTTGTTGAGGTTTTCCTCTGTTTAAGTAGTGGATATAAAGTAATACAGCAATCAAGAGTAGAAAAAAAGATAGTATAAATCCTGTCTTTTTCTTATTTAAAGAGATATTTAAAAGGCTCATGTGTACAAATTTCTACAGAAATGGAATTTTATGGTTTGTTTTATACAAAGTTTGCGCCAAAGTGCAGAGTAATCTTGGAGTATTTTATTTTGTAGTATAAAAAGGGGGATATTCTTCTTTTATCTAGTTTAAAAGTAAGAAAATTATTGCAGTCTTTATTGATTCGGATTTCGTGAGCCAAATCACGAAATCCGAGTATCGATCTTTATTTCTTCTTAAAGTAATACGTTAAGCTAGAAAATTCATTCCCTTTTGCATTTGCTTTGATGTTTGATACAAAACCAGTCACGAAAGCTCTGATCAACTGAAGGCTTGTGCATTTGTATTTTTCACTCAGTATAGAAACATAAAAGGAGTCGAAGGGCATAGGTTTTGTTTTGTGTAATTCAAAACTATGTTGTTCAAATAGCTGTTTTATGTTTTCCTGATTAAAATGGTATAGATGACGAGGAACATCTAAAGCTGCCCAGTGTCGTCCATATTTTTTCGCATCCCATGAATTTATATTTGGAACAGCAATAATCAGTAGTCCGTCTGGTTTTAGCAATCTTGAAAGTTGTTGTACACGTAATTCAAGGTCAGGAACATGTTCGAGGACATGCCACATGCTAATTACATCGAAACTATTTTCTTCAGCCTGATTTAAAAATTCTTCGTCAAAAACCTGAATATTATAATTCTCTTCTGCTTGTTTTCTTGCATCTTGATCAGGTTCAACTCCCACTACTTCGAATCCTTTGTCTTTATGAAAATTCAAGAATTCACCTGTAGCACAACCTATATCAAGCATTTTACCACTTTTTTTATAGTTGGTAATTTGCTGGTATTTCTTTGCTAAAGTGTATTGTCTAACAAATTGGTAAATGCCGTTTATTAGCCCCTTATTGGAATTCGAGTGCGAAATATAAGCATCAGATTTATAGTATCCACCCAAGTTTTTTATATCAGGGCGTGGATTTGTAAACTTAAAGCCACATTCATTACAGATGCTAATTTGGAAGTCCTCGCCTGTTAAAAAGAAATCCTGTGTTTGCATCCATAGGTCGATTTTTTTCGACTTACAGATTGGGCAGTTTTTAATTTGATCCATATTTGAATATTCAAAAAGTCTGCATCCTAATTATCGACCCAAATATACAGCTAAAACAGAGATATCACTAGGAGAAACTCCACTTATTCGTGAAGCCTGGCCTAAGCTACGTGGGCGTATTTTCGATAACTTTTGTCTTGCCTCAGTACTTAGTGATTTTAAACTATGGTAGTCAAAATTATCTTTTAAGTATACTTCCTCAAGACCTTTAAGTTTATTTGCCATTTCCTGTTCTTTACTTATATAACTTTCGTATTTGGCAAAGATCTCTGCGGATTCTAAACTGTCCTTTTTATTTTCTGATAGAGTTTCAACAAAATTATCAAGATGAGGAATCGCACCATACAAATCTTCTAAATGAACTTGTGGACGTAAAAGTACATTTGCAATCTTTGTTTTTTGCTTTAATGGAGAAGTTCCGCATTTTTCGAGGACCGTATTTACTTCATCAGGAATTGTACTTTCTGTTTTCAGGAAGCGGATAATCTCTTTGATTTCATTTTCCTTTTGTTCTACACGAGCCAGTCTTTCGTCGCTTGCCAAACCAATTTTGTGTGCCTTTTTTGTAAGACGTTGGTCTGCATTATCCTGACGAAGGAGTATTCGATATTCGGCACGGCTGGTAAACATTCGATAAGGTTCATCCACTCCTTTGGTTATTAAGTCGTCAATCAATACTCCAATATATGCCTCAGATCTTCCTAAGATAAAAGGTTCTTCTTCTTTGATTTTCAATGAAGCATTTATTCCTGCCATCATGCCTTGGCTTCCTGCTTCCTCATATCCGGTAGTACCATTGATTTGACCAGCAAAATATAATCCTTCAACCAGTTTGGTCTCCAAAGTATGCTTCAATTGTTCTGGTGGGAAATAATCATATTCAATAGCATATCCGGGGCGGAATATTTTGGCGTTTTCAAAACCTTCAATTTTTCTTAAGGCCTTTAGCTGTATTTCATCAGGCAAGCTTGAAGAGAATCCGTTTATATAATATTCTATTGTATTCCATCCTTCAGGTTCAACAAAAAGCTGGTGACGATCTTTATCATTAAATCTCTCGATTTTATCTTCTATAGAAGGGCAGTAGCGAGGTCCAACACCTTGAATTCGTCCATTAAACATTGGCGAATCCTTAAATCCTGTTCTTAATATATCATGAACTTCAGGGCTGGTGTATGCCATATGACAACTTCTTTGCTTTGTAAGCTTTGGAGTGTCCAGATAGCTGAATTTTTGTGGGTCATCATCTCCAGGTTGTTCTATCAAGGCATCGAAGTTTATTGTACGGCCATCAACACGAACAGGAGTTCCTGTTTTCATTCTGTCGGCACGAAAACCCATTTTAACCAATGATTCAGTAATTCCTTTGGAGTCTGCTTCAGCAATACGACCACCTCCAAATTGTTTACTTCCAATATGGATTATTCCATTTAGGAAAGTCCCATTGGTAAGGATTACAGATTTAGATTTTATGGAATATCCCATTTCTGTTCGTACTCCAACAATTCTATTGTCTTTTACAGTTACATCGACTACTGAATCCTGAAGAAAGTCAAGCAAAGGTATTTTTTCCAGTTGGTCTCTCCATTCCTGACAGAAAAGGAAGCGGTCTGATTGCGCTCTTGGGCTCCACATTGCAGGTCCTTTTGAGCGGTTAAGCATCCTAAACTGAATCATTGTCTTGTCGGTTATAATTCCTGCATAACCTCCAAGGGCATCAATTTCACGAACAATCTGACCCTTGGCAATACCTCCCATTGCAGGGTTGCACGACATTTGTGCCATATTGTTCATATTCATTGTAATCAATAAGGTGCTCGATCCCATATTTGCAGCTGCTGCTGCCGCTTCACAACCGGCATGTCCGGCTCCAACTACAATTACATCATACTCTTGAAACATACTTCCCTTCACTTATATCCTTTTACTGTTTCACGTGAAACATTTTGATTAACCAAATAACTCTTTATATAAAGCAATACATTTATTCTCCATAGCGCGCATATTTTCAGCCTCTTCGTCGCTTTTGTCTTTAAAACCGATCAAATGCAATACGCCATGAATGGTAACGCGCAAAAGTTCTTCATATTCCTGAGTTTGATGAATTTGTGCGTTTTCTTTTATGCGGTCGAGGCTTATATATAGGCTTCCCTGAATTAATTCTTGTGTTGAAGAGTCGAAAGTAACAATATCGGTATAAGTATCATGATCAAGAAAATCTTGATTGATTTTTAAAAGATATTGATCTGAGCAAAAGACATATTCTATTTCCCCACATATCTTTCTTTCTCTTTCAATACACTGAACAATCCAATTCCTTATCTTTCTATAGTTTGGAAAAGCTTGTTCTACATCAACACATTGAAAACTGATTCTTCCTCTTTGCATATCTAATCTTGTGTTCAAAAAAAACAGACGCAAAGTTATAATATTGTCTTTTAGGATTGAAGTGGTTTAAAACAAAGTTGACTATAAAGTTCTACGCATCTATAATTACCCTTACATTTTTATGATTTTGTAAGGATAATTAATTGTGTATAATCAAACTTCAATTCTACTTTGAGTTCAGTCTAAAGAAATACTCATTGGTTTTCTTTTTAAAGAAAGGACGCATTTCTGCTGGAATTGTACGGATTAACTCAACCTCCTGATTCTGTTTCTTTATAAAGTCTTTAAACAAAAGTTCGCGGTTGGGGTCAAGCTGTTCGGCTTCTTTTGATTCACGTTTATCATCTTTTTCCCTTTCCAGTTCAGCTCTTTCCTCTTTTAGTAGTCGGCTTAATATTTCTTCTTGGCGTACAAGAGTTTCTTCTGTAATTTGTTTGTGTATTAAATCATTTTCCAGTTGATCCATCTCTTCCAGAGCTTCATCAACATTCTTACCCTTTTGTCCTTGTTTTTTTAGCTCTTCGGCATATGACTGCATTTGTCTTCTTACTTCGGCTTGTTGCGCCGCCATTCTTGCAAATTGTTCCGAAAGCTTTTTCTGCTTGCCACCTTTTTTACCCTTTTGTCCTTTTTTGCCAGGTTTATCGCCGTTTTTCTTCATAGACTCCTGCATCTTTTTCATTTGATCGCCGATTTGTTTTTGGAGATCTTTCATTTTTCCAGGACTATTTGCTTTTCCAGAAGAGTTTGGACAATTGCTATTTCCAGATGAATTATTTTGCCCATCTTTATTCTGATCCATTTTATCCAGAATCTCTGAGATCAATAGAGCCAGATTATTTATTGATGACATTGCATATTGCTGTTGCTGGTTGACTTCAGATATTGCACCATCTTCGAGTTTATCCAAAGCTTTCTTTACTTTATTGTCGATATTATTCACCTCTTCAACTATAAACTTACGTACTGAAGGTTGCCTGCGGCTTAGAGCCATTAAAGAGTCTTTTACAATATTCACATCTTTACGTAAAAGATTTTGTCTTTTCATTAAATCTATAAAGGAAGGATCTTGTCTTTTGGTTCTTGCCATTCCTTTAATAATTGTTTCCTGGCGGAAAGATGATTCTACAAGGTTATCTAATATTTGACGAAGAAGGGCAGCATCTTCTGCATTTTGTTTGGCCTGTTGTTGTTGCATCATTTGCATCATCATACCGGCATTATCTTTCATTTTCTTGGCAGCATTTTTTTGAGATCCGCTTGCTTTTTGTTCCTGACTTTTTGAAAGCTGATCTGAGGCCTTTTGCATCTCTTCCTGAATGTCGTTTTCTTGCTGTTCCTGATCGCCCGGAATGCTATGAGGATTGTCGAGTTTTTTGTTTTCTTCCTGAATCTCCTTCATTTCTTTTTTCCATTCCTCGAATTCCTTATTTAACTTTTCTTGTTCCTTTTGAAGCTCTTCACTACTTTTTTCTTTATTTTCTGTTTTCTGAGCGAGTTCTTCCTGTTTCTTTGCCAGTTCTTCCAGTTTATCGGCTGCTTCCTGAATATCTTTTTCTACTTCCAATTGCTTGAAAAACTCAAGGTTTCTGTCGATGTTTTCTTCGATTTCCTCTTGTTTAAGCTCGATCTTTTCCATCATCTCGGCCATTTTTTGAGGATCCATTTTCTCCATCATCTTTTGAAGTTCTTCAAGCATTTCCTTCATTTCATCACTAAGTAGTTCATCCATTAGCTTTTCCAATTCTTCTTGCTTTTTGATGAGTTCAGGAGGTAACTCGTCAATTTGTTGCTCGGCTTTTTGCATCTCCTGATTCATCTTTTGTGCTTTCTGAAGTTGCTTTTGGATGTTTTCTTTACGTTGAATAAGGTCTTCAATTTTCTTTTTCTCTTGCCAGCCAATTTGTGTTTTATTAAGCAGGTCTTCACGAAGTTGCTGAACATCTTTTTCGAGTTTACGGCTTTCGTTTAGCGATTGCTGAATTTTATTACTGATTTCATTGGCAAGGTCATCCTTCTTTTGAATAATTTTTTCTTTTGTAGGGATTTCAAAGGAATCTTCAAAAGTTTTGGTTTTTTTGGGTCCTCTAAAGCTGTCGTTATCTGCAATTTCGAAATAGAATTTAATCTGTTCGCCTGCTTTTAAGTTTAGCTTTCGAAGATTTATTTGGTGAAAGAAGTTTTCCTCAAGTTGTTTATTGGTAATTCCAACTTTCTCTTTAATCCAATTTCCTTTCTTTTGTGTAGAAGGATTAAACTTTTGGAAATAGAAGTTTAAATTCGAAAATCCATAATCATCTTTGATAACTCCCTGGAAATAAATGAATTTGTAATCTAAGCTATCTACAAGCTTTTTAAATCTAATTTGAGGGTATTCGTCCGTAATAGTCTGGATGTTAAATTGTAAGGTGTCTGAAGCCCTTAAAAACTTGTTTTCTGGAATAAGTTGATATTCAAAACTTTCTCTGGCTTGTTTTTGGAAATGAATAGCATTCGATTTATTTGCCAGAATAAGAGTGTCTTTATTATTACTTAGGAAATGAATTCCACTAACATCGCGAGTAATAAATTTCCAGTTTAGAATACTACCTTCAGGAATATTTAAATCTCCTGTATTTTCGATAGTCTCTGAATTTAAACTTGTATGTTTTGGGTATTGAATGCTAATTTCAAAGTTTTGAATTTGAGGCTTTGGATAAACCTTAAGAAGATAATTTTCGCTTGAATAAGGTCCTGCTATAATTTTAAAGGGATAATCTTGTGCAGGTTTTGAGAACGTATAAGTGTAAACTCCTTTACCATTGGCTTTGGTTGCATATTCTTTACCATCTCTTTGAATTCGTATTTCTTCAGGGATTTCATCTCCCAACACCTTTAGCTCAAGAATAAAATCGTGATACTGAATGGTTGCCAAACTATCGTTCTGAATCTTTATATCAAATCCTATTGGTTTTTGAAATGATTGTTCGTAATTTACAATTCGGCGTGTGGGTTGAGTAATCATCTCTGGATTTATAAAGATGATGCCGATTATTACCAATAGGGGAATCAGTGAATACCAAAATGTTTTAAGGCTTTGCTTTAAGTGGATCGCTTCACGGAACGAGAATTTACCAATGGCTTGAGCTCTTTGATCTATTGATGCCAGAATTAGACTACTTTGCTGAGCTTCTTCTTTAAGCTGATCTTGAAGCTGTAGCATATTTACCAGTTTGTCGCTAATTTCAGGAAAATATACCCCGATAATTCTTGCAGCATCTTCTTTGCTTAACCTTTTTCGTAATTTTAGCATAGAAAATAAGGGTAGTCCGGGTAAACCAACAATTAGTATTATTACAAATGCTATAAATCCGTAAAACAACCACTGTCGTGCAGTGCTCGACATATAAAGGTTATGCTCTAATATACTTAGCAAAAGGTAAATTATTAGAATAAAAGCTAATGCCAAAAAACCTCTGTTAAGGATTTGTCCTTTATAGTATTTACGAATAAATGCTTCAAGCTTCTTATGTACTTGCTCTATAGTGGTTGAGCCCATGGTAATTTTCAAATTGATTTCAAAGATTCAGACAAATATACGACAAGCATAGAAACGATGTGTTTATGCTTTTATAAATTACAACATATGAAATTAAGAGAACTTAGTATCGGCTTTTTGTTTTGGATGACAATATTGCCATTATTTGCGCAACAAAATGTTCCCAAACAACATTTTCATGCTTGTGCCAACAAGCATATGCATTCTGAAAAACGCAATTTGAAGCAACTATTTAGCTCTATGGCAATGCCTGAGGAGTTAAAGCATTATGATGTGAAATTTATTTTCCTGGATATAGAAGTAACCCCACTTTCAACAGAAGTTAAGGGGAAGGTTACTTATAAAGCAGAGGTTGTTTCTGAGGAATTTAAAAAATATAGCTTTCAACTTATTCCTGAAATAGAGATAAAAGGAATAAAGATCAATAATCAATCTGCAGAATTTAGTCGTAAAGAAAATCAGGTTTTTGTAGATGTAAATGGCTTAAATAAAGGAGATTTGTTTACCGCAGAAATTACTTATCATCGTCAGGGAGCTGCTGCATCAAATTCTTTTTTTCAGGGAATACAGCATAAGAATTCGAAAAAAGGTACTCCTGTAACCTATACTTTATCCGAACCTTTATCTGCTATAGAGTGGTTTCCTGTAAAGCAAGATTTAACGGATAAAGCCGATTCAACCTATATTTATCTTACTTGTGATAAGAAATATAAAGCAGGATCTCAAGGCTTGCTTGTAAATACCACTGAGATAGAAGGTGATAAGTTAAGATATGAATGGGTGAGCCATTATCCGATTGCTTATTATCTGATTTCTTTTACTGTTTCCGATTATCAGGAGTATTCTTTTTACGCAAAACCTGAAGGGATTGAGAATGAGCAAGGATTGTTGATTCAGAATTATATATATGATGAACCAGGAGCATTACAAGATCTAAAGGATGATATTAATGAGACAAAAGGCATGATTGAAGTGTTCAGCGAATTGTACTCGCTTTATCCTTTTTATAAAGAAAAATATGGTCATACCCTAGCTCCAATGGGAGGTTCAGCTATGGAACATCAAACCATGAGCACAATGGGAACTTTTCGTCCGGATATTATTGCTCATGAATTAGGCCATCAGTGGTTTGGCGATTATGTAACTTGTGAATCATGGAGTCATATATGGATTAATGAGGGTTTTGCATCCTATTCGGAGTATTTGTATTTTGAAAAGATAAATAAAAGTGAGGATGCTATAAAAAAATGGTTGAATGAAGCATTGTATTATGCAAAATATTCTCCTTATTTATCTGTGTATGTGCCCGAGAATGATGTTTATATTGGAAATGAAGCTAGGATATTTAATTATGGATCTACCTACAGAAAGGGGGCTTTAGTTTTACATATGTTGCGCAATGAGATTAATGATGATCAGGTGTTTTTTAATATTCTTAAAACTTATGTAAACGAGTTTAAAAACAGTGTGGCTACTGCCGAAGATTTTTTCGCTGTAGTTAAGAATGTGAGTGGAAAAGATTTCCAGTATTTTCTTGATCAATGGTATTATGGTAAAGGATATCCCGGCTACAACGTAAAATGGTGGTATGATGATGATAAAAAGGAAATTACCATTTCATTAAAGCAATCTCCTTATTATGAATCTACTCCTTTTTTTAGAATGACTAATGAGGTGAAAGTTATTTTTGAAGATGGCGATAGCCAAATATTAAGGATGGAACAAACAGAAAATATACAAGACTTTGTTTTTCCTATCGATAAGAAAGTGATAAGTATTGAATTTGATCCGGAATTGAAAAATTTACAGGAAATTTATTCTTTAAAATTAGGATTACCAGAATATGAAAATACTCCTCATTTTATGCTTTCCCCTAATCCAGCAGATAATTATTGTCAAGTTATTTTGAATTCATCAGTAGAATCTGGGATTGTCAATGTTTATTCGGAGCTGGGAGATAAAGTACATTCTGATTTCTTTAAAGGAAATCGGGTAAATATTAATACAGGAGAATTGTCTAAAGGAGTTTATATTGTTGAGATAATTCTAGAAGGAATTGGTAAGCGAGAAAAACTTGTAGTAAGGTAGAGAGCCTTTTTGTGTGTTTTGCATGTTTCGTGTTTGATGTTTTAAACATCAAACACGAAACATTAAAAATCAAATCATGAAATAAAAAAAAATACTAAATTGTCGATTCTTCTAACCAAAACCAGAATTATGTGTCGTGTGAAAAAGGGGTCTGTTGCTATTATTATTTTTCTATGTTTATTTGAGTTGTCATATGGGGATAACTTACTAAGTCTTTCTTTTTATAATCGATTGGAGGATTCTATCTCAAAGCAGCTGACGGATACAGGAACTTTAAAAAAAATAGATACCAAATTTGAGCAGCAAAAGTATGATTTAAAAGCTGCTACTTTAAATATTGAAGTCTCGCCCTTAAATACAGAAATAAAAGGGAATATAGTATATGAGGCAAAAGTATTGAAAGATCAGTTTTTGTATTTTGTAATTGAGCTGCATCCTCAGATAAAAATTGATAATTTTAAAGTCAATGGAAAGTTAATATCTTATGATAGAGTAAATAAAGATGTTATTGCCTATGTTCCTTTTTTAAAAAAAGGAGATGTTTTTAATGTAGAAATTGATTATTTTCGTTCGTCTGAAGTCCCTTATGGAGTTGGGTTAAATAAAAAAGATATTTTAAATTATGGTATTTACCATGATTTGGGTTATGACAATATTCCTGTAACATTTTCATGTTCCGAACCATTCTTTGCTTCAGATTGGTTTCCATGTAAGCAAGATCTAAAGGATCGTATTGATCATCTTCAGATAAATATTACTTGCGATAAGAAATATACTGCATGTTCTGTTGGAATATTAAAGGAAGTGCGTGATTTAGACAATGGGAAGCATTGTTTTGTATGGGTGAATAATGAGCCTATAACTTATTTTTCAATAGCTTTTGCTGTGGCGGATTATTATAGATATTCATATTTCTTTTCTTATTTAGGTAGTGAGCAGGGGACTTTCTCCATTCAAAATTATGTTTATAATCGTAAAGAAAATATAAAGCATATAAAGCATCGCTTTTTTCATGTATTGGATATTATGGATTACTTAGACGATATTTTTGGTTTGTATCCATATAGAAAGCAAAAGTACGGACATGTGCAGGTGCCATTCTATGCTTGTATGGAACATCAAACCTTGAGTTTTATGGGGTGTGTAGATGTTGAAACCATAGCGCATGAATTGACCCATCAGTGGTTTGGGAATAATGTTACTGCCTGTTCCTGGAATCATGTTTGGTTACATCAAGGTTTTTCTACTTATGCTCAATATCTGATTTTAGAAAAGCTTGGAAAGGAAAAAGATGCTAGCGAATGGTTATATTCCAGATCAAAGCAAGCCAGAGATGAAGAAGGGAAGTCTATTTATATAAGCGATCAGGAGATTGCTGAAGGAGGAGCTCACCGAATTTTTGATTATGCAACAACATACTGTAAGGGAGCATTGATTCTTCATATGCTAAGAAATGAGATTAATAATGATGATTTATTTTTTGCATGTTTAAAAAAATACCAACACAAATTTAAAGGAGGATGTGCTGCTGCCGAAGATTTCTTTGAGGTTGTAAAAGAGGTTTGTAAGAAAGATTATTCATGGTTTTTACAACAATGGTATTATGGAAGTTCTTTTCCTCTTTATAGCATTTCATGGGATTATCAATCTGAAAATAAGCGATTAATTATTTATTCAAAGCAAGAGGAAAAACAGTCTAATACTGAAGTCTTCAAGATGACCAACCTTATAGATGTTAAATATACTGATGGTAGTGTTGAGCGTGTAAGATATTTTCAGGAAAAAGCTTTTGAGAAAATTGAGTTAAGAGTAAAGAAAGATATTGAGTCGATAGTATTTAATCCCGGGAAAGAAAATTTATTGGAACTTTTAAATATAGAAAATGTTGGTATTGACGAGAATAAAGACAATTATTCTGTAAATATTTATCCAAATCCAGCCAATTCCTATATAACCATTGAGCAGCCAAAAGCATATAGAGGAGGAGTTTTAAATATATATAACCTTGAAGGTCTGTTAATACAATGTATTAAGCTGGATAACGAAAAAAACAAAATTGATATCAGCACCCATACACCAGGGATATATATGCTCAGAATAAATAATGAGAAAAAAGTCTGTAGCCGACGAATAGTAATCCAGTAGATATAGGATTCTAAATTATATCTGCTGCAAATGAATGCAGTTTAAAAGTTATAAGATATAAATTACTATTTTTAGGTTAGGAAAATTTAAAAAAATTAAGGAACTTTGCGCCGTTAAAAAATGGAGGCCCCTTAGTTCAACGGATAGAACGGAAGTTTCCTAAACTTTAGATAGTGGTTCGATTCCACTAGGGGCTACAAAAAAAACCGTCTTGTTTAAGGCGGTTTTTTTTATGTCTTGTTTTTAGTCCTTTGTTGTTGGCTAATGTCCACCAATTGCCATAGCAATCACTGCCACTGTCCATACCAATCACCAGCCCCCTTACCATTGATTTGACGAAAACCTCCTAGGTTTTATATGAAAACCTCCTAGATATTTGGCGAAAACCTCCTAGGTTTTGTGTGAAAACCTTCTAGATATTTGATGAAAACCTCCTAGGTTTTGTGTGAAAACCTCCTAGATATTTGAGACCTTTCCATGGGTTATGGTACAAGCATTACTGGTCTTAGACTAAATGTCCCTTCGACTCCGCTCAGGGACCTGGGTCCTCCGGTGGCTGAGCGTAGTCGAAGCCACACCTCGGCTCCGCTCGGTGATCTTATCCAATCTCCGGTGGCTGAGCGTAGTCGAAGCCACACCCAATACAAATTAAACAATAGTAATTATGAAAGGCTATACCTATATCCTAAAATGTTCAGATGGTAGTTATTACACTGGAAGTACAAAGAATCTAGAATTGCGATTGCGACAACATGAAAATGGAGAAGGTGCTAATTTCACCCGAAAGAGACTACCTGTAGAACTTGTTTACTATGAAGAGTATGATAGAATAGATATAGCTTTTTATAGAGAGAAGCAGATTCAAAGATGGAGTAGAAAAAAGAAAGAGGCTTTGATTAATGGTCAGTTGGAGAAATTAGCTGAGCTTGCTGATTGTAAAAATGAGAGCCATTATAAGAATTATAGCTAGGTTCCTTCGGCTCCGCTCAGGGACCTGGGTCTTCGGTGGCTGAGCGTAGTCGAAGCCACACCTCGGCTCCGCTCGGTGATCTTATCCGGTGGCTGAGCGTAGTCGAAGCCACACCCATAACGAGGTTTGTAGTTGTTTTAATGTAATGTTGTTTTTCCCAATTTGTTAGATTATTTTTGTACCCTATGTTTTCAAGAGTTGATATGAGTTATAATTATTCCGTCTTGAGCATTTAATAACTATTTAATTAATTTCCGGTCTGATAATAAAAGATAATATGAAAAGTAAGATTTATCAGTTTAGAATCGATATTCAAGGTGCAAAACCCCCCATCTGGAGGAGATTTAAAATTAATGGAAGCGACAGCTTTCTTAAACTTCACAGTGTAATACAAATTATAATGGGCTGGGGAAATTATCACTTGCATGATTTTGAATATAATAATATTAGGATTTCAGATGATGAAGATGCAGATGACGATGATTTCTTTTTTCCTAAAGTAAAAACTTTGCCGGAAAGAAATACTGTAATAGATGATTTAAAACTAGTTGAGGGCGATAAGATTTCTTATACATATGATTTTGGTGATAATTGGAGACATATTCTCAAGCTCGAAAAAATCGAAGTAGATACAAAACTTTTGCATCCAATTTGTATAAAGGGTAAAATGAATGGCCCTATAGAAGACTGTGGGGGAATTTGGGGATATGAAGAAATGCTAACAGCTATTAAAGACCCAAAACATCCAAGCTATGAAGATTTTACTGAGTGGATGGATGAATGTGAGCATGATCCCAATGAATTCAATATGGATGAAATAAATATGGATCTCAAATCAATTAAGTTATAACATACCCGAGGCATAGGTTAATTTTTCCTGTGATATCATCACAGGAATAGATTGCCTAAGAATAGTGTGCTCGCAAAAGCAGGCTTTCTGATTCAATTTTTATATGTTTTCTTTCTGATTGGTAGATTTTTAGTCGAAGGTTTGTGTTTTTTATGTTTTTTTAACTATTGATAAGCCCTATGTTATTTCAAAATTCCTTAACTTGCTTCTTTATTCAGTAGGGGCACCACAGCCAAACTAAACTCTATTTATTTTTCCTGCAAAGCTCTTACTTCCTAAACTATTGTAAAACCAAATAACTTTTATTATGGAGTATACTCTGTTTGAAAACAAATTAACCAAAGACAATGAAGACGACTTTATTGCTAAACATGTAAACTCAATTATTGAAAATAGCGCCGATTTACTTGAAACGATTACTGGACCTGGTTCGATATTAAAAGAAACCGAATCGAAAGCTGTAATTGAGGCCTATTGGAAAACCATTATCAAGTATATTCAAAAAGGTCACGAATATCGCGATGAATGGATTAGTGTTTCTTTGAATATTGCTGGAACTTTTGAAAATAAAGATGCCCGCTTCGATCGAGAATCTCATGAAATAAGAGTAGGTGTTGTTCCGAATAAAAGAATCAAGAAAGCAGCACGCGAAATTAATCCACACTATGTTGATCCTGATTTCGACCGTGCTATTATTGAAAATATCTACGATTTTGCCTCCGATACTGATAATGATACTTTAAGCCCAGGTGGGGTGGTTGAGGTGAAAGGACGTAACCTTAAAATTCATGAAGGACCAGTTGGTGCCGGTGTGTTTCTTATAAATAAAGAATCGGGCGATGAGGTGGTGATTCAAAAAATGCGCGATAATGAACCACGAACCCTTAGGTTTGTTGTGCCCACTCTGGAAGCAGGAACTTATAGACTCGAGATTCGGAATTCGGCACGCGAAAGTAGGAAATTGCGTATTGGTACTTCCGAACTGGAATATACAATTAGATAAAAGTATGCAAAATGGAATAACAAAGGCTGCGCAAACACGCAGCCTTTGTTGTTTATATTTCCGCAGGGGTATGCTATCGTCGACCGCAGGGGTATGCTATCGTCGACCGCAGGGGTATGCTATCGTCGACCGCAGGGGTATGCTATCGTCGACCGCAGGG
>JBGRQE010000059.1:0-22225 GCA_041725955.1 Bacteroidales bacterium
CTGGGTGTATTTTTTGCGATTGACTTGCCTGTGGGTCCCCAGCCTTAAAACCTAGGCCGGATGGGGGGCGTGGGTTTATGATTTGTGTTTTGAACCCCTAAATAAAAGCAGTCAGGATCAAAGATCCTGACTGCTTGGTTTTGCGATAAATACCTTGTGTTTAATCCTTATCTAACAACAAACTTTTCTGTCTTAATTCCTTCTTTTCCCATAATTTGCACGAAATACACTCCTGAAGAAATATCTTTATCTGCGAGTTGTACCTTATGAGATAAGCTTCCATCGGAAGTGATTTGCTTATTGTATACAAGCTTGCCATTAATGTTTACAACTTTTATGGTGTAGTCTTCTTCCTGTGAATTATTGAACTTGATATGGAAAATACCAGAGTTTGGATTTGGGAAGATTTGAATATCATTTTGGCTAAAGGTTTCTTCCAAGCCTACATTATCGACAATTTTAACTTCTTGCACTATGGTTTCTGTATTGAAACCTGTAACTACCATTGAAGCTATTCCTTTGCCAAGATTATGATTGATATCAAACTTACCATCTTTGTCGGTATATCCTGAATAGGCTATAGGTCCTTGAGAGATACATACATGAGCGTTTTCTACGGGTTTGTTTTCGCTTAGCACCTTTCCTTTGAATGGGCTTTCTGTTCCGAATGAATTTGCTTCTACATTGAGTTTTGAAGGCTTAGCGGTTCTTATCTGCAGGCATGGGTCGCCAAAGGTTGTCCAGGTATGAATGGTTACAACATCCCAATATCCTTGACTTTCGGTATACATTAAAGCGAATGCATTTAGCACTACAGATCCCAATAATGTTCGTTGTTCTTTGGTATTGATTCCATTACCGGGCTTTTTGTCGTAATCATAGCCGCCAATCAATATATCCATCATATAGTCTTGACCTCGCATTGGAGAAGCCCAATCTTGTCCAATACTTGATGCCAGCATTGCAACGGCTCCACCCTTAGGATTTCTGAGCCATGCTTCGGCAAAACAAACTCTGCTGCCATTAAACATTCCGTTGTCGCATGCAGTAGAGAAGATTACAGGAAGCATTTGCTCGTTATTCAAACCCTTTATGTTTTCGGAATCGAAACCGCTGGTGCGCCATGAAATCTGACTTCCATGTCCGATATAGTTTATTAAGCCTACTCCTTTTGTTACTGCATTATATACGTCCATTCGGCTAACTTGACTATTGGGCTCGTCGTAAAGTTTAGTGTTTTCGGTATAAGTAAAATCTTTCAATCGCTCAGTCCATATTATATCCATATGTTCCGTATCGGTTTCACTATCGTCAGGATTTTTACCTTCACCTTCGTCAGAAGCTATTCCGAGATGCTTCGAATACCATTCGCCATTCATATCGGGTTCTTTTTCATATCGAATGGTTTTTGCTACCTGTGCACGAATTTCATCGGAGGTGGTTCCCGAAAAACGTCCAATGGCAAGATCTGGTAATTGATCATTTCCAGAAACACATCCCAATACAGGATCGGTTAGTCCGCGATAGTTTTTATTATATATCGATTGAATATCTAGCCAGTCGCCAGCAATTAGTACATAAAAGATTTTTGGATTTTTGTCGTATGCTTCCTTTATATAGTCTTTTGCATAGCTTGCCGAGTCGCAAACTATGGTAGTTACCTTTATCCCTTTTTTGACTTTCCATTGAGCATAGCGACCCACTTCAAGTTCGTCTTCTTTTGTTACAAGAATAAGAAGTTCGCCATCTTCTTTATGCTTTAGATCTGCCTTTTTTCGACTTTGATTATAGTTTATAAATATATTCTGACAGATTTGTTCTTCAGGGATTACACGATCAAAAGCAATGTTGCTTTTTAGACTATTCTTGTTTTCAATTACTTTAACCCTAACTTTTGAAATTACCTTTAGAATTTGCTTCTTTGCATTATACTGAAAAGGATAGAAGTAAACGCTAATGCCTTGGTTTTTGCGAAAACAAAATGGCTCGGATAGTTGAATTGCATTTTGAGGATACCATTCATCTACGATAGATTTTGGGTTTATGGCGATAACATTTTCCTTCTTACCCTCATATCTAAAGAAATGTTTCTTTGCAGGAACAAGAGGGTGTTGAAGTTTTATTTCTTCCGATTCCAGAATTTCGATCTCTAATTGAGGCTTCTCTGAATTGTCTCTCAGCAACGAAGCGTGCACATAGGGTAGGGAAGCCCAACCTGCTTTGTCGTTTTTAATTCCCCCATCGAAATTAATTGTACAGTAATTGTTGCCTTCAATTTTAACATCACTCAAACTAAAATTTTGGGCATTAAAAACAATCTCATTCCCATTGTTTACTTTATTATGCCGAACATTCCAATCTTTACTTGCTCGGGCATTAAAATAAACCAATGATAACAAGAGAAAGATAATTGACTTTTTCATAATTTCTCTTTGGTTATTTACTTGGATTATTAAAAAAATGTAGAACAAATCTAAACAATTATATATCAGCAAACAACTACATATCAGCAATCAATAGTTATATCTTTGTCTGTAAGGTTGCTTTATCTATTCTAATAGAAACCGGGCGTAAGAGTAGGATCTGGTCGAGCGTAGGGTATTACGGTAGTCGACCGTAGGGTATTACGATAGTCGACCGTAGGGTATTACGATAGTCGACCGTAGGGTATTACGATAGTCGACCGTAGGGTATTACGGTAGTCGACCGTAAGGGTATGCGGCCGACTTATATTGATCTTAGTGTTTGCTAGTTTGAAACGAAAGTCGTTCTATACATTTGATGCAGAAACAGCTTTAGCTTTGTTTCAAAGCCAATTCTTTTCGTCTGTCAAAGAATTTCTGGATTTCCAGATAGAAGCGTTCACGATCAATAATATCCACATCAGTATGATTTGCTCCGGGAACTTCCATTAGCTTTTTATTCTTCGAAGCCATGTTTTTGAAGTTATTCTGCCCATATTCAATACTTATCTTTTTATCCGTTTTTCCGTGAAATACAAGAACATCTTGTTGAATGTTTTTGCAACTATTTTCGGGTATAACATCTTCGAAGTGAAAATGAGCAATTTTTTCAGCTCTTCTAATAAAGTAATTGTAGAGATATTCGATTTTAAAGCCCAAATAGCTTTTAATATAATCGCAAGTAGTCGTTTTTAGGTCGGAAAATGCACTTTCGATTATACCAAACTCAATTCTTTTATCCAATTCCATACATTGAATGGCTATTGCAGCGCCCATCGAATGGCCCAAAATGCCAAGGTTATACGTATAATTTCGGGTTTCCAAAGAATTGATAAGGGTGCTTATATCTTTCTTTTCATAGAATCCGAAGCTACAATATTTGCCTTCACTTTCGCCATGTCCTCTTAAATCAAGAAGAATGCATCTATAACCCATTTCAACGAGTTTATTGGCCTGCCGCATCATTCCTTGTCGATTTGCACGAATTCCGTGAAGAAGAATTATGTTTCCTTTACAATCTACTTTAGGAGATATAATTTCTCCTTGAAGTTTTAAGTGATCAAAAGTTTGAATTTCAAATTTCTCTCCCTTATAAATCGCTTCTTCAATAGTATTGTCTTTTTTCTTAAAATGACTGAAAAGGCGAATTATATGATGCCTTGGTTCTACAATCAATCTTGGTACTTGAGTAGTTATAAAGAGCATACTTGTTAAGATAATAGTAAATAGAAAAATAAATTTCTTTTTCATACAAACAAAAATTGTCCCTACTGCAGAGACGTGAATTGTCCCATCAGAGGAACTGAAAATTTATATGGTCTATTGTACTTTAGTGTTTTAATAAAGTGATGATAACCCATCGAATAAGCAGGACTATTCAATAGATTTCTTCTTGATATTCAATGAATATTCCTGCTTTGTAGCGAATTACTTTTGAAATTCTTTAATTCTTTGCTCTTCTTTTTTCTGACAAATTAGAAGAGTTCCTTTAGATTCAACAACAATATAATCTTCAAGACCTTGAATTACTACCTTTTTGTTTTCGGGCATATGAACAATACAATTCGATGAATCAAAAAGCTTTACTTCATCTCCTACTACTGCATTTCCTTGATTGTCTTTACTTCTTTTTTCCCATAAAGAACCCCAAGTGCCAAGATCGCTCCAGCCAAAATCTCCGGAATGTACAAAAATGTTATTTGCTTTTTCCATTATACCATAATCTACAGATATGTTTATACATCCAGGGTATTCGCTATCTATAAATTCTTGTTCCTTACTGCTTCCGTAAACAGCATTTCCTCTTTGAAATATTTCTGCAACTTCAGGAATATGTGTTTCTATTGCTGTGATAATAGATTTTACCGACCAAAAGAAGATTCCTGAATTCCAGAAGTAGTTTCCTGCTTTAATATAAGATTCGGCAGTTTCAAGATTTGGCTTTTCCTTGAATGCTTTAACAGGGTTAATTATTTCTGTAGTTTTTGGATCTTCAATTTGAATATAGCCATATCCGGTTTCCGGGCGGTGAGGTTGTATGCCTATGGTTAGAAGAGCTTCGTTTTCAGAAACGAATTTTAAACCATTACGAACAACGCTTTGGAAGTCATTAGTATTTGTAATTAAATGATCTGAAGGAGCAACAACTATATTTGCGTTCGGATTTTCCTTAGCTATTTTATATGAAGCATAGGCAATGCATGGAGCAGTATTTCGCATACAAGGTTCAAGAAGAATGTTCTCTTCCTTAAGCTCGGGGCATTGTTCCTGAACAATAGCTTTATAGGCTTTGGAAGTAACAACCAATATGTTTTTTGGATCTACAATACCATCAAAGCGTTCAATGGTTTGCTGAATAAGAGTTTTGCCCAAACCTAAGATATCAAGAAATTGTTTAGGAGTTTCAGCAGTACTCATTGGCCAAAATCTGCTGCCTACCCCTCCGGCCATTATAATCAAATAATTATTTTGTATCATTTTGAATCAAATTTAAATATTAATTTTCCCCGTAGAGACGCAATCATTGCGTCTCTGTATTCAAATAAACACGGCATCATAAATCGCAATTTTGCCCAGCAATCAAATATATGATTAAAGCAAGACATATAGGACCGAATATTTAAATGGTATCTTTTTCTTCAGTCTTTAATTCAAGTTGAAGTTGGGTGTCTTCCCATTTTTCCATTTCTTGTTCCAAAAGCACCTTCAGTTCATTATATTCCTTGTATAATTGACCCGACTGAATACTTTCTGCATATTTTTCGGGTTCGGCCATCATTTGATCTTTGATTTCGATCTCGCTTTCTAATCGCTCAATTTCCTTTTCCGACGCATCTATTTGAGATCTTAGCTTACGCAACTCTTTTTCGATCTGCTTTCTTTGTTCGTATTTAATTTTATTCTCTGACGAACTTTCTTTTTTCTGGCTGTTGTTTTTATTTATCTCTTCAAGATCTTTCAGATGTTCAATCTTTAGAGTTTGAAGAAAATCGTAGATATCGCCAAGGTGTTGTTTCACCTTTTTATTCTTAAATTCAAACACCTTATTGGTAAGGCCTTGAAGAAAATCACGATCGTGAGAAACCACAATAAGTGTACCATCATAGCTTAAAAGAGCACTTTTCAGAACATCTTTCGATAGCATATCCAGGTGGTTGGTAGGCTCATCCAGAATCAACAGATTATAAGGTTCAAGAAGAAGCTTTGCAAGAGCAAGGCGGGCTTTTTCTCCTCCCGAAAGAACCTTTACTTTTTTATCCATATCTTCTTCCCCAAACAAGAAAGCACCAAGTATACTTCTTATTTTAGATCTTATATCGCCTTTGGCTACATCGTCTATGGTTTCAAAAACAGTTTTGCTTTCGTCAAGAGTTTCACCTTGATTTTGGGCATAGTAACCAATCTTTACATTATGCCCATATTTTAGGTCGCCTTCATAACCAATTTCGTTGACAATAATTCTGGAAAGGGTAGTTTTTCCTTCCCCGTTTTTACCTACAAAAGCAATTTTATCTCCTCGAAGACAAGCAAACTCAATATCATTCAAAACATTTAGCTGATCGTAGTTCTTTGAAAGCTTATCGGTTTCCAGAACCACCTTCCCACTTGCTGGTGCAGGCTGAAAGCGAAAATGAATTTGTTGTTTGTCTATATTATCGATTTCAATGACATCCATTTTCTCCAGATGCTTTACTCTCGATTGAACTTGCTTAGCCTTTGTCGATTTATATCTAAATCGTTCGACAAACTTTTGGATGTCCTTAATTTCCCTTTGTTGATTCTCAAAGGCGAGTTGCTGCTGATTTACCCTTTCCTCTCTCATTCCAACATAGACAGAATAAGATGCTTTGTAATCGTATACCTTTCCCTTTGAAATTTCGATAGTACGCTTACATACATTATCCAGGAATGCACGGTCGTGGCTCACCAGTAGTAATGATCCCGAATAATTTATCAAGTATGATTCCAGCCACTGAATAGATTCAATGTCGAGGTGGTTGGTAGGCTCATCCAGAAGTAATAGCTCTGGAGCTTTAAGTAATATTTTTGCCAGTTCAACACGCATTTGCCATCCGTTACTGAATTCGGCAAGTGGACGTGTAAAATCAGACGATTTAAATCCCAAACCCAACAGAACTTTTTCTGTGTCGCCATCCATGGTGTTTCCCCCTTTGATGGCAATTTGCTCGTCTATAGTACTTAGGGTTTCTATTAACTTTAAGTACTCGGGGCTGGTATAATCTTCACGGTTTTGTATTTCTTCTCCAATCTTATGAGTCTTTTTCTTAAGATCAAAGATATCGTCGAATGCTTTTTGAGTTTCCTGAAATACAGTTCCTGTAGCTTTTGTTTTGAGTTCTTGTTCTAAATAACCTATTTGCATTCCTGAAGAAAGGATTACTTCCCCGCTTGAACTCTCTTCCAATCCTGAGATAATTCGCATTAGTGTGGTTTTCCCACAGCCATTTTTCCCAACAAGACCTATTCGTTCTTTTTCGTAAACCTGAAAACTGATATTAGAAAAAAGGTCCTTACCTGTATAATGCTTTGATAGATTATTTATTGATATCATGTAATTTCCATTCTGAATTTAGGGCACAAAAATAAAAAAAAAGGAGCATAGCCCCTTTTTTTTACCCGATGTAAGAACATTTTAGCGTATTGTCTCTTCTAAGAGTCATTCCTGATAATTTTTATCCCCAAAAATTAACCAATCCTGAGAGACTTATTGTCTGAAAAAATATTTGTTAGATTGCAAGGATTAATATTACTCCTGTTTTTTTCAGACCTAAGAATACGCTTTATACTGGGAACTATGCCCAGTTTTCACCATACGATAAACATTTAGCACATGAAATTGAAAAAACTAGTGTTTTTTCTGAAAGCATTTCCCTTTATTCCTTCAGGATCCCATACATTATCCCGAAGGAGGTAAAGCATATAGTATATACATTTATCGATACTAGGTAATGAGCGTTTCTCCTAATCGCTCCCTTTTGTATTGATATTAAGTGTAAGAACTATATGATATTTACTATATGCTAAACCTTGTGGTAGAATGCTTATATCATTATCACTCAAAAAATTACAATTCAAAGATAGTACTAATGCATATTCTGCGCATGAGCATTTTCTCACTTTTTTTCTTTCTTTAGACTAAATCAATGCTGTTTTGCTCTGTATACTATGGAAATAGGGTGGTGCTTGAATAGACAAAAGGTGATTTTTGAAATTTTACTCATCTTTTTTTGTCCGTATTTATATGGGAGAATTATAATGGATACTATATGTTTTTATGAAATAATATGCCTAGAGAATGATGTATATTATGTTATGATGCTTTTTAAGGATGATTTCTTATAGATATTGCATTCTCTTCTGTATTCTTTGCTTATAAAACATAAGAATTTAGAAAAAAAAAGGAGTTTTTTCTGTCAGAGAGTTTTTTTAAAAAAAATATTAGACGTGTTGAATAATTTCTTTCCTTAGGTGTTGGTTTAGGTATTTTATCCTGTTATTCATAGGGGGGTAAACTTGAAATGAAGTAGTTTTTATTGAAAATGTTAAGAATATTAGGATGAAAGGGAGTAAATTTTCTACTGTGTTGCTGCTTTTGTTATTGGCAATGATTTGGGGTAGTTCCTTTATTTTGATTAAAAAGGGACTTATATATATGTCGGCATCGCAACTGGGAGCACTTCGCGTAGCTATTTCCTCTGTTGCATTATCTCCTTTTGTAATTAGAAAACTTAAGAAGTATAATGCCCAAGAAAAATTCTATCTACTGGTTTCAGGTTTCTGTGGCTCGGTAGGTCCTGCTTTTCTTTTTGCATTTGCCGAAACAAAGATCGACAGTTCTGTAGCAGGAGTCTTAAATTCCTTAACTCCTATTTTTACATTGATTATTGGATTTTCTTTTTTTCAGTTAAGTATTACCAAACAGAAATTAAGTGGTGTGTTTCTTGGTTTTTCCGGCGCAATATTTTTGATACTATCACAAAGTGAAGAAGGTATATCTCTGGAGAATATAGAATATTCTGTTTTACCTATTATCGCGACTATATTATATGGTGTAAATATCAATCTGGTAAAAAAGAAATTAAGTCATATCCCTTCCTTTCAAATTACGGCCATTAGTTTTCTTTTGTGGATGCCTGTAGTGGTAGGCTATCTGGCCTTTAGTGGTTATTTTGTTGATTTACTGTATACCCCCGGTACTATAAACGGATTTATGTACGTTAGTATCCTGTCGTTGGTGGGAACAGCCATGGCTTATATCATTTTTAACCGATTGATAAAGATGTCTGGACCCATATTTGCATCTTCAGTAACTTATTTAATCCCTGTATTTGCAATTCTCTGGGGAATTTTTGATGGAGAGACTATTGAATTGAGATCATTTATGTGGTCGGGTTTGATTTTGGCAGGTATATTTTTAATAAATGCCCCGTCAACTAAAGGAATTCTAGCAAGAACTACTAAGTGAGTGACAATTAGGGGAAAATAAATTTAAAGATTTCTTTGTTGGGAATTTTTTTTTACTAATTTTGCAAACCCGAAAAAGCAAGATAATTAAAGGTTTAATCTAATGTACGCAATCGTAGAAATAGCTGGTCAACAGTTTAAAGTTGAAAAAAACCAGAACCTTTTTGTTCATCGCTTAGAACAAGAAGAAGGAACTGTTGTTGAATTCGACAAAGTTCTTTTGGTTGATAATAATGGTAATATCAACGTAGGTACTCCAGTTGTAGCAGGAGCGAAAGTGTCTGCTAAGGTTCTAGAGCACCTTAAAGGAGATAAAGTAACCGTTTTCAAGAAGAAAAGAAGAAAAGGTTATCAGAAATCCAATGGTCATCGTCAGTATTTGAGCAAGATTGTTATCGAAAACATCGTTGCCTAATCTGATACTTACAGGTTACCTTAACCTAAATTACGTTTTAATTTAGTTTAGAATTTTTAAAAGAATAATATTATGGCTCATAAGAAAGGTGCCGGTAGTTCTAACAACGGTAGAGAATCAGAAAGCAAACGCTTAGGTGTAAAGATTTTTGGTGGTCAGTTTGCTAAAGCTGGAAACATTTTAGTACGTCAAAGAGGTACTAAGCACAATCCTGGTGCTAATGTTGGCATTGGTAAAGATCACACTCTTTTCGCATTAATTGACGGAACTGTTCAGTTTCGCAAGAAAAGAGATAACAAGTCTTATGTTTCTGTTGTTGAAAACAAAGAAGCTTAAAAATAAGATCTTGTAAAATTTAAAGAGAGCTGTCCTATTTGGATGGCTCTTTTTTTTGTTTTGTATTTCGTCTTTCGAAACACAAAGTAGCAAACACGCAACACGAATTTAAAATTATTACCTTTGTGGCTCGTTTGGAAAAATGTAGGATAATCTACATTTTATTCTATTGAATTAATACTTCTTGAAATCATGTTACAGGTAAATTATATTAGAGAAAATCTTGACCTTGTAGTTGAAAGGCTGGCTGTAAAAAATTTTGATGCAGCAGAAATTGTAAAGCAAGTGATTGAGCTAGACGATCAGAGAAAATCTACTCAAAGTGAATTAGATAATATTAAAGCTGAATCTAACTCCCTGGCTAAGCAAATTGGAATGCTTTTCAAAGAAGGAAAGATAAAAGAAGCTAATGAAACCAAGACCCGCACTGCTGAACTTAAGATTAAGGACAAAGAGCTTAAGGAAAAGTTGGATCAGGTTAAGGCAGATTTGGAAAAAGCCTTGTATGAAATTCCAAATATCCCTCATGCAAGTGTTCCTGCAGGAAAAAGTGATGCTGATAATGAAGTAATTTCTGAAGAGGGAAAGATTCCTCAATTATCAAAAAAAGCATTACCTCATTGGGAGTTGGCAGATAAATATAAAATTATCGACTTTGATTTGGGAAGTAAAGTGACTGGTGCGGGATTCCCTTTCTATAGAGGTAAAGGTGCTCGTATTCAACGTGCTTTGATTAATTTCTTCCTAGATGAAGCCGCTGATGCTGGATATCTTGAATATCAAACTCCTTTGATGGTGAATGAGGCTTCAGGATATGGTACTGGTCAGCTTCCTGATAAAGAAGGTCAGATGTATCATGTAGGAGAAGATAATTTATATTTAATCCCTACAGCAGAGATTCCCGTAACTAATATCTACAGAGATGTTATCCTAAAAGAGGCTGACTTTCCTGTAAAAAATGTTGCCTATTCTCAGTGTTTCCGTCGTGAAGCAGGTTCTTATGGTAAGGATGTTCGTGGATTAAATCGTCTTCATCAGTTCGATAAGGTAGAGATTGTACAAATTCAACATCCTGATAAATCATATGAAACTCTTGAGGAAATGAAAGCTCATGTAGCTAATCTATTGCGCAAGCTTGGATTGCCTTTCCGTGTGCTTCGTCTTTGTGGAGGAGATGTATCTTTTACTTCTGCGTTGACATTTGATTTTGAAGTTTATTCTGCTGCTCAAGAGCGTTGGTTAGAGGTTAGTTCTGTATCTAATTTCGAAAACTATCAGGCAAACAGAATGAAGCTTCGTTTTAAAGGAAATAACGGAAAAACTCAATTGGCACATACTCTAAATGGAAGTGCTTTGGCATTGCCAAGAATTTTGGCTGCTCTTCTTGAAAATAATCAGTGTGAAGAAGGAATCCGTATTCCAAAGGTATTGCAAAAATATACTGGATTTGATATGATATAATATCTATTATATATAAGGGGCTTTTTTTAAAAGCCCCTTTGTAATTTCCAAAAACCAATTCCCAATGCGCCAATTCTCTATCCTTATTATTTCTGTTTTTCTTATATTCTCTTTTATATCTCCGGCTTCTGCTCAAAGTCAAATCAGGCAAGTACCTATTGGTCAGAAAGCTCAAAAGAAAAAAGCTTCCGATCAAAACCTAGCAATCCTATATTATAATCAAGGAGAGTTTGAAAAAGCAATCCCTATTCTTGAGCGTATTTTGGAAACACGTAGCAGTCAGTATATTTATTCCTACCTCTACAGATCATTAATTAAAGTCGAAAAATATAGAGATGCCGAAAAGTGGGCAAAGAGAATGTTGAAAAGACAAGCTCATTATGTTCGTTTTCAGGTAGATTATGGATACGCATGTCTTAAGCAAGGAAATGAAAAGAAGGCAGAGCGTATTTTTAAAAAAATCATTGAAGATATGGCTCCCGATCGCAATCAGATTCTTCAAGTGGGAGGGAGTTTTATTTCCAAAGAACTATATAATTGGGCTCAAAAAACTTATAACGTAGGGACAAAGAAACTTAAGAACTCATATAATTTTTATAGTGAATTAGCCACTTTAGCTTTGTATCAGGGTGATATGGAGAAAATGATTACATTATATGCCCTGCAGCTTAAAGAAAATCCACAGAAAATATCCTATATAAAAAGTCGTCTTCAGTATTATCTTGCTTATGATGTTGAAGGAAGTTTAGGTGAAATGTGTAGAAGTGTTTTCCTTGAAGCAAGTCATAAAAGTCCAGATAATCCTTCTTTTCTTGAGATGATGCTATGGATCAGTATGCAAGAGAAAGATTATGATATGGCCATGATTCAGGCAAAATCATTGGATATGCGCTTTGCAAAAGATGGGCATTATGTTCTCAGTTTATCACAAATTTGTTTGGCTAACGATCAGCTTGAAGCTGCGAAAGAGGGTTTTGCTTATCTGAATAAACGTTATGAAAAAAATCCGAAGATTAGCGAACGTGCCAAAGCAGGATGGCTTCAGACTCAATATAAGATTTATGATAATCAGCATATATACGATAAAAAGAAATTGCAGAAATTGGTAAGTAATAGTGAGCAGTTTTTGTCGGAAGTACAAATCATGCCTTCTCTTTTTGATTTGCTTACTGAAATGGCCGAAGTTCAAGCCTATCAATTAGGTCAAAGTGATGCTGCTTTGTTATGGTTAAATAAAGCTATGGATATTCCTCAACTTTCAAAATCTATGTTGGCTAAATTAAAATTGGTTGTTGCTGATATAATGGTTTATAAACAAGATGTTTGGGAAGCCAAACTATTGTATATGCAAGTTGAAAAAGATATGAAGCATGAACCTATTGGTCATGAAGCTAAATTCAAAAATGCACAATTAAGCTATTATCTGGGCGAGTTTGGTTGGGCCAAAGGCTTATTGGATGTATTGAAGAGTGCTACAACTAAGTTTATTGCCAATGATGCAATGGATTTAAGTCTTAGAATTAAAGATAATCTAAAAGAAGATTCTATAGGAAATTCATTACGTGTCTATGCTCATGCCGAACTTTTGTTAAAGCAAAAGAATTTCGTTCAAGCTAAATACCTCCTTGATTCACTATATACTTTTACAGAAAATCATCCGCTAAAAGGGGATATCCTATATTTAAAAGCCGATTTAAATATTCAACAAGGAAAAACTGTAGATGCTGAAAAATGCTATACAGATTTGATAAATGATTACCCTCAGGAATTATTGGCGGATGAATCTATTATTAAGCTTGCACGTTTAAAAGAAAATGAGGATAAAGATTATGATGGGGCTATGAAACTCTATGAAAAGATTATTTCCGATTATCCTGCCAGTATATATATCAATGAAGCCAGAGAGAAATTTAGAAAATTGAGGGGGAAGTAATTTACCATTCACCACACTATTCTACCATTCACCAGAAATAGTTTCCTATAATTCTTCCCTAACTATACTTTTGATTTTGCAAGGGTACTTAAACGCAATATTAAAGTAAAGAGCTAGGTGAATGAAAAGAATGGGAAAAAGAGTATTTAAGAAACTGATTGCAATTGAAGATCCTCCAAGGAAAATAATTCGTGGCTTTGCTATGGGGTCTTTTATTGGGATGATGCCAATTCCAGGAGCCCAGATGTTTGTTGCCCTAACATTATCTTTTGTTTTTGGGTTAAATAAAAAAGCAGCATGTATTGCTGTTTTTAATACCAATATTCTTACCGGAGCCTTTGTTTTTGCTTTTAACTTTTGGCTAGGGAAGCAAATTTTAGGCTTAAGAATCAATTTTGAATTTCCTTCTCGTTTGGGACTATCTTTTATAAAGAGCTTATTTAATGTAGGATCGGAAGTGTTTCTTTCAATGTTTGTTGGAGGTATAGTAACAGGTATATTGGCCTATGGGATTTCTTTTTACTTGCTGAAAGTATTCTTTAATCATATGGAAAAAAAATAGTGGATTATGGAAAAAGAAGTTTATACATTGATTTCTGGTGCAAGCATGGGCTTAGGTAAGGAATTGGCCAGAGAATGTGCACTCAGGAAGATGAATTTAATTTTGGTAGCCCTTCCTGGTGAAGAGATTGAGCTATTTGGTACACAGCTTCAAAGAGATTATAAAATTAAGGTTGATTGTTTTGAAGTAAATCTAACGATAGATGCTCAGATAAACCATTTGATTAAGGTGTTGAATGAAGAGTATAACATTAATATTCTGATTAATAATGCCGGAGTAGGAGGTAGCAATGCTTTTAATCAAGCATCACGAGAGTATATTGACAACATAATGTTATTGAATATTCGTGCTACTGTTCTTTTGACTCATTCTCTTCTCGATAATTTGAAGCAGCATTCGAGAGCCCATATTTTGAATATTGCAAGCATGGCTTCATTTAGTCCTATGCCTTTTAAAACTGTGTATCCTGCTTCAAAGGCTTTTGTGTATTCTTTTTCTCGTGGATTATATTCCGAGCTTAAAGATTCCGGAGTTTTTGTTAGTGTTGCTCATCCTGGAGGAATGGCTACTAATCCCCAGGTGAGCGAAAGGATACGTCGTCATAATCGATTGGTTCGTTCCACGATATTATCGGTTGAGGAAACTGCACAAATTTGTATAAGACAGCTTTTAAAAGGCGATTCATTAATAATTCCTGGTGCAATGAATAAGGTCAGTTATCTTTGTTTAAAGATTCTGCCGACATGGCTACAATTAAATTTCTTTCGTAAGTCTATAGTAAAGGAAATTACTACTCAAAAAAGTTTTGCATAATGCCATTAGTTGAAAGAGTATTACTAACAGGAGCAAATGGATTGTTAGGAGCAAATATTGCTGAAGAGTTATTGAAAAGGGGCTATATTGTACGTGCAATTATTCGTCATGGGAGTAATTGTATTGCCTTGGATGATTTGGATGTGGAGCTTTTTTATGGAGATATTTCATCTGAAAAAGATTTAGATCAGGCAATACAAGATTGTTCTTATGTAATTCATGCTGCTGCCACAACAAGTCAGCTTCCTGGCGATTACTGGTATTCAAGACGAATAAATCTTGAAGTTACAAAACGCCTTGTCCATATATCACAGAAATATACAATTAAACGATTTGTCTATATCAGTACAACAAATGCTTTTACCAATGGTAGTATTATAAATCCGGGTGATGAAAAAGGAGGGTTTATGCCATGGTTAAAAGATTCGGGTTATGCTTATAGTAAATATCTTGCACAAGAATTTGTAATAAAAAAGGCCACTGATGAGAATTTTCCTGCATTAGTTTTAGCTCCAACTTTTATGCTTGGATCACGGGATGGTAAATTGTCGAGTGGTAAACTATTGATGCATTCGCTTAAAAAAAGAATTGTTTTTTATCCTCCTGGAGGTAAGAATATTATAGATGTAGGGCATGTTGCTGAGGTAGTTGTAAATACGCTACAAATTGGAGAGCATGGAGAGAAATATTTATTGGCAGGCGAGAATATTACTTATGCTTCCCTTTTTCGATTAATTAAAAAGGTGAGTAAACGTAAACAAATATTACTTCCATTACCTAAAACTTTATTGGTTGTTATATCCACTGTTTTTTCCTTTCTTTATTCCGTTTTTGGTTGGAATTTGGTTTTCGTACGTGTAAATCAGCGTCTTTTATGTTTAGATAATTATTTTACCGGAAAGAAAGCTGAAGAGTCCTTGGGTTTAAAGAAAACCGTTATAGAAAAGGCTATACATAAAGAAATAGATTGGTTTAGGGGTAAGGGGTTTTTATGAAAAATTCAAGGAAGTATAAAAAATTCGGGTTAAGGTTATTGGCTGTTTTTTGCATTCAGTTAATTATAAAACACTTTGATCAAAGTTTTACAACTATATTTTCATGTGGAATTCGATCCTTGTATTTTGCATTTATATTTCTTTTTATTTGGCTGTCATCTTGGTATTTGGTTGATTGGTGGAATAAAAAACATAGCAATAGCAATCAGCTTCTAAAGCTGTTGTGCTATTTTTTTATTGGATTAATATCAGCATGGATTCATAGTTTATTGTATCGTTATGGCGATATTTTGTTGTTCAAAAAAGCATATATATGGGATGAAATTCCATGGTATCACCCTGAATTCATAGTAGGATTAATGTTGTTTTTTTTAACAGGATGCCTTATCAATGAATATTTTGCCAGCGACTTGAAAATGAAAGAAAAACAGTTGGAAGCAGAGCGTTTGGCAAAAGAAAATGTTTTTGCTCAATATAGATCATTGAAAGCACAAATAGAGCCACATTTTCTATTTAATTCCTTAAGTGTTCTATCTTCGATTGTATATACTGATAGTCAGTTAGCATCAGAATTTATAATTAAACTGTCTGGTTTGCTAAGGTATATTCTTGAAAAGAATGATCGAGTTTTAGTAAGCCTGGATGAAGAAGTGAAAATGGCTTCAGATTATTTCTTTTTGATAAAGACTCGTTTTGGAGAAAGCGTGTATCTAGATTTTAATTTAAAGCAGGTAGGAATTCCTAAAATTTATCTTCCTCCAGGTTCATTACAGGAACTGATTTCGAATGCTCTAAAGCATAATTCCTTTTCGAATGAAAAGCCTCTACGTATTTATATTACTCTGGATAAAGAGAGGATACTAGTAGAAAATAACATTCAGGAAAGAGTTTTATTGGCAGATTCGACGGGTACAGGACTTAATAATCTTAAAAAGCGTTATAAGTTAATTAGTGGAAAAGAGGTAAGTGTTGTGAAGGTAAAGGATTGTTTTAGAGTTTATTTGCCTTTTTTATATATCAGTCATTATGAGAGTATTAATTATAGAGGATGAAGTTTTTATTTCGGATCACTTAAGAAAAATTATTTGTCAGATTCGGCCTGATGTAGAGGTGGTTGGACAATTATGTTCTGTTGAAGAATCAATTGTCTGGTTAAGATCAAATCATACTCCTGACTTAATATTTCAAGATATAGAGTTGAAAGATGGAAATTGTTTTGCTATTTACCAAGAAGTAGAAATTGATGCGCCTATTGTTTTGACCACTGCATACAGTAAATATGCTTTGCAATCTTTTGATTTAAATAGTATTGCTTATTTGTTAAAACCATTTTCTTTAGATGATTTAAAAGAGGTTTTTATTAAATATGATAAGTTTCGTTTTATATTCGACCTCCGCCAGGTGAAGAAATTAAAAGAAATGTTACAGAATGAGAAAGTAGTTTATCGTCAACGGTTTTTGTTTCGTATTGGCGATTCTTTTCAATTTATTAATGTTTCTGATGTCGCATATTTTTACTCAGATTGCGGATTGTCTTTTGCATTAAGTGTTGATGGGGAGAGGTTTCCTTTAGACCAATCTTTAGTAGATATTGCAAAGAGCTTAGACCCTCAAATGTTTTTTCAGATTAGTCGTCAGTGTATATTGAATATTTCTTCAATTAAAAAGATACATACCTATTTCAGTGGGCGTTTAAAATTGGATTTAATTCCTGAGCATGATTTTGAAGCTGTTGTAAGTCGCGATCGGGTAAAAGCTTTTAAACAGTGGTTGAGTATATAGTACTAAACTTTTTTGTGTTTTTAGTTGTTTGAACACCAGATAAATATTGGTTTTTCAGGATGCTTTCTGGAAAATCCCTCGTTTTTTACTTCCTATATTTTTCTGTATTTCTTCCAGAATAAACAACTCATTCTATGATAAAAAAAGTGCTTATTGCTAATAGAGGAGAAATTGCTTTACGTATTATGCGTTCGTGTCGTGAGATTGGATTACGAACTGTAGCTGTTTATAGTGATGCCGATCGTAAAGCAATGCATGTACGTTATGCCGATGAGGCATATTATATTGGTCCTGCTCCTTCAACAGAGAGTTATTTGAATAAAGAGAAGATAATTCAAGTAGCTGTAGATTGTAAAGCTGATGCTGTTCATCCGGGTTATGGATTCTTATCTGAAAATGCGGAATTCTCAGAGTTATGTAAAAAAAATAATATAATCTTTATTGGGCCAGATGCTTATGCAATTCATACTATGGGTGATAAAATCACTGCCCGTAAAACTATGATTGCTGCAGGTATTCCTGTTGTACCCGGAACTACAGAGCCTATTATAGATATTGGTGAGGCAAAAAAAGTTATAAAAGAAATTGGACTTCCTGTAATGATAAAAGCATCAGCAGGGGGCGGTGGTAAGGGAATGCGTTTGGTGCATAAAGCCAAAGATATTGAAAGTGCTATTCGTTCTGCAAAGTCCGAAGCATTGTCTTCTTTTGGAGATGACGCAGTTTATATAGAGAAGTATATACAATCTCCTCACCATATTGAATTCCAGATTTTATGTGACAATCATGGAAATGCTGTACATCTGTTTGAGCGTGAATGTTCAGTTCAGCGTAGGCATCAGAAGGTAGTAGAGGAAACTCCATCTCCATTATTAAATCAAGAAGTTCGAATGGATATGGGAGCACATGCTGTTGCAGCAGCCCAAGCCGTAAATTATTCAGGCGCCGGAACCATTGAGTTTGTAATGGATAATCAGCTAAACTACTATTTTTTGGAGATGAATACCCGTTTACAGGTTGAGCATCCTATTACTGAACGTGTAGTAGGCGTTGACCTTGTAAAGCAACAGATTGATATTGCAAACAATTTGCCTTTACCATTTAAACAAGAAGATTTATCACAATCGGGGCACGCTATTGAAGTACGAATATATGCCGAAGATTCTGATAACAATTTTATGCCTTGTCCAGGTATGGTGGAATATATATCTGTTCCTCTGGGTTTGGGTGTGCGTACAGATGGTTATGTTTATGAAGGTTATGAAATTCCGATTCATTACGATCCTATGATTTCAAAGCTTATTGTATGGGCAAAAACTCGATCGGAAGCTATCCTTAGGCTGGAACGTGCTTTGTCGGAATATAAAATTAGTGGAGTTAAAACTTCTATACCATTCTTGGTGCGTATTCTGGAAAGTGAAGACTTTAGATCAGGTAATTATAATACACATTTTATCGAAGATCATAAAGATTACCTTTTTAAGAAAAAGAAGCCTAATCAAGAGCGTGAAGATATTACAGCGATTACCTCGTATATCGACTATTTGGATAAACTATCATCCTTACAGCCTAATCAGAAGTCTTATTCTTTGGGTAACAACTGGAAAGACTTTGGAAGAAAACGTAATGTATTAAAAATATAACCCTCTATTATTCAGCTTATGAAATCTGTAGAAATAAAAATCAATGGTCGAATGGCAGAACTTAGAATCATTCATAGAAAGGGTGATCATATTCTTGCCGAAGTAGACGGTCGAAGATATGAGTTGGATTTATGTCGCTTAAAAGAGGGTGTATATTCAATTCTTACTGATGGGAAATCATATAATATTGATTTGGTACAACAGAAATCATTCAAAGATTATGTTGGGCATACCCATTATAGTACTTATGATATTTCCATTATCGATGCCGAAGCTAAGTATCTTCAGGCTAAAGGAAATAAAGGTGGTGATGATAGCAATATAATAAGCTCACCTATGCCAGGTAAAGTAGTACGTATCCCTGCTAAAGAAGGTGAAATGCTTAAAGAGGGAGAAACAGCAATTGTTGTATCAGCAATGAAAATGGAAAGTGAGTATAAGGTTAATAGCGATAAAAAAGTGGTACGCATAATGGTAAAAGAAGGTGATATTATTGAAGGGAATCAACCGCTGGTTATTTTAGAATAAGTAGTGTTGTTTTTTTCGACCCATAAATAATAATGTATCGCAAATATCTAAACAAAGAAACATGGCAAACAAAGATAAATATAAAGAATTAGAAGATAGAAATCGTAGGGCAGAACTCGGTGGTGGAGAAGAGCGTATTGAAAGACAACATAAGGCTGGTCGTAAGACTGCTCGCGAGCGAATCAAAGAGTTATTGGATGTACATACTTTTGTAGAAATAGGGAAATTTGTTACCCATAGATCACATGACTTTGGTATGGAAAAGAAGACTATTCCTGGTGATGGAGTAGTAACTGGTTATGGTAAAATAGATGGCAGATTGGTTTATGTATTTGCTCAAGATTTTACGGTTTTTGGAGGTACTCTCTCTCGTACCAATGCCAATAAAATTACAAAGATTATGGATTTGGCTATGGAAATGGGAGCACCAGTAATTGGATTGAATGATAGTGGAGGAGCTCGTATTCAAGAAGGAGTAGATAGCCTATCAGGTTATGCGGATATTTTTCATCGAAATGTGAAGGCTTCTGGAGTTATTCCCCAGCTTTCGGCAATCTTGGGTCCATGTGCAGGTGGAGCTGTATATTCTCCTGCTTTAACCGATTTTATATTGATGACCGAGGAGAAGTCTTATATGTTTGTTACAGGTCCTGAGGTAATAAAAACGGTGACTCATGAAGAAGTAACTAAAGAAGAGTTGGGTGGTGCTAAAACACATAATTCCAAAAGTGGTGTTGCTCACCTAATGGCAGAGGATGATACCAAGGCTATGCTAAGTTTACGTGAGTTATTAAGCTTTCTGCCAAGCAATAATTTAGAAGATCCTCCATTGAAACCATGTACCGATAATATTCATCGTGAAGAGCATATATTAGATACTCTAATTCCTATAGATTCCAATAAACCCTATAATATGAAGGTGCTTATTGAAAAGATAATTGATGATGGCAATTTCTTTGAAATTCACCCTCATTATGCACAGAATATTATTGTGGGCTTTGCCCGTATGGGAGGTCGTCCTGTGGGTATAGTTGCTAATCAACCTCAAGTATTGGCAGGAGTTCTGGATATAGATTCATCAACAAAAGGTGCACGCTTTGTGCGTTTTTGTGATGCTTTTAATATCCCACTGATCTCATTGGTAGATGTTCCTGGATTCTTGCCCGGCACAACGCAGGAGTATGGAGGAATTATTCGTCATGGAGCGAAATTGCTGTTTGCTTTTTCTGAGGCTAGTGTTCCTAAGATTACAGTTGTAATTAGAAAAGCATATGGAGGAGCTTATGATGTTATGAATTCAAAACATATTGGAGCTGATGTGAATTTTGCTTATCCAAGTGCCGAGATTGCCGTAATGGGATCTGAGGGAGCTGTAAATATTTTGAATAAAGATAAGCTTAGTGAAGAGCAACATCAAAAAGCTGTTGAAGAATATAAAGAAAAGTTTGCATCACCTTATAAGGCTGCAGAAGCTGGTTATATTGATGAAATTATACAGCCCAGCAATACTCGTTATCGCATTATTCAGGCATTGGAAATGACACAGACAAAGGCACAAAACACTCCTGCAAAAAAGCATGGTAATATGCCTTTGTAGTAGCTATTTATTGTCCAATAAATCCCGCACTGATTTGTCATTCCAATTGGCAGCACCTTTATGCTTTAAGATAATTGCACCTTCAGGAGAAATTATGAAAGTAATAGGAATGGAGGTGCTATTTAAATCTTGAGGTGTATTTTGGTATGAGGTATAAGTGGGGAGATTATAGCCCTTTCTATCCATAAATTTGGAAACTGTATTTTTATTCTCGTTTGACAGAAGGATAAATTCTACTTGATTACCATAATCATTATACAGTTTTTGAATAGAGGGCATTTCTCCTACACAAGGAGGGCACCATGTTGCCCAGAAATTTAAAAAAACATATTTCCCTTTTAAATCCGATAGTGTAATTTTCTCTCCTTTATAATTAGTAATCTCCCAGTTTAGAGCTTCGTAGCTAAGAGGAGTATCTTTACTTTTTTCAGATATAGATGGCCCGAAAGAAAAAACGCGGATAACATTGGAAGTTATGAATATACGGGTTTGTGGAATTATAATTAGGGCAAAAACAACTATAAAAAGAGCATCAAGAAAGATGCCCCATTTAGATTTTTTAAAATATTTCCTGAAAAAATTATCTGCCATAATCGCTTGAATTACTTTAAGTCTATTACTTCTTTATATACAAGATTCATGCTATTTATCTCCAGAGCCACTAAATTACCAAAGCCCTCTTTCTTTTTCATATAAACACCATTATCTAAAGCGATAAACGGATAAGCCTCGGGCTTGTTTAGTTGAAGTTCGATAAATTCTAAGGAAACAGGAACATGTCCGTGGATTACTTTTCTGTTTCTGGTTTTTTTCAGATCTGGCTGAAAGCTTCTAATCCACATCATGGCATGTGTATCTTCGAAGATATTATCAATTTTAAAATTAAAGCCAGCATGAACAAGAAGGAAGTTATCTAGTGAGACAAAATGGTTGAGATTTTTCATCCAATCGATATATTCTTTTGGAAATGTTTTGAAGTTTTTCTGAACATCGAAACTATAGAGCGTTTCTTTTGCTCCATGCCGTTTCCAATCTTCATAAGGAAGATTTTTACTTTTTATACCTAGGAAAGATTTTCTGTTGAATTCGGCTTCATAAGCTTTTATACAGTAATCTTCGTGGTTTCCCTTTATGCATTTAATTTGAAGTCCTTGTTTTTGTAATTTCCAGATAAGGTCTATTACACCTTTGCTATCAGGACCTCTGTCGATA
>JBGRQE010000060.1:0-22042 GCA_041725955.1 Bacteroidales bacterium
TACTTTTAATTAACAAAAAACCTCCTAGGTATTTAATAAAAACCTCCTAGGTATTTGATAAAAACCTCCTAGGTATTTAATAAAAACCTCCTAGGTATTTAATGAAAACCTCCTAGGTATTTAATGAAAACCTCCTAGGTATTTGATAAAAACTTTCTGAGTGATATTGATACAATTGCTGCTATAACTGTGTTAAAAGAAGGGTGTCGATGCCTATTAAAAGCACCTGTATTCAGGATATAAGTTTGCAAGTATGGGAGGGAGAGTTTACCTAGCAACTTTATTTAATTTCCTCTTTCAATTGTTCTATTTCTTTTCCAAGGAAATATCCAATTGCAGTACGAATAATTACAATTCCTGCTAGTTCAATAAGGCTGTTAAAGTTGTGTTTTACTACGGATAGAATAATATCTGAAGCAATTAAGAATTCAAGCCCAAGTAGCATATAAGTACCTACAATAATTCTTACTTTTTTTGTTCCTTCAATAATATCTTTACCATATAATGAGCCAATTTCTGCTTTCATATGGTGAAAGAAGCCTTTGAAGAATCCAAATAAAATAATTACAATGCCTATTAAATTAACTACAGTTACGATATATTCTAAAATAAGGGGGATATGACCTGCGTGTTCGAGTTTTTCCATGAGTTATGTTTGATGAGTTTTATTTTTTTTGAGAAGGATAAAAAGGATGGCACTAATTGCCATAAGAAATGGATAATAAAGATAAGAGATTATTTTGGTAGGGTCAATATTTATTTCAAAGGAAGAGGCTACACTTACAGCTGCCAATACCTGTGCCCCATAAGGAATAATGCTTTGAATAACACATGAGAAAGTATCGAGGATCCCTGCTGAACGAGATCCTTTTATATGGTAATCTGTAGCAATGTTTTTGGCAATTGGTCCTGCAATAATTATTGCTATTGTATTGTTGGCAGTACATAGATTAACAAGGGCTACAAGGGTTGCAATTCCTATTTCAGCTCCTCTTTTGTTCTTAATTCTTTTTTGGATATTGTATAATACAAATTGTATTCCTCCATTTTTTCTTATAAGATTAACTGTACCTCCAATTAACAGACATATTATTACCAGTTCCGACATGCTTCCTATGCCTTTTGAAATACTGTCAACAAGTTGCCAGAAATCGAAATTTCCTTGAATAAGTCCAATAATTGATGCAATACATAAACCACTGCCCAAAACTATAAATACATTAATTCCTATTAAAGCAGTTATTAAGACTACAATGTAAGGAATTATTTTCCATAAATTATAGTCTAGATTTACAGGCATATGACCGTTAGATGAAATAGGATCAAATGCATATAGTAGAATAGTTATAATTGCTGCAGGCAAAACTATAAGAAAATTGACTTTAAATTTGTCACGCATCTTACAGTTCTGAGTTCTTGTAGAGGCTATAGTCGTATCTGAAATAAAAGATAAATTGTCTCCAAACATAGCTCCTCCAATTACAGCTCCCAGAGTTAGGCTTGGATTTATTCCTGTTGTTTGCGACAAGGTAATAGCAATAGGTGAAATTGCAGCAATTGTTCCTACTGATGTTCCGATAGATAAACTAATAAAGCAGGTGATTATAAATAAACCACTAACCAAAATGTTTTCGGGCAAAAGACTGAGTCCTAGGTTTGTTGTTGCTTGAATAGACCCCATGTCTCTACAGACTTGAGCAAATGAACCTGCAAGAATAAATATCATACACATTAGTATGATTGAAGAATTTCCAGCTCCTTCACAAAAATCTTGTAGCTTATTATCGAATGTCCTTTTTTTATTCATTATTAAAGCTACAAATGCTGAAATAAGAAAAGCAACGATAACAGGCATCTTGTAGAAGCTACCAGAAATGGTACTGCTAAAGATGAAAATAACAATAAATATAAGTAGAGGCAATAGTGCCCAAGGGTTCCCTTTTTGCTCTAATTTTGAGTTCACAGCTTATCTAATTTGAGTTTAGTCTAGGCAGAGAAACATCAATTAAAATAAAATATTGTCCTATTCAGAGAGAGGACTGTTTAATTTCATTTTGTGTTTTTTGTTCGTATAAATTAATGCCAAAGCAAATATTAAGGCTATAGCTCCCAGGAATAAAAGCAATACGATTGTCCAGGTGTAGTTATAGTATGCTGTGCCTTTCGCAATCTGTTCAGGTGTTATTTTCGGATTACTTATGTCCAGTATATAGCCAGGGAGAAAAGCAAATAGCCATAAACCAAAATTTTGGATAAAGAAAATGACTCCATATGCAGTACCTAGAGTTCGCATTGGAGAAATTCGAGCTACTGTAGGCCACATTGCAGCAGGAACTAATGAAAAAGAAGCTCCAAGCAAAATAAATGATGCAACTGGCGAAAGCTTTGTAAAACCCAAGGATATAAAAGCAAATATCATCAATAATGCTCCAACAAGCATTATGTTGATGGCATGTCCTTTTTTATCTACTAAATATCCAAAAATTGGTCCAAAGATAATTGTTCCTATTGGTAATGCTGAGGTATAGATCCCTGCCTTATCATCAGGAAACATGAATTTATTGTGTAAAAGATCAGGGGCATATTTTAAGAATGGTACAAATGCCGAATAAAAGGTAACACACAGAAGAGTTATAAAAATAAATGCTGGATTTTTAATAAGCTTTCTAACATCTTTCCATTTAAATACTTCTTCCGGATCGCTTTCTGCCTCTGATTTCTTTTTCGGATATATTCCTAATTCTTTTTCTTTTTTTACCCTTTTCGTTTCAACGCCAAGGTAAATGGCATATGTAATAAGCCCTAAAAATGAAACCAGTACTGCAATCTTTATTGAACCACCAAAGCCAGCACTTGTTACCAGAAGTGGAGCAGCAGAAATTGCTAGAGCAGTACCCAATCGTGCTAAGGAGATATTGATACTTAAGGCCAGTGCCATTTTGCTGTCTTTGAACCACCTGACAATTATCTTCGTTATGATGAGATTGACATTTTCTAAACCCAACCCCAAAAAGAAGAAACCAATACACATCATTTTTAATCCAGGAGAAAATCCTTTCAGAAAGCTATTTAAAAAATGATAACCAAACCCACCACTATTAAAATCAGAACTTGCTCCATATCCAGTAATAAGAACTCCAATAAAAGCTAGAATAGAAGTAATCAAACCGCTAAGTCTAATTCCTAATTTATCAACTGTAATACCACCAATAATGGTCATACCTAAAAATACATTTGGGAAACCATAAGCAGATTGGAAAATCCCATAATCAGTAGAACTGAAGTTTAGGTGTATACTTAATTGATCTTTAAGCGAATTAAAATAATCTGAAAACATTGTGAATGCCAAATATGTAACACCTGTTAATATCAGGACGATCCATCTTAGATGTTTCGGATTATATTTTATCGGTTCTGTCTTTTTCATCTTTTTTTTGTGAGGTGGTTCAAGAAAAATCTTGAAAAAAGTCTGTCAGTAAAGTTTGGGGAGGGGGGTTTTTGGTGCTCAACTACAAAGATAAACCTATTAATTGCTTTAAATCTTGTTAAATCCTTCTTTTTTTTGTTTTTTTAACAATTGAAAATATTTGTTTTTATGTGCAGTAGCTATAAATAAATATTGTCATCGTTTCTTTTTTTTATTTCAGTTAATTCTCTTCAAATAATAAGCTAATGATTAGTATACAACAACAAAAACGATTGCTTAGAGCCGAGATTAGACAGCGTAAAGCCGAGATTCCTTTCGAGGAAAAAAAGATAATAAGTGCTAAGATTTGGAAAGAATTAGAGGAGCTGGAAATCTTTAAGAAAGCAAAATGTATATTGTTTTATTGGTCTATGTCTGATGAGGTACACACTCATGATTTTATAGATTCATGTGTTTCTGAGAAAAAGATAATTTTACCCTCAGTTGATGGCGACCGTTTATTGTTACGTCAATATCGAGGAAAACAAGATTTAATACCTGGCGATATTTATCGTATTCCAGAACCTTCAGGTCCTGTTTTTAAAGAAATTGATAAAATAGATTTGATAGTTGTTCCGGGAGTTGCTTTTGATAGCGAAGGAAATCGAATGGGTAGAGGTAGAGCCTATTACGATAAGTTGCTGAGATCTAAAACATGCCCAAAGATAGGTGTTGGTTTTAAAATTCAGATTCTAGATGAAATTCCTCATGATGAGTTAGATGTTAAAATGGATATCATAATTCATGAATAGATACCTGTTTCCGAAAATAATTCAATTGCCTCAGGAATAATCTCAGATAAATGCCTGACTTGCATGTATTTTTCTTTATTACTTATGGGATATTGAAATTTATTAAGGAATATTCCTGTAATACCACTTTTTTTTGCTGCCATTATGTTTTCTATTGAGCTATCAACAGTGATTGTTGAGTAGAGGTCTAAATGGCAGTATTCTGCTAAATCAAAGTAAAATTTATTATTAGACTTTGGTGTATCAAATTTTTCTCCATCAATGAGAGAGATAAGGTCTTTTTTAATGTTAATTTTTGCAGCATCCAAAAAATATTCGATTCTGTCCTTTTTTGAATAAGAGGTGATAATAATTTTAAGATTATCTTTTATTAATGCTTTTAATAATTCAACACCTTCTGACGAAATCTGGATGTCTAGATCTTTTATAAATTGCTTAGACTTCTCTTGAAAAATATGCATATAACTTTCAGGATCTAAAGGTAATTTTTGCTCTCGTGCAAGTTGTTGCCAAAAATGTAGCCCTGTAGATTGAAAAAGCTTTTTTAACAGATTGGTGTTTTTTCTTATACCCAATCGCTCAATAAAATTGACTTCTTTTATTCTAAGAAAATGTTCATTCTCTAAAAGAGTATTCTCTAAATCAAAAATAAACGCGCTGGGTTTCATCTTCTTCTCTGTTGATTAATAAAAAATCAAAAATTTAGGGGGGAGGAAGTCTAACTGTTTTACCCTTTTAAAGGAGGAACGAAAAGAAAGTTTGTTTGAGTATTTTTTTAATGCTTGATTGATTTGAGGAATAAGAATAAATGTAGTATTGAATTTTATTGGAAGTCTTGAGCTAATCGCGATTAATCAATATTTATAAGCACGAAAAGCTGCCCCAAGAAATAAGGGCAGCTTTTCTGAACTTATAATAAGTTTTTATGCTTTTTAATTGATTTAATATGTTGGTATTGAGGTTTTATTGGTTGTTTTCTGCAATAAATCTTTCAGATTCAATAGCAGCCATACACCCACTTCCTGCAGCAGTAACTGCCTGACGATATTTATCATCCTGAACATCTCCGCAAGCAAAAATTCCTTCAATATTAGTGGCAGTTGAATCGGCTTTTGTTTTTATATAGCCAATTTCGTCCATGTCTAATTTATCTTTGAAGATATCACTATTAGGCTTGTGTCCAATTGCAACAAAAAAACCTTCCAAAGGAACTTCGGTTGTTTCACCAGTTTTTACATTTTCTACAATTGCACCGGTAACCGTTTTACTGAAACCCTCTTCTTTACCTACAATTTCTTTGGTTACAGTATTCCAAAGTACTTCTATGTTTGGAGTGTTCATTACTCTGCTCTGCATGGCTTTGGAAGCTCTGAGTTCGTCTCTGCGAACAATCATATATACTTTTTTGACCAATTTAGCAAGGTATGAAGCTTCTTCAGCAGCAGTATCGCCGCCACCTACAACAGCAACATCTTTTCCTTTAAAGAAAAAGCCATCACAAGTAGCACAGGCAGAAACACCATATCCGTTAAATTTGCTTTCAGATTCTAATCCAAGCCATTTTGCTGATGCCCCTGTTGCAACAATAATGGTGTCTGCAAGAATTTCTTTGCCATCATCAGCTTTACAAAGGAATGGGCGTTTGCTGGTGTCAACATCTATGATATTGCCCCAGTTCATTTGAGTTCCAAACCTTTCTGCTTGCTTTCTGAAATCTTCCATCATTTCAGGACCCATTATTCCTTTCGGATAGCCGGGGAAATTTTCTACATCAGTTGTTGTAGTAAGTTGTCCGCCAGGTTGTAGCCCTTGGTACATTAAAGGTTTTAGATCTGCTCTGGCAGCATAAATTGCTGCAGTATAACCTGCAGGACCTGATCCAATAATTAAGCATTCGGTTTTTTCAATATTTTCACTCATATCTGTTGCTCTTATTTTTTGACGATGTTTAGGAAACAAATTTAAATTTAAAAAGTTCCTGTTCTTTAATTAATATAGATTACAAAGATTTAAAAAAGGTTGCTTGTCTCTTGTAACAAAGAAGGAACGTTTTTTCATTAAATAGCTTTTATCGAGTAAAACTGTAATTTATCGAGAAAACAAATGTATTGATTTTGTTAGAAAATTCATTTTAGAATTTACTTTTTCCTTAAAACTTCTTTTTTTCGAATGTTGAAATGTTTACCTTTGCAGTTAATGAAGGGGCTGAATTATACAATTTGTAGGCTGTTCATTAATTTTGTTGTCTCCCTTATTAAAATTTTAAGTTATGAGAGTATTGGGAATTATTCCTGCAAGATATGCTTCAAGTCGATTTCCCGGAAAACCTTTGGTTGATATTAAAGGAAAAACGATGATACAAAGAGTTTATGAGGGAGCATGTGCATGTGATGGTCTTGATGAAGTTGTTGTGGCTACAGATCATCAGGAAATTTATTCATGTGTAAAAGACTTTGCTGGAAAGGTAGAAATGACCTCTCCAAATCATATGTCGGGAACAGACAGGTGTGCTGAAGTCTTAGATCTTTATGCCAAAAGAAATCTCCATTTTGATATTGTTATTAATATTCAGGGAGATGAGCCATTTATTTGTGTAGAACAAATAGAGGCATTGCGAGAGTGTTTTTCAAATCAGAATACAGATATTGCTACTTTAGTAAAAAAAATTGACGATTCCGAAGAGCTGCATAATCCAAATAATGTAAAAGTAGTTTTTAGTAAAAATCGAAAAGCTCTTTATTTTAGTCGTCAAGCAATTCCTTTTATGCGAAATGAGGAGCAAAAAACACAATGGATATCTAAACATAATTATTTTAAGCATATTGGAGTTTATGCTTATCGGGCTGATGTTTTAAGAGAAGTTACCAAATTATCTATTTCTACTTTAGAGAAATCTGAGTCTTTAGAACAGTTACGCTGGCTCGAAAATGATTATGAAATTGTTGTGGCTGAGACAAGTATCGAAGCAATTTCGGTTGATACACCAGAAGATCTTGAAAAACTTTTAAAAAATATTTGAAAATGAGCAAGTTGTGTTGTATCTTAGTAGAAGATTTACACAATGCTCTTACTAACTAACTGATTGACTCGAATTTACTATGACGATTGCCAATTATATTTGTGATCTGATCTGTGAGCATGATTGTGTAATAATACCTGAATTAGGTGCTTTTGTATCTACAAATTCATCTGCAAAGGTGCACTGCTTTGATAATAGCTTTACGCCTCCAGGCCGGAAAATTAGATTCAACGAGCAGTTACATCATAAAGATAACCTTCTTGTAAATTATATTTGTGAACAAGAAAATGTTTCTGTTGAAATCGCTCAATTCCGTATCTCTTATTTTGTTAAAGGAGTAAAAGCTTCTCTCGACCGCGGCGATGTGGTTGAAATAAGTGGACTCGGATGTTTGCATCCCAAGGAAGATAATGAAATACAGTTTTCTCTTCATAAAGGATGTAATCTTAACCTTGATTCTTTTGGCTTTGACGAGTTTATTAGCCCTATAATTACTAGAGGGTTTGGCGAGGAAGGAAAAGCAGATAATATAAGTCGGATTTTGGGTAATCCAAATTTCGATGGTAGATTAAAAAAGTATCGCAGCAACATAGGTGTGGCAGCTACTTATGCCCTACGTGTGGCAAGTATCGTTCTTTTGATTGTGTTTTTTGGTAGTGTACTATTTGTTTCACAGCCTAGAGAACAAAGATCGTATTCAAATTTTGCTTCTTTGTTTTCATTAAATGGTCAATTACCTGTTTCCTTTATAAAAATGTCTGAAAAACTTAAAGACGTTGAAGAAGATTCAAGTAAACTTGAAGATGAATTGGCGAATAAAAGTTCTTCAGTACACTTATTGGCTTCCGGACCGATTTTAAATCCTGAGGGAGAACAAAATCATAACTATTATTTAGTGGCAGCTTCTTTTAAAGGAAAAAGAAAGGCGATGATGGTTGCTCATAATTTAAAATCAAAGGGATATGATTCAAAAGTGGTTTCCCCAGGTAAGAAAGGCCCCTTTCGTGTGAGTTATGCTTATGTAAAAGGGAAATTCAATGCACTTAAATTGCTTGCAAAGATCAGAAATTTAGAAAATCCATCAGCATGGATGTTAATAGATAAATAAACATTCAAGTTTGATTTCAAATAGAGCTGCTCACCTTGCGTGAGTAGCTTTTTTTATTAAATAATTTACCGAAAATCAAGGTTGTAAATAAATAATCTTGTATTTTTGAACAATTCGATTTTTAAACATAAATAACGAATATGAAGGTTGCTAGTTTAGTTTCTGTATTATTGAAGAATAATGATCGGGTTATTGTACCCGGACTTGGAGCTTTTATGCCACGCCAATATTCTGGTTCAAGAGCCAGTTCATCAGTGAAAAGAAAAGAGGATGTTATGTTTAGTGCTTTTCTTACTGCCAATGATGGTTTTTTGGTGAATAAGCTTGCTGAAGATGAAAATATTTCGGTAGATGAAGCAAAGCAGAAAGTAAATTTATTCGTAGCCTTTTGTAAGGAGGAACTTTCCACAGGAAAAAGAGTATATTTTGATCATTTAGGGTGGTTATTTCATGATTCAAACAATCGAATACAGTTTGAAGAAATGGATCGTCTGGATGCTTTTCAACAGGAAATTGAACAAGAGAAAAAAAGTGCTGCTAAAATTAAGGAGATTGAAAATAAAGTAAATAAACATAGGTTAGAGAAAAAAACTCAAAGTTCTATTAATGAGCTTGTTTCTCCAACAAATACTCCTGCTCCTAAAACTACATCAGCTACTTCTGCAAAAAAAACTGCAGAACACAATTCTATTTCAACTCAGAAAACAACTACTAATACTCCTATCTCCAAAGTAAAAGAGGAGAAAAAATTGAGCAATCATATTGCAGATAATAAATTGAAATCTTCTGTACCTCCAAAGCAGAAGAAAGTTGATACTGAGAAAAGTAATATCCAAAAATCAAATAATTATTCAAAATCGAATTCAATAGGTAATTCATCAGGGAACCCTCCCGAAGAACCTGTTGATAATCAAAAACAAGAGAACAATATGGAAAGTAATTTCAATGAAGAATTAGAGCAAAAGAAAAGTAATGCCCCTTTAATTATTTCAATTTTAGCTGCTGTTGTAATTGTTGCTGGTGGCGTTTTTTATTTTATGAGTGATAGTGCATCAGGTGAAGATGAACAAGTAGTTTCTGAAGAAAGTGTTGATGATTGGTTGAGTGATAGTAGTGACGAATCTGATTTAACAGCTTCCTTATCAAATGAAACAACTACCCTAGAAGAAAACACCTCTCCATCTAAGAAGGTTGATGCGAAAGATGCTTCTGCAAAAGTTGTAACATCTGCAGATAGTAAACCTGAAGAATCTGTTGCAGTTAAAGAAACAGCGTCTGTAACTTCTCCTGCACCTGAAAAAAAACAAGTAGTAGAAAGTGCTAAACCTGTGAAAGCGGTTGAAAAAAAATTCGCTAATCCTTCACAGTCTAACGGAAATTATTTTATTATTGCAGCTTCAGTAAAGAATAATAATCAAGCTGAAAAAATAGCAGCAAAACTTAAGACTAAAGGATTTAATCCTTTTATTGTTCCTCGAAATAGCGATGGAAATATCCGTGTAAGCTATGGTAGATGGGCTAGTAAAAGTGTTGCAGCTCAAGAATTAAAAACCATCAGAAGCCAAGAAAATGGCGATGCTTGGTTGGTAAAGTTAAATGTGAATTAAAAGTTTAAATTAAGTCGGTTGTGAGTGGTAAGAAGAAATTAATTCGCTTTGAAGAGAATAAGACTTTCAAAAACCTTTTTCAACTTACCTATCCTGAGATTAAGGATGGAATGCATTTAAGGGGAAGTTGGGCGAAATCTTTTTTTAAAAATGATAACCCAATTGTGATAGAGGTTGGATGTGGCAAGGGTGAATATACTATAGGACTTGCAGAGCGTCATCCTGAGAAAAATTTTATCGGTATAGATATTAAAGGAGCTCGACTTTGGAAAGGTTGTAAAACTTCCAATGAGAAAAATATGTCGAATGTGGCATTTATCCGTACAAAAGCCGAACTGTTGAATTTGTATTTTGCTGCTGGTGAAATCAGTGAAGTCTGGATAACTTTTCCCGACCCACAGCCAAAAGAATACAGAGAAAGAAAACGTTTAACATCACCACGTTTTTTGAAAATGTATTATGATTTCATGACCGATAATGGAAAAATAAATCTCAAGACAGATAGTGAACTTTTGTTTTTATACACTTTAGAGTTAATCGAAGATCAAAAACATAAGTTGTTGTATGGTTTGAAAGATATTTATGATTCAGATATCGACTCAGAGTTAACACAAATTCAAACTTTCTACGAGAAAAAATGGCTCGAAATGGGTATTCCCATAAATTATATTCAGTTTCAATTAAATCATGATGTCTTTAAAGACAAGGATTAGTTGATTCTAAAAATGTAAAAAATAAATAACTCGTCTAAATCTATGGTGAAGGCGAGTTATTTTTATAATGTGTTTTTTTAAAAAAAATATTGAACATCTTTTTGTAAAGCATGTTTAGCATCTAATATTTAGATGGGGGATTTGATTATGAGAATATGCTCACCATCTTAATATTTTTTTAATTTAGCACAGTCAAAAAATATAGATACAATGACTTTTACACAGAACGACGTCATCGACGTTTTAAAGGGGATTCTTTACTTTCCAAAGGGGGATAACATTGTCAACCTTAATATGGTAGAGGATATTCGATTGGGCGAGAATAAAATCAGTTTTGTTTTGGTTTTTGAAAAATTAGAAGGCCCTGCTGTTCAGATTGTTCAAGAACAATCTGAGAAAGCTTTGAAGGAGCGCTTTGGAAACCAAATGCAAATTGAAATGCAAGCGATCTCAGAGAAAGAACGTGGTCGTGGTCCGTTAGGAAAAGTTAAGCATGTTATTGCTGTTGCTTCAGGAAAAGGTGGTGTTGGTAAATCAACTGTAGCAGCAAATTTAGCTGTTGCCCTTGCACGTAAAGGTTTAAAAGTTGGAATGATTGATGCTGATATTTATGGCCCTTCTATTCCTACTATGTTTGGCCTTGAAGGACAACGTCCTGCTTCCACTGAAGTTGACGGGAAACCAAAAATTGTTCCATTGTTGGCTCACGGAGTCCAATTGGTGTCTATAGGTTTCTTTGTTGAGCCTGATCAACCATTAATTTGGAGAGGTCCAATGGCTTCTAGTACTCTTAATCAGTTGTTTAATGACACTTATTGGGAGGAATTAGATGTTGCTGTTATTGACCTACCTCCTGGAACTGGCGATATTCAGTTAACTATGGCTACTAGCATTAGTGTTGATGGAGCTGTAATGGTTTCAACACCACAAAAAGTTGCTGTTTCTGATGTTCGTAAGGCTGTAAGTATGTTCCGTCAGGACAAAATTACTGTGCCTATTTTAGGGATCGTTGAGAATATGGCATACTTTACACCAAAAGAATTACCAGATAACAAATATTATATCTTCGGTAAGGATGCTTGCAGGAATTATGCAAAAGAAACAGGTTTGGATATTTTAGGTCAAATACCGTTGGTTCAGTCAATTGCTGAGTCTGGAGATTCTGGAAATCCAATTGTTCTTGAAGACAATGATTCTGTTGCAAAAGCGTTCAATGATTTGGCTGATAATGTATTGGCTAAATTGGAGATTAAATCATAATTATTAGACGTTAGTCTTTTAAATAAATATACACAAGATAATGGAAAATAGAGCGGAATTGGAAAGCAAGGTGAAAAATGTAATTGAACAGGTTCGCCCATATTTGCAACAAGATGGTGGAGATATTCAATTTGTTGAAATCACTGAAGATATGGTAGTTAATGTTGAGTTACAGGGAGCTTGTGGCTCATGTCCTTACAGTACTATGACATTGAAGAGTGGTGTTGAAAGTGCTGTAAAAAAAGCTATTCCAGAAATTAAGAGCGTTGAAGCAATTAATTTATAAGAGATTTTAAAAATCGAAACCTAAAGTGATTGGCCTCTTTTTGAAGCCAATCACTTTTTTTATATTAGGCCAAATATTTTGCAACTATAGGCATCCTTCTACCAAAGCCAAAGGCTTTAGACGAAACTCTCAATGTTGGAGGAGTTTGATATCTTTTGTATTCATTAGTATTTACTAGCTTCATAACTCTTTTAATGAGTTGTTCATCATATCCACGCATTTGAAGCTCCATAGGTCCCATTCTTAATTCTATATATTGATATAGCAATTCATCAAGGATTTGATAATCGGGCAATGAATCGGAATCTTTTTGATCTGGACGCAATTCAGCAGAAGGGGCTTTGGTAATTGTATTGTCAGGAATTATTTCTTCATCCTTATTAATGTATTTAGCCAAACGCCATACATCAGATTTATATACATCACCAATAACACTTATTCCTCCATTCATATCGCCATAAAGGGTTCCATAACCTACAGCAGCCTCACTTTTGTTTGAGGTATTTAGTAGTATATATCCAAATTTATTGGACAAGGCCATTAATATTACCCCTCTAATTCTTGCTTGAAGATTTTCTTCGGTTAGTCCAAATTCAGTTCCTTCAAATTGCTTTGCTAAAGTACTTTCAAAGCTGTCATAAGAGTTTTTAATTGGAATAATATCGTATGAGCAACCTAGTTTTTTTGCTAAATCTTCTGCTTCGCTAACACTGTGTCCTGTCGAAAATTGAGAAGGCATAAGAACACAATGTACATTTTCTGGTCCAAGTGCACGTGCTGCTATAACGGCGGTCACAGCTGAATCTATACCTCCGGATAAGCCAAGTGTAGCTTTTTTAAACCCAAGTTTATTGAAATAATTCTTTACCCCCATAACCAAAGCATCATGGATAAGAGGAATCTTTTCTTCTTTTATTATATCTGAAGATACTAAATGAGGAATTGCTTTTATTGAGGATTTATTTACTTCATTCAGGTCAAAAATCTGAAGGTCTTCTTTGAAGTAATTCATTTCCTTATAGATTCCTCCATTTTTATTGAAAACCAAAGAGCCACCATCGAAAAGTAATTCTGTTTGTGCTCCAATATGATTTACATAAAATAGAGGTAAATTATATTTTGCTGCATTTCTACTCAATACATCTTTTCTGATTCTTGCTTGCTCAAAATGGAAAGGGGAGGCCGCAATATTAATCATCAAATCGGGCTTTTCTTTGATGAGCTCATCCATCGGATTGATTTTATACAATGGATTATGGTCTAAGTTCCATAGATCTTCACATACTGTTAATGCGATTTTCTTTCCTTGGAATTCAACACATTCAAAATGATGGTTGGGTTCGAAATATCGGTATTCGTCAAAAATATCATAGTTTGGTAAAAGCGTTTTATTACGCATGGTTTTGATGGTTCCATTTTCGCATAATATAGCAGTATTATATAAAGGTTTTCCCTTTCCCTCCCAGTTTACAACAGGAGCTCCTACTATGGCGGCAATTCCATGACAATGTAAAGCAATATCTTCTACAGCATCTAAACACTTTTCAATAAAGTGATTAAATTCAAGGAAATCTCTTGGAGGATATCCTGATACTGCTAATTCGGCAAATACAATGAGGTCTGCACCTTGTTTCTTTGCTTTTTCTATAGCTTCTCGGGCTTTTAGAATATTACTTTCAAAGTTTCCGATATGATAATTTAATTGTGCTAAAGCTATTTTCACTTCTCCCAGTTTTAAAAAATTAATCCAACTTTTAACTCTAATGCATTAGTTATAGCACTATGTTTTAGGTTGGGATCAACAGTGTTTTGATCTTTAAGTATGTCATTCAAAGCATTATCGAAGGTGATTCCAAGAACGAGTCTGGTACTACCTCCTAAATCGTACTCTGTTCCAGCGCCCAAAATTAACGATTCTCGAATTAGTTTAGTTTCTTTTAGAATATCTTTCTCCTCACTTTTATGAAAACCAAATTCTCCTTCAAAATTATCCTTGGCTTTGGCTCTAAGTCTAAAAGCAGTTCCAATACCAATTTTGCCATAAATTCTAAATCTACCAAATTCATGAGTCATCATTTTTATGCATAGGGGAATTTGAATGTATTGGAAGTTATAGGTACGATCTAATGTTCCTACAGATGTTTTTACCAATGGAGTAATTTCAATTTGATGGGGATATTTTAATTTTCCATTAATAAAAAGCACTTTAAATCCACTTTCAATTGCATAATTTTCCATAAGAAAAAATTCTGCGTTTAAGCCCCATGAGAAACCTATCCTAAAGCCATTGTTTTCATAACCTGATGTGTTTGGCTTTGTCCATGTGATTGAAGGTGAGGCGAATATTCCAAAACGAATAGGGCGATATTGAGCAAATGTTTCTTTTGTGATACTTAAGACAAATAGTAAAGAAATTAGAATAATTAATTTTTTCATCTTTTATTGATTAGATACTTTTGAAACAATTACAAAGGTATTTATTGTAATTAAAAACCGACATTTAATATTTAAATTTCTCTAAAAATTGAAAAATAAATTTACCTTTGGATTCGGAATAGGATGCTATGGTTGATTTTTAAAGCATATTTACTGGAGTCTGTAGGACTATAATTGGTTAATAAATAGGACTATGGGAGTCGAAATATGTAAACTTTTGTTTTTTAAAATTAATTTAAATTTAATAGTATGAAGAGATTTTATTTAGTTGCTTTTTTAGCAATAATTTCGATGACCTTAAATGCTCAAATTCATTTCGGACCCAAAATTGGTTATTCTGCATCCAAATTATCAATTGATCAAAGTGCAATTAGTACAGAGCTTAAAAGTAGTTTTACTTTTGGTGCTTTTGTTCGTGTTGGAGGGAAATTTTATGTACAGCCAGAAGTAAATTGGCAAACTGTTGGTGGTTTATATAAATCTCCATCTCTACAAAATTTAGTTCCTCTAAAAAGTGAAGTAAATCTTAAATCGATTGAAATTCCTGTTTTATTTGGTTGGAGATTAGTTAACTTAGGCATTGGTAACATTCGTTTAATGGCAGGGCCTTCTGCTACGATTGTAACCGATAAAAAAATTGACAATAAATTTAGTAATTATACAACTCCAATAAAGGACTCTAATATTAATGATGTTCTTTGGGGAGCCCAAGTGGGCGTTGGTGTAGATGTTTTGATGTTTACCCTTGATGTACGCTATAGCATTGGTTTGTCTAATGTTATTAAAGATATTAAAGTTGGTAGTACTCCAATTACCTTTGATTCAAAGGCTAATGTATTTACTGTAGGTTTGGGCTGGAAAATATTGTAATTTATTTCTAACCAAATTGTGATCACCGTATAGATACTAAATTAAGAGTGTCTGTACGGTTTTTTTTATATCTTTAGTCTTATCAAAACACTGTTGTCACTCTTGTTTTTTTAATACCATTCTACTTCCTTCTTTTATGAAAGCTTTCAATAAAGCTATTCACCATCGAATAGATTCAATTTCTCATTTTTCTAAAGAAACTAAAGACTTACTAAAGCTGGCAATTCCTATTATTGGCTCAAGTTTACTTATTTTGACCTATAACTTAGTGGATATGCTTTGGATTGGTCGACTGGGAGCAAATGCTATTGCCTCTGTTGGTATTGCTGCCTTTTATTTGGCCTTTTCTGCTTCGATTGCAAATTTTTATACTATTGGATTAAATGTAAAGGTATCGCAGGCTATAGGGAAAGAAGATAGGCATGCCATTCGTTTGTATTCCTCTGCAGCATTGGTTATTGTATTTGGAATTGCTTTTTTCTATACATTATATTTCTCTCTTTTCGCGGCAGAAAGTGTTGACTTTTTCGGGATTAGAAATGAGCAAGTAAGATATGATGCAATCCTTTATCTGAGAATAAATGTAATGGGTAGTGTCTTGGGTTTTTCTCTTATGTATATGGTTAATCTTTTTAATGCTCATGATTTAACAAAAGAAACTTTTTTATGCAGTTCTGTAGGAGTAATACTAAATATTATTCTTGATCCTATCTTTATTTTTACATTAGGATTGGGAGTTAAAGGTGCTGCCTTTACTACTGTTTTGGGGAAAACAGTAAGCTTATTATGTTTTATCTATCTGGTGAAAAAGAAGAAAAAAATAAGAATGGGAAAGTTTCAGTTTTCTTTACCCCATTTCAAAGAAATTTTGTGGAGTGGTACTCCTGTGGCACTAAATCGATTTTTGTTTGTTTTTATATATGTTTATCTCGTTCGTGTAGTTTCTGAGTTTGGAGTTGTTTCTATTGCCGTTTTTAGAGTTGTAAATCAAATGGAAGCTATAATGGTAATGTTTTTTACAGGAATTAAACAGTCATTATCAATTACTGTTGGACATGCTTATGGTGCTTTTGATTTTCTTCGTTTGAGAACATTGTATAAAAAAGGGATGAAATTAGGCTTAATTGTAGGTATATGTGGTAGTTTCGTTTTTGCAATCTTTCCAGAGTTTTTAATTGGTTTGTTTTTTTCTGATAGTAAGCATATTGAAGGAGGAGTTTATTTCTTAAGAATAATTAGTTTGTCTCAAGTATTTATAGGTCTAGGTATGATATGTACAGGTGTATATAATGGAATTGGACGAACTGATGTTCCTGCCTTTTTTAGTGTATTGATTAACTCTGTACGTGTTCCAGTAGCATTTTTTTTAAGTCATTTTACTCTTCTTGCTGTTGATGGAGTTTGGTGGACTATATGTGGGGCCGCTATTGTAAGAGGTGCTGTACTTGTTATTATTAGTTTTGTATCATTAAGATACTTAATAGAAGATCCGAATATTGATTATACAAAAGGGGTGGCAAGCTGTAAGATTTCAAGTAAAAGCGTGATCTGATTTTTATGTTTTTTCTTTGAAAATACGTGAAATAACGGATGTCACCTTGGATTGTTTTTTATGATAAACTATACCAACGACTTTAAAGCGCTGAATAATTCTAATCTGAATTGGGCAGATCGAAAGATCTAAGATTAATTTTCTAAACAAAAACTAAAAATACTATGAAAAACTATTTTACTAAAGCATTTCGCTCAAGTTTCCTTGTTCTGGCTATTGGATTAAGCGTAGTATCGTGTAAGAAAAATGCTATTGATAATCCTGAAAAACCTGCTTCTCAGGAAAATGTTGATATGCATGTGGTGCCAGGTAAATATATTGTAGTTTTAAATGATAATGCTGTACCTTCTTTAAAAAATGCTGCTACTTATGAGCAGAGTTTAGAAAATGTAATAAATAAAGCAAATCAATTATTGGCTGCATCTTCAACAAAAAGTGAAGTTGTATTTGATAATATTTATTCTACAGCATTAAAAGGATTTTCTGCGAATCTTTCTGCAGAGCAAGTAAAGACTCTGAAAATGTCGTCTGACGTAATATCTATTGAACCTGACTGCCAAATAAATTTGGATTCCCGTGAAATGAAACCTCTCTCAACAAAGTTGCCAAGCTCAACTACTCGTGCCGACTATTGGCCTTGGGGTATTAAATTTGTTGGAGGTGCAAAATATGGCGATGGTCGTGTTGCATGGGTTATTGATAGTGGTATTGATTTAGATCATCCTGATTTAAATGTTGATCAGAATCGTGGAAGAAACTTCTGTTCTTCTTATGGTTATAATGCAACTGCAGATGATGATAATGGACATGGCTCGCATGTTGCAGGCACTATTGCTGCAAAATATAATGGAATAGGTGTTGTTGGAGTTGCTGCAAATGCAACTGTTGTTCCTGTAAAAGTTGTAGATTATCGTGGTTCTGGAATTGCTTCAGATTGTGTAAAAGCTGTTGATTATGTAGCTTATAGTGGTAAAAAAGGTGATGTTGCAAATATGAGTTTGGGATATCCTACAAATTCTGCTATTGATCGTGCTGTGAAAAATGCAGCTTCTAAAGGAATTAAATTTGCTATTGCTGCAGGTAATGAGCGTTCAAATGCTTTATATGTAACTCCAGCAAGAGTAGTAGCTCCTAATGTATATAAAGTATGTGCTATTGATAGTAATGGAAATTGGGCATCTTTTTCCAATTATGGAAATGTTGTCGATTGGGCTGCTCCTGGAGTTGGAGTTTGGAGTACTTATAAAGATGGTCAATACTCAAAGTTAGATGGAACCTCTATGGCTTCTCCTCATATAGCAGGAATGCTATTGGTTTCTGGTAGTTTAAATACCAATGGAAGTGTTCGTTGTCCTTATGACAGCCAAAGCTATCCTATTGCAAAGCATTAATTGAGTTTTTGTATATAATTTATTTTCGCAAAAGGGCTGTCCGCATTTCAAGTTGGACGGCCCTAGTTTTTGAATTTACTTTTAAAAGTAGATATCTTGCTCGGTATATACTTTTACTTTATCTCCGATATTATACTTTGGATTTTCTCCTTTTTTTGTGAAGAACAGAAAACATATAAATATTCCTAAGATTAAGGATGCCGATTCTTCGCTTTCTCCTTTTTTTACAATGTTTTGATTCATTAATGGTATATCAGTTCCATACACACTTTTTATGTTTCTTACCTTTATTTCTAAATAGCCTGGTTTTCCCCAACCTTTTGCTGTCACACTTTTTTCTATGGTTCCAAAAATTTGTTTACCACTTTGTACAACCACTTCTCCATTTACAATAATATCATTGATTACTCTAAATTCTATCTGATCGCCAATGTTTGAAATAGTTGGATCTATATTGTCCATAATTACAAGATGAATAGCAGTGCCTCCTTTTAATAGGCCAATGTAATTTGGCGATTGAGCGTAAAGACCTAGATTAAATATGGATATAATCAAAATTAAAATAATTGGTTTGAGTGTTTTTTTTCTTACAATCATTAATTGTGACTATTTAGTGATTTGGAATTTATTTAATATTCTTTGTTTTCTTTGTTGGTTATATCTTTCAACGCTTTTGATTCCTCCGCTATAGCTACCAATATAAAAGCTCAAACTAAATAATCCGATAAGGGATGCCATTGCATAATTTTCTCTTTTTATACATTCAATAGTAGTTATAAGACATAATGAATTAAGGGTAAAGGCTGTTATGGCAGAAGTTTTATGTTGTGCATACCAATATGCTGCACCAGGAATAAAACCTATAGTTGCTGCAATCCATTTTTTCTTTGGTTTAAAATTCCGTAGATTTTCAATTTGGTGTCTGTTGTTTTCTAAAATCAGAGAGGTATTTGTTTTTAAATATTGGTCAATAAGTTTTTCTGCTTTTTTATATTTATGAAGATGCGTAAGGCTTAAACTCTGCCAAATTATCTTCTTTTCGTAATAGTATGTAGTATTAGGGAGTTGCTCAAAAAGAAAAATGGCTTTATTGTAATTTTTTACACGGAAATATGTAACTGCTGTTTCAAATTGAATTTCAGGTTTGTTTTTTATGGAGTTAGGAATTTCAAAATTGAATAATTCCAATGATTTAGTTTCTTCTCCTAGTTCATTATTACACTTTATTATATGTGTAAGTACCCAGCTTGTTTTATAATTTGGATAATATATTTTTCTTTTCTGCAATTCAATCAAAGCCTCTTTATAAAACTTACTTTTCATTAAGTAGCCTATAAACTGTTGAAATGAATCATTTTCTTTCAAATGATTATTTGATGCAAAACTTGGAGGCAATTTGCTTTCTGCCAGCTGAATATATAAGGGGTCTAAGCATAAATTGTTGGGAATAGCTTTTTTTGTTGTATAGTTTTTATAATCGTGACTGCATCGAGTCAGGCGATCTGTTGTTAGCGTAATACCTTTGAAAAAAGAGTGTTTTTTAAAAGCTTGAGTACTGTATTTTGAGCATGACGGATACATTTGACAATGATTGTTGCGAATCTTATCTGAGAAAAATTGATAAGACTGGATCATGTCGAAATAAAATGAAGTTTCTCTAATCTTGTTTTTCTTTATCTGCCCCAACATAATTGTTGGTGGTAGTAGGCAAAAGATAAAGATTACCTTTTTAATAGATCTGAGCATGTGCTTTTTGTATGGGAGGTAATAATACAAAAAGTTTTTTAATCTTTTTGTTGGTGTAGCTAATAACTGAAAAGGTTAATGCGTGTTTTTAGAGCCGTATGATTATACGGCCGAGTTTATTGTCGGGGAATTATCTTCCTGTGATATTAAATTCTATCATAATATCTGAGTAATACTTTTTTGTAACTTATGTCGCAAAACCTATGCTAATTCAATACTTAGAGCATTTCCTGTTTAGTTGTCTACTGCTTAAAATATTGTTTATTAAGATAGTATCTATCTAAATATTAACTTTCAATTTGTTGAAAATTGACTTCTATAGAATTGGATTATGCAAGGGATGAAAAATTAATTTTAAATGTTAGAATATGAAAAAAGTTTTGATCCTTTTAATTGCTCTTATTTATTTTCCTGTATGGGGGCAGGAAAATAAATGGATTAAATATTATAAGCCAAAGAAATTGGTAGATATAATATATTCATCACGAATTAATGAGCATTATGATAATGGTTTTGTAATTAGTGGTTGGTATGGAAGTTCAGGAACTTCAAGTTTTATTAAGAAATTGGATATTAATGGAAATGAACTTTGGACAAAAGAAATTAAAGAAATTGCTTCATATATTTCATTTTGTGATCATGATGTTGATTCAAAAGGAGCAATTTATGCGGGTGGCTGTACAAGCTATCTAAAAAATGGTAATGATGCATGTTTAATAAAATTTAATGCATGTGGTGAGATTGAATGGGGAAAAATATTATCCACTAATAGTAAAGTAGATTATATTTCTGATGTTTTCATTACTCAAGAAGGAAATTGTTTGGTTTCAATAAATTATAGGAGAGGGAATGGTTTAGATCCAATAAGCTTTTTTTGTTTTTCTTCAGATGGTGAATTGTTATGGCGTCAATATTGTGAAATACAAGATCAAGACTTAATAGGTGAATGTATTCGACACTTTATTCAATTGCCTGGAGGCGATTTATTTATTTCTGGTTCTGTTTATAAAAAAGCTCCAAGTGATGAAGAAGTTGGACTTTTAAAAGCTTTGGCAATGTTATGTGATTCAAAGGGAAATGTTAAATGGGTAAAAGTCCCGGATTGGGAGAATGTAGAGGAAGGTTATTATTTTCATAAAGGGTTATGTGGAAAAGCCTCTCTAAATCAGAAGAACCTTTATCAAGGACTATATTTTGGAGATGAAGAAAATAAGTCAAGAGCAGGGCTTGTTAAATGGGATAGAAAAGGGAATTTATTGGGCAGATATTTTATGAGGGAAAAACCTAAGAATGGTCAATTGAATTATATTGAATTTGTTGAGGAAAATACAATTATAGCTAGCTATGGGTTTGTTCCTTTTGAAACAGAGAAAAGGGTTTCGTTAAACAAATCTTTGTCTTCTCGAACTTTGTATAAAGATTTATGGAATCAAAAAAACATAAATACTGAAAAAGCAAATCACAGTTATGCAGTTTTGTTGGATACCTTAGGGAATATAAAAAAGAAAATTCCAAGAAATAATTATTATTCTGCTAAAATTTGTCGTACTCATAACAACAAATATTTGTTTTATGGTCAATTTAAAGATGAAAAAGAAAAAATTAATATTGTAATTGAGAAGTACAACTCTAATTTGGAGTTTGATTCAATTTACACTCAGAAAAGAAAGTATGATTATTTGTGTGATCATCCCATAAAATATGAAATGTTTGATCTTTCCCATTTTATGGTCGTTGGCCTTGAAGACACTCCACAACAAAAGGAGTTAAGATCGCTAAATATCTTTCCCAATCCATTTCAAGATAGGATATCTATTCAATTGCCAGAGTATATTC
>JBGRQE010000061.1:0-21420 GCA_041725955.1 Bacteroidales bacterium
ATCGCCTTGGGCTTTGAGGTATCACAGTCCATATATACTTCAAGAAGAGTATATTCACTATCTGTTCTCAACTTCTTGAGATCACCTAATTGGTCTCCGTTATAACTGGATTTAGATATTTCTCTTTGTAAACTCTCTTTCTGTCGATAATTATAGTTTAAGTTTTGTTCAAGTAATGATGCATTCACACCCTTTGCATCCAATGAATAAGATTTCTTCGAAATCACTAATAAGTCAATATCACTATACCCTTTAATGTGAGTATCTGTCATAACAGAACCTTGGCATTTGAATTCCTTATCTTCTAACTTATCATTCAAATGCCCCTTAACCCTATCTCCTGCATCAATTGTTCGTTTTGTATATTCAGGACCAACAGATTTCATCGCTGTTTTTACAAAAGTTAGCACATCGCTATATTGAATAGACTCGAATGCTGCTTTAGTTTTACTATCATATAGAAGTCCTTCTGGATTAATTTGATTTCGGATATTATCCGTTAATTGTTTGTAATCTGTCATTCTAATTAATTTAACTGTTCTTAATTACCACCCCCTCCGTCGTACCCTACGAACGTCGTTCGTCGTACCCTCCGTCGACGTTCGTTGCCCCCTCCGTCGACGTCACTTTGGCAAGGGGACGTAAAACAAGCCTGTGAGGGTTTCACAAGCTTTATAAATATTGTTATGCTACTGTATATTCGTATGCAGCAAAGTCTTGCGGAAATACGGGGCTTTGTTGCATTCCATTAATCACATGAGACGCAAGCATTGTAGTCGTGGTGAAAATTTCTTCCGACCACGACTATATTGCATACGTCTCAGGGTAAATGTAATTGAGATGCAATGCATGCATCTTATTATCATGCCATTGCATGTCTAATTACACATTTCATACCCTCAAAACAAAACATTCGGAATAAGTGTTTAGCTAAATATACATAACAAAAAACTAAGACATAGCTAAATTACAACTGTTAAGAACAAGTATATATGAGGCTTGATTTAAAACATTAAGAAAGAAGATATGAAAATTACAAATTTGCAGGGAGGCGTTGATCTTCACAACGGAGTGTTTATGCCATACTTTGGTCTGGGTGTGTTTTTGGCGGAAGAAGGTAATCAGGTAGAAGAAGCTGTTACTACTGCATTGGATGCCGGATATATACACATAGACACTGCAAGTATTTACAAGAATGAGGTAGGTGTTGGTCGAGCTGTGAAGAATCATGATCTTTCGCGAGAAGAGCTTTTTATAACTACCAAGCTTTGGAATACCGACCAAGGCTATGACCAATCTCTAAAGGCTTTTGAAAGCTCACTAAAGAAATTAGATACAGATTATATTGATCTATATTTGATTCATTGGGCGGTTGAAGGAAAGTATAAAGATTCGTGGCGTGCTTTAGAAAAGCTATATCATGAAGGAGCTGTTCGTGCTATAGGAGTGAGCAACTTTACAGAAACTCATTTACTCGACCTTATGGAAACAAGTGAAATTGTTCCTATGGTAAATCAAGTAGAATTTCACCCCATGTTGCAGCAAAATGCCTTGCAGATATTTTGCAAACAGCATAAAATTCAATACGAAGCCTGGAGCCCGTTGATGCGAGGAAAGTTCACACAACTATCCGAGGCTTTAACTCCAATTGCAGATAAATATATAAAAACAATTCCTCAGATTATCCTCAGATGGAATTTGCAGAAAGGTATTGTTACTATTCCAAAGAGTGTAAACAGGAATCGCATTTTGGAGAATGCAGATATATTCGATTTCTATTTGACAGAGGAAGATATGAATGTGATTGCCAATTTGGACGAAAATCACAGACTGGGTCCTGATCCAGATAACTTTAGCTTCTAATTATATAAGATATATAACAAGATATTAGGACCTTTGCTAATTTTATGATATTTACTTCCTTTTTATAAAGTTTTCCTTGAGTAGATTCAATCTTAGCAGGGTCCTAATTTTGTGCTTAGTGTAGTAATCTGTTTTTTGTTTTAACTTTACCCCGATTTACATATGAATTTGAACATTTAACTATGAAGGATTTTAGACCTTTTTTCTATTTGATCGGTATTGTAATTGTCATATTCTTGATCTGGTATTTTTCTAATATCTTTATATACCTGGTTGTTTCTGCTATACTATCGATTATAGGAAGGCCTTTAGTTCATTTATTTGATCGTATTCATATAGGGCGTATTCATATACCACATCCTTTATGTGCACTACTCACCCTAATTTGTATGTTGGTTGTATTTGCCGGATTTGTTCTGTTCTTTGTTCCTTTAATATCTTCTCAGGCCAGTGTAATTAGTCAGATAAATTTACCCAATGTATTGAGGCACTTCGAACAACCTATAAAGAATTTAGAGGAGTTTTTGGTCGATTATAATATTCTAAATGCTGATGAAACTATAACCACATTGATGGAAGGGCAAATTCAATCGATGGTGAGTTTGGCCACCTTCTCGAATATATTTAAACATGTAGTATCAACAACAGGAAGCTTTTTTATTGGAGCATTCTCGATTCTGTTTATAACCTTTTTCTTTCTGAAAGACGAGAAGATGCTTAAAGGATTTTTCCTCCTTTTAACTCCCGAAGAGCATGAATATAAGATGCATAGAGTTTTGTATCAGACAAAGAAGTTATTATCCAATTATTTCCTCGGATTGATGATGGAGGTAGCCTCTATGATTACTCTATTGAGTATTGGACTTTGGATATTTGGTATAAAAAATGCCTTCCTAATTGGGTTTTTAGGAGGACTAATGAATATTATTCCTTACCTAGGTCCAATAATAGGGGCGGGTATGGGCGTTCTATTTGTTATAAGCTCTGATTTAAGTCTCGCAAATTATGATATGATCTTTAAACATTTTATCGAGGTTTTAGCCATATTTGGAGTAGCCAACTTAATTGATAATATTGTTCTCCAACCTTTAATTTATAGCAATAGTGTAAAAGCCAGACCTATAGAGATATTTCTTGTGATTATTATGGCTGGTAGTGTTGCAGGGGTTGCAGGAATGATATTGGCTATCCCAACTTATACGGTTATCCGTATTTTTGGCCGTCAGTTCCTAAGTCAATTCAGAATAATCAAGGCATGGACCGAAAGATTATAGGCTGAATTACTTGATTATCAGAATATAATAGTGTATATTTACCCTATGGAATAAAATTATGATTGACGATTTATTCGTTGAGCGTTGTTCTGATGTTTTTATTCTTTTACTACAAATACTATTTCTTACCTAAACTACATGAACTATTATGAAACGATCAGAAAAATCTGGAAAGTCATTGCTTAATATCTTGCTAAGTCTTTCTTTAGCTACAGTGACTGGTGTTGTTTTGGGTATTCTTTTCGCACCTTCAAAAGGAAAAAAGACCCGTAAAAAATTGAAAGGTAAAGCTCATGACCTATCCGAAAAGATGGATACGTTAAAAGACGCTGTCAACGAATATGTTGATCATAAAAAACCATCTAAGAACATGGTTCATGAGACGAATCCAGAAGATAATTAGTGTTTATTTTATATATAAATAGAACGGAAGGCTTTTTGCCTTCCTTTCTATGTGTAAACAGATTTTTAACCTATGAATGAAATCATATAAGACATGGCATCAAGGAATAATTCCGAACGTGTAAATAATGTAGTTAATGAATCAAAGAAGTTTATAAACTTAAAGCTAAACCTTTTTACTCTTTCTTTTAATCAAAGATTGGCCACCTTTATCTCTTATTATTTTGCTTTTCTGGCATTGATGTTTCTTGTTCTTTTGTTTTTCTTTTTCCTTTCTTTTTGTTTTGTATTTTGGTGGGAAGAGTATGTAGGCAAGATTCAATATGGTTTCTTGATTGTTGCTGCTTTTTATTTGGTACTGGGCATCTTAATTTTTGCTTTTCGAAAACGTTTGTTGTTTACTCCTTTTATTCGATTTGTAAGTAATATTTTCGGTTTGTTTGATGAAGAAGAAGAGAAAGAAAATAAAGAAAAGCCTATCCGAAGTATTAAAGATATTCGTAAGAGAAAAAAGAAGCTTAGAAAGAAAATTCGGGAGGCAGAGCGTGAAATTCATGAGAATATTGAGGATATTGCCTATAGTTTTACCCCTAAGCATATTTTACGTAGGTATTCTGAAAAGTTAGGAGAAAGGATTTCTGATGAGATTTTGGAAAGTGATACCTCTTTAGGAAATACATTAAAGAAGATTAAAAAGTGGCTGGAAAAGTTTGAAGAGAAAGATAAAGAAGAAGAGTAAGGGTGTTTTCTAATGGTTAAAGCAAGTTTGGTACAATTGGTTTAATAGTATTTTCCATTAGTACACGACAAAAAATAAATTAATAAAAGTCTAGCAATAAAAAAGCACTTTTTAATTCCTCTTTTTTATGTTCTAGCAAACATAAATTAATGGCTCTTTAGGGTGCTTTTTTGTAATCAGAATATCAAGCAGATAAAGGTCAAAAGATTAAGAAAGCAATAATCAGTCTTGCTTGCTAAACAATTATTAATCAAAAGAATTGAAACAGTATTGCAAATTATTGCACTGTATTTAGAATGTTTTTATAAAAAAAATATTTTCAACTCATTGTTTTCATGTATAGTAAATTACTATATTAGCGCTGTAATTGTTCTAGAACCTAAATTACAAAAGAGAATAGGAGCATAGATAAAAATCTAAAATTGGAGTTGGATAAATCATAATTGTTTTTGAAATCCTTTCTTGAAGTTTATCTATTTCCGTATTGTATAATTTATATCGTTTCTGAGTTGGTTAATTTGGAAAATTGAAACGATCTTATTAGAATTTAAATTATGAATTTAAATTTCGAAGTGTATTTACTTTGATTTTAGTATTGCTGACCATGTCAGTTTATTCGCAAAAGCCTAAGGATAAATCTATAAAAGATGCCCAGACATGGACAGGTAAATTTGATTTGGATACTATACAATACATTGGGGAAGGTGGTGTTTTGACTTTAGATGCTGCTAAGATCAATTTTAAAAGATATAATTCTGGGTTTCATGTTATGCCAGGAGGTAAATTAATAATAAAAAATGGTTCTAGTTTGACTAGCCAAAATAATCTTGATTCAATCAAATTATGGAAGGGAATATTTGTTAAGCCTTTGCTTTCAAGTTTTAATAATTTATCTAGTGCTACGGTAATAATTGAAAATTCCACGATAGAACATGCAGATATGGGAGTTTATTGTGAAGATATTGGAATTGTGAAAGCAACTAATTGTTCTTTTAAAAATTGTGGGCATGCAATTCTTTTTAATAATTGCCATAGTAAATTAGAACAAGAGATACTCGGAAAAACACATTTTAAAAATTGTAGATTTATAATAGATGATTTCTTTCGCTATCAATCTTATGCTAAATCATGTTATGAGGGAGGTTCTTCTTTTTATGATTCAAATTATAGCTTTCTTCAAGTAGAAAATTATCCTTTGTTTGTAGTAGAAAAATGTTACTTTAAAAATGACAGAATAAATGATTCAAAAATTAAACCTATAGGAATTTTTGTAGCTAATAGTGATGTTCATATTTTTGATAGTAGAACTAATCATACTATTGATGAAACAAATTTTCTAAATTTATATGTTGGAGTCTATGCAGATACTGGAATTGTTGAAGGAGATTATTCAAAGGTTTGTATACTTGATCAAAAATTCACAAAATGTAGTTTTGGGGTACTTTCTAGAAGTTCAGTAACATATTCTTATTGTCAACAATCATCTTTGATGGTTAAGAATTGTAAGTTTGAAGATTTGCATAATGGAAATGCTGGAAAATTCAAATATTCGGGTATCACGCTTTTTGATTGTCTTAATTTTGATATTTCAGATAATTATTTTGAACCATATAGTAATCAATCTAGTTCTATGGGGATACATATTTTTAATTACGCTAGTAATATTGATTCGTATCCTGCTAAATATAATGAACTCTATCATAATCATTTTGATAGATTGGAGTTAGGAATGTTGATTGAAGGAGCTAATCGTAATGGTAATGTAGGTCTTTGTTTTCGTTGTAATGATTTTAGTACTTGCCGTCAGGGTGTTAAGATTGGTCATGCCGAAGGAAATTGTACTGAAATGTTTGATGGAATTGCACCGATTCAAGGAGGTAATTCAATAGAAACTGCTGCGAACAATTTATTCTCTGTTGATAATGATAATTCAAATTCTATTCAAAGAGCTGATATCTACAATAATGTTAGTGAAGTGGAATATGTTTATTATCCTCATGAAAATGATAAAGTTTCAACATTGCCTAACCCTTTTTTGAAGCATAGTTTGAATAAAGAATCTCCTTTACTTGGCTATACTGTGAAATTTGATTATGAAAAACATTGTAAATCTCGAAGATATCCCTTTTGGTTATGGGATGGAACTATGGAAATACCGAGTGAATCTGAATTTAATCATTTAAGAAACTTAAACCAATTTGTTAAAATTATTAGAGAGTATAATAAAAAGAAAAGAAATATTGGAAGTTCTCGTGAGGTGGATATGGAAATTTCTTTATTAGATGCAAAACGAGACGAATTGTATAAAAAAATGCTTGCAGTGATTGATTTTCATCCAAATTATGGTGATGATGAATTGAAAGAACTATTTCAAGCAGATGATCGCATCATTTCCTTTTTTGGATTGGCTGATTTATATTTAAAGCAAAATCGTGCACAAGATTTAATGAAATTGAGAACAATAGGTCAGAATCGTTTTGTAGGTAAAGAAATTTCTCAGGATTCTTATAATCACTATTGTTCTTTATTGATGGTGTTATATGAATTGAATAATTCTGGATTACCTTATCCAGAGGATTTAAAATATCGATTAACTCAATTGGCTGAAAATTGCAAAGATTTTGTCGGACAACTTGCCTATTCAAAATTATTTGCCTACGGATTTCTTAGAAAAGAATTGTGTGAGGATGCTGTTATTTATAAAAATTCAAAAGCAGAAAAAGAATTTGATAAAGAAAACAAAATTGAAGAAAATTGGACTGTTAGTCCTAATCCTTGTTCAAGGTATTGTTCTATTAAATCAAAAAAATCAATTGATGGAAAATGGGAAGTTTTAGTCAGAAATATAGAAGGACAAATTGTGACACAGATTTGCAATATACAACAGGATGAGATTCGATTAGATGTATCCACCTTAGCAAATGGCATATATTTTATAGTAATAAAAAAAGATAATCGGGTTTTAAGTTCAAAGAAAATAAGTGTAATTAGATAATCAAATATACAGCTGCTAGGTTTAAACCTAGCAGCTTTTGTTTTATAGCGTATGAAAAAGCAGTTATTATTTATCTTTTTTTTATTTCCTGTTTTAGTTTTTTCTCAAAACAAATGGGTGAGGGATTTTTATGATTATGATCATTTTACTGCACGAAAAGTTATTGAATCTTATGATGGAGGGTATTATATTTTAGGAAATTATAAGGATAAAGATTGGTATACATGGTTGAAGAAATTGGATGTAAACGGGAATGAACTATGGACAAGAGAATTTACTGGTGAAGGAAAATATTTGAATTTGGCAGATTTGGTTGAAGATAAAGAAGGAAATCTATATTTAGGTGGTGAATGTGAATTCTTGGAATATAATTCGGAAAATCCATTAATAACAGCAAAAGATCCTGTCTTGGTTAAGATAAATGCATGTGGTGAATTGGTTTTTGGAAAGATTTATCATACTCCTGATAATCATTTTGATTATATTAAACGTTTATTTCTTCAAGAAAATGGCAATATTTTGGTAGAATTATATCATAAATCTTGGTCAAATGTTGGTAAATCAAGTTCAGCCAATCGAATAGGTTTATTTTCCATGTCTTCTAGTGGGGAAATTTTATGGAGTCAATATATTAATATAGCAAATGGTTGTTTTAGTGATATTTCATATGGCTATAGATTTTGTTCAAATGGAGATATATTAATATCAGGGTGTTCCTATGTAGAGAAACCTGGTACAAAAGAAGGATGGTCAAGAGGTTGGTTGCTTCGTGCTGATTCCGAGGCTAATATTAAATGGATAAGTATACCTACAAAAGATATTTGGGATTCAAGATACACTCATGATAATAATTGGTGTGCAGTAGAATCTCCTGATAAAAAAAGTATATATGCAGCTTTTCGAAGAATGGTAGGGAAAGCAATTCTTCATACAGGTATTATGAAATTTGATGCAACAAATGGAAAGTATTTGGGCGTGAATAACTTTTTTGATCAGAATGGAACTTCATTACTAACTGAAATGCAATTTATTAATGAAAATTTATTGGTGGGATGCTATGGATATACATTAAAATCTGAAGAAAATATTATTGAGGAAGAAGTACCTGGATGTATAATTTTATTTGATACTATGGCGAATATTCGAAATAAAGTTGATTTAAAAGCAGAAAATTTCCCAAAAATGTTATTGACAAGAGATCAAAAGATCTTGATGTGTCATAATTCTGATTCATCTAAAGAAAAAATAATCCTTCAAAAGTATAACCTTAAATTAGAGCATGACACAATCTATACAAAACCAGGAACTTTTGATTATAAATGTAATCATTCAGTAGAGAAAAAGAAGGAAATAAATGTTAAAGACTTTCAGGCATTAGAAGGAGCTGTAGGGATAAATGAATCTCAAAATCCATTAAGATTAAAGGAATTAAAAGCTTTTCCTAATCCATTCAAGGATAAGTTTAAAGTTGTATTGCCTGAATATATTCAAGATAAGCAAAGCTGTGAAGGAATAAAAATAGTAACTAATCGATACAGCTATCATGAAGATGTTAAATTGGAAATCCTAGATATTAATGGTAGGGTAATTCAAGTTCAAAAAGTTGATCAAGCATTTAAAGAATTATGGGTTTATGCAGACGATTGGATCGATGGGATTTACTTGGTTCGATTAATAGTAAAAGGAAAAATAGCTGCCCGAGTAAAAGTTATAAAAGGAAACTAAGTACACGACAAAAATTAAATTAAGAAAGGGATAGAAACAAAAAAGCACCTTGAAAAACCTTTATTTTGTGTTTGCAACAACAATCAAAACCAAGGAAAGACAAAGTGCACAGCAAATATACAGACTTAAGAGGAAAAATCAAGGAAGCTACAGAATGGAATTTATCCAGAGTTAAATTAGTCAGCTATTTAATTGTCTCGATGCTTAAAACACAGAGTGTTTCCTTTGTAAAACTAAGCCAGGGAATGGATACAAGAGCTTCAGTAGAATCGAATTATCGTAGGATTCAAAGGTTCTTTTCGGAGTTTGATATTGACTTTAAACTTATATCCTTATTGTTATACAGGCTTTTACCGAATAAAAAGCCACTGAGATTAAGCCTTGATAGAAGTAATTGGAAGTTCGGCAAACTAAATATTAACATATTGATGCTTAGTGTATGTTACAAAGGAGTTGCTTTGCCTCTTTTGTGGAATATGCTTCCTAAAAGGGGAAACTCTAATTATCAGGAAAGAAAAGATCTGATGGATCGATACCTTGAATTATTTGGATCAGGCAGTATTGATTGTCTTTTAGCAGATAGAGAGTTTATTGGGGAGTCTTGGTTCAATTATCTTACGGAGAAACAGATAACTTTTTATATCAGAATCCGAAACAATATGGATGTGTATCTTGGTGGTAACAAGAAGATTAAAGCTGGTAAATTGTTTTATTATAAAAAGTATAACGAAGTACATAGTCTTGAAGAGCAAGTACTTATTACTTCTTGCAAGCTTTATGTTTGGGGTATCAAGCACAAGAACATGGATGAAGTAAAAACAGAGCATATCATCATTGTATCAAACTGTTCTGATGGAAATGGCATTGAAATATATAAAGATAGGTGGCAAATTGAGACTTTGTTTAAAGCTTTAAAATCAAGTGGTTTTAATCTTGAAGATACTCATCTGACTAATATTGAAAGGATAAACAAGCTAATAGCTATAACAGCTATTGCCTTTCTTTGGGCCTATATTACTGGTATTTTCATTCATGAGAATGTCAAACAAATCAAGATTAAGAGGTTTAAGAAATCAAAACTTAGAAAGCAATATAGCTTCTTCAAATATGGATTAATCCACCTGGCCAATTGCTTGCTAAGTAGCTTTAAATCAAAAGAATTAAAACAGTATTACAAATTATTGTCGTGTAATTAGAAAAGGAAATTAAATAGAGAGGAAGCGATAAAAAAAATCGCCCATTTAAAGGCGATTTTTTTTTATGCGATTATACAGTCATGATATCTGTTTCTTTTGCTGCAAGAATTTCGTCTACTTTTTTGATATAATCATTAGTTAGATCTTGAATTTTTTCTTGAAGTCTTTTGCTTTCATCTTCAGAAAGACCTTCTTTTTCTAGTTTTTTGGCCTCATCATTTCCTGATCTACGCGAATTTCGAATACTTACTTTAGCATCTTCTGCTTCATTTTTAGCTTTTTTTGCTAAATCAATACGTCTTTCTTCTGTAAGTGGAGGAACAACAATACGTAGAACTTCACCTTCATTTTGTGGATTGAAGCCAAGATTTGCCTGAAGGATTGCTTTTTCTACGTCGTATATGGTAGATTTATCAAAAGGTTGTATAACGATTTGTCTTGCGTCGGGTGTGCTTATATTTGAGGTTTGAGCAATAGGAGTTGGTACCCCATAAAACTCAACCATAACACCATCCAACATTGATGGAGTAGCTTTGCCTGCACGAATTTTATGTAGTTCGCGTTTTAAGTGAGCAAGAGCATTTTCCATGCTTTCTTTTGCCTCTTCCAGGCACATTAGAGCATCATCAGTCATAAAATTGAGGTATTATCGTTTTGAAATATTTTTGATATGTAATAATCTAGAGACTACAAAAATACAATTTTACATGAGTAAGTCAAGAAAATCAGTGCATTCCTTTTACTTATCAGAGACAATTGTTCCAATGTTTTCTCCCTTTACAACTTTCAATAAATTGCCCTTTGTATTCATATCAAATACCAATATTGGAAGTTGATTTTCCTGACAAAGTGTGAAAGAAGTTAGGTCCATAACCTTTAACTTTTTCTGATAAACTTCATCATAAGAAATGTGCTCATACTTTGTTGCCGTAGGATCTTTTTCAGGATCTGCAGTGTAAATACCATCTACTCGGGTTCCTTTTAAGATAACATCTGCTTTTACTTCAATAGCTCTAAGAGCAGAAGCAGTATCGGTTGTGAAATAAGGGTTTCCTGTTCCTCCCGCAATAATTACTACTCTTTTTTCATCAAAAGCTTCTAATGCACGGCGGCGACTGAATGATTCCGCACAAGGATCAATATTTAAGCCACTGAATAATTTGGTCTTTATTCCAAGTGTTTCTATTTGTGCTTGAATAGACATACTGTTGATTACTGTGGCCAGCATGCCCATATAATCTCCTTGTACTCTATCCATACCTTGAGCAGCTCCCTGAAGTCCTCTAAATATATTTCCTCCTCCTATAACAATGGCAACTTCGATGTTTTGGTCAACAACGGTTTTTACTTCTTCGGCATATTGCTTTAACCTTTCTGGATCAATACCGTATTGCTGATCTCCCATTAGTGCTTCACCACTTAACTTAAGGAGAATTCTTTTATATTTCATCATTATTTCTTTTTGTGATTATCTAAAAAGCGTTCAAAAATACGAAAGATTAATGAACCTTCATCAAAATGAATAACCTAAAGAAATAAAGAAAACAGATTGGGTAAATTTACTATTACTTGAGATCCCTAATTTGATTGGTCCAATATAGCTGTCATAGGCATATGAAATTCCATAACCATAGTTGAGGTTACCTTTTTCATATATACTCAGCAGACTGCTTCCTACTCCTCCAGAACTAAAACCAAGATTTACATAGTTTTTCTTTAGTAGCTTATATCTAAGACTTAAGTTTCCTGAAATGGCATTTGACCCAGTTTTTTGCATTAAGTTGAGCCCGAAAAAAGGGAAAACAGTTTCCAAGTAATTGTTCTTGTCTCCACCCAAATAAAATCTGTATTGTAGAGGAGGGGAAGTGCCAAGCAAGCTAAGACCTACATAAATTTCTGGAATCAGTGTAAGTCGACTATTAAAACTAAAGGCACCCATAAACTTACCTGTGAAGGTGTATGAGTTTATCGTAAAGGGGTAAATATTCCTTTCTTTTTGAAAGCGATTTCCCAAGAAGTTGGTGAATTTCAAATTAGCTTCAATGAAAATACCTTTTGTTGGAAAATACCAATTGTCAAAAGATATGGTTTTGTGAAATAATTCTATATTGAAATAGGGAAGATAAGAGTGGTTGAATTTGGGATCTCCCAGATTATTGGAAGTATTTGTTAACTCCAGTCCTGCCTTTAATCCAAGTGAATATTTTTTCTTTAGAGTAAATTGATTTATAAAATTGAGCTTAGAATCAAAGAATGAATAACTGGCTTCTTTTTTTTCTTTTATATAATTATAAAAGTCAAATCCAAAGGCTTCCAATTCTATGCCATAGCCAGGTTTTAGTCCTCTTTCTGTATAATATATAGTTTTTAATATTGGATATTTTCCTAAGCCTGCATTTATATATAGGTTACTACCTTTTATTCCTACGTTTTTAAACTTAAGTGTTGCAAGAATACTTATGTCATAGTAAGAGTCAAAGTGCACTCCAACACCAATTATACCTGATTTTGCTTCAGTTACATTTACTTCTACAATAACATCTTTACCTCCTGCTGCAATTAATCTATATTGTACAAGATTAAAAAATCCGGATGCATATAATCGGTTAATATTATTTTCGATATCTTGGATTTTTACCCATGAGTTTGGACGGATGTGTAGTTCGTTGGTAACAAGTTGTTCGGGAACTCTGTTTAGCCCTTTGACAATAACTGCCTTTACAAAGATAGAGTCGATTGGAGATACATCGTGTTTTGCTATTGTTGGAGGGGCAATTTTGTCTAAAGAATCGGCAAGGCGTTTAAGTTTAGGAAGAAAAAGTTTTCCAGCTTCTAGTCCTCTTTGAACAAGAGTATCACTAGCCTCGAAGCTTAACATATCATAACCTTTGATATTAGGCTGGATATAAATGTTGGTCAACTTCTTATTCTCTACAAAACTTTTTTGATTGTAAAAGGAATTGGTTTGGCTGATTACTTTAACCAAGCTATTAAGTTCATCTCTTGTGTACAAAGGACTTTGAACATCAACTCCAATAATGATATCTGCCCCCATTTTTTTTACTTCTCTTACTGGGTAGTTATCAACAACTCCTCCATCTACAACATAAGCCCCTTCATAGTCAACAGGAATAAAAAAGGAAGGAATAGACATAGTTGCTCTTAATGCTTCGGCCAAGTCTCCTTTTTTAATTACAACAGGGTTTCCATCAACAATATTTGTAGCCACTGTCAAGAAAGGAATAGGGAACTTTGAGAAATCTTTCTGTTTATAAGCTGGACTTGTTAGTCGCCGGAGTAATAGATCAATGTTTTGTCCTGTTACTAATCCTTTGGGTAGGGTTAGTCCTTCTTTTACAGGAAAGGTGAAAAAATACTTTTTGTCGTAGATTTTTTCTTCCAAAGGAATGTTCTCCAAAGGCACTCTGTCGGATAATAGGTAGGTCCAATCCAAGTCTGTAGCTATAGAAACCAGAGAGTCGGGAGAATAGCCAATCGCATACAGACCACCAATAACTCCACCCATACTGGTTCCTCCTATATAGTCGATTTCTATACCTGCTTCCTCTATTGCTTTTAGAACTCCAATATGGGCAAGTCCTTTTGCTCCACCTCCACTAAGAACAAGTCCGACTTTAGGTCTTTTGTTTTGGCAAAATGTATTGAGTGATAAAAAAATAAGGAGTAAAACAAAAAATAATGATAAATACTTCTTCACCATTAGATGAGAGTTTAGATGTTTTAAAGTAGTTGTTGTAAATATAGTTTTTAATTCAAAAAGAATAAGTTATAGTTTTCTCTTTTTGACTAATCTTTATGGTCAAAATTACCTAAAAAAGTGAAGTCTACAAGTAATAGGATGAAAATTTAAGCCTTTTTAAAGTACTTTATTATAAGGCAGTTTTAACGATAAGAAGAAACTTAATGAAATACAGCCAGAAGCATTAATTTTTATAATGTTTCTGGCTGAGTATATGATCTTTGAATTTAGAATTCAGAAGTAAAATGGAATTGTATATCAGGATATTTCTCTTGAGCCATTTGTAGAGCAAATGGTGAGTCGGCAAGAAATACATCTCGTCCATCTTTATCAAAAGCTAAATTGCTGGCTTTTCTTGCTTTAAAGTCATCAAGCATAGCTTTATTATCGCTAGTTATCCAACATGTTTTGTAAAGATGAATATTTTCATAACGACAAGAAGCTCCATATTCATGAAGGAGTCTGTATTGAATAACCTCAAATTGCAATTGACCTACACAGCCAATAATTTTTCTTCCTGTATGTTTTCCAATAAATAATTGAGCTACTCCCTCGTCCATAAGTTGGTCGATTCCTTTGGCCAATTGCTTGGATTTCATTGGGTCGGCATTTTCAACATATCTAAACAACTCAGGAGAAAAACTAGGAATACCTTTAAAGTTTAGATCTTCTCCTTCGGTAAGAGCATCTCCAATTTTAAAGTTACCTGTGTCGTGCAGACCAACAATATCTCCGGGGTAAGCAGTTTCTACAATAGACTTCTTAGAGGCCATAAATGATGTAGGGCTGCTAAATTTAAGTTTTTTGTTTTTCCTAACGTGAAGATAAGGAGTGTTTCTAAGGAAAGTTCCCGAACATATTCTTACGAATGCAATTCGATCTCTATGGTTGGGATCGAGGTTAGCATGGATTTTGAAAATAAAGCCTGTAAATTTAGGTTCTTCAACTTTAATAACCCTTTCCTCAGTTTCTCTGTCTAAAGGTGTTGGAGCAATACGAATAAAAGTATTCAATAATTCCTGAACTCCAAAGTTATTCAAAGCACTACCAAAGAAAACAGGGCATACCTCTCCGCTGAGATAATCATTGGTTTCAAATTCAGGATAAACACCACGAGCAAGCTCTAAATCTTCTCTTAAAGTTTCTGCATCCTCTCCAATTATATCATTTAATTCCGGATTGTTAATATCCTCAAAGGCAATTGCTTCTTCAATAGTTTGTTGGGAAGGAGAAAAAAGATTGAGGTTTTGTTCGTATATATTATATACACCTTTAAAATCTTTCCCCATATTAATTGGCCAACTTAGTGGAGTTAGGCTCAGGTCTAATTTTTGCTCGATTTCATCCATTAATTCGAAAGCATCCTTTCCTGGACGATCGAGTTTATTAATGAATACAATTATTGGAGTTTTGCGCATACGACAAACCTTTACCAATTTCTCGGTTTGAGGTTCAACTCCCTTAGCAACATCAACTACAACAATTACACTATCAACAGCAGTTAAAGTTCTGAATGTGTCTTCAGCAAAGTCTTGGTGTCCAGGAGTATCAAGGATGTTTATCTTAACTCCTTCATATTCGAATCCCATAACTGAAGTTGCTACAGAAATACCTCTCTGCTTTTCAATCTCCATAAAATCGGAGGTTGCTGTTTTCTTGATTTTATTTGACTTTACTGCTCCAGCAACTTGAATTGCACCTCCGTACAATAATAATTTCTCTGTTAATGTTGTTTTACCCGCATCAGGGTGACTTACAATAGCGAAGGTTCTCCTTCGTTTAATTTCATCGCTCAGACTCATGCTACTTATCCATTTTTAAGGCGCAAATGTAGTATAATAATTTGATTTTGTGATTTTTTAAGGGTAAACAAGTATTAAAAAATACTGTTTATTAATAAGTTAGCTATAGTAGCTTCGCTTATTTGGATAATAAATTGTTTCAGGAAATTAAGATTAAAACGAATAGAATTTATAAAATATGAAATCGATCAGAAAGATTGGCGTACTCACCTCAGGGGGAGATGCCCCAGGGATGAATGCTGCTGTTAGAGCGGTTGTTCGTACTGGATTAAATAATGGTTTGGAAGTATTCGGTATTCGAAATGGCTATAATGGATTGATTAACGGCTTGATTGAGAAGATGGATAGCCAATCTGTATCTGATATTATTCAAAGAGGAGGAACCATTCTTAAGTCTGCCAGAAGTAAAGAATTTAAAACCCCTGAAGGAAGACAAGTTGCTTATGATAATTTGATGATTCATGGTATTGAAGGTCTTATTGTGATTGGAGGGGATGGTACATTTACAGGAGCTAATATCTTTGGAAATAAGTTTGATTTTCCTGTTGTAGGTATTCCAGGTACAATCGACAACGATTTGTTCGGAACAGATATGACTATTGGTTATGATACGGCATTGAATACTGTTGTTGAAGCTGTTGATAAAATCCGAGACACCGCTTATTCTCATAATAGATTATTTATTGTTGAAGTAATGGGGCGAGATGCTGGTTTTATTGCACTGAATGCAGGAATTGCTGCTGGAGCTGAAGATATACTTATTCCTGAGCATCCAATTCTTACTGAAGAGTTATTATCACATTTAAAGAATGATTGGCGAAAGAATAAAAAGTCGGGAATATTAATTGTTGCTGAGGGTGATACTTCAGGTGGTGCTTTTGAAATCATGAAGCAAATTAAAAGTGAAACAGATTATTTTGACATCCGAGTAACTATATTGGGTCATATTCAAAGAGGTGGTGCTCCATCATGTTTTGATAGAGTATTGGCAAGTACACTGGGGTATGAGGCTGTAAAGGCATTGTTGAGAGGAGAGCGTGATGTTATGGTTGGAAAAGTTCATCGCGAAACTAAATTGATTCCTTTCAATAAATCTATAAAATATCACAAAGATTTAAATCGAAATACATTAGAACTGGTTCGAACCTTATCCAGTTAGATTGTTCTGTATATAGAATTTTATATAGAGGAGGTAATGGGTAATCATCGAACATTTTCTACCTTTGCCTTCTCTCAAAATAAATGACTATGCAGACAGAAACTCTATTTGCTGAGATTGTTCTACCCTTACCTTTACCTGGGACTTTTACATACCGAATTCCTGTTGCTTTTTCAGAAAAAGTTTTTGTTGGGCAAAGAGTTATTGTTCAGTTTGGAAGAAAGAAGATCTATTCTGGTTTAGTATATGAAATTCATACTCGGGTACCTCAATTTGAAACAAAATATATTTTAGAATTCCTTGATCAGGAAAGAGTTGTTAATACTTTGCAATTCTCTTTTTGGAAATGGATTTCTGATTATTATATGTCGGAATTGGGTGAAGTAATGAATATTGCTTTACCTGTTGCTATGAAATTGGCAAGTGAGACAAAGGTTAGTATTCATCCTGATTTTATTCCCGATACAGAAACTTTGAGTGATCGTGAATTTTTGATTACTGAAGCTTTAATGATTCAGCCTTCTCTGACTTTAACAGAAGTTTCAAAAATATTGAGTGCTCAAAATATTATGCCCTTAATAAAGGGTATGATTGAAAAGCAGTATATTGTTATTGAAGAAGAATTAAAAGAACGACAAAAGCCTAAACTTGAGAATTATATTCGTTTAAACGAACAGTATAAAGAAGAGGGTAGTTTAAAGGATCTTTTTGATAGTTTACAATCTAGAGCATTTAAACAATTAGAAGTTTTAATGGCTTATATTTCCATTTCAAAGTTTTACTCTGCGGAAACTAAAGAGGTGAAAAAAATAGAGCTGCAAGAGTCAAGCAAAGCCAGTTCTTCTATTGTTGCTTCGATGATTAAGAAAGGAATTTTTGAGGTTTATTCAAAAGAGATCAGCAGGATCAAGAGTCAGTCTAAAGAAAAAAATGTTGAGGATATTGTATTTAGTGATGCTCAGAACACTGCTTTTGAACAAATAGAACAAGGGCTTTTAGAACGAAATGCAGTTTTACTTCATGGAGTTACAGGAAGTGGAAAGACTGAAATATATATTCGTCTAATTCAATCTTATATAGACCAGAATAAGCAGGTACTGTATCTTTTGCCAGAAATAGCATTGAGTAGTCAGATAATTAATCGTTTGCAAGTCTATTTTGGAGAGATGATAGGTGTGTATCATTCTAGATTTAATCCTCAGGAAAGAGCCGAAATATGGAATAAGATGCTTGAATGCGAGAGAAAATCCAAGCCTTTTATTATTCTGGGGCCAAGGTCGGCTTTATTTCTTCCATATTCAAATTTGGGATTGGTAATTATAGATGAAGAGCATGATCTTTCCTATAAGCAAAGTGATTTATCTCCAAGATATAATGCTCGTGATGCAGCTATTTATCTGGCGCATTTGCATAAAGCAAAAGTGCTATTGGGTTCGGCAACTCCTTCGCTTGAGTCTTATTATAATGCCCGACATGCTAAATACGGATTTGTAGAATTAAAAGAAAGATATGGGGGGATTCAGCTCCCTGAAATATTGATAGCTGATATCAAAAAAGAAAGCAGACGTAAAACTATGCATTCGCATTATTCATCCTTTCTTTTATCTCATATTAAAGAGGCATTAAAAAATAATGAGCAAGTAATATTGTTTCAGAATCGTAGAGGGTTTTCTACACGACTGGAGTGCTCTAATTGTAATTGGATTCCAACTTGTAGAAGCTGTGATGTAAGTTTGATTTACCATAAATATCAAAATCGACTGAAATGCCACTATTGTGGATATTCTATAAAACCTGTAGATCGTTGCCCTGTATGTGGTAGTCAGGAAGTGCATATGAAGGGTTTTGGTACAGAGAAAATAGAAGAGGAATTGTCTGTAATGCTTCCAGAAGCTAGAATAAAGAGAATGGATTTAGATACTACCCGGGGGAAATTCGCTTTGGGTAAATTGATTTCTGACTTTGAGAGCAGAAAGATTGATGTTTTGGTAGGTACTCAAATGGTAACTAAAGGTCTGGATTTTGATAATGTACGTATTGTTGGAATATTAAATGCTGATAATATGTTGAATTTTCCCGACTTTCGATCGTATGAGCGTGCTTTTCAAATGATGTCTCAGGTTAGTGGACGTGCAGGAAGGAAGGGAAAGCGTGGGAAAGTAATTATTCAGACTTTTACCCCATGGCATCAAGCAATACGTGATGTTATGGAGAATAATTATATATCTATGTATCAGAGTCAGATTCTGGAACGAAGGAATTTTTATTATCCTCCATTTTTCCGTCTTATAGAAATAAAACTTAAAGATAAGGATAACGAGCGTCTTGTGCATGCAGCAAATGATTTGGCCAAATCATTGAGAGAACTGTTACCAGGAAGAATTCTTGGACCGGAGTATCCAATGATTCCTAAAATCAGGGATTATTATATAAAGAGTATACTGATAAAGATGGAGCGCAATATAAAACTTGGTGAAGTAAAAGGAGAAATAAGACGCAAGATTTTTCAATTTAAGAGTACAATGAAGTATAGAAGTGTGATTATTACACTAGATGTTGATCCTCAGTAAAATTGATATTAATTTAGAGTATGTGAGTTTTGAATATACTTATTGTGATTCCATTATTAGTCTTTGGAAAGAAGTAAAATATGTAATTGGTTTATTTGTTATCGTATTTTACGTATAACCTATGATTAACAATAGAAACACAATAAGTTATATATGAGTTTACCTGTTTCTGATTTTATATTTGGCTTAATCCCTTAAGCAATTTATTCTTTATTTCTAATAATTAAGAAAATATCTTCATTGTCTTTTTTCATTAAATAGCGTTCTCTGGCTACTTTTTCTAAACTAGGAATATCTGTTTCTAACTTCCTTATTTCTGAGGACATTTTTTTGATTTCATTTTGATAAAACTCCTTCTTCTTTAATGATTTTTTGTATTCACTATTCAGTTGCATACGAGTTATAAGGGAATTTTTATCAAAGAATGCCATCCATATTAATCCGATAATAAGCGTATAATAATATCGATTTCGTTTTATCCTTTTCTTTTCAGGGGTAAATTTTTTTTCCATTCTGTACTATTCCAGATTAGCTTCTTTTAAAATAAGACAGTGTAAAGGTACATAATGCTAGTGAAGATCAAGACCCTTTTGCATAAAAAATAGATGCTTTAGGATTCGCAAAAGTTCAAGGACATAATCGTTAAGAGTAGAAACACTTCCCGGTAAAGTAATTACAAAAGTATTTCCTGTTATTCCTGCAATGCCCCTACTTAATAGTGCATTTATATCTTTCTTTCCAAAAGATATTCTCAGGTGTTCCATGATTCCGGGAATGATTTTGTCCATCATTGAAGATACTACATCAGGAGTTATATCTCTTGGTCCAACACCTGTTCCTCCAAGAGTAATTACAAGATCAATACCTTCTTCACGTGCACGTCTTAGAATAAATCTCAAAGAATCGCAATCGTCTGCCATTACTTTTAGCTCTACATTGCTTTTCCAATTATTCTCTATAAAGAACTCAGATAATAGATTCTTTATTTTCGGCCCATGAAAATCCTGCATATCTCCTCTGCTAATTCTGTCGCTTAGAGTAATAACCCAAGCTCTGAATATTTTAGGTTTTACTTCAACAGCCATACCTGCACGAATCTTTCCTCCCTTAACTACTCTTACTAATGCACTACCTTTTGGAAGTTTATAAGATCCATAGTATTCCATCATATTATCGTCTCCAGGATCTCTGTGGGTAGCAAGTTTTGTGATTTCAAAAATGGCTTCCCCAATTTGAATTCTGTCGAAAGGGGCTAAATCATCAAAGTCCAGTCCTTTCACGGTAAAATGTTCACCCAAGAAACCATATTTTACGGATTGATCGGTATCATGATTGAAGTTTAAGATTTCTTCTTCAGGCAAGATACAGAATTGTTGATTTTTAGCACAGCTTTTATCGTTTATTAGAGTGCCATTATCATTAATTTCAATCTGTTCAACAGGTATCTTTGTCGTAATAGGTTCTTCTGATAAATTTACTGAAACAACACTAGTTGGTATGACTTTTTCATTCATATAAAATATTTTTGATATTAGAGAGATTAGGTTTTCGCACTTTCTTTTTGGCAGAAAAGTGTTTTTATACGATTAGTTAGATAGGATCGAATGTAAGCTGACAACCCTTAAATACTTATCTGTTAAAGAAGAGTACTTAAAATTAAGAATTATGTATAGTTTCTACAAATGTTTTTTAATATTAAACTAAACTCTTAAAACTTCAGCAAGGTGGTGTGGAGTTTTGCCCTTTATGGATGGATTTTACCTTGAATCACTACCATTCCTACCTTAAATTCTATGACACCTACCTTTAGTTTGATAAAAACCTTCTAGGTATTTAGGTAAAACCTCCTAGGTGTTTAGGTGAAACCTCCTAGGTATTTAGATAAAACCTCCTAGGTATTTAGATAAAACCTCCTAGGTATTTAGATAAAACCTC
>JBGRQE010000062.1:0-21138 GCA_041725955.1 Bacteroidales bacterium
TTAAAGATTTCCAAGTTTTATACCAAAGAAATATGTTCGAGGCTGTTTAGGACCATATATATATCCTGCATCTCTAGTGATTCCGGCATCAAAATCGTTTTGAAAGCTATTAAATACATTTTTCATTCCACAGCTTAATTCTAAGCAAGTACCCTTGTTTATATGAAAATCGTAGGCCAAACGGAAACCAAAATCAACGAAACTAGGGCTGGTAATTAATTTATCAGTTTTAACTTGTGTTCCATTCTGAAAGCCTTCTTTTAGGTGAGGAATAAACATTTTTCCTGTGTAAGTACCTGTGATGGAAGTTGTGAAATCTGGTAATGGAGAAAAGTTAAAAACTGCAAATCCATAGTTGTTTGGAGTACGAATCATGTTTTTGCTTTGCAATGCTGTAACCGTTTCTATATTAGTTACAGGATCAATAGTAGTTAATTCGCCTCCCCAGTCTTCGGGTTTGCTGTATTCAGAAATTTGGTAAGTATAACCAAGTTGTAGGTTTGAAGTCTTGTTAAATGTATATCTAAATTCAAGATTGGTTCCTGCAACTATAGCATCAGATTTTGCATTTACCCGTGTTGCGGTGGTAATCTTTGTTTTTTCGTCAGTTTCGTAACTTGAAGCAAAAGGAGTTATGAGTCGTGTATAAAAACCTTCAGCAATAAATTCTGCTCGTTTTCCAAATAGATTAAAATCCCAATCAAATCCACCCGTAATATTATGAGAGGTTTCTGGTTTTAAGTTTGCATCATTTCCATGAATTACTTTTCTTGCTCCAGAGGCTTCGATATGCAAATCTTCATCAAAGATTTGTGGGAATCTGAAACCTTTTGCATAGCTTATTCTAAACTGAAGATCCTTATTGTATTTGTATAGGAAGTTTATTCGAGGACTGATATTGTCATAAACCTTGTTTGCATGTTCGCCGGCATCGTCAGTAACAGTTGCTCTGTCGTAGCGTGCTCCAAGAAGTACTTTTAGGAAGCCAAAATCCCATTCATTCTGAATAAAAGTACCTAAAGTATTTACATGTTGTTTTGTAATTAAGGTTGTTGGAACAAATAGTTTTTTGAAAGGATCATAGTAAGCAAGTTTTCTGTCTTCTAGGTTGTCGTAAACGTCTTCAACACCTCCAATAAACTGTGCAGGAGCAAAAAATAGATTTGAAAAACTTCTGGAATAATGAATTCCACTTACCCATGTTAAACCATCTGTTTTTCCATAAGAAGAAGGATCTTGTTCTGCTCCATAATAACTATCTCTAGCTACCATTTGTCCGCTTGTATAAAAAGAGAATTTTCCTTTTTGATCTTTTGAGAATAAATCAGCAGAAACACCTCCTCCAATAATTGTGTGATTTACCATTTCTGCAATATCTGCTATATTACAAGGTTCATCAAGTTTATTCCCACCTCGTCTTTTATCATTGATTAAGTTAAAATCGAAATTGATTCTACTTCTTTCAGAAGGTCGATAATAAGAATTAAAACCCAATACAGTACTTTTAAGTCTTACGATTTCACTAAAATCGTCTTTAACTTCTTTTCCATCCGAATTAATCCATATATCATCAGGATTAGCATTAAATTCTCCTCTATTGCGATGCATTCCATAAACAAACATTCCAGCTTTGTAGTCATCGGTAACCATTGAGGAATTAAATTTTATAGAAGCATCAGCCGTTTTTCCATCTATAAGACCATATTCGGCACCTGCCATATAGGTATTGCTCAAAGGGTCTTTTGTAATAATATTTACAGTACCTCCAATTGCATTTGCTCCGTAAAGAGCCGATCCTCCACCTCGAACAACTTCTACACGTTCGATCATATTTGAAGGATACATTTCAAGACCATAAACGCCAGCTAAGGAACTAAAAATGGGTCTGCTATTTACCAAAAACTGAGTGTAAGGGCCATCAAGACCATTAAGTCGAAGCTGAGAAAAACCACAGTTTTGGCAATTGGCCTCAATACGTAAGCCTGGAACAAAATTTAATCCCTCGGCTAAGGAAGGAGAACCTGTGGTTTCAAATAAGTCAGGCGATATTGTGTTTACAATTACAGGAGCCTCTTTTCGGCTTTGAGCTACTCTTGAAGCTGTTATTACTACTTCATCTGCTAGAATTGCGTCGTCTTCGAGTGTAAAAAATACTTTTGTTGTTTTTCCTTTCTTTAAATCTACTATTTTAATACTTGCTTTATAACCAACAGCCTGAGCTCTTAATGTGTGTTGCCCTGGTTTTAGATTAATTATTTTAAAATGTCCTGTTGCATCAGCAGCTGCACCAAGAGTAGTCCCTACCACTAAAATATTGGCAAAGGGAACATGTTCACCACTAGAATCTTTTATTTCCCCAAAGATCATTGTGTCGCTATAATCTGGAGCACTTTGTTGCCCGAATCCCCTATGGGCAATAAGTGCGAACAGTACCAGTAATGGTAATAATTTGTTCAATTGCATTTTTATTAAGGTCTAAATATGTTGAAATTGTGTTTTCTAATTGAATAAGATTAAGCATAGGCATACAGTATTCCTTAAAAGGAATTGTATTCTACAAAACTTATAGTGTATGAAGTTTGTGAGTATTAGCGGCTTAGGCTAAAGGAGGTGAAAGGCCTGAGAAATGAAAATCTAAATCATCTAAATAGATAGTGTAACTACTTTCAACGTAAATAAAAGTCGTCAACTCCTTATTTTTAAGAGATTCAAAATCTTGTTTATTATCAAGAAAGGAATGTGACAGATGGTTTAGATTACAAAATTCGCACTGACTATGAGTGTGCGATTTAATAGGATTTGAATTGTTACTACTTTTCTTAAATGGATGAGCATGTTTTACTATTTCTCCTGAAGAAAGAATATGATAGTGCCAGTTTGATACTGTATTCCAGCTCAATAAAAGCATTATTGGAAGCAGTATGCTACTAACTATTTTTTTTATTTGATAATCTTTCTTCATTGTAAAATAAAAGTGTCCCTACTTTTCAGGTGCAAATAAACCTAAAGTAATTGATTTTCCCAATACCTTATAATAGGTATTTTTTCTTAGGCACAATAAGTTTTACTATCTGTTACTTATTTGTTGTTTTTGTAAGTTTATGTAAATAAAGCCTTTGTAGTGGTTGGTATTATAGGTTTGTTTGTTATTATTATTATTAATGTTTTTCTGATATAGGATATGGATTTTTAATTCAGTAGGAAGTTTGTTAAGTCTTATACTAAAGAAAATACTTCTATGATAGAACAATAACTTTTTTTTGAATGCATTTCAATTAGATAGGTAAGTAATTGCATTTATTTTTTACTTGTTTTTTAAAGGGATACCCTTTTATTTTGCTGCGCAAAATAAAGTCCGTTTAATTAGGAGACTCAAAAATGAAAGTGCTCAAAACACGTGAAGAGTTGAATCAAATTGTAGATTCACTTCGTGAACAAGGAAAAACTATAGGATTGGTACCAACAATGGGAGCTCTGCATAGAGGTCATGTTGCTTTAGTTGAAACCTCTGTAAGAAGCGTTGATACTACCATTGTTAGTGTTTTTGTTAATCCTATTCAATTTAATAATCCTGAAGATTTAGATAAATATCCTCGTGATTTAGAGGGAGATTTTGAAAAATTAAATAAAGCAGGATGCAATTATGTATTTGTTCCTTCTGTAGAGGAAATGTATCCTGAAAAACCAAATAAGGTTTATTCTTTTGATGGAATTGATGAATGTATGGAAGGTGAATTTCGTCCTGGACATTTTCAGGGGGTAGCTACTGTTGTTCATCTATTATTTGAATATACAAAATGTAATAAAGCTTTTTTTGGACAAAAGGATTTTCAGCAGTTGGCAATTGTTTGTCAAATGACAAAACTTGAAGGTTTAGATGTGGAAGTAGTTGGCTGTCCTACTGTTAGAGAAGAAGATGGCTTGGCTATGAGTTCACGAAATCTTCGTCTTTCAAAAGACTTAAGACCATTGGCTTCAACTCTTTATAAAGCTCTTGATTTTATAAAAGCGAATGCTAGAAGTGAATCTCCCAACGTTTTAAAAGAAAAAGCAAAAGATATCATTTCTAATGAATCGGCCTTTCGTCTTGAATATATTGATATCGTGGATGATACTTACCTTAGGCCTGCGGTTGAATTTGAAGAAGGCAAGAGTTATGTTGCTTGTTTAGCTGCATGGTTGGGAGATGTTAGGTTAATCGATAATGTAAAGATATTTTCATAATTTTGCTATCATGTATATAGAGGTTTTAAAATCAAAAATTCACAGAGCAACAGTTACTCAAGCTGATTTGAATTATATCGGAAGTATTTCGATAGATGAAGATTTGATAGATGCGGTAGGGTTGATTGAGCACGAAAAGGTTAGTGTTCTTAATATCAACAATGGAGAACGATTTGATACTTATGTAATCAAAGGTGAAAGAGGATCTGGTATAATCTCATGTAATGGGGCTGCAGCAAGAAAAGTTGCTCCTGGGGATTTAGTGATTATTGTTTCTTATGCTTCACTAGAGTTTGAGGAGGCCAAGAGTTTTAAACCTAAGGTTATATTCCCTGATGCTAATAATAAAATTTAAAATAATTTGAAGAAGAAAATTGTCTCGGCAGTAAAATACCTGTTTTTTTTAGGTATAGGAGTGTTCTTGCTCTATCTCGTTTTTCGTGATATTGAATTAAAATCTTTTATAGAAGAGTTAAAAGGCGGTCATTATATTTGGATCGTGGCAGCTTTGGTGTGTGCTTTGTTTTCTCATTTCTTTAGAGCTTTACGCTGGAATTTAATGATAAATTCATTGGGATATAAAACAAGTAGTATTACGACATTTTATGCTGTTATGGTTGGTTATCTAGCAAACAACGCTATTCCAAGAATGGGAGAAGTTAGTCGTTGTGGAATTTTAACCAAGCGAGAAAAAATACCTTTCACTCCTTTATTAGGTTCGGTAATATCAGAACGTATCCTAGATACACTTGTACTTCTGTTTTTAATATTTGTTGCATTTGCTTATCAAGTAGAAACAATTGGACATTTTATGCAAGAGGTACTTTTTCAGCCTTTATTTCATAGTTTAAAGGGGAAAATGTGGATCTTGATATTGGTCAGTGCTTTATTTGTTTTGGGTTTTGCAATGTTGATTTATGTAATTCGCAAGAAAAGAGATTGGCTGGTTCAATTTAAATTTTATGTCAAAATTGAAGGGCTTTTAAAAGAAGTGCTTAATGGTGTAAGAACGATTAGAAAAGTAAAGAATAAATGGTTATTTGTACTTTATACTATTGGTATATGGTTGATGTATATATTAATGATTTATTTCCCATTTTTTGTTCTTGATGCAACATCCCATCTGAATTTTGGTGTTGCTTTGACTGTTATGGTTATTGGTAGCTTAGGTATTGTTGCCCCAGTTCCAGGTGGAATAGGAGCCTATCACTTTTTTGTTATCAAACTATTAACTATGATTTATGCAATATCAGAAGAGCCTGCAGTAACTTTTGCAACTATATCTCATGCAGCGCAAACTATAATGATTTTTGCTGTAGGTAGTATATCTTACTTCTTGATTATTTCTGGAAAAAGAAAAGCTTTAAATAATTATGATAACATTGAAGAGTCTAGAGAAAAAGATACTGTCATGGGAAACCTTGAAAAAAAACCAGCTTGAATGGCAAGATCAAAAAAGTAAAGTAGTCTTTACTAATGGTTGTTTTGATTTAATTCATCTTGGGCATATCGATTACCTTGCTAAGGCTGCTGATTTAGGCGATGTTCTAGTGTTAGGCTTGAATACCGACGCTTCGGTGAGAAGGCTCAAAGGAGAATCACGTCCTATAAAAGATGAAAAAAGTAGGGCAAGTATTTTGGCTGCGATGTCTTTTGTAGATGTTGTGGTGTTGTTTGATGAAGATACCCCTTACGATTTGATCTCTCTTGTACAGCCTGATGTGTTGGTGAAAGGAGCTGATTATAAACCAGAAGATATTGTAGGTTATGATGTTGTAAAGGCAAAAGGTGGCAAGGTAGTAACTATAGAGTATTTGCCGGGATATTCAACTACAGCTATTGAGCACAAGATTAAGCATTCATAATTTTCGTATTGAATTCATTTAAATTCAAGATATAATTATCTTTATCAAGCTTTGAGTTCTTTCATATTGAAGAAATTCTTCTTTAAGATAGAACTCAAGGCTTTTTTCTATTCTTTTTCGTCTAATTGTTTTTATAAAGATAGTATATGGCAAAAGTGAACAAAGTCAAAAAAGCATTTTTTTGTTCTAATTGTGGTACTCAATCTCCAAAATGGGTTGGAAAATGTCCTGCTTGTAATGAATGGAATACTTTTAGTGAAGAGATTGTTCAGGCTGCACCATCTAAGTCTTTTACAAATTCTTTTTCGTCTGAACCCAAAGTGTCTAAAGCCTATAAAATTTCTCAAATAGAGTCTAAAGGAGAAAATCGTTTAGATATGCAAGACCATGAGTTTAATAGAGTTTTAGGAGGGGGATTGGTAAAAGGTTCTATCACCCTAATTGGAGGGGAGCCAGGTATTGGAAAATCAACTCTTTTGTTGCAAATAGCTTTGAGTTGCAGTAACTTAAAGATTCTTTATGTTTCGGGAGAAGAAAGTGAGCGGCAAATTAAAATGCGTGCAGAACGGATAGGACTAAAAGAGAATAATTGTTTTATCCTGTCTGAAACAAATACTTCTTATATATTTAAACAAATTGAAAGTTTGCAACCTGATTTTGTTGTTATTGACTCGATACAAACTTTGCAAACAGATCATATTGATTCAGCTGCCGGAAGTATATCTCAAATTCGTGAAACGGCTGCCGAATTACAACGTTTTTCGAAATCACAGCAAGTGCCAGTTCTATTGATTGGTCATATAAACAAAGATGGAAATATTGCAGGTCCAAAGATTCTGGAGCATATGGTAGATACTGTTCTTCAGTTTGAAGGTGATCGTCATTATGGATATCGTATTCTTAGATCCGTAAAGAATCGTTTTGGATCTACTTCTGAGTTGGGAATTTATGAAATGAATAGTAGTGGTCTTCGTGAAATATCAAACCCTTCTGAGATATTACTTTCTAAGCGTGAAGAAGATGTTGTAGGCGTTGCTATTGCAGCAACAGTTGAAGGGCTAAGGCCTTTGTTGATAGAGGTTCAGGCATTGGTGAGTCCAACAGCTTATGGCATGCCCCAAAGATCGGCCACAGGATTTGATTTGCGTCGATTGAGTATGCTTTTAGCTATTATTGAGCGAAAATGTGGAATCCGCCTTGGAACTAAAGATGTTTTTGTAAATATAGCGGGTGGTTTTAAAGTTGATGATCCTGCAATTGATTTGGCAGTAATAGCTGCAATACTTTCTTCTGCTGAAGACATTCCTGTTCCACGAACAGTTTGTTTAGCAAGCGAAGTGGGCTTAACAGGAGAGATTCGAGCAGTAAATCGAATTGAGCAAAGAATTTCGGAAGCAGAGAAGTTAGGATTTGAAGAGATTTATATTTCTCATCATAATAAACAAGGTTTAGCCGATAAATTTAAAGGGATAGGCATTAAAAGCTCAGAAAGAATAGAAGAAGTATTGCGCGCACTCTTTGTTTAAGGTGCTGATTTTTAGTATTTTTTATGGTCTATGGAAATTTTTCTACTTTTGCGGTTTAAAATAAACTGAAGATGGAAAAACTTTCTGTAGTCATTATTACCCTAAATGAGGAGAAGAATATTGCTCGATGCATTGATTCGATTCAAGATATTGCCGATGAAATTTTAATAATCGACTCCTTTTCTACCGACAATACTGAAATGATTTGTAAGGAAAAGGGTGCTCGATTTATTCAACATAAGTTTGAAGGGTATGCAGAACAGAAAAACGTTGCCATGGATGAGGCAAAATACAATTATGTATTATCGCTAGATGCTGATGAAATTCCTTCTAAAGAACTCCTTGAATCTATTCGGAAAGTAAAAGATAATTGGGTAGCCGAAGGTTATTCAATGAATCGACTCACCAATTATTGTGGAAAATGGATTCATCATTGTGGTTGGTATCCCGATAGGAAATTACGTTTGGTAGATCGTCGAAAAGCAAGGTGGGAAGGGCATCGTATTCATGAAAGCTTGAACTTACAAGATGAATCTTATAAAGAAGAAGTTCTTTATGGAGATTTATTACACTATTCATTTTATACCGTTGATGAGCATAAACGCCAGGCAGCTAAATTTGCAGAAATTGGAGCCTTAGCAGCTTTCGAAAAGGGTAAAAAATCAAATTTCATAAAGATAATTTTCAGCCCACTTACAAAATTTATTCGTGACTATTTTTTGAAGCTTGGCTTTCTTGACGGTCTAGCAGGTTTTAGAGTTTGTTGGATTTCAGCAGGATCAACCCATAAGAAATATAGAGGTATTGCACGTTTGCAAAAACAAGCGAAGTAATTTTTTTTGCACACATTTTTGCCATATATGAAATATTTTGTGATTATCAATCCCAATTCGGGGGGAAGAAGAGGAGAGAAGATTTGGGGCAAGATTCACCAAATATTGCAATCCAAGAATATTGATTTTGATTTTGCATTGACCAATTCAAGAGGGCATGCTGTTGAAATTAGTTGCAATGCTATTTATAATGGATTTCGTCATTTTATTGTACTGGGAGGGGATGGTACTTTAAATGAGGTGGTTAATGGAGTTTTTTCACAATCAGAATGTTCTCCAAACAGTATAAGCTTAGGAGTAATTCCAGTAGGCACAGGTAATGATTGGAGACGTATGTATGGCATATCAAAAGATCCAGTTAAAGCATTAAAGGTTATTTTGAAGAATAATACTATACTTCAAGATGTAGGTTTGGTTTCATATAACCATAAAGGCATTGAAAAAGATAGGTTTTTTATAAATGGTGCTGGTTTAGGCTATGATGCCTTAGTTACACGCAGATCTAATTTGTGTAAAGAAAGAGGATTTCAAGGGAAATGGGTATATTGGTTGCAAATAATAGGATCTGTTTTCAAACATAAGAGTAATCGCATACGGTTGACTGTAAATGGTGAATTGGTTCTTCAAGCGCGAGTTTATACAATTTCCGTTGGTATTTGTAAATATAGCGGTGGCGGAATTCCTCAGGTTCCTAATGCAATTTCGGATGATGGTCTGTTTGATATAATGGTGTTAAAGAGGATAAATATTTTAAAAGCTATTGGATGCCTACCTCAGTTGTTTAATGGAACATTTGTAAAGCTGAACGAAGTAAAAACATTTAGAGCGAAAGAAATAAGCATTAAATCTGATGATAGACAATCAATTTACCTTGAAACAGATGGAGAGTCGCTAGGCCATTCACCGTGTTTATTTAAGGTAATAAAAAGAAGTATAAAAATGAATGTGCCCATTAAGCAATAATGTTAAGAAATCACTTACTTAAAAGGCACATTCTTTAAATCAATGTTCTTGTTTAATAGATTTCTTGGATTTCCCAGCTTCTGAGATTGCATTCATGCAAAATATTCCTACTATCCAAACTGCAGAGATAAAGATTAACATATTTCTGATAATTAAATTCGATTTGCTTGCTCAAATTTCAGGCCAAACTGTTATCTATTTCCTAGTGAATCAATTTATCAATTGATTATTATTTAGTTAAGATCGAAAAAAAATAGCGATACCATTATCTAATGGAAATAAATTCTCTGCAAATCTAATCAAAATCCGTTATCGTATATCAGAAATCAGATAAAAAAGCATGCTTTTTCGTATATAGCTTAGTTGATTTATGTTCTTTTAGCTGTGCTGTATAAATCGGTAAGAGTTAATGCAAACAAGGAAAGGTTATTATAAATTACCTTTCCTTGCTTTTATATTGAAGAAATATAAGTTATTCTGCAGAAGACGATTCAGGTTTTGTTTCTAGAGTACTATCTGTATTTGTGATAGCTTCTGTATTTAGAGTTGGTCGTCTGTCAATAATAGTAAGTTCATCAATGATATTTGATGCACCTGCAAATTTATCGATTAAGAAAAGCAGGTATCTGGCATCTACATTTATTGTTCTTTGAACCTTATTGTTGAAGAAAATATCACCACTCATGGCTTCCCAGTTACCATCAAACGCAAGACCGATCAATTCACCTTTAGAGTTAATGACAGGGCTTCCGCTATTCCCTCCTGTGATGTCATGATTGGTTAGAAAGCAAGTTTTCATAACTTTTTCTTCTCCATATCTACCATAATCTTTGTCTTTATATAAAGATTTCAATTTTTCTGGTACTTTAAATTCATCAACAGAAGGATCTTCTTTTTGCATTACTCCTTTAAGAGTTGTGTAATATTTATAAGTTACAGCGTCGGCTGGCTTATATCCTTTTACTTGACCGTAGGTTAATCGCATTGTGAAATTGGCATCAGGATAGAATTTTTTATCCTTTTCCATTTCTTGAATTCCTTTTACAAATAATCTGTTAGCATGTGCTAGCATATCATTAGCCACCTTTGTCTTTTCGCGAAGATTTTTGAATTCAGTTATTAATGCTTTGTTTGCAATAAAAGCAGGGTCTTTTGAGATAACTTTTTCTGACTTTGGATTTCTTATAAATTCTAAAGCAGATTGTTTATTAGCTAAGCATGATTTTTGAAATACAGTAACACTATATTTAGCAAAATTACCTTTGTATTTTTTGTTTATCTCTTCGATAAAAGGAGATCTGTATTTTTCATCAATATCATTGTACATCATACTGAAAAGCTCAGACATTAAACGTTGGTCTGTTGCAAGGTTATAGTTTTTGAAATGTTTAAGTACAGTTTCTTTCATCCTTGCTTGAATCGCTTTTGTTTTTTTGGGACTATCAGCAGTGTTTTTGGCTTTTGATAATTTCTCAAGTTTATTAGCTAAGCTTAGAATTTCAGGTCCTCTTAGCGCACCTTCAATATAATACCATTTAGTAGGTTCGTAATTAGAAAGTTTTTCATATGCCTCTTCCAAATCAGCCAATACTTGTCCGTATTCTTTTTTTCGATTTACATCAGAAAGCACCCATTTTCCAAATTTTGATTCAATTGCTTTTTTCTTATCTGCAACCTTTAGTCTTTTCAGACTTTTAGTTTGTCCAATAAAGTATTTCCAGTAGTTTGCAATTCTTGCATACTTTGAAGAATACTTTAGTCTTACCGCTTTATTAGCGTCCATATCTTCGCCAATTATGTCTAGTTTCTTTTGACGAACCTTAACGATAGATGGGTTTTTGTAATTAATGCCCATATTGATGCCGAAACTGGTAAGATATCTTTCTGTTGATCCAGGGTTACCCATAATCATTGCAAAATCACCTTCTTTTACTCCTGCAATATTAATAGGGAGATGGTGTTTTGATTGCATAGGTATATTTTCTTTAGAATATTGGGCTGGTTTTCCGTCTTTATCCGTATACACACGAAACATTGAAAAATCGGCAGTATGTCTTGGCCACATCCAATTGTCGGTGTCAGCACCAAATTTACCAATACATTCAGGAGGAGTTCCTACCAGTCTAATGTCATTGTAAACTTCATAAATGAAAGTGTAATACTCATTTCCTGCAAAGAATTCTTTTACATTTACCATGTAATTATTTCCTTCTTTTGCTTCCTTTACAATTTTCTTTATGTTTTTACTTATAATTTCTTTTCTTTCATCTTCACTCATAAAGTTGTTTACCCCTTGTAAAACTTTATCAGTTGCAGGATCTACTCGAACAAGAAACTTTACATTAAGTCCTTCCACAGGAATTTCTTCCCTTTTGTTATTTGCCCAAAAACCATTTTGGAGGTAATTGTTTTGGATACTACTAACTTGTTGTATAGAAGAATACCCACAATGATGATTGGTTAATATTAATCCCTCTTTAGAGATAATTTCACCAGTACATCCTCTACCAAAAATTACAATTGCATCCTTTAGGCTTGAATTGTTAATAGAGTAAATTTCTTCAGGACTAAGTTGTAGTCCTGCCTTTTGCATATCTACATAATTTAGCCTTTCTACTAAGAAAGGAAGCCACATTCCTTCATCGGCTTTCGCGGAAAATACCATAAAAAATGGCATTATTAATCCTAATAAAAATCGTCTCATTTTTTAAATTAAATTATCAAAGATTATGTCGTCAGGCAAAGATGCAATAAACCATTGTAAAAAGAAAGTGGGCATAGATATAAAAAAGCTTTATGTGAATATTTTCTAGGATATATAGACAGGGCTTATTTTAGATCGAAAAAACAAATAGTTGCAAAAGCGCTGTCTGGCCTTGCTTTTATAAAGATCGTCTTTTAATTCAATTGAAATTCAATAAAAAAGAGAAGATTATAGAGAAAAAAATGAATTCTAAATCAATAATTTTCTTATTTTTGTCATGCCTGTTTTGCAGGCATTTGGTTTTGGTTGATTTGCCGGCTATCCATGTAAGAGTGGATGGTCGGTTTTTTTATATAGTTGCTTATTCTTAACAATATTTTCACTTGATGTATTATATGTATTTTTAATCTTGTGATACAAATCAAGGTTTTCTAAAGGTTAGTTTGTGGTTGTTGTTTTTTAATAAAAAACAATTCTAAAAAGGAGTTTGTAGAGTTGGTTGTTGTTTTGCAAATCACTGATTGTTTGGCCTTTATAATCTTGTCTTTTTTTAGTCTGTATTGGTTTATAACGTTATAGGATTTCAGATTAAAAATTTTTTTTCTTCTTTGGACAATGAAAAAGATAAGATTCTGTATATTTATAAGGAAAAGTACTTATATTTATAATAAGGAAAAGTCCTTAAACAGAATCGTTTTTTAGGAGTTCTAGATTATTTTTGTTTTTGTTTTTGGATTATGTTCCTTACTTTTACAGCGGTGACAATTGTCGTTTAATTGAGAATGCTTTATGGATAACTGGATTGTTTTTCTGATATGGGTTTTAGTTTTTATTGTTTTTTCTGTTTTTGGTAGAAAAAAGGCACGTCAGAAAAAAAATGAAGGTTCTTTAAATAGAACAAATGTTGGATCAAACAGGGATGATCTACATCACAGAGAATCGAGTCGAGAAGGTAAGTTTGGGAGCTATTCTCATGAGGAAGAAAAACTAGATTGGGAAGATGTTTTTGATTCGGGGATCAGTGAAGTCTTTGGAGGAGGTAGTCCAAAACAATCTTTTAATTCTATGTCGGAGAGTGATTCTGATCATAGACAAAATAAAGATATTTCTTTTTCTTCAGGGAGTAGTATTTCTGATTCGGCTAATGCTTCTATAGAAGATAAACTCAATGAGTTAAGGGCGCAAAATGCTTCTAGAACTAAAAAGAGAGGGGACATCTTAAAAAAATCTTCTGAAAGTGACGATATGAAAGAGGATAGAAGTATGTTGTCCAATGATTTGCAAAGGGAGACAGACATGCAAAATATTGCGGTTTCTGATATAAAAAAATGGGTATTGACTAAGCCTCAAACAGCTTTTTTGCTTTCTGAGATCTTTAATAGACGTTATTAATATTTTAATAAAGTCTTTATTGGTCTGGTTTTTAGGGGTTTTCTGCTTGAATTAAAGCGGGAGACATTCTTGGGTATTACGTTTTTTTTTTAATATCTTTACCGCCTTTAAATGCACAATGTATAATCTAACACAAAATTATATGGTATGTTGAGAAATCTACTATTAACATTAGCTTTATTGCTAACGGCTAATGCTATGGTCTTTGCGCAAGGGCAAGGGGCATTGCAGGGTAAGTTTATTGACAAGGATAGCAAGGAACCTCTTGCCTTTGTTAATATTGTCGTTAAAAAAGGGGGGGTCCAAGCTGGAGGTGCTACCACCGATTTTGACGGAAAGTATTCTATTAAACCATTAGAACCGGGTGAATATACTCTTGAAGCGACCTTTGTAGGTTATAATGCTGTAAAGATGAACAATATCATTATTGGTACTGATCAAACCCGTTTCCTTGATGTAATTATGGCTTCAGGTGCTGAAACTCTTGAGACTGTTGAAATTGTTGGCTCAAAGGAGCCGTTGATTGACAAGGATCAAACTTCAAGTAAAGTTACACACACTGCTAAGGATATTGCAAAGATGCCATCTCGTGATATTGGATCGATTGCTGCTGGATCTGGTGGAGTTGTTTCTACCGATGGTAAAGCAGGTTCTGTTCGTGGTGGTAATGCTGCTGTAACATATGTCGATGGAGTTCGTGTATCAGGAAGTGTTAACTTACCTCCTTCAGCTTTGGCTCAGGTGGAAGTAATTATTTCTGGTTTGCCTGCACAGTATGGTGATGTGTCTGGAGCGATTTACTCAATTACTACAAAAGGTCCTTCTAGAAATTATAACGGAGGAATTGGTTTTGAGACTTCTCAGTTTTTAGATCGTTTTGGTTTTAATCGTGCAGAATTTAGTTTTTCTGGTCCTTTATTAAGAGGTAAGAAAAATAAAGATAATACATCAATTATTGGATTTGCTGTATCTGGAGATATTACTTATCAACAAGATGGAGCACCACTTTTCCAAAAATTGTATAAAGTAAAAGACTCTAAGATCAACGATCTATTAATGAATCCTTTCCGTATTGTTCCTCAGGGAAATAACAATATTGTTAAATACAACGCTGAGTATTTGACAAAGGCAAATATGGAAAGAGTTAATCATACTCAAAATTCTGATCGGGTTAATGCTAACTTATTGATGAATTTTAGAGCTAGAGTTTCAAAAACTATTAACTTAACTGTAGGTTCTCGTTTTACAATGGCTCATGGAAATAACTTTAGTTTCTATAATTCATTGATGAACTACGATAAAAATAGTTTTTCTGAAGGATATTCATGGGTTTCAAATGTGAAGTTGGTACAGTTCTTTAAGAATGATAAAGATTCTTTTATTAAGAACTTCTTCTATACACTACAATTTGATTATACATATAATTGGGGAAAAACTTATGATCCTGATCATAAGCAAAATATTTTCGATTACGGTTATTACGGAAAATATTTGACTCAAAAAGAAGCTACTTATGCTCCTAAATCTAAATATGAGCATAATGGTAAAGTTTATGAGAATGTTTCTGTATTAAACTCTTGGGATAAAGATGTATTGGTAGAATTTACCCCAATGGGTAATAATCCTGCTCTTACAGGTATGGTTAATCAGTATTTTAAAGAGTTTGATGGAAGACCTGATGGATATTACAGAAACTTTACTGATTTAACTCGTAACAATTGTCCTATTAATGGTTCTTCTGGAAGCTTAATGGCCTACAACCTATTCTATTTACCTGGAGTTACTACCTCTGGAAATTCAGAATATAACAACCAACAGTTTGCTTTTGATGGTAAAGTGTCTATGACTTTAGGCAATCATAGTATTTTGGCAGGTTTTGAATACCGCCAGAATATCTACCGTAACTTTAGCGTATCAGGGACACCATTATGGACAGCAATGAGAATGGCTGCCAATGAGCATATTAAGCAGTTGGATTTGGATAATCCAATTTTTGTTTCTCATGAAGGAGTTGTTGATACTATTAAATTTAACCGTAAGTATGATGAAAAATCTCAATTTCAATATAGTAAGAATCTAAGAAAATTATTAGGACTACCTGTTGATGGTTTAGATTTTATCTTGACTGATTCATACGATCCAAGTGCAAATACCATGAACTATTATGATAGAAATGGTGATTTGCAAATAGCTAAATTGAATGGTGATTTTGGTTTAGATATGTTTAGCGCTGATGAGTTAATCAACAGTGGTAAATCTTATGTTTCATATAATGGATATAATTATGATGGAAGCAAGCAAAGTGGAAATCCTACTTTGTATGATTTCTTGAACGAGAAAGATGCAAATGGAAATTATACTCGTGCTATTCCTGCTTTCCGTCCTACATATATGGGTGCATTTATTCAGGATAAATTTACTTTCGACGATTTGATTTTTAACGTTGGAGTACGTTTTGAGCGTTTTGATGCAAACCAACCTGTTCCTGTTGATCCATACATTATTTATCCTTATTTTAATGCTGGTGATATGCGTCAGGCTATTAAAGGCGGTGATGAAACAATTACCAGAAAGATGGAAAATCTAGCGATCCCTGATAATATTCCTGATGGAGCAGCTGTATATATTGATGACAAGTTGAATCCTAAGAATATTGCTGGTTATCGTGTTGGTCGTGTGTGGTATGATGCAAATGGTATGGAGATTCAAGATCCAAAGCTTTTAGATAAAGGTAATGGTGTTCAGGCTCACATTAAGGATTATAATGCAGAGTCAGAAAAGATGTCAGAAGAATCATTCGAAGATTATAAGCCAGAGTGGCAAGTTATTCCTCGTGTTTCATTCTCTTTCCCTATTTCTGATGAAGCAGTATTTAGTGCTCACTATGATGTTTATACCGAGCGTCCAGGGTCAGGAAATATTTTTTCACCATTAGCTTACTTACATATCCAGAATTCTAACTTTATTTCTAATCCTGGATTGAAGCCAGAGAAAACTATTGATTATTCATTAGGTTTCCAACAAAAACTAACCAACAACTCTTCTTTGAAGATTGAGGGTTATTATCGTGAATTTCGTGATATGATATCATCATATAATTATTTTGGTGCATATCCTAAATCATATACTTCTTATTTGAACCTTAACAATGGTACTGCAAAAGGAATTATATTTAGTTATTTCCAACGACGTGTAAATAACTTACAAATTCGTGCTAACTATAGTTTAATGTTCTCAACAATTACTAACTCAAATGTAGGAGAATTAAGTTCTCGTATTGCTGCAGGTCTACCATTCCTAAGAGCTACTTATCCTCGTGGAGGAAGAGATAAGCGTCATAGTATTTCTTTGACCTTAGATTATCGCTATGGTAGTGGAAAAGATTACAATGGTCCTGTAATAAAAAGAGAAAAGAGTCAAAAAGCACCGCTTAAGATTCTTGAAAATACAGGTTTATCAGTAACCTTTACTGGAGGTTCAGGTTTACCTTATTCACGTACACGTAATGTGGTTCCTGCAAGTACTGATTTCCCAACTGCTAAGTTGTTAAGAGGTACCTATAATGGTTCAAGATACCCTTGGCAGTTTTGGATGAATGCTAAATTGGATAAAGATTTCTACTTTAAGAAAGAAGGAAAAAGATCCATGTCATTTTTGAATGTTTATCTACAGGTTGAGAATGTTCTTAATTCTGAAAACATTCGTAGTGTATATTCTTATACTGGTAACCCTAATGACGATGGTTTCCTTTCAGCTCCAGAATGGCAAAAAGCAATCAGTATTAAAACTGATGAGCAGTCTTTCAGAGAGTTGTATTCAATATTTGTGGATAATCCTTTCAATTATGCACGTCCAAGAATCATCAAACTTGGTTTCACTTATAATTTCTAATTTGAGTTAAAATTGATTTGAAGAGAAAATTATTATAGATAGACAATGAGTAAAAAAAATATATTATTTTCAATTCTGACTCTCGCTTTGTGGATAGTATCTACTTGTCCTACCAGAGCTGAGATGGATCCTGCTTCAAGAAAGAGGATAAAGAAAGTAGACAATCTGAAAAGTACTGCAGCAGGTTGTGTGGAGTCTAAGGGATTCGAGTGGTTGAGCGTAAACAATGTACGTTGTAGAGTAAATGTTGGTGGAGATATGTTTTACGGACATGATGGTCTTCCTTCTTCTTACTTCATTCCTGCAAATGGAACTGCAACCTCTTTGTACTGTTCATCCCTTTGGATTGGTGGTTTAGATATTAATAAGCAGTTGAAGCTAGCAGCTCATAGATTTAGAGGAAAAGGTGTGGATTTTTGGCCTGGACCTTTAACCACAGATAAAACAGCTTCAATTGATCCTGAAAACTGTGTGAAATACGACCGATTCTTTAAGATGTCTCGTAAAATGGTTCAGGAGTATATAGCACATACAGATCCTGTTTCTGGTGAGTTTGTACCTGCTGAAGGGTATAAAATTCCTGATGAGATATTAAATTGGCCTGGTAATGGAGTTGAAGGAGATAAACTACAACAAAGTTATTTAGCCCCTTATGTAGATTATAATAAAAACGGTGTTTACGAACCAACCAAAGGTGATTATCCTTATTATGATATGGATAACGAACTTTGTGGTTCTAATACTCCAATTCCTGAATCTGATGTACAGATTTATTCAGAAAATGATCCTCGTCACATCACTGGAGGTCGTTTGGTTGACCAAGTAATTAAGGGAGATGAAACTCTTTGGTGGGTTTTCAATGATAAAGGTAATGTTCATACCGAAACTCAAGGTGAAGCTATTGGTTTAGAGATCCGTGCTCAGGCATTTGCTTTCTCTACTTCTGATGAGATTAACAATATGACTTTTTATTCATATGAAATTGTTAACCGCTCTACTTATACCTTAACAGAAACATTCTTTTCTCCATGGTTGGATACCGATTTAGGTTATTCTTATGATGATTATGTAGGTTGTGATGTTGGTCGCGGTCTAGGTTATTGTTATAATGGTAAAGATGTTGATGGTTCTGGTACTTCTGAGGCTTATGGTGCTCAACCTCCAGCTGTTGGAGTTGACTTTTTCCAGGGACCTTATCTTGATGCTGACGGAAAAGATAATCCTGATGTTAAGAAATTAAAAGGAGTAAAGCCAGATGCATCTATCAATGGTGTAAACTTTGATGATGGTATCATTGATAATGAGCGTTTTGGTATGCGTCGTTTTATCTATCACAATAATGGTGGTGGTTCTGAGCCAAATATTGACCCTCAAACTGCTCCCGATTATTATAACTACTTACGTGGTATATGGAGAGATAACTCAAGAATGCAATATGGTGGTAATGGTCACCCTAGTGGTGGTGCTGTTGGTCCTGATGCAGACTTTATGTTCCCAGGTGATTCTGATCCATGGAACTGGGGTACTGGCGGAACTCCTCCAGAGGATGGATATAATAAAAATGGTAAGTATTGGACAGAGCAAGGAGAAGGTAATGCTCCTGGTGACCGTCGTTTTATGCAGTCTGCAGGTCCTTTTACCTTGGAGCCAGGTGCTGTAAACTATATTACTTATGGTATTCCATGGGCAAGAGCTGCAAGTGGTGGAGCTTGGGCTTCTGTTGAAAAGTTACGTAAAGTAGATGATAAGTGTCAAAAACTATTTGAAAACTGCTTTAAGCTAATTGATGGTCCTAATGCACCAGATTTGATTTTCCGTGAAACTGAGAATAAGTTGATCTGCTTTATTACTAATCCTGATGGATCAAATAATGAAGGAGAGTCTTATGATGAGTATGACCCAAATATTTCTATTCCAGAAATTAATCATCCTAAACTAAAGAGAGATACTACTTATACTTTCGAAGGATATATGATTTATCAATTGGTTGATGAAACAGTATCTCCTGATGAGTTTAGTGATAATAGCAGAGCTCGTTTAATAGCTCAGTTTGATGTTAAGAATGGTCTAACTACTTTGGTGAATGTTGTTCAGGATGATGATTCTGGTTATGATTTCCCTGTAGTTAAGGTTAAAGGAAAAGATAATGGTATTCAGCACTCATTTGAAATCACAGAAGATTTGTTTGCAGAAAAGGATAAGCAGTTAGTTAATCATAAAACTTATTATTATTCTGCTGTAGCATATGCTGCAAACCAATATCTACCATATTCTTCAGATCCTTCTTCAGGTTTGATTGAAGGTCAGAAGAAACCTTACCTTTCTGGACGTAATGGTATTGCTACTTATTCTGCAATTCCTCATACAGAAGTAAATGGTGTTATTCCAAATGTTAAGTTTGGTGATGGTATTGAGTTGGTTCGTCTTCAAGGAACTGGAAACGGTGGAATTGATCTAGAGTTTGCTAAAGGTGAAGAAGAGCGTCTTCTTGCAAAAGAAATTGCTTCTGATGAAAATACTTTTGGAAACAAAAATTATCCAATTCTGTATCATCCAAAATATAAAGCGGGTAATGGTCCTTTAAATCTTAAGGTGATTGATCCTGTAAAGATTAAAAAAGGTAAGTATGAAGTTAGATTTACTTCAAGAAAGAATGTTGTTCAGGAAGATAAATCTGAATTGCCAACCGCAGTAGATGATGAATATGAAATGAATTCAGCAAGATGGTCACTATTTGAAATCTTAACTAATGAAAGTGGTGATGTGATTGGTGAGAAAGAATATAAAGCCGATACTACTATCGATTATCTATACGATCAAGCTTATATCGATTTAGGTTTCTCTATTGCTTTGGAACAATCATATTTCCCAGGACCTGTTCGTGTAGGTACTATTTATGGTGGACAAACTCCTGAAGCAAACTATGAGATTCTTTCAACCAATAATGGTTTGATCTTCTCTACTGAAGTTTATGATGATGAGAATAACATTTGGATGACAGGTGTTATGGATTATGATGGTCTTCCAAAATCATGTTTCAACTGGATTCGTTCAGGAAACTATAATCCAACAGTAGGTGATGATAAGAGTTTGATGCAAGATACTCGTGTAAGTAGTTCAGCAACTTCTAATGCCGATCCTAATGGTGTTTATGAAAAGATTGCAATGGGTACTTGGTCGCCATATAACTTGATTGCTTCTCATGATGAGGGAGCTTATTTATATTCTCCACTTCCATACAAGCAAAGTAAGAAAGACGAAAAGAAAATGAATCGTTTAGGTTCTGTTGATATTGTATTTACTGCTGATAAATCAAAATGGACTCGTTGTCCTGTATTTGAGATGTGCCCAGATAGTAAAATATCTCAGAATAATGGTGAAAAGTTTCAGTTGAGAAAATCACCTTCTATTGATAAGGATGGTAACTTTGCTAAGGCTGATGCTAAGCCAAGTAATGACCCTAACAGTGCTGCATATATAAGTGCTAAAGGTATGGGTTGGTTCCCAGGTTATGCAATTAATCTTGAAACAGGTGCTCGTTTGAACATTACTTATACTGAGAATAGTTATTTGACTCAGTTGAATGGAGCAGACATGAAATTTAATCCTGCAGAAAGAGATGTTAACCTTCCTCAGGTTTTCGATCCAGCAGTGGTTGACCCATTAAATATGACTCCTCGTTTTGGTGGTATGCATTATGTAATGGTATGGTCTACTGGTGAAACTGAGGAAGGTTAACA
>JBGRQE010000063.1:0-20861 GCA_041725955.1 Bacteroidales bacterium
CTAAAGAATTCTCTATAGCGGAAAAAATTGAGAAAAATTGATACCCATCTTAATCAATATATACCTCAAAAAAACAAGGATCGCCCAAGGCGATCCTTTCTTTTTCTTTCCTGTTATTTTTACCAATTATCAGTTTTATATTATACAGATCTACCTCAAAAGCCAAGTTCTAAAATCGCTCATCTTTTTAAAACCATTACGCTTTTTTTTACCCAATATAAATTTCAAAAACTAAATTTAAGTCAAGACACACAAAAACAAAAAAAGGTTGCATGAATAATTCACTTTTTTCTAATAAAAGCTCAAATCCGTAATCAAATTACATAACCAACGGTCTTATTCATCAATAACGGAACACATAACAACCTGATTTATACACCAGAAGAAAACAACTATTTTGACAACTGAATTTTTACTGTCTTTTTCTTAATTTTAAATTTATTTATATTTTTTTTACTTTTTTGATAAGCAATTCTTTTAACAGCAACGAAACTATGAAAATCTTTGACCTCTATCTTTCCCAAATCTTTATTCTCAAACTCTAGTTGTTTACAAAAGAAACCAACTATATCTACCTTATTAATTTTATCTTTCTTACCTCCTCCTAAATATATAGTAGAATATTCGGGAAGACTTGGCAAGTCTTGGTTTAATTTTAAAGGAAATTCTGCTATGTCTTCTTTTATAAACTCTGGCTTATAATCATCTTTTGCAAGAACCAAAATACTCTGGCCTGATCTATGCATTCTGGCAGTCCTACCATTACGATGAATATATACCGATTCGGATGAAGGTAATTGATAATGAATCACATTTTTTATTTCAGGAATATCTAGGCCTCTAGAAGCTAAATCTGTAGCTAATAAAATTTTAATACTTCCATTTCTGAATTTTATCAATGCCCTTTCTCTCTCTTCTTGACTAAGCCCTCCATGGAATATATCATGATAAACACCTTTAATATGCAAAAGCTCCGAAATTCGATCAACAGCATCTCTATGATTACAAAAAACCAAAGTATTCTCACTACCGCAATTGCATAGTAATTCAAATAAGACAGCAAGTTTATCAACACCCTCTGCTCTAACAAAAGAAGAAGAAAGCTTAATTTCAGAACTTTCCTCCAAAAAATCCAAAGTAGTTATAGAAGCTCTAAATTTTAAATATTTAGGAATTTCATCTTTTAGATTTGTTGCTGAAGTAAGTGTTTTTTGCACATTATTAGGAATTTCAGAAAAAATAGCTTCCAATTCCTGCTTGAAACCCAATTCTAATAATTTATCAAATTCATCAACAACAATATAATCTAAAGAAGATAATTCAAAATTTCCTCTACGAAGATGATCTAATAATCGACCAGGAGTACCTATCAAAATATCAGGAACTTCTTTTAAATTATTCTTTTCGACCCTAACAGGATGACCTCCATAACAAACAGTAGTTTTATAATCAATAAAAAGCTGACGAACAACTTTATCTATTTGTATTGCCAACTCTCGAGCAGGAACCATAATCAATAATTTTATTCCCTTTTTCTTATCTGACAATTTATCAAGTATTGGTAAAAGAAAAGCTAATGTCTTTCCACTACCTGTTGGAGAAAGCAAAATCATGTCTTTTTCATTCTTCCAAGAAGAAAAAACAGAACTCTGCATATCATTAATTTTCTCAATTCCCATCTTTTTTAGCTCTTGAGAAAATTTATTTTCAATTTTAAACATGCTGCAAATATATATATATCAATACTTATACGTAACCTGTAATATTTATTTAAACTCTTTTAAAATAAACATAAGAATATCTTCGTTATACTCATACAAATTCAGTTAGCTTCAAATACTTGTTTTCATAGTCTTAGTTTAGTTTTTTTAGAGTTTTTAGTTCTTATTCAGAAATTATCGTTCTTATATATGACAAGAAGAGTGTTCAACGCTTAAGTTGAACGCTCTTTCTTTTTTACTGCAAATCTATTTCATTTTTCATTAAATTTGTCCGCTTTCATTTCTAATCTAAATCATCTTTGTAACAATTAATCTAATCTAATGGAATATCTAGGCCTCCTCCTTTCTGGAGTTATTATAGTTTTGCTAATCGCATGCATATATTTAGTTACTCGCCTATCAAAAGAGAAACCCAATCAAGAAACAGAAAGGCAAATAAAACAACTAATCAATGAAGAATTTCGGAATAGCAGAAATGAGCTATCAGAACATCTCAGAATTAATCGCGAAGAACTCAACAACAGTATTTTTCAGTTCCAGAACAACTTTCTAAATGCATTAAAGCAATCTGGAGAAAGTCAAAACAATTGGGCAAACAACCTCAACAAACATTTGGATTCCAAATTAAATGTTATGCTTGAACGAAATGAAAATTCATCTTTTTCAAATCGTGAAGAGCAAAGAAAGACATTAATAAACTTCCAAAACTCATTTAAAGAAAATATTAACGAAATAAATGAATTGCAACGCCAAAAGTTTGAAGACATGGCCAGAGGTCAGCAATATCTGATTGAAGCAACAGAACAAAAACTAGAGAAAATGCGTGAAACAGTAGATGAAAAACTACATAAAACGCTTGAAGAAAGACTTGGCCAATCATTTAGAATAGTAAACGAACAATTACTTGCTGTTCAAAAAGGTCTTGGAGAAATGCAAAATCTTGCTGAAGGCGTTGGTGATCTAAAAAAAGTATTGACAAATGTAAAAACACGTGGTGTGTTAGGAGAAGTTCAACTGGGAAATATTCTGGAACAAATTATGGCTCCAGATCAATATGAAGCCAATGTGAAAACCGTACAACATTCCAATGACATCGTGGAATATGCAATTAAACTTCCAGGAAAAAACAACTTTGAAGATTATGTATATCTGCCAATTGATGCTAAATTTCCGCAGGAAGATTTCTATAGATTGCAAGAAGCTTTTGACCAAGGAGATACTGCAGGAATAGAATCAGCTCGTAAATCCCTAATAACAGCTATTAAAAGATTTGCAAAAGACATCAGCACAAAATATCTAGACCCTCCTTATACCACAGATTTTGGAATTATGTTTTTACCTACTGAAGGTTTGTATGCAGAAATTGTAAAACAACCTGGAATAATTGAATTTCTACAGCGCGAACACAAAATAATTATTACTGGACCAACAACACTTGCAGCAATACTAAACAGCTTGCAAATGGGATTTAAAACTCTAGCAATACAACAAAGATCAGGTGAAGTTTGGGAAATTTTGGGTGCAGTAAAAACAGAATTTGGTAAATTTGGAAATGTACTTGCGAAGGCTCAAAAGAAAATAAATGAGGCCAATAATGAATTGGATAAACTAGTTACCACTAGAACGAACGTTATACAAAGAAAACTAAGAGAAGTTGAAGAACTTCCCAGTGAGAACTCAGTAAGTCTACTCGACAATAACTAAAAATTGAATTTAACTATATCAGAATAACAATAAATCAAAATCGCTTCGTTTTACTTCCGTTCTAACAAAAAAAATAATCTTATGAAAGCATTCAAAGCATATGACATCAGAGGAGTGTATAATCGTGATTTTAATAAAGACGATGTATACAAGATAGGTTTTTTTCTTCCAAAATTATTAAACACAAAACAAGTTTTGGTAGGACGTGATGTGAGAGTTTCTTCTGACGAAATCTATGAATACTTTTGCAAAGGAGTTAATGACAGTGGTGCTGATGTTTTTAACATTGGACTTTCGACTACTCCTATGGTATATTGGGCAACTGCCAAATTTAACTTCGATGCTTCCGTAATGATTACTGCTTCGCATAATCCTGCAGAATATAATGGATTAAAAGTATCTAAAACCAATGCCCTTCCAGTAGGTTATGATACTGGCTTAAAAGAACTTGAGGAAATTATAAAAACTCAAGAAATTAATCCTGTACAAACAAGAGGAAGAATTATTGATAAGCCTGTTAAAGAAGAATATATAAAATTCCAAAAACAATATGTATCAGATTTAAGCAATTTAAAAATTGGCCTTGACTGTTCTAATGGAATGGGTGCACTTCTAATAAAAGATCTACTTGGCGATCAACCTACTTATTTATATGACGAACTTGATGGTACTTTCCCTAATCACGAAGCGAATCCTCTAGTACAAGAGAATGTTGCAGACCTAAAGAAATTGGTTCTTAATGAAAAATGCGATATTGGAGTTATTTTTGATGGTGATGCCGACCGTGTTATGTTTGTTGACGAAAAAGGTCAATTCATTTCTCCCGATCTCATTATCGCTTTATTAGCACATTATTTCCTTGAAGAAAAAGGATTAAAAGGAAATGTTTTACAAGACATTCGAACTTCAAAAGCAGTCTCTGAATATATAGATCAGTTCGACTGTAAAGTTCATATGTGGAGAGTAGGTAGAGCTTATGCAGCACTTAAATTGAGAGAAATTGATGGCATTTATGGCGGTGAATTAGCTGGTCACTATTACTTTAGAGATTTCTACTATTCTGATTCTGGAATTTTAGCATGTTTATTAGTGCTTAGAATTGTAAGTCGTTTCAAAAAAGATGGAATTACTCTTTCTGATGCTATGCAAAGAATTTCAAAATATGCAAACTCAGGAGAAATCAACTTCAAAATAGAACAGAAAAAAGAAGCTATGGAAGCTGTCAAAAACTATTTTGAAGAAAATGATAATCCTTCTGCATTTTATGATTTTGATGGATACAGATTAGAGTTTCCAGATTGGTGGTTTAATATTAGACCTTCAAATACAGAACCATATTTACGATTCTTAGCAGAAGCGAAATCTACAGAAAAGCTTAATGATAAAGTAAAAATTGTAAAGTCTATAATTGAAAGATTTAAATAAAGGATAATTTTTTTAAAGATCTGCAACGGAGGTATTGATAAATATACCTCCGTTTTTTTTATTTCTTTAACTTTGCATGCTTTAGCACTGGGGAGAATAAAATGCAAAACTTAAAATACTTTTTAATCTTTATCTTTTTCTTTTTTGGATTTAAACAAAATAGCAAAGCACAAGATTATAATAAAATAAATAATAAGAGATTAATTACTGTTATTTCATCTGAAACTATACTTTATTCAGCTACTTTAGGAAGTTTATACCATCTTTGGTATAAAGATTACAAACAATCCAATTTCCACACTTTTAACGATAATAACGAATGGTTGCAAATGGATAAATTTGGTCATGCTACAACAGCATATCAAGTAGGAAGAGCAGGTTATGATGTTTTAAGATGGAGCGGTGTTAAAGAAAATAAAGCTGTTTTTTTTGGAGGAAGCTTAGGTTTAATATTTTTATCAACAGTAGAGTCTTTTGATGGACTATCTACCAATTGGGGGTTCTCTTGGGGTGATATGGGAGCTAACTTATTTGGAAGTGGATTATTTATATCTCAACAACTAATTTGGAAAGAACAAAGATTAGCTTTAAAGTTTTCTTACCACCCTACTCAATTTCCTAATTACAGACCCGATTTACTGGGCAAAAACAAATATCAAAGTATACTTAAAGATTATAATGGTCAAACTTATTGGCTTTCGGCTAATATCCATTCATTTGGAAAAAACATTAGCTTTATTCCAGAATGGTTAAATATTGCAATTGGCTATGGAGCAAGTGGTATGACAGGCTCAACAATCAATACAAAATCGTTTAAAGGTCGAAAAATCCCTTACTTTAACAGAACAAAAAGTGTTTACTTATCTTTAGACATTGATCTATGCAAAATAAAAACCAACAACCCTTTTCTAAAGAACTTGTTTTATGTACTAAATTTTATAAAAATACCTTTTCCTTCAATTGAATTTAAAGAAGGAAATCAACCAAAATATCATTGGATATATTTCTAAAATTTTTCTTTTCTTTGCAGAATTATTGGGCAAATTCAACATTGTTAATTTTCATCGTTTTAAATATTTAGCAATATGCGAAAACTTTACATCCTTTCATTGGTTGTAATCATCATAAGTATTACTTCATGCGGTCCGAATAAGGAGAAAGCCTTTGACCTTGTTGATAATGCCAAGGTGGTTCTTTATAATGGGAATCCTGAAAAAGCAATGAAAAAATTAGATAAAGCCTTAAGTTACTGGGATAATTTTTACGAAGCTTTATACCTAAAAGCCTGTTGCTATGACTACATGAAAGATTATGATATGGCCATAAAAATGCTCGACAAAGCTATTGAGGTAAAACCCAATTATGCCGATGCATACTATACCAGAGCAATGATAAAAAAACACCACCTTCCAAATGGAGATTACTGTGAGGATTTTAAACTCGCACTCGAGAATGGTAACATATCTGCAAAAGAATACGTTGAAGATTGCAAAAGAAGAAACAAATAATAATTCTATAAATATCTCTTTTAATAGAGAACCTTAAAATAATTTTAGAATGGATAAATTAAGTTACGGCCTTGGCCTTATGATTGCTGAAAACCTTAAAGAACAAGGGTTAGGCATAAAAGATGTTGAATCCTTTCACAAAGCTTTTAAAGCTCAATTAGCTGGAGAAGAGACTGAATTCACCCTAGCAGAAGCACAAGGTTTTGTTAACGATTACGTAACTGATATGCAAGCTCGTCAGTTTACTGAAAACATGGAACAACAAAGACTTTTCTTCGAAGAGAATGGTAAAAGACCTGAGATAACAACAACCGACAGTGGTCTTCAGTACGAAATCCTTACTGAAGGAAGTGGTGCTAAACCAAGTGAAACAGACACTGTAACTGTACATTATCACGGTACTTTACTTGATGGTAAAGTTTTTGATAGTTCTGTAGAAAGAAAAGAACCTGCAACTTTCCCTGTAAACGGTGTAATTCAAGGTTGGGTAGAAGCTCTACAGCTAATGAATACAGGAGCAAAATACAGACTATTTATTCCTTCTCACCTTGCATATGGTGAAAGAGGCGCTGGTGCGGTAATTAAACCTCATTCTGCTCTTGTTTTTGATGTTGAATTAATTTCTATCAAATAAGAAATACTTTTGACACATTGTCATTATTCAAAAAAATAAGCTGCTCAAAAGGGCAGCTTATTTTTTGTTTATTATGTATCTTGAATTCGAAAAAAACATAATCTGCTTCTAAGCAATCTTTCTCTAATTCATTTTTTTCAAATCTTCATCATTAATTTTTAATGGTTTTATCTCCTCAGGTTCTGTCTTAATAAATTCCTTAGTATCTACTATTTTCCCATTCTTATACTTTTCGTTCTTTGTTAAGACTCCTTTTTCATTATAAAAACTCCAATAACCTTCTTTTACACCATTTTTATATTGACCTTTTACTTTAGTATTTCCAGAAGAAAAATAATAAAAAACTTCACCTACTAATTTTCCTTGTTTATAAGTTCCTTTAACCTGAAGATTACCATTCTCATAAAACTGCTTATAAGGACCATCTTCCCAATCATTTTTGAAGTTGACCTGTTCAGCAATTTTTCCACTCTCTGGAAAATAATTAATCATATTACCATTACGAATTCCATTTGAATAATTTTCTTCAGAAACAAGTTTACCATCATAATCACTGTAGAATAACCACTTTCCATCTCGCTTTTTATTCTTATAAGCACCCTTGGCCATCAACTGTCCATTTTTATGAAAAACTTGAGTATTTGCCATTCCTTTTTCTTCAAAAGAAGTTACAGCTTTCTTTTCTCCTGTAGGATAATAATAAGTAAATGTACCGTAAGGTTGGTCATCCTTAAACTGACCAGTAAACTTTAATTTCCCTTCAGGAGTATAACTTTTCCACACTCCTTGTCGCTTTCCTTGCTCATCAACAACATTTTCGGTCATTTGTGCAAAGACATTAAACGACAAGATAAACAACAGCAATGTTGTTATAATTTTAATTTTATTCATAATTTTTTCCTTTTTATTCTCGAGCCCACAAAACAAAAATAAAATTATTTTTGCGCTATTAAAATAAATAAAAAATGAAAGAATTCCCATCTCGCCTTATCGAACAAACAGTAGAAGAACTTTCCAGATTTCCAGGTATTGGAAAAAGAACAGCTCTTAGACTTAGTTTATGGCTTCTAAAACAAGAAATTCAAACATGCGATTCTATTGGTAATGCCATTATTAAACTTCGCAGAGAAACTCAATATTGTAAAAAATGCCATAACATTTCAGACAAAGAATTATGTGAAATTTGTGCAAATCCATCAAGAGATGAACACCAAATATGTGTAGTTGAAGATTGTCGAGATATTATCGCAATCGAAAATACCAGTCAATTCAAAGGTCTTTATCATGTTCTAGGAGGAATCATCAATCCCATGGAAGGAATGGGTCCTTCAGATATAAACTATCTTTCATTAGAAACAAGAATAAAAGAAACCAACACAAAAGAAATAATTTTTGCCCTGCCACCGACTATTGAAGGAGATACAACCTGCTTTTTTCTCTATAAAAAACTAAAACAATTTAAAACAAATATTACAACTATTGCCAGAGGCATATCTATTGGTAATGAAATTGAATATACAGATGAGATTACTTTAGGAAGATCTATTTCAAATAGAATACCTTATTCTGAAAAATCAAAATAACTTTAGTTGATCTTCATCACTGCGGCTTAGTTTATCTGACTTAACTAATGAAGGATCATCTTCATTTTCATCATCGAATAGCAATAATTGATTCTCTTCAGGAATTAACCCCTCATCCTTTAGACAACTAAATTCCATTAAAGAATCCTTAATTCCTTTCTTGATCAACCTAACAGGAGTAGTGTTTTGAGATTTACAAAACTGAACAAAGAGCTTATACTGCTCCTCTTTCAGTCTTATTCTCAAGACCTTACCTCTTTTACGTTTATATTTATCATAAGAATCTAGTGCCATGTATTTTTACGTATTCTACACGGCACTAAATTAGCATAAATTCTGTAAGAAAATGCAGCTTTATTTTATCAATTCTTTGATTTCTCCCATAACCTTATTACTCAAATCATTGGCAGAAATCATTGAAGAACTTTCAGAATAAATACGAATAATCGGCTCTGTATTTGACTTTCGTAAATGCACCCATTCCTTGTCTAACTCTATTTTCAAACCATCAATTGTAGAACAAGGATAATTGGAATATTTCTTTTCTATGCTTTTCAAAATTAGGTCTACATCAATACCCTCATTCAAACTTATTTTATTTTTAGAAATAGCGTACTGAGGATATGATTCCTTTAAGTCGGAACATTTTTTTCCTGAAGTTGCTAAGTGTGATAAAAACAATGCTATTCCAACTAATGCATCTCTTCCATAGTGAAGTTCAGGATAAATGACTCCTCCATTTCCCTCACCTCCAATAATAGCAGAGCATTCTTTCATCTTTTCTACAACATTCACCTCTCCTACTGCTGAAGAAAAATAACTCATACCTTTTGCTTCTGTTATATCACGCAAAGCTCGGGTAGAACTCATGTTAGAAACAGTATTTCCTGGAGTATGGTTTAAAACATAATCAGAAACAGCAACCAAAGTATACTCCTCTCCAAACATTTCTCCATTTTCAGAAATTATAGCCAAACGATCTACATCCGGATCTACAACAAAACCCAAATCTAATTTCTTCTGTGCAACAACAGATGATATTTCAGTTAAGTTTTCTTTTAAAGGTTCTGGATTATGAGGGAAATCACCTGTAGGCTCACAGTATAAAGGAACAACATTTTCTACACCAAGTGCTTTTAGTAAAGGCAAAATCGCCATTCCACCTGTAGAATTAACAGCATCCAAAGCTATTTTAAAATTAGCTTTACGAATGGCATTGACATTAACCAATGGTAAAGATAAAATTGCATCAATATGTTTTTCTATTGCTTGATGATCTTCCTCTACTTTACCTAATTTATCATAGGTAGCATAGTTTAACAATGTTTCATCATTTGCAATATCTAATAATCGAATTCCTTCTTGTCCAGAAATAAATTCACCCTTTTCATTTAATAACTTTAAAGCATTCCATTGTGCCGGATTATGAGAAGCTGTAATAATTATACCTCCATCAGCCTTTTTCTCTACTACCGACATTTCTACTGTTGGAGTTGTAGACAATCCTAAATCTATAACATCAACACCCATGCTAACCAGTGAAGAGACAACAAAATTATTCACCATCGGACCAGATATCCTTGCATCTCTCCCTACTACTAATTTCAAGTTTGATTTATTCAAACGCTCTTTTAGAAAAATTGCAAAAGCAGAACTGAATTTCACAATATCAATGGGACTTAATCCCATACCAGGATTCCCTCCAATTGTACCTCGAATACCTGAAATAGATTTTATTAGAGTCATGTAATTTCTAATTTAAATATGAAAAAGCAAATTTAAACAAAATAGAAGCCTATTTTAAAAACAATTTCAATAATCAAAGCTTTTATATAGATTATTTCATAGCTTTAACCTCCCAAATAACACAAACAAAACAAGAGAAGAAAATAACGTTTCTCTTTAAACAAAAGTGAAGTAGGATATAATGGATGATTTTAAGTTGAAGCAAATTCAAATTATACGTAATTTGACTCAATACTTCAAAGCCGAAATTAACTGGTATATTGCACTAAAGAAAAGCATAAATTATTTAGGTAATGAACTAGGTTTAAGAGGTATTTACATATATATAAATAAGCAAATTGAAAAGGATAATTTTATCTTTCAAAAGATAATTAATTGGAATAAATCTGATTGTCCGGAAAGTGATCAATATACAGAAGATATATATCTTCAAAATTCATTAAACTTAAAAACAAACAAATCTTTCTTCATAAAGAAAGTACTTGTTAATGGAAAAGAAATATCACTGATTTATTTGCCTTTAACATATAAAAACAAGACTATTGGATTATTTGAAATTCGCCACTTTAGTATTAAGGAAACCACAAAAGAAGAGATTGATTTATTAAGCGAAATATGCAAAATAATTTCTGTAACATACAAAAAAACACTTCTTTTATTAAATCAAAAACACTTTGTGTTAACAGATGAGGAAGATAAAGCAACAATCATTATAAAAAAAGATATCCTTCTCGATTTTACTGAATCTTTAGTAAATTTATTAAACTTTACTAAAGAAGAAATTCACAAGTTGTTTCAAACAAATGAAACATTTATATTAAAAAAAATTGTTGCTGAAATAGTAATTAAAGAGAAAGAGATTAAACTTATTAATCGTAAAAAATTTAATGATTTTCAAATCAAGTATTTTTTTGATTCTTTTTCAAATACAAACATAATCTTTTTAAGAAAAAATAAAGAAAAAACAGATATCACACCTCTTTCAATAATTAATCTATTACACTTAAAACTAGGTGAAACCAACAAAGAGAGTCTAATATCTAACTTGCAATGGATAATCCACAAAACCAATCAAATAATCCCTATTGAACAAAGCCTAGTATTTAAAGAAAAAGCCAATAGTAATATCTTTGAATTAATCTTTAATTACAATACAAAAAGCTATACAAAAAAACCCTTATTACTAAATAACAAATTGCTTTTACTTGAATATTTCAAAAACAAAGATGAAGAAAAACAAGTAATTAAAAAGACAGAAATTTTAAAGAAAAATTCAGATCATATTCTAAAAAACCTATTGACCGAAGATCTTCCTGAAGCAATTTTTTTACAAAAATTCTTTTACAATAAAAACATATATTTCGTAGTACATACAAATCATTTGGATTGGGAAAAAGCAGATTTACAAAGCTTTTTCATTATTGATAAAATAACAAGGCAATTCATAAAAATGAGAGAACGCTATAATAGAGAGATTCTTCAATCAAACAGAAACAACAACCATCAATATAATAATAAGGAACTTACAAAGTATCTAATTACAGAGGCCGTAAATCAATTAAATTTAATGACAGGATATTCTGAACTTCTATCTAAAGAAAATACCGAATTTTATGAAAACAAGAACTTCAATCATCTTATTCAAAATTCCGGAAATAAACTGTCAAACCTCATTAATAAAATACAAGATACAATTGAACTAAATACTCCTTTTGAAGAATCTGAAATAAAATACTTCAATCCAGTTCACTTAATAAAAAATATTATAAGAGACATAGAAGCATCAAACTTTCAAAACAAAAATAATATCCTATTAAATACGGATCACGATATTAATAATACCTGGATTTATGGGAATCCTAATAGAATTAGGATAATTATATTCAATATCTTCGAGTATGTAATATATTCACATTCTGAAGGAAGTATTTCCATTGAAATTCAAAAATTGAATAATCTGCTCAAATTATGTATTCGTAGCAATGGATACAGATTGATTAATGACTACCCAGGCAAATTGTTAGAGACAATAAAAGGAGAAGAAAACAAAAATATTCCTATTGAAAGAGCTAGTTTAGGATTATTTATCGCTAAAGAACATATTCAGAAACTTGATGGTAGACTTTGGTTTAAATCAACTTCCAATAATGGTACTGAATCCTATATAACATTACCATGTCAATTAGAAAGACCTAAAACAAAGAATTTCTTAACCCAAATCAACAATTCCAGCAAATCTATTAATCCAACAATCGTAATTTATTCTCAATATAGGATTAATTATTGCGAAATAGAAGATAAATTAAAAAAACATCGACAAAACATAATTTGGAGTAAAAATTTAGCTAGTTTATTCGAAATCATCCGTTTAAATAAAAACATAAATACTGTAATCTTATACTTATCAAAAAATGAAGAAGAAAAGCTATTAGAAATAAAAAACATAATAAGAGAGTTCTCCAATAACATTTGTGTAATAACACATAAGGAAACCAACGAAATAATGTTCTAGCATGAGTAATTAAAAGAAAAAGAACTAATTCTTTAAAAAAAACATTAGATTTCAATAAAATACTAAATTTGCAACGAACAAAACTCAAGTATTGATAAATGGGCGAAGACCAATTTTCATTAAATAGTCAACAGGTAAAAGTAATAGTTTCTCGTTTTGAGGAAATGATGCGTAATGAAGATTACGGATATTTTGATGTTATTGAGATGGAGCATCTTATAGACTATTATTTTGATGATCAGAATTTCGACAACTCTTGGAAAGTAATTGAAATGGCTGTTATTCAACATCCAACAAGCATTGTTTTTAAATTAAAAAAAGCAAGGCATCTTTCTACAATGGGAGAAACAGATGAAGCTCTTACCTTAGCTGAGGAAATCAGTAAAATTGAGCCAAACAATTCTGAGGTATACTTAATTAAAGCAGATGTTTATTCTCAAGAAGATAATCATAAACTAGCTATAGAAAATTATAAAATATCATTATCAATACTAGAAGATCAAGAAGATGTTTTAGATTGCATTGCCTCTGAATATATTCTTCTTAGTGATTATGCAAATGCTTTGCATTACCTAAAAGAATCTTTGAAGGTAAATACTGAAAATGATACTGCTTTAAATGAAGTAGGAATGTGCTTCAATATGCTAAAGAAACATAGTGAAGGAATCGACTATATAAAGGAGTATATTGATATTAATCCCTACAGTCAAATAGCTTGGTTTAATCTTGGTTATTTATATAGCAATATATCAGAAATCGACAAAGCCATTGAAGCATTTGATTTTGCTATTGTTATTGAACCAAAATTCCTTTATGCTTATCATCAGAAAGGATATTTTCTTTCATTACAAGAAAAATTTGATCAAGCACTAGAAGCATACAAAGAAGCATCAGAAAATTGTTCCGAAGATCCAGCTATTTATTGTTGTATTGGCGAATGTTATGAAAACAAAAAGGATTTTGAATCTGGTCTAGAATATTATCAAAAGGCACATGACCTCGACCCTGGTCTAAGTGAAACATGGGTTGGAATAGGCCAGTGTTACTTTGAAATTAAGGAATATAAGAAATCTCTGAAAACCTTAACGGAAGCAACTAAATTATTTCAGGATAATGCCAATATTTGGTGTTGTTTAGCAGAAATTCAATATAAATTATTGCATTTAGAAGATTCTAGAAAATCATATCTCAAATCTATTTCCTTAGACCCAGATATTGTAGAAACATGGCTTGATCTCTCAGATACATTCGCATATGAAGAGAACTTCACTTCTGCCCTTTTTGTAATCAATGACGCAATAAATCATGATAATGATATAGCAGATTATCACTTCAGAAAAGCTATCTATGAATATTGTCTTGAGAAGAAAGAAGATGCTTTTAATACATTTGAAGAAGGTCTTAAAATCAATCCTGACATTTTTGAAAATTCCAGAGATTATTGTCCAGAATTCTTCAATGAAAAAAAATCAATATCTCTTATTCAAAAATATACCAAAGAAAACAATTAAATAATTATAAGATGAACTTTACACTTCCTTTCCTTCCAGAAAGAAGCAATAAACCCAGAAACATTGGGCTTGCCATGGTTATGGACAAAGGTCTTAGCTTAAGACAAGCAGAAGATCTTGTGGAAACAAGTGGGCATTTAATCGATTATATTAAGCTTGGATTTGGGACTTCCATAGCTTATAATGGCCTTGAAAAAAAAATCGATTTCTATAAAAAAAACAATATCAAAGTTTATTTCGGAGGAACACTTTTTGAAGCTTTTGTGATTCGAAATCTTTTTGAAGATTACCTGAAATTAATTGATAAATTTAATCTTTGCACAGTAGAAGTATCCGATGGATCAATGACTATGGACCACACAATCAAATGTGAATATATTAGTCGTTTAGCAAAGAATTTTAATGTATTATCTGAAGTTGGTTCAAAAAATGCTGACATTCTAATTCCGACTGAAGTTTGGATAGAACAAATGCTTAATGAACTCGAAGCTGGAGCAAATAAGATTATTTGTGAAGCAAGAGAAAGTGGTACTGTAGGAATCTTTGACAAATCTGGAAAAGCAAATACCAACTTAATTGAATCAATTTCACAAAAAGTCGACTTAGATCATATTATCTGGGAAGCTCCTTTAAAAGGTCAACAAGTTTGGTTTATAAAAAACTTTGGGGCAAATGTTAATCTGGGAAATATTTCTCCAGAAGAAATCGTACCTCTTGAAACTCTCAGACTAGGTTTACGTGGCGACACTTTCCAAGAATTTATTCCTGAACATTTAAAGTAAAAGTTCTCTTTTTGGGAAAATATTATTTCGTGTTGTATGATTTTACAACACGAAATAATTTAAAACTCTTATCTTCGCGTCTTTCAAAATCAACATTAGTTACAATTTTCAAAACCTAATTTGTTAATGAAAGAATACATATCCTTAATATTTAAAGGAATTGCAATGGGTGCTGCAAATGTAATTCCTGGTGTTTCTGGGGGTACCATTGCTTTAATTACTGGCATTTTTGAAAGATTAATCAATGCTATTAAATCTTTTGACCTTAAAGCTTTAAAATTACTACTTGGTGGAAAATTTAAAGATCTTGCAAAGAAGATTGATTTATATTTTTTAATTTCAATTTTTGCAGGAATATTTATTGCATTAGTTTCTCTCGCAAAGCTTTTTAAGTTTTTATTTGATGATTATCCTGTATATATATGGGCTTTCTTTTTTGGACTTGTTATAGCTTCCATCTACTTTGTAGGAAGAACTATTGAAAAATGGAATACTAGTGTAATCATTACCTTTATTATTGGTGCAGCTGCAGCCTTATCAATTACTTTCTTAAGTCCTGCTTCCGAGAATAATAATTTCCTTTACCTAATGTTATGTGGTGTTGTAGCAATTTGCAGCATGATATTACCTGGTCTTAGTGGCTCTTTTGTTCTTATTTTAATGGGGAATTATCAATTAATTATGATTGACGCCATCAATAATAGAGATATAATGACTCTTATCCCTGTAGCCATTGGTGCTGCTTTGGGATTAGTTGCTTTTTCTCATTTTTTATCCTGGGTATTTAAAAAATACAAAAACCAAACTATTTCATTGTTAACAGGTTTTATTCTAGGATCCCTAGGAATACTTTGGCCATGGCAAACAAAGATTTACCTCATGGATGCAGGAGAAATTGTTATGAAAAAAGGTTTGCCTGTAATTTCAAAATATGAAAGATTTATTCCTGAGCACTTTAACACTGAGGTTATTATTGCAATAATTCTTGCTATTTTAGGCTTTTTGAGCATTTATCTAATCGAAAAATTAGCAGCAAAAAAGAATTAATTTCATTAAAATATTTTAGCTTCAATTAAAAGAGTTGATATTAGTTGTATTTGCACATACAATTAATATCAACTCTTATAACCTTAATATAATACGAACGTTATTAAAGAATATAATCCTAAAAGACAACTCTATTATTATATAAACTCTCATATAATGAAAAGGCAATATGGACTAATCGGATATCCACTCTCCCACTCTTTCTCAAAAAGTTATTTTCTCAACAAGTTTGAAAAAGAAAATATCAATGCTGAATACATTAATTTTCCAATGGAAAATCTAGTGGATATTAAATCTATAGCAGCTAAATATCCTCAACTAAATGGACTAAACGTTACTATTCCGTATAAACAAGAAATAATATCCCAACTAGATTACATAAATCCAATAGCTGAAAAAATTGGAGCTATAAATACAATAAAAGTATATAGAAAAGATAATTCTATAAAGTTAATTGGCTTTAACACTGATGCACCTGGTTTTTCAGACACACTACCAAAATTAAATAAAAATAAAAGTGCTATTATTTTAGGGACAGGTGGAGCCTCCCTAGCCGTCAAATTTGCTCTTAAAGAAAAAGGTATTAATTGTATAATGGTAAGTCGTAGCAAAAAAAAGAATTGCATAAACTACTCTCAAATTAACAAAGAACTTTTGATGTCCTGCGAGTTAATAATCAACACCACACCCATAGGAATGTCGCCCAACACAAATGAAAAACCCAAAATACCATATACTTCTTTGCAACCACACAACATTCTTTACGACCTGATTTACAACCCTAAAAAGACCTTATTTCTTAAAGAAGGTGAACAACGCAATTGTAAAACTTTTAATGGCCTTCAAATGTTAATAAATCAAGCGGAATTAAGCTATAACATTTGGACAAAAGAAGATCTAAACTATTAACCTAAATATTGACATTTTTTTGTTTTGGGCATAATTTTGTAATCGCATAATTATCAAATTTAAAAATAATATATCGTATGTCAGTACTTCTTGAATTTGCAATGTTCCCCACTGATAAGGGAAAAAGTGTAAGTGAATATGTTTCTAAAATTATTGAATTAATAAGAGACAGTAATTTTCCGTATCAACTAACTCCTATGGGTACAATAGTAGAAACAGAAACTCTTACTCAAGCATTAAAAATTGTTGAACAATCCTATAAAGTATTACGACCGGATTGCGACAGAGTTTACTCTTCCATTAAACTGGATATCAAAAAAAATCAAACTGGAATGATGGAACAAAAAATCAAAAGTATTGAAACCAAAATTGGGAAAGTAAATACTGACTAATAATATATTCTGTTTTAAGCTATCTTTATTTTGATTATTGATTAATCAAACGTATACATATTAATTCCTCTTGATTTGAATCTTGAATTATTCAGCATAACAAAGAAATAACTTATTTCTATATTTTTACTGCAAAAACTCAGGATTCAAATCCATTTTATTCCCCCTTCCTTATCTGATCAAATCTTTTTGTATGAAAGGTATATATACTATTATATTGCTAATTCTTTCCAACACATTTATGACTATTGCCTGGTATGGCCACTTAAAATTTAAAGAAACAAGCAGTTGGTTTGCAAAACTCCCATTAATTTCGATAATATTAATCGCCTGGGGAATAGCTTTCTTTGAATATGTATTTCAAGTTCCGGCAAACAGAATCGGATTTAAGGATGATGGAGGGCCATATTCTCTAGTACAACTCAAAGTAATTCAAGAAATTATACCTTAATAATATTCACTGTATTTGCATCCTTAGTATTCAAAATAAGAATACTAACCTACAATCATCTTATTGCATTTATCTGTATAATTTTAGCTGTATATTTTGTTTTTAAAGACCAATAGCTCAATCTAAAATTGCACAAAAAAAAGAGGCCAACTTCTTTTTCCCCTTTAGAAGCGACCTCATTTTTTCTTCAATAAATTTGGTTATGCCCAATTTGCTCGACTTTTTTCTATTAAAATTTCTCCCAAATCAAATCATTTTCCTTATGTAATATCTTCAAGCTTTTTCCTGTAACACAAAGGAGATTAGCTTTATATAATAACGGAGTTATTTTTTAAATATTACATCTCCCCCTTTCTAAAAATTGAAAGTTAAGAACCCTAATTCATAAGCTATTTTTAGTGTGAAAAAATACACAATCACAACGACTTATAAATCAACCTTTTAATGATGGAAACGGTTGCCTTGTATTTTATTTCCTTTATTATACTCAATAGCACTAGGAGTTGGTTCTTTTAATTTCTCAAAATAATCTAAATGCTGATCTATATTTTTCAATAATAGATTCGCCATATCCATACTCATATCATGTTTTACAACAATACGCTGCACAATCATATGTTCTAAATTTTTGGGCATAGCATATGCAGGCACTTGCCATCCATCCATTCTTAAACGATCAGCAAGATCATACAATGTCCAATTTGACTGAGTTCCCTTTAATGTCCAACAGAAAACAGGAATATCACTACCATCAGTTACCAGTTTAAAATATTTTCGTTTGGAAATTTGAGATGATAAATACATTGCTACTGCTCTGGATTTATTCTGAACTTTATAATACCCTTCAAAACCTAGACGTAAAAACTGATAATATTGACCCAGAACCTGATTACCAGGACGAGAAAAATTAATAGCCATAGTAGGCATTTCTCCACCTAAATAATCAACATAAAAAATCAAATCTTTAGGTAAGTAATCCTCTTTTTTCCACACAACCCATCCTACTCCAGGATAAACAAGTCCATATTTATGCCCTGAAGTACTAATAGAATGAACCCATTGCAGACGAAAGTCCCATTCTATTTCAGGCTGAAGAAATGGAGTAATAAATCCTCCAGAAGCAGCATCAACATGTATTGGAATATTAAAACCTCTTTCTTTATTAAACTTAGATAAAAGATCATTCAATAATTTCACATCATCATATTGCCCAGTATAAGTTATTCCCATAATAGGAACAATCCCAATAGTATTTTCATCACACTTTTCAAGTGCCTTTGCAGGATTCATGCGATAATTTCTTTCGGTCATTGGAACTTCCCGCATTTCAATATCCCAATACTTACAAAATTTCTCCCAAACTACCTGGAACCCTGAACTAATTACCAAGTTTGGTTTATCAAAATCTTTCCCCGCTTTTTTTCTTTCTTTTCGCCATCGCCATTTTAAAGCCAATCCACCAAGCATACAAGCCTCTGAAGAACCCACAGTTGAACATCCCATAGCTTTATGATGATTCTTTGCATGCCATAAATTTGCTATAATATTGACACAACGCTTTTCAATCTCAGCTGTTTGTGGATACTCTGATTTATCAATCATATTTTTATCCATAGTTTCCGTCATCAGCTGAATTGCTTCGGGCTCCATCCAAGTTGTAACAAAGGTTGCTAAATTTAAACGAGCATTGCCATCGAGCATACATTCATCATGAACAATTTGATAAGCAGATCTTGGAGCCATAGAGTGCTTAGGTAGTTTATATTTTGGAACATGATTTATTCCATCAATCTTATTTTCATGGTGAGGCACTTCAATAATTTCCATTAAGTCTTCAGACTCATTTTTGTTCTTTTCGTGTAACATAGGTTTTGAATATTTTAAGGTGAGAATACTAGTGATATTTGTTAAACCAAATCTTCAATAAAAAGTTTCAAATTGAGCTCAATATCAAAATATTCGATTAGTTATTAAGTATAAAATAACACAGCAAGATTTATTAAGAATCTTATATCCATAACGGATATCAATCAAGTGTACATAAACCCGAAAACTATAACAATTAAGCGTTTAAGACTATATATTCTAGATGGGAGTATGTTCTATAAAGGTAGCTTTAATAAGCAAAGCTACCCTCTTTTATGATCAAGACAAGTAATGATTGTGTCCAGTTAAGGTAATGATTAAACCTAGGAGGTTTTCATTAAATACCTAGGAGGTTTTCATTAAATACCTAGGAGGTTTTTATCAAATACCTAGGAGCTTTTTATCAAATACCTAGGAGGTTTTCATCAAATATCTAGGAGGTTATCATCAAACACCTAGGAGGTTTTCATCAAAATACCTAAGAGGTTTTCATCAAACATCTAGGAGGTTTAGGTCTAATTTCAGGTAAGTGTCATGGAATTTTAAAGGGAATTTAATATTAACATCTAAACTACAATTTAAAGAGTAAACTTAAGATAGGCCCATTGAAAATCTAAGCGCTCTTTTCCATAAACTCTAACATCTAATTCTATCGGATAATAACCTGGCTTCTCAAATACAAAAGTTCCAACTTTATATGGATTAAAAGAATTTATGACCCAATCATAATTTGGTTCTCCAACTGTTTTTCCAGTATTACAAACCCTATGTATAAGTTTTTGCTTATTACATTTTGCCCTAATCGTTAATTTGCTATTTGTATCCCCTTGATAGTTATAAGAAACATCAAAATTATATTTTCCTGGTCGATCAATATATAATAACCACTTTAATTTTTCACTCTTTTTACAATGTATACAAGCTGGTATACTTCCAAATTTTTGTGGTTGCTGTATTATATATTTGTCTTTCCCATTTACAAGCTTATTAATTTTTAACGCATATGCATCATTTTGGTCTTTTGCTACTAGCCTATCATCAACTCTTGGAAATGGGAAAGACAAATATAT
>JBGRQE010000064.1:0-20609 GCA_041725955.1 Bacteroidales bacterium
GATCGGTCCGTGATCGGGGTTGATGAACCAGTCCAGCATCACGGTCATGCGGTCCTGGGCCAAGGCGGGGGTGACCAGACTTAGGTTCGCAACAAAAATATTCATAATAAAATAGTTAAAAACGAGTAAATACCTGAAATTGAATTCCCTCCTAAAATCACGAGAAGCAAAAAAGCAGAGCGCATAAATCCGTAAAGGGAAAAAGCAGTACGACTATTCTACTCTAGTAATATAGAATGGTATTACGAAAAAAAGCTTAAAAAAAGATTAGGAAGCTTCTCTTTCAAATAAATTTTCAGCGAAGATAATGTTTTTTTGTTTACATATCCTAATCTTTTCGTATTTATACATTTACCTTTGTAAAAAAAGAGTAAAAAAGAACAAAAAGAACAAAAATACTGTTATACAGTTACTTAAAATTGAATGCAAAATATTAATATATTATTATCTTTGCCGCTAACAAAATGTTTTTAACAAAACTATAATGTTTTGAAAAAAGAAATGATTAGGGAATTCGACGGGAAACAACTTTATTACAGTTTTCTTGCTGGGGCGAAACGTTTATTTGAAAATCAGAACCTGATTAATAAGATAAATGTATTTCCAGTTGCAGATGCTGATACAGGCACAAATCTTGCGTCTACGATGCGATCTATTGTAGATAATGTTATCCCTTCAGAAAATCTAAAGTTTACTGCAGATGCTATTGCTGATGCTGCCTTAGTTGGCGCAAGAGGAAACTCAGGGATCATCTTTGCCCAATTTCTTTTTGGATTTAGTAATGAGATTAAAACCTCTACATCCAAAATAAATGTTCAAAATTTTGCTGAAATCATATTAAAAGCTGTACGATACGCTTATGAGGCCATATCAAACCCTAGAGAGGGTACTATGATTTCAGTAATCAAAGAATGGGCTGAAGGAATATATTGTCTTAAAGATAAATTTGACGACTTTATAAAACTTCTTGTTAAATCTTTAGATTATGCCAGTATATCTTTAGATAAAACAACAGGACAACTTGAAGTTTTGGCAAAAGCAAATGTTGTTGATGCGGGGGCAAAAGGATTTGTTGTATTCTTAGAGGGTATGCTTGAATTTTTTCAGGATGGTACTATTCGAAATCTTTCTGGCACAAGAAATATTGTAAAACCTATTGCTGATATTGTTGCAATATCACATGAAATAATTACTTTTAGATATTGTACTGAAGCATTATTGGTGGGAGAAAACATACAAAAAGAAAAACTTCGTGAGCTATTGAATAGCTTCGGAGATTCTGTTGTTGTTGCGGGTTCTCCTCAAAAAATTCGTTTTCACGTACATACAGATACACCAACAGATCTTTTTCAAGAGGTAACTAATTTTGGAAAAATCACTTTCCAAAAGGTTGATGATATGGTAATGCAGAACGAAATTGCCAGTAACAGGAAAACACCTATTGGAATATTAAGTGACTCAACTTTAGATTTACCTCAAGAATTAATAGAAAAACATCAGATACAAGTTATTCCAATGGTATTAAACTTTGGACCAAATATCTATCTTGATCGAGTAACTATTTCTTCCGAGCAGTTCTATAAAAGAGTTGTTGCAGATAAAGATCATCCAACTTCTTCTCAACCTTCTTTTAAAGAATTTACAAATAAGCTAAATTATATGAGTAGTATCTACGATTCTATTCTTTGCTTTAGCATTAGTAAAAAATTGAGCGGAACGTTTTCTAACTTAAAGAAAGCTTCGAAAACTATTGGTTTACAAACTCATAAAAACATAACCGCTATTTCAAGTCAAAGTATTTCTGCAGGAACCGGATTACAAGTTCTTAGAGCAGCAATTGAGGCTGAAAAAGGAAGACCTTATGAAGAAATTGTAAATGAAGCTCAATCATGGGGTGATAAAACAATAATGCTTGCTGCCACAGAAACTACAAAATACATGGTGCGTAGTGGTAGGCTTAGTCCTATGCAAGGTTTAATTGGTGGTGCCCTAGGAATAAAGCCAGTTGTAAAAGTAGATAAAAATGGAAAGGTCGAGGCTTTTGGAAAACCTCTTACTTTAAACTCTTTACATAAAAAGATACTAGACGAGGTAAAACGCTTCACAAAAGATAAAAAAGTTTGGAATTATGCAATTACTCATGTAGATAATCCAAAACTAGCAGGATTTTTTGAAGAAGAGTTACCTAAAATTATAGGTAAAAAACCTTTATTCACATATATTGCCTCCCCTGTTTTGGGTGCCAATGTGGGTCCAGGAGTTACTTCTATTAGTATTTTACTGGATTAAAAAATATTTTTTACAGAAAAAAAAGAAAAGAACTGTCTAATTAGGCAGTTCTTTTTTCATATATAATTATATCCCACACACGAAATTTAGTATTCCACATACTCGCAAATAACAATATTTAAACCCTATCTAAATTCTTTTGCAAACCCACTCACCGACATTAATTTTCCTACATTTGCCATTATCCTATATCAATAGAATTTGACGGAAAAATTTATTAGAATGATTACACAAGAATTAATTAAGCCAAATAACATTGTTGTAATTGGTGGCTCTAACGATATTGAAAAACCAGGTGGAAAAATTTTAAAGAACATTATAGACGGAGATTTCAAAGGAGATCTATTTGTTCTTAACCCAAAGGAAACTGAAGTACAAGGAATTAAATCATACCAAAAGCCTGACGATTTACCTCAGGTGGATTTAGCTGTAATTGCTATTGCTGCAAAATATACTCCAGATCTTGTAGATTATCTTACCCAAAATAAAGGAACCAAAGCTTTCATTATTATTTCTGCAGGATACAGTGAAGAAAGTGAAGAAGGAAAAAAACTAGAAGAAAGAATTGTAAACAGCATAAATAAAGTAAACGGTTCTTTAATTGGACCTAACTGTGTTGGTATTCTTACTCCTTGGCACCATAGTATCTTTACCAAACCAATTCCAAAATTAGATCCAAATGGAGTTGATTTTATTTCTGGTTCTGGTGCAACTGCTTGTTTCATCCTAGAAGCAGGTATTCCAAAAGGATTAACATTCTCTAGTGTTTATTCTGTTGGTAACTCTGCTCAAATGGGTGTAGAAGAAATCCTAAAACATATGGATGAGAACTTTGATCCTGAAAGAGATTCAAAAGTTAAACTTCTATATATTGAAACTATTAACAAACCTGAAATGCTTCTAAAGCATGCTTCCAGCCTTATAAAAAAAGGTTGTAAAATTGCCGCTGTAAAAGCAGGATCGTCTGAAGCAGGTAGCCGCGCTGCATCTAGTCACACCGGTGCTCTTGCTAGTAGCGATGTTGCTGTTGATGCTCTTTTCAGAAAAGCAGGTATTGTAAGATGTTATGGAAGAGAAGATCTTATTGGTGTTGCTTCTGTTTTTATGCACCCTGAACTAAAAGGTAAAAACGTTGCAATCATTACTCATGCTGGTGGACCAGCAGTAATGTTAACAGATGCTCTTTCTGAAGGCGGATTAAACATTCCTCATATCGAAGGTCCTGAAGCAGACGAATTATTAGGGAAACTTTATCCTGGTTCTTCTGTTTCCAATCCTATCGACTTTTTAGCAACAGGTACTGCAGAACAATTAGGAACTATCATTGATTATGTCGACAATAAGTTTGACAATATTGATGCAATGGTTGTTATCTTTGGTACTCCTGGTTTGTTTAGAATATTTGATGTTTATCAGGTTCTTGATGAAAAAATGAAGGTTTGTAAAAAACCTATTTACCCAGTACTACCTTCTACACTTACTGCCGAAGAAGAAGTTACTGAATTTATTTCAAAAGGTAGAATCAACTTTCCTGATGAGGTAAACCTAGCAACAGCTTTAGCAAGAGTAAAAGATACAAATAAAGATATTGAAGATAATTTCGAGAAACCTACAGTAGATGTAGAAACCATTAGAAGCATTATTAACAATGCTCAAGAAGGTTATATTTCTCCAACCGAAATTCAAGGTCTTTTAGATGCTGCTGGTATTAGCAGAGCTGGTGAAGCTGTAGTTACTTCTGCAGACGATGCTGTAAAAGCTGCCAATGAGTTAGGATATCCTGTAGTAATGAAAGTTGTGGGTCCTGTTCACAAATCAGATGTTGGAGGTGTTGTTCTTAATGTTAAAGATGATGCAACTGCCAGAGCTGAGTTTGATAGAATGATTCAAATAAAAGATACTACAGCTATTCTTCTTCAACCAATGCTTTCAGGAACAGAACTATTTACAGGAGCTAAATATGAACCTAAATTTGGACATATGGTTCTTTGTGGAATGGGAGGAATTTTCATTGAGGTTCTTAAAGATGTAAATGCAGAACTAGTTCCGATCAGCAAAAATACTGCTCATGAAATGATTAAAAACCTAAAAAGTTATAAAATCATTCAAGGAGTTAGAGGTCAAGAAGGAATTAATGAAGAACAATTTATTGATGTCATTTGGAGATTATCTGCCCTTCTTGAAGCAGCTCCAGAAATTCATGAATTAGATCTTAATCCTTTATTGGGTAATGCTGAAAAAGTAGTAGCTGTTGATGCTCGTATTCGTATAGAAAAATAAGCATTATTATACATAATATCTAAAAAAAGGGTTTTCATAGAAATGGAAACCCTTTTCTTTATTAATTAATCTCCATTTTATATTGAACAAAAACCACACTTAAAATCTTATTGTAAAGAGTAGTATCAAATAATAAAAAGAATCTCTTTTATTATAAATAATCTTATTATGATTGACCTAACAACTCATTACGCAGGACTCAAACTAAAATCGCCAATTATTGCAGCTAGCTCTGGAATGACAGACAGTATGCAGAAAATACAAATATTAGAAGATAGTGGAGTTGGTGCTATTGTACTGAAATCCTTATTTGAAGAAGAAATAATAAAGGAAATGGAAAATGTGGCAAACCAAATGATGGCAAACCCACTTACCTATCCTGACACCTACGATATGTTTGATCTTGTAGATGACAAAAATTCCGTGCAAGATTATTTAGACTTAATTCGAGAAGCTAAAAGCAAAACTTCGGTTCCATTAATTGCTAGTATAAACTGTCAGAGTGATCAAAAATGGATTTACTTTTCAAAAAAAATACAGAATGCTGGTGCCGATGCTTTGGAACTTAATATGTTTATTATGCCCTCGGATTTTGACAAACCCAATACTGCAGATATAGAACGTACATATTTCTCTGTAGTCAATGAAGTTTGTCGACAAGTTAGTATTCCTGTTACAATAAAAATAAGTTCGTATTTTTCCAATCTGGGTCCTTTCTTGCAACAATTAAGTCAAACACGAATTAAAGGAATGGTGCTCTTCAACCGTTTTTTCGCTCCCGACTACGACCTTGATACTTTGGATTTAATCCCATCATTTGTATTGAGTACTCCTGCAGATATTCAATATACCTTAAGATGGATGGCCATAATGTATAATCGAGTAGATTGCGATTTAGCTGCTTCAACGGGCGTGCATGATGGTAATGGAGTAATAAAACAAATTCTCGCTGGTGCAAATGCTACACAAATAGCTTCTACCCTATACAAAAATGGGCCTGCCTTTATAAAAACTATGCATGAACAAATAATTTCCTTTATGAAGGAAAGAGAATTCAGTAAAATAGATGACTTTAGAGGCCTGTTATCACAAAAACATGTTCGTAATCCAGCATCCTTTGAAAGAGTGCAGTTTATAAAAAACTTCAGAAACCTTACTTCTTAAAAACATTATTGAATTTCTGATTGCGGATTTAAAGAAAAAGATTATTTTTAATAAGCTAAATTCTTTACCTTTTATTTATCGTTCTAGGATAAAATCATTAAATTGCCAAAATCAGAAATTCATTTTTTTAAGTCATAATGACTTTTGCGACTAGCAAGAACCATTCAATTAAAGAGGTTATAAACCCATTTCTTTTATCTAATATTTAATTCATTTTTTATCAAAAAAATTCACCATGAGCCTTGATTACGCATTATATCCCAACCCAATCACTGAGAATCCAAACGATTGTAAAGCTGTTATAAAAAATAAGAAAGTATTGCATATTGATGATATCATCGAAAAAATGAAAGATAAAGGGCTAAGTTTAGACGATTCAAATATAGAATGTGTCGTTAAACATTATACCGAAACAATTATTGATACACTCTCGGAAGGATATACAGTTTCTACGCCTGTAATGAGAATAAGTCCTACAATTAGAGGAATATTTTTAGATAAAGATGATGCATTCAATCCTGAACGTCACAAAATAGATTTCGAAATAACAATAGGAAAAGCTTTACACTTCGATACAAGTGAAATTAATGTAAATAAAGTAAAAGCAGAGAGAAAAGCTCCTGTTATCATGAAGGTTTCCGATTATTTTAGTGAAACAATAAATACAAAGATTAGCCCTAACGGCACAATGGAAATTAGTGGTCTGGACTTAAAGATAAATACTGAAGAAAAAGATGAGGGTCTTTTCTTTGTAACAAATAAAATGACTATTAAAGCAAAAAAGTTCTATCACAACAGAAATACTTATTTAGTAGCAAAAATTCCCTCAGAATTAAAAGGTGAACATTGCAAAATTATGATTAATAAACGATATCCTTGTTGCAATGATTTGGTTTCTACCACCTATGATATTGAATTTATTATTTCACCTCCATGCTTGGGTAATTGTAAATAAAAAATATTATATATAATTGATAGTAAAAGGCAGCCTTTGGTTGCCTTTTTTTATTTATCTGAATTTTGCTAAATTATTATTCCCCCCCTTTACATACAAATATGTGTATATACGAATACCTTCGGTAAACATTGTCACTGTTCTTGTAAGTCAGTCTTGGTAATGATTGCATATAAACCTTGGAGGTTTTTATCAAATACCTTGGAGGTTTTTATCAAATACCTTGGAGGCTTTTATCAAATACCTTGGAGGTTTTTATCAAATACCTTGGAGGTTTTCGTCAAATACCTTGGAGGTTTTTATTCAATACCTTGGAGGTTTTTATTCAATACCTTGGAGGTTTTTATTCAATACCTTGGAGGTTTTTATTCAATTAAAGGTAAGAATGATCGCAAATAATGGTAAGAGTGATAATAATCATTAGCAATGAAGAACACATATGACTATAATACATAAGTGACAGATAAATTATATGATAGCAAGAAACAGGAGTAGAAAATTGCATAAAATAATCTTAACCTCATATTAATTCTAAATTTCTTATAAGTGAAATCTTCTCTTGCAAGACTTTATTTCTTTTTGTTTGTTTGCACGGGAAACGCAGGCATATAAAAATTAAAATAAACAAATGAAAAAGAAAGATTTACTATTCGTATTAGGGGCAATTATGTTATTTACGCCTTTCTTTATTTCCGACCTTGTTTACAACTCTTACACCGGTTTTAATAAAGACCATGGAATGGTTATGAGCTTTATTAAATTTGCAATACTTGCCACAGCAGGGGAAGTTATTGGTCTTAGAATCAGAACAGGGAATTATTACGAACAAGGTTTTGGTATTATTCCACGTGCAATTGTATGGGGATTCCTTGGTTTGACCATAAAATTATCTTTCATAATATTTGCTAATGGAGCACCACAATTTCTAACCTACCTTGGTCTGGAAAATGCTATATCTGCTTTTAAAAGCAATGAATTCTCTATGTTAAAACTATTCGTAGCATTTTCCATCTCAGCAAGCATGAATATCATTTATGCTCCACTAATGATGACATTACACAAAATTACAGATACTCATATTATGAGTAATGGAGGAACTGTTATTGGTCTATTTAAGCCTATAAACTTTGGCAAAATAATTAGTAACCTCAACTGGGATGTTCAATACAATTTTGTATTCAAAAAGACTATTCCTTTTTTCTGGATTCCTGCTCATACACTAACCTTTATGATGCCTCCAGAATTAAGAGTTCTATTTGCTGCACTTCTGGGTGTTGCTCTGGGTGTTATATTATCTATTGCTACAATTAAGAGTAAAAAATAACATATTTTCACGATAATAAAGATGAAGAACAAATTAATAGTATTCCTTTGTTTGTTAACGGGAACGGTATTCTCTCAAGAGAATACCAAATCAAAAGTAAAAGTATATGGTTTTCTTAGCTCTCAAGCATTTTTTGATAGCAGACAGACAGTTGCTGCACGTGAAGGCTTAATTTATTTATTTCCAAAAACTGAAAATTTAGATATAAATGGCGATGATATTTACGCATCTCCAAACTTAAATCATTTATCTATGGCCAGCAGATTTGGATTGAAAATAAATGATTATAGCTTTAAGAATATTTCTGTTTCTGCAAATATCGAAGCCGACTTTGCTGGAACATTAGAAGACAATGTAAATCAGTTGCGTCTACGTCAGGCATGGGTACAATTAAAATGGACAAAACTTAGTCTTAAAGTAGGTCAATTTTGGCATCCTTTATTTAATGTAAAACACCATCCAAAAACATTGTCATTAAATGCCGGAGCACCATTTAACCCTTTTGGAAGATACAATCAGGTTGCATTACAATATGATTTAGGAAAAACAAATTTGATTTTTTCTACATATATGCAACGCGATTATGCTAGTAAAGGACCGAAAGATATTTCTTCATTTGAAAGCAAAAAATCATCAGAATTTCAAAGAAATGCAGGAATTCCTGGACTTAACTTTAAACTTATACAAAAGATAAGCAATCACTATCTAGGGTTCTCTATTGACTATAAAACCATACAGCCTAGATTAGCTATTTCTTATAGTAGCCCAATTGGTATATTAAAACAAAAAACCAATACTAAATTTTCTTCTTTAACATTAATGGGATTCACTAATCTGAATTTCAACAAATGGGAAGTTAGAGCTTCTGCAATCTGGGGAGGAAACCTCAACGATATGGTAATGATTGGAGGATACTATGAGAAGCTAGACAACAGCAAGTCAGATATTATTAAGTTCGATTATGAAGCTAGTAAACAGCTTTCTTTTTGGACAGATATTTCTAGCAAATGGGAAAGCAACTTTCAGGTTGGATTATATGCAGGTTACTTAAATCACTTAGGGTATTCAGAAGAAGATCAAGGTACTTTTTATGGTACAGGAAAAAACATTCAGAGTATCTACAGAATTAGCCCACGCGTATTCTATAAGAAAAATAACTTCAAAGTAGGTCCTGAAATTGATTTCACATCTATGACTTACGGCCTTAACAATAAAAATCTCTCAACGCCCGGCAAAACATTTAACGAAACTAAGACTATTTCTAATGTTCGTTTCCTTATTGCAGGCTTCTACTTCTTTTAATGAATTTATCTTATATTTGAAAACAGATCAATAATTGCGAGAGGTATTGATCATTTAGGGAGCATTATAATTCAGAAAAATTAGAATACATGATACAGAATACACCAATAGATAATAAAACTGTTTCAGAAAAAATAAAGGAAAGCAAATTAGATAGTGTTGGTAAAGCGTCTATTAGGGAAATCAAAAAATTAATAGATACCATTGAAGCTGCAACTGGCGAAAAATACGTACGTATGGAAATGGGGATTCCGGGACTACCTCCATGTCAGTTAGGCGTTGAAGCACAAATTAAGGCTTTGAAAGATGGCATTGCAGCTATCTACCCAGATATTCAAGGAACTCCTATCCTAAAAAACGAAATTAGTCGTTTCTGCAAAAACTTTATAAATATTGATGTTAAACCAGAAAGTTGTTTACCTACTGTAGGATCTATGCAAGGAGGTTTTGCAGCTTTTCTAACATTAAGTAGAATATATAAAGAAAGAGACACTACTCTATTCATCGATCCAGGTTTCCCTGTACACAAACAACAACATAGTGTTCTTGGAATCAAACATGAATCATTTGATGTATATAACTACAGAGGCGAAAAACTTCGTGAGAAATTAGAATCTTATTTCAGCAAAGGTAATATTCACTCTGTTTTATACTCTAATCCAAATAACCCATCATGGATTTGTTTTACTGACAAAGAATTACAAATCATTGGTGAATTGGCTACTAAGTATAATGTAGTGATTATGGAAGATCTTGCCTATTTCGGTATGGATTTCCGCCGTGATGTATCTCAACCAGGTTCTGCACCTTATCAACCAAGTGTAGCTAAGTATACCGATAACTATATGTTGTTTATTTCAAGTTCAAAAGCATTTAGTTATGCAGGAGAACGTATTGGAATGATGGTTATCTCTGACAAGCTATTTAATATGGAATTTCCTGATTTAAAGCGCTACTATAAGTCGCCACAATTTGGAAATGCAATGATTTTCGGTACTCTTTATCCATTAAGTTCAGGTACTTCTCACTCTGCACAACATGGTCTTGCGGCAATCTTAAAAGCTGCAAATGACGGTGTATATAATTTCCGTGAAGACGTTCTTGAATACGGAGAGAAAGCCAAGATTATGAAAAAGATGTTCACCGACAACGGATTCAAAATTGTTTATGATAAAGATGAAGATGCTCCTATTGCTGATGGATTTTACTTCACTTTTTCTTATGACGGATTTGATGGCGTTGAACTTCTAAACAATTTGATTTATTACGGAATCAGTGCCATTTCATTAGATATTACTGGTAGTGAAAGAAAAGAAGGTGTACGTGCTTGTGTATCATTGGTGCACAGAGATCAGTTTCCTGATTTAGAAAGAAGACTTAAAACCTTCAACGAACATCATTCAAAATAATATAATAGTTGTATAGATATAAAACACAAAAGCTTGCTGTTAGCAAGCTTTTGTGTTTATATGTAATATAAAATTTAGCGTCCGTCTTCTCTCTTGCCTAAAATACGGATTACATCATCTTCATCTAAAACTTCTTTTTCAAGTAACTGATGGGCCATTTGTTCCAAAAGTTCTTTCTTACTTTCTAATAATGCAATAGTTTCTTGATAGTTATCATGAATTATTTTTATTATCTCAAGATCAATAATTCGATTGGTTTCTTCAGAAACTTTGGCAAACCGCCCTCCCATTCCCAAAAACTGATTTTGATTTTGTTCTACCAATGATAAGTTCGGAAGCTTATTACTCATTCCATAAACAGAAATCATGTTTCTAGCCAAAGAGAACACTCTTTCCAAATCATTGGAAGCACCTGTCGAAATCTCACCAAAAGTAATTTGCTCTGCAGCACGTCCTCCAAGCAAACCTCTTATTTTTCCATTCAGTTCATTTTCCGACATAAGAAAGCGATCTTCCAGTGGAGCTTGAATTGTATATCCCAATGCTCCAAGACCCCGAGGAACTATAGACACTTTTTGCACTGGATCAGCACCCATTGTAAAGTGACCTATTATTGCGTGTCCAGATTCATGGAATGCTACAATTTTTCTTTCTTTTGGATTAATCAAACGGTTTTTCTTCTCTAATCCAGCAATAACTCTTTCAATTGCTTCTGCAAAATCTTCCATCTCAACTTCATCCTTCCCCTTTCTTGAGGCAAGCAATGCAGCTTCATTACATATATTGGCTAAATCAGCTCCACTAAACCCAGGTGTTTGAGCTGCCAACTTATTCAAATTCACTGTTTTTGAAAGAACAACAGTCTTGCAATGTACCTCAAGAATCTGTTCTCTCCCTTTTAAGTCAGGTCGATCTACCAATACTTGCCTATCAAAACGACCTGGGCGAAGTAATGCTTTATCTAAAACTTCGGGACGATTTGTTGCTCCCATTAGTATTACTCCTTTACTTGAATCAAAGCCATCCATTTCTACCAAAAGCTGATTTAGTGTACTTTCTCTTTCATCATGTCCTCCCATACTACCCTGACCAGCGCGTGATTTTCCTATAGCATCTATTTCGTCAATAAATATTATACAAGGAGCCTTTTCCTTTGCTTGTTTAAAAAGGTCTCTAACTCTTGAAGCACCAACTCCAACAAAAATCTCTACAAAGTCTGAACCACTGATACTGAAGAAAGGAACCCCTGCTTCACCCGCAACTGCTTTTGCCAGCAAGGTTTTTCCACATCCCGGAGGACCAATAAGTAGCAAACCTTTAGGAAGTCTACCTCCCAGACGGCTAAATTTTTCGGGAGTAGACAAGAAATCTACAACTTCTTCTAATTCTGCTTTAGCTTCATCGACCCCGGCAACATTTTCAAATTTTATCTTTGATTTTTCGTCAAGAGCAACGATTTTAGATTTAGATTGACCTAAATTCAATGCATTACCTCCACCCATTCCTACTTTTCGGAATAATAAGCCCCAAATAACTACAAGAATTATAATTGGAAGTATCCAGTTTGAGAGAAAACTACTAAACCAGTTGTGCGAAGAAGCTCCTTCGTAGTCAATGTTCTTAGTTTGCAATAGATCTACTAGCTCAGGATCTTCAAGACGATAAGTAGAAAATTGTTCTCCTTTATTTTGTTGTTTCTCTGCAAAAGGATTCCAAGGAGTATTTTTATGAACCATTACAGAAGGGCCTATATCTTTTTTGGGGAGAGACTCTATTTGAATACCCGTTTTATCATTTTTAGCATTAACAGCACTCGTTGCCTTTTTACTGGAAGAATCTTTTAGTACTCCATATATTTTCTGTTCATAAATAATTAATTTCTGAATACTATCTTGTGCAATATAATCACGAAACTGATTGTAAGATATTTGTTTCGTTCCTCTATTAGAAAAGAAGAAACTTTCGAAGAGAAACATCAATACGATTATAACTACAAAATATGTGATAGAAAAATGAATTTTCTTGTTATTGGTAGGTTTTTGTGGCATAACAATTAGAGTTTAACAGAAAAATATCGACTATAGGATGAAATCGACATAAAGATAATGATAAAATAATCAATAAGATACCTAATTCGAAATCTCTTTTGATACAAAAACACCTTAATATACTACTAAAAATAGTTACCCTTTGGTGCATGTATAAAAATAGGCTTTAAAAAAAGCTATCCTTTGACAGGATAGCTTTTATTAGGTAAATTAAACCGTAAAGAAAATTCAATTTAAGAACCTTGTATAATTACAATTATAAAGGCATTTTAAACTTCTCGTTCTTCTTTGCAAGAAATAACTTCTCGTATTCTTTATCAGTTAATGCATCTTTATACGATTTCAAAACCAGATTAAGATTTTTTTCTTCAGCTTTAACTGTATTTATATAGCGTGCACGAATTATTTTTTTGAAGAAATCCTTTTTCTTTACTCTGGAATCAAAAACATCTTTTTCTTTTTCCTTATATAAAGGAACTTGTTGCTTTAAGACATCAAAACTTCGATCATGAACAGATTTCAGTTCTTCCATTCTTCTATGAGGCAATTTTCCAATTTTTTCCTTTATATTTAGTGATAGTAATTCTTCAGTGTATAATTTCCAACGTTTTTTATCTTCCAGTTCCACATTTTGTTGTAAGGCTGCTTTACCAAAGAATTGATGATATAGTTTAATCCTAGGATTTGGCGAATTAAACATTTCGAAGTCTGTTATTGGCTTTCCTTGCCAAGGGTAATACTTTTGAACATATTCTCTGGCCTTAGTCCAACTATACATTCGTTTTGCTTTTGCAACAAGCTTCTGAAATTCAGTATAAGGCATTGCTTTTCCAGCAACAGCCAAAGCCAGATATATATCATAAGTTTCCATTCCTTCATCCAAGCCATAGGTTCCGTATAATGCTTCCACAATTGCATAATGTTTTACGTTTTCTACAGTTTTATGAGTAAAATACAAACCTCTGTTACAAAGATTCCAGCATACACCAACAATACCATAATAACTTTGCTCAGGCCATGCACATGGGGGTTCAGTCATCATGAAGTTTACAGAATCTAAATCAACGGTATCTTTGCAGCTCGTAAGAGTTCCTTCTAACATATGACCGCCTTCATCTCTACCAAAGGCATTCCATCGCTTAAATTCACTCCCATCATTACTGTAACCTATAAGATAGGTATGAACATTACCTTTTAGCTCGCCAGACTCAATAATTATTTCATTGGCATGTAGTTTTTTTCCTAGCTTATGCTTTGGAATGTCATTTGTTATAGAATAGTAAAGAATATATAAAGCTCCATCTTTATTGAAAGAAAAAGTATAATTGCCAGGATTATGCGAAACACGCAGTTTTCCCAAATTGTCATCTTTATCAAAATAGCCAAAATCTCTATCAATCAAATTCAAAACATAATTATCAGAACCCCACTGGTAAAAATCTAGATTCAGATTCCACTGACGTCCTTTCTTCATATCTTTTTTAAGTGCGGTAGCCAATGCACCATTTCTATAGATTTTAAGAGTACATTCGTCAGTACTGTAATCTTCAGTTCTCTTACAGACAAGTTTTTTCAGAGTAATTCTTTGAAATAAATTATCTGCCAACATATCTTGAACAGCATAATCACTAACATCATAATTTAAAACATAATTGGCACCATCTTTATTAAAACTAGCATTGTATTCACCATTATCATAATGCATTTGCACTTCTCCAAGCAAATCATGATCATCAAAATACATAGGATTATCTTTATCCCATAACTTAGCTGTAAGTTTTTCTTCAGCTCGTTTTATAATTAGGCAAGACAGATTCCAGACATCTCCTTCTTTCATATCCCTGCCAATATTATGTAATATTTTACCTTCTTTATATATTTTCAAATTACATTCATCGTAACCAACGCAATCCTCGGTTTCAGAACATTTCAGATAATTTAATACAACTTTTTTCATAATTGAAGAAAATTAGATTTCAAAATCGGTTTTGAATAAAACTTGGGAAATACAATTTTTGGAGGGAAAGAATAAAAATAAGCAAGCTTCCATTTCGGAAATATAAAAGCGACTTAAAATATAGTATTTTGATTCTTAATTCTTTTTACGATTGTAGGATTAACAAATATAATCAAAAAAAAAACATTCAAATACAGCATTTAATTTAAACCATATATAAATTAAGTACTTAAGCCCAATTATAGCTGATTACACACAGAAAATAGCCTTAATTTTTCTACCTTCGTCAGGCGAATTATTAGGATTTATAACCCTATTTAAATAATATAAAATGGCAAAAGTAAGAGGAGCTATTGTTGTTGACATTGAGAAATGCAAAGGCTGCGGGGTTTGCGAGCCAGCATGTCCTACTCAAGTCATCAGTTTAGCCAAAGAAGTGAATGGAAAAGGCTATCATTATGCACATATGGCCAATCCAGATGCTTGTATAGGTTGTTCTAGCTGTGCCATCGTTTGCCCTGATGGGGTAATTTCTGTATACAGAAAAAAGATGGATGCTTAATTTAATTAAAAAGAAACTACAGAAATGGGTGAATTAAAATTAATGAAAGGTAACGAAGCTTTAGCAGAAGCAGCTATTCGTTGTGGAGCTGATGCTTATTTCGGATACCCTATTACACCACAATCCGAAGTTATCGAATACCTTGCTGCAGAAAATCCAGTTGAAAGAACTGGAATGGTTGTTTTGCAGGCAGAGAGTGAAGTATCTGCAATTAATATGGTATATGGTGCAGCTGGGGCTGGAAAAATGGTAATGACCTCATCTTCAAGTCCAGGAATTAGCTTAAAGCAAGAAGGTATTTCTTACATCGCTGGTGCTGAATTACCTTGCTTATATGCAAACGTTGTTCGAGGCGGCCCCGGACTAGGAACTATTCAGCCTTCACAAGCAGATTACTTTCAATCTGTAAAAGGTGGTGGTCATGGCGATTACAAGCAAATCGTTCTTGCTCCTGCATCTGTTCAGGAAATGTCTGATTTTGTAAAATTAGGTTTTGAATTAGCTTTTAAATATCGTATTCCTTCATTAGTTCTTTCAGATGGTATTATCGGTCAGATGATGGAAAAGGTTGAACTATTTGACCAAATTCCAAGAAGATCCGAAGAACAAATCAAAGAACAATGCCCTTGGGCTACTACCGGAAAACCTGCTTCAAGAGAAAGAAATATTATTACTTCTCTTGACCTTCAAGCAGACAAAATGGAACAGCACAACAGAGACTTACAAGCTAAGTACAGAAGCATTGAAGAAAATGAAGTTCGTTACGAAATGATTGACTGCGACGACGCAGACTATGTATTCGTAGCATATGGTTCAAGTGCACGTATAGCTCAAAAAGCTGTTCAAACTGCTAGAGAAAAAGGAATCAAAGCTGGTCTGTTACGTCCAATTACTTTATTCCCTTATCCAACCAATGCTATTCAGGAATTAAGCCAAAAAGTTAAAGGATTCCTTTCTGTTGAAATGAGTGCTGGACAAATGGTTGAAGATGTTCGTTTAGCAGTAAACGGTAAATGTCCTGTTGAGCACTTTGGTCGCATGGGTGGTGTTATTCATACCCCAGAAGAAATTTTAGAAGCTCTTGAACAAAAAATCATCGGAGGTTAAGGAATGACTGAAGAAATGTTAAAAGAAATAATTCAACCAGAAAATCAGGTTTACAAAAAAACCCCTTTGATGACCGACAATACTTTAAGTTATTGTCCTGGTTGTGGTCATGGTACTGCTCACCGTTTGGTAATGGAAGTTATCGAAGATTTGGGCAAAGCTGAAGAAACTATTGGTGTTGCTCCTGTAGGTTGTTCTGTATTAGCATACGATTTTATGAATATCGATATGCAACAAGCAGCTCACGGTCGTGCTCCTGCTTTGGCAACTGGTATCAAAAGACTTTATCCAAATAAAGTTGTTTTCACCTATCAAGGTGATGGTGACTTGGCTGCTATTGGTACTGCTGAAACCATTCACGCTTGTAACAGAGGTGAAAATATCGTTATTGTATTTATTAATAATGGTATCTATGGTATGACTGGTGGTCAAATGGCTCCAACTACTCTACCAAACATGAAGTCAGCAACCTCTCCTTATGGCCGTGATGTTGACACCATGGGTAACCCACTAAAAATCACCGAACTTATCGCTCAACTTCCTGGCGTAAGATATGTAACACGTCAAGCTGTTCATACTCCAGGAAATGCTCGTAAGGCTAAGAAAGCTCTTAAACAAGCTTTCACAAACCAAATCGAAAACAAAGGTGGTCTTAGCTTTGTAGAAATCGTTTCTAACTGTAACTCTGGTTGGAAAATGACTCCTGTACAAGCTAACAAATGGATGGAAGAAAATATGTTCCCATTCTATCCACTAGGCGACATCAAAGTTGATGGTGAGCTAGTAAATAAATAATAAACAGGATAAATTTTTATAAACATATGGTTGAAGAAATCATCATTGCCGGTTTTGGTGGACAAGGAGTTCTTTCAATGGGAAAAATCCTTGCTTACTCTGGCATTATGCAAGATCAGGAAGTAAGTTGGATGCCTTCTTATGGTCCTGAAATGCGTGGTGGTACAGCAAACGTTACCGTTATCTTAGGAGACGAAAGAATCAGTTCTCCTATTCTTACCCAGTTTGACACTGCTATCATCCTTAACCAGCAGTCAATGGATAAGTTCGAGCAAGCTGTAAAACCAGGAGGTACTCTTCTTTACGATCCAAATGGTATTAACAAAAAGCCAGAACGTAAAGATATCAACATTTACACCATCGAAGCGGCTAAATTAGCTTCTGAAATGGGAAACACCAAGATCTTTAACATGATCGTTTTAGGTGGATATCTTAAAGTAAAACCTTTAGTGAAATTAGAAAATGTAATTTTAGGTTTGAAAAAATCTCTTCCTGAACGTTATCATAAATTGATTCCTCTTAATGAAGAAGCAATCAAAAAAGGTATGGAGTCTGTTGAGACAGCAAATATGGTTGAAGCTTAATTTTGACATATATATATGAAAAGAGGCTGAATAGCCTCTTTTTTTGTACCTTTTTTAAAAATTCAAGTTTCTTTAATGCAAAATCAATTGTATATAAAATATAATTTTTTTATAAATTGCCAATCTATTTTTTAAAAAAACAAATTACGCTATAGGATGGTATTTAGTTCTTTAATTTTTTTATTTATTTTTCTTCCAATAGTACTTGTTGGCAATTATCTGTTGAAGAAAAATTACAGGAATATTTTTTTACTTATATCAAGTATAATATTCTTTGCTTGGGGTGGGGTAAGTTACTCCTTAATTCTTATCGTTTCTTTAATATTGAATTACCTTATTGGGAAAAAAATTAACAATTCCAATGATGATAAAAAATCAAAAACATTTCTAATAATAGGAATTATTTTAAACCTTGCTTGTTTAGGCGTCTTTAAATACGCTAATTTCATCATTGAAAACATTAACTATTTATCCCCCATTTTTAAATTCTCCCTAATAAAAAATCCAGGAATAGTTCTTCCAATAGGAATTTCATTTTATACTTTTCAGGCAATATCGTATATTATAGATGTTTACCGAGGAGAAGTAAAGGTTCAGAATAAATTTACTGACCTAGCATTATATATATCTTTTTTCCCTCAATTAATTGCTGGACCAATAATTAGATATAAAACGATTGAACTTCAACTAAAAAACAGAAAAAGTAATTGGCTCAACTTAGAAATAGGTATAAAAAGATTTACACTAGGTCTGTTTAAAAAAGTAATTATTGCCAATCAATTTGGTGCTATTGCCGATGTAGCTTTTAAAATGTCGGGTGCAGAACTAAATTCCAGTAATGCATGGATAGGGATAATAGCTTACACAGTTCAAATTTATTTTGATTTTTCAGGCTATTCTGATATGGCTATAGGTCTGGGTCGTATGCTAGGATTCCACTTTCCAGAAAACTTTAACTTCCCTTATATTGCGAAATCAATACGCGAATTTTGGCAACGTTGGCATATTACCCTTTCTGATTGGTTTAGAAGTTATTTGTATTTTCCTATTGGAGGAAACAGAAAAGGATCATCAAGAACAATAATCAACTTACTTTTTGTGTTTTTTGCAACCAGTATTTGGCATGGAGCGAGTTGGAATTTTGTTATTTGGGGTATAACACATGGTTTTTTTATGGTCATTGAAAGAGTTGGTTTTGCTAAAATATTAACTCATTTATGGACTCCATTTCAACACATTTACACTTTGCTAATAATTATGTTCACTTGGGTATTCTTTAAGGCAGACGGTTTTAATCATGGAGTAGAATATATTAGCAGTTTATGCAATTTTAACTTTGGAGAAGTTAACTTTTCTTTTATTCAAAAAATGAACTCACCAATGTTTATCTGTATTTTTCTAATAGCAATAGCGAGTTGTACTAAATTACCACTAAAAACAGTAAATCTTGTAAATCGTATTATTGTAAAATATAGTAACCATAGTGTTTTAAAAAATAGTATTCAGATAAGTTATAGTTTTTTAGAATTAGTTTTTATAGTTTCAACACTATTCTTCAGTACATTATTTCTTATTGCAAACTCTTATAATCCATTCATATATTTTAGATTTTAAGCCATGAATTTGAGAAAATTAAAAAGAAAAGTTATTACATCTATATTTATTCTAATCATATTCTTTCCTATAATTAATGGCACTATACATCTTATAAAAGATCGAGAAAATAGTGAAAACAGAAAACTAGCTGACAAACCAGTATTAGATTTTAAAAAGCTTGATAATTTCCCCAAAAAGTATAACAGCTATTATAAGGATAATTTTAATTTTAGAAACCATTTATCCTATTTATATAATCTGTTAAACTACAAATATCAGTTAGATAAGACTCCTATTGTAATAGGAAAAGACAAATGGCTTTTTACAAAAAAAACAGTTCTAACTCAATACCTTGGAAAAAACAAATTTTCGGAAAAAGAACTTAAAATATTTAAAAAAGAAATTCAAAGAAGAGAAAGAATTGTCGATAGCCTAGGAGGTAAATATTACTTTGTAATTGCCCCAAATAAAGCTTCTGTTCATAGAGAGTTTTTACCTAATTATGTAAGAAATATAAATCCAGAAAATAATAGAACAGATCAAATTGTTGAAATTCTCTCTAGTAAACCTAAAAATAATTTTATTGACTTAAGATCTATCCTAGCTAACAAAGGAAAAAAAGAATACCTATTTTTTAAAAATGATAACCACTGGAATTCTCTTGGGGGATATTATGCAGCTGAATATATAATAAATCGCTTAATTAATGATGGAATAAATACCAGTCAGGTATACCCTATCCATGAATATAACTTCCATAAAACAGAAAAATTTGGAGGCAATTTAATAAACAACTTAGGTCTTGGGAAAGAATTCAAAGAAGAAACATATGAAATGACTCCTTCAGAAAAAATCCCAGAATTTATTGATTTAAAAAACGATAAAAAATACGAATCACCAAAAGGGTTTCCGTATCCATGGGAATACTACTATAGAGACCAAAGTGAAGCAAAAAACAAAATAAAAACTTTAATAGTTAGAGATTCCTTCACAAATAACCTTAAACCATTCTTAAGCCAGTGTTTCAAAGAAACAACATACATTTGGGATAGTTGAAAATATGAACTAAATGAAAACATTCTGTATAAAGAAAAACCAGATGTTTATATAACTATAGCTTTAGAAAATCATCTAGAAACTATTATTGAATTTTCTCCTTACAATAAATAAAGATATTACTTCGGGAAGAAGTGTTGCAACATTATTTATTGTAAGGAGAAAATTCAATAATAGTTTC
>JBGRQE010000065.1:0-20484 GCA_041725955.1 Bacteroidales bacterium
TATCTAAATCGCTTAAAATTCGACGAATTGTATCTTCCGACATTTGGTGTGCAAAAATAATTGTCGGATCGGCACCCAGAGGCATTCCTAATTTTAAGCGATTTAGATATACACTAGCAATTAGAGGTCTTTCTGTTGAAATATTACTCTCTTTTTGAACGATTGATGCGAGTGTTTGAACTTCAAAGGGGGCAAGTTTAAGTTGTTCAGACTTTTCTTTTCTTTTTGTGTTCCAAAATTTATTACTTTCCTTTTTCATTCTGTAAATAAACTGTCTGGCAGAAGTGTTCCAGTTAGAGAAATATGTATCTGGTAGGAAAAGTAAATATTCTTGATTTTTTTCTATTCCTAAAGAGTCTAAAAAATCATCATTGGCAAGTAGTGACCGAAGGTCATTTGGATTTGCTTCTATTTGCTTTCCAATAGAAGCAAATAATTCGTCTAAATTTTGAATATTATTAAAAGTGATTTGAATAGGATTTTGTTTTCCACTTCTCAATAAATCGACAATTTGATTATTACTCATACCATCTAAAATGGTATATCGTCCTCCTTTTATTAGGTTGGGATAATTTTTTTTATTCGCCACCCATTCAAAAGACGAATGATTTATGATAATATCATATTTAAATAAACTGTCCTTAACTTGACTAAATGAAGCATTACTAGGAATATAAAGGTCAAATATTTTTTGATTGGGAGTTTTTATATTGGATTTAAAAATGCTAGAATAAATAAAGTATCCTAGTCCCAATGCCCCAACAATGCACAACGATAAACCTCTAATAATTAATTTATGTAATGTCGATCGTTGACTTTTTTCTGTTTTTTGTTTTTTTATGCTTGATTTTATCTTTGACATTTCTTGAAAATAAGTTTTTCAATTTGTTATTAATCTGTGCCAATTAGTTGAAAAATCAATTCGTCTTCCCATTGACCATTGATCTTTCTCCAATCTCTTTTTATTCCTATTTCTTCAAAACCCTTATTCTTAAACAGTTTTAAGCTTTCTGTATTGTTGTCTAAAATATTGCAGTATAACTGATGTAAATTAAGTGTATTAAAAGAGTATTGAATTAACATATCCAGTGCCTTTGATGCCAATCCTTTTTTTCTGTATGTTTTGTCAATTAATATGCCAATTCCAGCTCTTTGGTGGAAAGGGTCAAATTCAAACAGGTCTATACTGCCAACGGTTTTTGTAGTATTAGATTCTTTTATATCAATCATCAAGCGTAATTGCTTATCTATAAAAATGTCGTGATTGTTCTGTAAGATATATTGCTCCAATATATATTTGGAAAAAGGGACAAGAGTGTTACTAAGATGCCATAAAGAATGATCGTTTTCCCATTTATATAGTATTTCCAAGTCTTTAAGTTCTGGAGGACGAAGTGCAATACCTTGTTTTTTTAACATAAGCATATATTATAAAGTTATTTTTCCACAAAACACAAAACTTGCAGGACCCTCTAAATACACATCTTTGAATCCATTTTCAGTTTTTGTATACGATATAATAAAGTCACCACCTATTGCATGTATTTGAATTGGAATTTCTTTTTTTTCAAGGAATGCTTGAGTAAGAGCAACTGCAGTTACTCCTGTTCCGCAGGAAAGAGTTTCCTTTTCAACGCCTCTTTCATATGTTCGACAATGTATTTTATTATTTTGTTTTTCTACAAAATTGATATTACTTCCATTGGGATATAATTCGCTATATCTAATTTTTCTTCCTTCTTCGAATACTTTGTAGTGGTTTAAGTCTTTAACATACTGGATGTGATGAGGACTTCCTGTATCTATAAAATATCCTTTTCCATTAGCGGTAGGGAAGGAGCAATCAATCATTTTTAGACGAACTATGGAAGTGTGGTCGTTGCTACTTACTATCGAAGATAAATGAAGACCATCAGAAGCTTCAAAAGAGAAATCTTTTTTTTCTTCAATTAATGTAGCGACAAAAGCACTTGCGCATCTACCTCCATTTCCGCACATTGATCCAATTAGTCCATTAGAATTGTAATATGTCATATAGAAATCATTCTCTTTTGAAGGTTCTATTAGTATTAGTCCGTCTGCTCCAATACCAAATCTTCTATTGCAAATTTTCTCAATTTGTTTTTGTGTTAAGCATAAATTTTTTTTTCTGTTATCGATGATAACAAAATCATTGCCATTACCATGGTATTTTGAAAATTGAATTTCCATAATGCGAATTCTAATAGATGATTTTTTAAAATGCAACCAACAAAAGTATGGATTTTGGTATATATTTTGTACTTTCAGAATAGAAAATTGATCTAACAATTTTTTATGACGATTTAAGTGTTCTTAAAGCTGTTTTCATAATTTATCACTATATAGACTATAACCATTTAGTGTTTAATTGATTAAAATAAAATATTATTATTTTAAGATTTTTTAACACACTTAAACTGAAACATTAAAGAGCGTAAATCGTTTTCTGATTTATATTACTTATCAAAAAAAATATATAATGAGATCGAATGTAAAGTCATTTATTGCCGCCGGTTTAGGGGCATTAGTGGTCCTGTTTGTGTTTGGGATCGTTAATTTGTTAAGCGATGAAAATACTTCTGAAAAAAACACTAATTCTATTCAATCACATCAAGCTTCGAAAGTAAGCTATCTTCCGTCAGCTCAAAATGGTATAGATTTTATTCGTGCCTCAGAGCTAAGCGTTAATGCTGTTGTCCATATTCGTACTGAAATTCAGTCAAGAACAAATAATTATGACGATTTTTTTGGAGCTTTGCGTGATTATTTCGAAGGAAATTCTTATAGGAAAAGAACGCAATCTAGTCCATTAATAGCATTCGGATCGGGTGTTATTATTTCCAACGATGGTTATATTGTAACCAATAACCACGTGGTTGAAGGATCCGATAAGATTTCTGTAACTCTAAATGATAAGCGTGAGTATAAAGCTAAAATTGTTGGATTAGATCCCAATACTGATTTGGCACTTGTTAAGATTGATGCAGAAGATTTGCCTTTTTTAACTTATGGTGATTCCGATAAGGTAAAAGTAGGAGAGTGGGTGTTGGCAGTTGGAAATCCATTTAATTTAACTTCTACCGTAACTGCAGGTATTGTTAGTGCTAAAGCTAGAAATATTAATATTTTGGGTTCTAGATCTGCTATTGAATCTTTTATTCAAACTGATGCAGTTGTGAATAGAGGAAATAGTGGAGGTGCTCTGGTTAATGTTGATGGCGAATTGGTTGGTATTAATGCAGCAATTGCTTCGCATACAGGTTCGTATGAGGGTTATTCTTTTGCTATCCCTGTTAATATTGTAAGAAAAGTTGTAGATGATTTGCTGAATTATGGAGAAGCACAACGTCCTTACCTTGGAGTAACAATTCGAGAGATTGATGAAGAACTTGCAGAACAAATGAACCTGAAGAACCTTAAAGGTGTTTATGTAGAGTCAGTGGTTTCTGATGGAGGTGCTGGTGAAGCTGGAATCAAGTCAGGAGACGTAATTTTATCCATTAATGGTGTTAGTGTAAATTCATTTGCTCAATTGGTTGGAGCTGTAAATCAACATCGTCCCGGAGAAACTGTCAAAATAAAATACGTTCATAAAGGAAAAGAAAAAGAAGTAAATGTTCTGTTAAGAAATTCAGAGGGAACTACAACAATCGTTAAAGCACAAGATAGTTTTTACAATGCTTATTTAGGAGCGAACTTAAAAAAAGCTACTAAACAAGAGAGAAGCAAGTTAAGACTAGATGGAGGATTAAAAGTATTGAAAGTTCAATCAGGTGTTTTACAAACTGCAAATATTAAAACAGGGTTTATTATTACCAAAATAAATAATATGGAGGTAAATAGTAAAGAAGATCTTGATGTTGCATTAAATGCTTCCTCAAAAATACTTCGAATTGAAGGAGTAAGCCCTAATGGTATTATGCAGACCTTTGAGTTTTTGATTTAATAAATTAGCATAGATTCTTATTACTTCTAATATTTCTATAATATTGTTTTTAAATCACAGGTTGTTGGAATGAGTCCAATAGTCTGTGATTTTCTTCATTACGTATTTGAGGTGTAATCCTCTTTCCTTCCTTTTTTAACCCGTAATAAAGAACCTATAATAAACTCCCTGAATTATGAGACAGCTGAAGATTACGAAATCTATTACAAATCGTGAAACTGCCTCGCTTGATAAATATCTTCAAGATATAGGAAAAGAAGAGTTGATAACTGCTGAGCAAGAAGTGGTTTTGGCTCGAAGGATAAAGAATGGTGATCAAAGCGCACTCGAAAAGTTAACACGAGCCAATTTGAGATTTGTTGTCTCTGTGGCTAAACAGTATCAAAATCAAGGATTGAGCTTGCCTGATTTGATAAATGAAGGCAACCTTGGTTTGATCAAAGCAGCACGTAGATTTGATGAAACACGTGGATTTAAATTTATTTCTTATGCTGTTTGGTGGATTCGGCAATCAATTCTTCAAGCACTAGCAGAGCAATCTCGGATAGTGAGACTTCCCTTAAATCAAGTAGGATCATTAAATAAAATAAAAAAGATTAGTTCTGAACTGGAGCAGAAGTTTGAAAGATTACCCTCTTCAAAAGAAATAGCTGATCTTATGAATTTGCCAGAATATAAAGTGGAAGCAGCTATGCGTATTTCTACAAAATATGTTTCTATGGATGCTCCTCTTTCTTCTGATGATGATATGAAGTTTTTAGATGTTTATGTCGATGAAGAGGCTGATGGAGCTGATACCTTTCTCTTAAAAGAATCTCTTAATAGAGAAATTCAAAGATCTCTGTCTACGTTAACTGATAAAGAAAGAAATGTGGTTAATCTATATTATGGTATAGGAATGAACCATGGTTTAACTCTTGAAGAAATTGGTGCAAAATTTGATCTTACCAGAGAAAGAGTACGCCAAATTAAAGAAAAAGCTATTCGAAGATTAAAGCACACAGCAAGAAGTAAATTGTTAAAAGCATATCTCGGATCTTAAAGAAATATTGACAATCTATGCACGGGTGACTATAATAATTAAGGTAGTCACCCGTTGTTTTTTTTTCTTTTTTTGGGAATTGTAAGAACAATATCTTTCAGGTCAGGGACAATTTTGTATTTTTGCGAGGCTTCCCTGGAGTCCTGGTAAAATTGAAGCATTTTTTTTTTATCAGAAAATTATAAACCACAAAATATTTAAACCTTATCAGGCATGGCTCAAACCAAGTATATATTTGTAACAGGAGGGGTTACTTCTTCTTTAGGAAAAGGGATTATTTCTGCATCTCTTGCAAAATTATTGCAAGCTAGAGGATATACTACTACAATTCAAAAACTAGATCCATACATAAATGTCGACCCTGGTACTTTAAATCCTTATGAACATGGTGAGTGCTTCGTGACTGATGATGGAGCTGAAACAGATTTGGATTTAGGTCACTATGAACGTTTTCTCGACCGTCCAACTTCTCAGGCTAATAATGTAACTACCGGACGTATTTACCAATCCGTAATTCAAAAAGAGCGTAAAGGAGAATATTTAGGAAATACTGTACAGGTAATTCCTCATATTACAGACGAAATTAAACGTAGAATTAAAATCTTGGGAGAAACAGGTCAGTATGATTTTGTTATTACTGAGATTGGGGGAACTGTTGGTGATATTGAATCACTTCCTTATATAGAGACTGTGCGTCAGATCAAATGGGAGATGGGAAAAGACTGTGCAGTTATTCATTTAACTTTAGTTCCTTATCTATCTGCTGCTGGGGAGTTGAAAACAAAGCCAACACAACATTCTGTAAAAGCATTGCAAGAACAAGGTGTTCAGCCTGATATTATTGTTTGTCGTACAGAGCATGAGTTGAATGTGGGCCTTCGTAGTAAGATTGCATTATTTTGTAATGTAGCTTCTACTTCTGTTATTCAATCTATTGATGTACCTACAATATATGAAGTGCCAATTAAGATGCGAGAAGAAAAGCTCGATGTTGAGGTGCTACATAAATTGGGAGTTACTACTTATCCAAAATTAGAATTGGGAGCATGGGAAAAGTTTCTTAAGACTTTAAAGAATCCAGAGAAAATTGTAAATATCGGATTAGTAGGGAAGTATATCGAGTTAAAAGATGCTTATAAATCAATAATTGAGGCATTTATTCACGCAGGTGTTGCGAATAATGTTAAGGTTAAATTGAAATTTATTCATTCTGAAGAACTTAATAAAGATACCGCAAAAGAGCTTTTAGGCGATTTAGAAGGTGTTTTGGTTGCTCCAGGTTTTGGAGAACGTGGCATTGAGGGCAAGATTGATGCTGTACAGTATGCCCGTGAGAATAAAATTCCATTCCTAGGTATTTGTCTTGGAATGCAATGTGCTGTAGTTGAGTTTGCAAGAAATGTATTGAATTTAAGTGATGCACATTCCTCAGAAATTAATCCTGAAACATCGAATCCTGTTATTGATTTGATGGAGGAACAAAAAGAAATTCAGGAAAAAGGTGGAACCATGCGTTTAGGAGCATATGAGTGTAATCTTATTAAAGATAGTCATGTTTACAATGCTTATAAGCAGGAAGTTATTCAGGAAAGACACAGACATCGTTTCGAATTTAATAATAAGTATTTAAACGATTTTGTTGAAAATGGAATGATTCCAACTGGTAAAAATGAAAAACGTAATCTTGTAGAAATTGTTGAGGTTAAAGATCATCCGTTTTTTGTTGGAGTGCAATTTCATCCCGAATATAAGAGTACTGTAATGCATCCGCATCCAATATTTGTTGAGTTTATTAAAGCAGCAAGTAAATAATAATTGTAATAAATAAGAGAAACGAGCAGGCTTTATGTTTGCTCGTTTTTTTTTATGTTTAATAATTCTATATTTATTTTTTTAGTCTAATACTCTCATTAAGCTTATAATAAGCAAAATATTTATGTCGTTCAAGTACAGTAATTTATTCTTGCTTCAAGAATTGCGTTGCTGTAAAAATTTATACAAAATAGGTTAATTTTTATTTTTGGAAATCTCTGCTGATTAATTTTAGTATATTTTTTTACCTTTGCGGGCAGTTTTTAAATATTAGAAATACATGATAAACATTACCTTACCTGATAATTCAGTAAAGCAATTTGAGGAGGGAGTTTCTGCTCTGGATGTTGCAAAAAGTATTAGCGAAGGCCTGGCAAGAAATGTTGTGGCTGCAAAGATTAATGATGAAGTTTGGGATGCAACCCGCCCTATTGATGGTGATTGCAGTATCAAGCTTCTTACATGGAACGATCCTGAAGGTAAAGCAACAGTATGGCATTCTTCTGCTCACTTGATGGCTGAAGCTATTGAAGCACTGTATCCTGGTGCTAAATTTGGTATTGGTCCTGATATTGAAAGTGGTTTCTATTATGATGTAGACCTAGGAGATCGTATTATTTCTGAGGCAGACTTCAAGAAGATTGAAGATAAAATGAAGGAGTTGGCTAAGAAAAAGCAAACCTTCGAAAGAGTAGATGTTACAAAAGACGAGGCTCTAAAATTCTTTACAGAAAAAGGTGATGAGTATAAATTAGAGCTTATCAAAGATTTGGAAGATGGTTCTATTACCTTCTATAAATCTGGTGAATTTACTGATTTGTGCCGTGGACCTCATATTCCAAATACTGGGATTTTAAAAGCAATTAAAATTCTTAGTGTTGCTGGTGCTTATTGGAGAGGCGATGAAACCAGAAAACAGCTTACCCGTGTTTATGGTATTACTTTTCCAAAGAAAAAAGAATTAGATGAATATCTAGAGTTGCTTGAAGAAGCTAAAAAACGTGATCATCGAAAGCTTGGAAAAGAACTTGAGCTATTTACTTTCTCTCAACGTGTAGGCCAAGGTCTTCCTTTATGGTTACCTAAAGGTGCTGCTTTACGTGAAAGACTTGAGACTTTCTTGAAAAAAGTACAGAAAAAAGCAGGTTACGAACAAGTTATTTGTCCTCATATAGGAAATGTCGACTTGTATAAAACTTCTGGACACTATCAAAAGTATGGTGAAGATTCTTTTCGCCCAATCACTACTCCGGTAGAAGGTGAGGAATATTTCCTAAAACCAATGAATTGTCCTCATCACTGTGAGATTTACAAACATAAACCTCGCTCTTATAAAGATCTTCCTGTTCGCTTTGCCGAATTTGGTACTGTCTATCGTTATGAACAAAGTGGTGAGTTACACGGTTTGACTAGAGTAAGAAGTTTTACTCAGGATGATGCTCATATTTTCTGTACTCCAGATCAAATAAAGGATGAGTTTAAAGGTGTAATTGATATTATAATGCATATCTTTAAAGCCTTGAATTTCTCTGAATTTATTACTCAGATATCTCTTCGTGATCCTAATAAACCTGAAAAGTATATTGGTTCTGATGAAAATTGGGAAAAAGCAGAGTCTGCAATTAAAGAAGTTGCTCAAGAAAGAGGTCTCGAAGCCATTATAGAATATGGTGAGGCAGCTTTTTATGGCCCAAAGATGGACTTTATGGTAAAAGATGCTTTGGGACGAAAGTGGCAACTAGGAACCATTCAAGTAGATTATAACCTTCCAGAGCGTTTCGATTTGAATTATATTGGTGCCGATAATGAAAAACATCGTCCAGTGATGATTCATAGAGCTCCATTTGGTTCTATGGAACGTTTTGTTGCTGTTCTAATTGAACATTGTGGTGGTAATTTCCCACTTTGGTTGACTCCTGAGCAAGCTATCATTCTGCCAATCAGTGAAAAATATCAAAATTATGCAGAAAAAGTTTTAAATTTGCTGGATAATTACGATATTCGCGCCCAAATCGATAATCGCAGTGAAAAAACTGGTAGGAAAATCCGTGACGCTGAGTTGAAAAAGATTCCTTATATGATTATTGTAGGGGAACAAGAGGAAGCTGAAGGAACGGTTTCTATCCGTAGACACGGTAAAGGTGATTTGGGTAAATACAAGATTGAAGATTTTGCTCATTTAATCAATGAAGAAATTAAAGAGTTGTTGGGCAAATAGGCTCAAAAGTTCTTATTAAGATATATCGATTAATTAATGTATTGTTGAACTTCTAAAGTATAGGAGAACTATAACATAGCAACAAATTTTAGTCACCGGAATAGAAACCGAAGACCTATTAAAAAAGAGGACCCACATAAGATAAACAAGGCTATATCAGCCCCGGTGGTCAGAGTCGTAGGAGAAAACGTGGAGGTGGGTATTTATCAGCTTAAGGAGGCGTTAGAAATAGCCAGAGCACAAGAGCTTGATTTGGTAGAGATTTCTCCTAATGCCAACCCTCCTGTTTGTAAAATCATTGATTATAAGAAATTTCTTTATGATCAAAAGAAACGTCAGAAAGAGCTTAAAGCTAAAGCCACTAAGGTTGTAGTGAAGGAAATTCGTTTAGGACCTAATACTGATGAACATGACTTTAAGTTTAAATTAAAGCATGCCGTCAAGTTCCTTGAAGAAGGCTCTAAAGTGAAAGTTGATGTTTTCTTTAAAGGAAGATCTATAATTTATAAAGATAAAGGTGAGTTGATACTTTTGAAATTTGCTCAAGAAGTGGGTGAATACGGTAAAGTAGAGCGAATGCCAAAATTGGAGGGTAAGCGTATGATTATGATTATCGCTCCGAATAAAAAGAATTAGAAAGCGATCTTTATTAATAATTTGATTTACCTCAATTTATTAATTTTTAATACATATTTAGTAATGCCTAAAATGAAAACTAAATCTGGTGCTAAGAAAAGATTTATTCTTACTGGCACTGGAAAAATTAAAAGAAAGCATGCTTACAAAAGCCACATTTTGACCAAGAAGTCAACTAAGCGTAAGCGTAATTTGACTTACTTCACTATTGTGGATAAGACTGACGAGAAGAACGTTAGAAGAATGCTTCGTCACTAGTATTATAGGTAATTTATTTTTTGTTAAACTTTTGCTATAGCTTTTTTAAGTGTTTTTTTAAACCGCTATAGTGATTAAAATTTTGAAATTATGCCAAGATCAGTAAACGCTGTTGCATCTAGAGCAAGACGTAAAAAGATCATGAAATTGACCAAAGGTCAATTCGGTAGAAGAAAGAATGTTTGGACGGTTGCTAAAAATGCATACGAAAAAGGTCAACAGTATGCATACCGCGACAGACGTGCTAAGAAGAGAAGTTTCCGTGGATTGTGGATCCAGCGTATTAATGCTGCTGCACGTCTTCATGGATTGTCTTACTCTGCATTTATGGGTAAACTTCATGAGAAGGATATTGAAATCAGCCGTAAAGTTCTAGCTGATCTAGCGATGAATCAACCAGATGCTTTTAAAGCAATCGTTGACGCTGTAAAATAGAAAATTCAATTTCAAAATAAAGATTGCTTTTAAGCCTGAAGAAATTCTCTTCAGGCTTTTTTTGTTTTTTCTTATATTGAAATTAACTAATAGCATGCAAAGCTCTAGTCTCAAACGTATATCATTCTTTCCCTATCCAACTATTCAAAACACATATATAAAGTATCATGAATGGAATTATAAAAGATTCATATCTGAAATAGATAAATGAATTAAAATTTCCTAAAGACTTTAAAATTTCTAATAATCTATTTTTAATTAATATAATTATTATTTATTTTCGTGATTCGAATATTTTATTCCAATAATCTATTTTTCATTGACAATTTTGCAGGCTTGACAGTGAGAGATTTTTTAAAGGAGTGAAAAATTAATTACGTATGAAAAGAATATTTATAAATTTTTTACTGATTTGTACAGTAGGAATTCTACTGTTTTCTTGCTCAAAAGGTGGGGGTGAGCATGAAAATAAAGATCCTGTTCTTAAGAATTTCGTTGGATTATGGACTGTTTTTAAACAGCAAACGACAATTAAGAAATCTTCAGAAATTGAGACTATCCCTAATGGATATGTCAATATTTCTATAACAAAAGAAAATAGCTTTTCTTTTGTTGTGCTGGGCCAACAAAAAGAAATTAACGAATCTTTTGATGGTTCTTGGAGGGAATTAAATGATAATACTATTAAATTGATATTTAAGAACCAAGAGGGTGAAGATATTTTTGCAGAATTATTAAGAGATAAAGATAGATTGATCCTGAAGGATTTTATAATTGGAGATAATGGTGAACGAATTTCCTTCTATTTGAAAAAACACGAGTAAAAAAGAATAATAATTAAATAAATAGTCATGTAGATATTTCGATATAAGTTTTTTTGCATAGTAGAAGTTGTCTGAGGAGGCAGCTTCTTTTTTTATAAAAAAAGTTCTCAACAGATATTTTTGCTGAGAACTTTCTAGAATAAAACTAATAGTTTATTTTTTTATAATCTTACCTGAATATACATTTTCACCGGAGTTTATTTTATAAATATACAGTCCGCTTTTAAGCTGATTTAAATCGATGCTTAAGTCACTCTCTCCATTTCTATGTAAATTAAAGTTTTGCGAATGAACTTCTCTTCCTGTAATATCATAAATTTCACAAACGACATTTTTAGAGTCAATACTATTGATCTTAAAATTTAGAACATTTGTAAATGGGTTTGGAAATACATCTTCAACAAGATTTATATTGGAGTTTATTTCTTCATTGTTATTTTGCGACTTTAAATTTGATAAGTTGTCACCTTGTGGGTTTTCTTGTTTGAAATTAAACTCAATATCTTTATTTTCTTTATTGTTATAAGTAAATTCAGATTGAGACAATTTAATTCCATCTTTAGAAGCTGTAATGGTAATGGTTTCACCAATCTCTGCTGGGAAATTGTAGCTTCCATTTATTACAGTTTCGATAGTTTTTCCATCAGAAGAATAAGTTACTTTATATTTTACATCAGGAATTAGATTACCATTAATATCTACAGTTTTACCCATTACAGATCTGTATTTATAGTTCATGTCATGAATCACTTCCATAACATCTCCATAGGTACTATAATCATAAACATATGACATAGGGCGCATTGCAGAACTTCTCCATCCGGTAAGAAAATGATTCTTGGTCCAGTTGTATTCATTCATGATCCTGTCTTTCGATTTTGATCCAAATCCAAGAGGATCTTCTGTTCCATACATGGCAATGACATAGAATGGCTTTTCATCTGTTTTATTGCTTACAGCAATTGGTGAGATATTATTTACGTCATTAGTTCCCCATGAACGACTATTGTTCATTAGTGATTCAATTCCAGAATTCATTTCTCTGGTATCGCCACCAAATAACAATATCTGTTTTCCTGCATTTAGTATATCTCGAGGAGTTAGATTTGCATAGTCTTTATTTTCTGCCATATACATTTTATCGTATATGCCATATTTTTGGAAGAAATATTTATAGTTCTCATAACTAACTCCAGAAGGGGAATCTATTTTCAGAATAATTATTTCATTTGGGTGCGATTCTATAAAGGCTTTAATTTCCCAAATTCCAAAACGAACATTTCTTTGACCGAATATAGTTCCTCCATAAATTTTACCATGTTCAATAGCAACACTTCTTTCAATATTTGCATTAAATGGAAATGGAATATTGTTTATATCCATTTCAATAAATCTTATTCCTTGGCATAGTTGGTAAGGAACATCCTCGTCATGACTATTATTTCCATTTATAAATAACGAACCAGCAATATATGAGTTATGTGTAGAAGGAATCGTGAATGTCCCAAACTTTTTGTCTAAATATCCTTCTTCAGAAAATGAAAAACTCACCAAAGGAGTAGGGTGCGACCAGCTATTGTTTTCAAATCTTGTATGCCATAAGTAACCTTTATTACTTCCAAATTGGTAGAAAGAATAAATTTTATTATCGTATACAACAGAGCCTGGAGTGTCGCTCATAAAAACTTCAGAAAGAAAATGATCACTTGAAAAGTTATTTCCATCAAAAGTCATATAATACATTTTCCCTGTTTTGTTACTTCCCTGATGGAAGATATAGATATTGTTATTATAGACAATTGGATTGGGAGATACAGATAGAGCTGTGTTATTAATCTTTGCATCTCTAGACCATGAGTTGCCATCAAAAACACTATACCACATTTCTCCATTATTTCCTTTACCTTGGTGGAAAACATAGATTTTATTATTGTAAACAATCGCTCCCGGAGAGGAAGACATGCCTACATCGTTTAGTTTAGTGTCTCTACTAAAATTCTGTCCATCGAAAGTGGTATACCACATTTCTCCATTTTTACCTTTGCCTTGATGGAAGATAAATAATTTTCCTTGATATTCTACAACCGATGGGGATGAGGTCATTCCTAAATTTGCAATTTTTATTTCTCTAGACCAATTCTGTCCATCGAAAGTGGTATACCACATATCACCAGCTTCACCACCATCTTGATGAAAGACATACAGTTTGTTTTGATATACAACAGGACAAGGTGCTTGAGTTAGGGATATGCCAGGTGCTTGTGACTGTAAACTCCATTCTCCATCTTTTAACACACGATATTCTAATCTTAAGTTTTTTCCTCTGCCTTGTTGGAAAACATATAATTGATCCTGATAAACTACTGCTGCAGGACTTACTGATAATCCATGGGGACCATCACCAACATTATGTTCTTGTGAAAAAGATAAGGTAGATATCAGAAGCATAAATGCAAGCATTGTACCTCTGAATAGTGGTCTAGATAATTTCATAGTTTTAGTCTTTTTAGAGTAAAAATTGTGTCATAGCTTCATAAATAAAACTGTCTTTTGGATAGATTTATTATAGGAATAGCTTTATTGGTGGTGTTTATACTGGTGATAAAAAGACTTAGGCCGTCTGTAGAAGTCTACACACGGCCTAAGTCAATCTGGAAATATGGTGAATAATTATTCTAAATAGCTTTATACTAGTAGAATCAATATCTGAATACATAGAATCCTCAAAAACATAACCAAAGGATATACCGATGCATAACCATATGATTGAGCTTGTGAAGAACTTAAGTTATTTGCAAATTCTAAAGCAGGAGGGTCTGTCATTGAACCTGCCAGCAATCCACAAATGGAAAGATAGTTTACTTTCCAAAGTCTTGCCAGTATTGCTGTAATAAACAATGGGATAAAAGTAATTAAAGCTCCATAGCCCATCCATGTTACACCTCCTTCATGAACCAAAGAATGTATGAATTTGCCACCTGAACCTATACCAACACTCACTAAGAACAATACAATACCCACTTCACGAATTACTAAGCTTGCCCCTGGAGGAAGATAAAAACTTAATTTTCCAACTCTTCCCATTCGACCAAGCAAAATGGCTACCAATAATGGTCCGCCTGCTAGTCCGAGTTTAACAGGGGCTGGAATTCCAGGAATATTAATAGGTATACTACCCAATAATATTCCAAGGAAAATCCCTAAGAACATAGGTAATATATTGGGGTGGTTTAAAGCCTCAGGAGAGTTACCCAGTTCGTTGGCAATTTCTGGAAGCTGTTTTGTTTCTCCAACAACACGTACATAATCTCCAATTTCTAATGTAGATTCAAGGGTAGGGATCATTTCGATACCTGAGCGATAAATTCGGGTGATATTTGCATTGTAACGACCGAAGATATTTACTTCTGCAATAGTTTTTCCTGCAATAGCTTTTTGGGTAACAATCATTCGGCGCATTGCCAATTTGCCATTGGTTTTGCACATATTGGTGTTTGAAATCTCTCCAAAGAGAGTCTGCAAGCGGGTTCTGCTATCTTTTGGTGCGATAATATTTATCTTATCACCTTCGGCAACACAAGTGCTTGGTTTTGGAACAAATACTTCACCATTACGTGCTATTCTGCTTATTACAATCGGTTCGGTAAATAAATTGGATAGCTCTTTTTGGGTCTTACCAATGATTTGAGGATTATTTATGCTAATAGAGAAGGTTTCTGCCGAAACTTGATTTTCTTCGGCTTCTTTTGTGTAGTTTTCTTCTTCCTGATTAACTTTTATTCTGAAAATAACTCGTATAAGAATCATTGTAAGAATAATTCCAATAATACCAAAAGGATAGGCAACGGCATATGCCATTCCTGTTACTCCCACATCGGTAGTGCCCATATCGGTAATTACTTGCTGTGCTGCACCTAAACTTGGAGTGTTGGTTACAGCTCCGCAAAGAATACCTGCCATGGTTTCGATCGGGATACCTGTAATAAAATGAATAATTACAGCTATACCTAATCCAAGAAACACAATTAACGAAGCAAGTGTATTCATCTTCATTCCTTCCTTTTTGAGGGAAGAGACAAAACCTGGACCTACTTCTAAGCCTATTGAATAGACGAATAAAATAAGTCCAAATTCTTTTACAAAATGAAGCGTTTTTGGATTAATCTGAATTCCGAAATGTCCAACGGCAAGCCCTGTAAAAAGAACCCCTGCAATGCCCAATTGAATTTTAAATAACTTTATCTTTCCAATGCCAATACCAATAAAAATGGCAAGAGAAATAAAAAGAATACTTTGAACAGTCCCTGTCTGCGTAAAAAAATTGACTAAGTTTTCCATTGTTTCTATTATCTATTATCTCAAAACCCCGGAGATAAGGTTGATTATAGATAAAGGCAGGTCTTCTGGTTTATTCAAATCTTATTCCCTTCCCGCAAAAGCAGTGGTATGTGAATAAGATCTTGCGCTACAGTAGGTAGCACCTGAAATTACAGCTACGGGGTTAACTCCGAATTTACATCGGATTCCCTTTTAAGTAAATACTACACCTTCATCCTAAAAATAATCGGCAAACGTATCAATTTTGTAAATTAAAATCTCGTTTATTCCTTTAATTTATTGTGTTTGGTGGTATTTTATATTTTGTCTAATTTAGATTGGAGGTGGTGTTTCGTGTTTCTGATTTTGTCTTCGAAATCCGAAACACGATTATCGAAATCTGAGTCACCCAGTCAGAATGACAATCTGAGCTAGTCAGAATGATAATCTGAGCCAGTCAGAACGGCAATCTGAGCCAGTGGGAATGACAATTTGAGTCAGTGGGAACGGCATTCCGAGTCAGTGCCAGTGGCCCAGTGAGCTAGTGAGAATGATCTGCTAAGCTCGTGGCTGAGTCTCTCTGAGCTAGTCAAAACAGCAACTTGAGCCGGTGGGGTTTATAAGCCGTCAGCATAGGCCTGTCTTTGAAATCTGCTATTATTTCCTTTCCCAAGCCTCATCAAAAAAGCGCAATTCCAGTTCTGTTCCTTTAACAAAAGCATCAATCACCTTTTGTTTTGTTATCTGATTTGCACCTGCAGACAGTTTGGCTACAATATTTTTAAACTGAGCTACATATTCTTCAAATTCTTCCCCTTCGTATGTATCAATCCATTTCTGAAATGGATTTTCTTTTGCTGATTTACTATAAATGTGTTTGCCAACTTCATTATATACCCAAAAGCAGGGAAGAAGTGCAGAGGCAGCAATAGCGATTTCTGATTTTTCGGCATGATTAAGCAGAAACTGAGTATAGGCAGAAATTACTGGCGACTTTTGCTTTGCTTTCTTTATGTCGAAATGGGTAAGAAAATCATTTTGCAAAGCCTGTTCGATAGCAATGCCATCCATAGCCATTTGATGGAAAAATTCTTTATGAGTATTTTCGTTTACTCGTGAAGATAGAATTTCCAATGCCTTGGAATCGTCTTTCAAATATAGGATGTCCTGACTTAAATAGTGCGAAAACACTTCTTCTGGTATGGTTCCGGAATAAAGATGTTTTACGAAAGGATGCTTTATTATTTTATGAAAAATGGGATGAATAGCATCCCATAATTCGTTGAGTATATTATTTTCCATTATTACTTCCAGTAATTGTAAAAGTGTTTTACAGGGCCATGACCTTCTCCAATTTTATAATCGGCACCACAAATGATTGCCTGATTTATATAATCTTTTGCATGTTTTGCTGCATCATTTAAATCATAACCTTTGGCCAAGAAAGCTGCAAGGGCAGAAGAGAGGGTGCATCCTGTGCCATGAGTATTTTTGCTGTATACTCTTTTTGATTTTAATTCCAGAATTTCATCTGTTTCGGCATTATAAAAAATGTCGACCAATTCATCGTCGGTTAGATGACCTGCTTTTAAAAAGACAGAAACAGTTTGGTTTAAGGAAAGAGCCTTTGCATGTTTAGCCAAATCTCCTTGCTTATCAATTTTGCACCCAAGTAATATCTCTGCTTCAGGAATATTTGGGGTGATTATTCTTGCATTGGGAATAAGAACTTCCTGAAGAGTTTGAATGGCTTCGTCTTCCAGAAGTTTATTTCCAGAGGTGGCCACCATAACTGGATCAAGCACAATGTTTTTTACATTATAAGCTTCAAGTGATTCTTTAACTACCTTTATGGTTTCGCTGTTATGAAGCATTCCTATCTTAACACTGTCGGTTCCAATATCTTCAAGTACAGCTTTAATCTGATTCTTTAAGGTGAGAGTTGGAATAGCGTGAATATCAGTTACTCCTATGGTATTTTGAGCAGTAATTGCAGTAATTGCAGAGGTGGCAAAACAGCCACAAGCAGAAATGGCTTTTATGTCGGCCTGAATGCCAGCACCCCCGCCAGAATCGCTCCCTGCAATGGTAAGAACTCTATTGTATGTTTTCATTTTATTTACTTTCAGACGTATGTTTATTGTTTTTGGCTTGATCTACAACCGACCTTAAGTTTTTTGCTGCAAGCTGTGGTTCTTCTTGCGATACAATTGCCGATACAACTGCAATACCATCAGCCCCGCTTTGAATAATATCAGGAGTGTTTTCTGCATTTATTCCTCCAATGGCCACCATAGGATGTTTGGTAAATAAAGCAATTTCTTGCAGTCCTTCAAGTTCGAGAGGTTTGCTTATATCGTCTTTTGTATTTGTAGAAAAAACCGGAGAGATTCCAATATAATCCACATCCAGACTATTGGCTTCTTTGGCTTGCTCGATAGTTTCAACAGAAAGACCGATGATTTTGTCTTTTCCCAAAACTTTGCGTGCAACCTCATAAGGCAAATCACTTTGACCAATATGCAAACCTTCTGCATCTACAGCCAGAGCAATATCAAGACGATCGTTTATGATTAGCGGTATATTATAAGGAGCGAGTAGCTGCTTTAAGGAAAGAGCAATTGTGTAAAAGTCTTTACTCGATACATCCTTTTCCCTAAGCTGAACTACAGTAGCGCCTCCCTTTACAGCTTCCTCGACGATATATTCGATTGGACGGTCAAGAGATAGATTTCTATCTGTTACCAAATACAAACTGAGATCACAATGATTCATATTCCAGTTTTAGATTGGATTCGATATTCAGTTTGTCGATAAGATAAAGCTGATTTAAGAAGTTCTCAGGAATACTTCCTGGGCCTGCAGATTTGACATTGGCAATTTCTCCGCAAATGCCCATACATACCATACCCATAATTGCAGCCTTAAACATATCTTTCTCTACTCCGGCAAAAGCACCAACAACGGCAGTGGCAGTGCATCCCATACCCGTAACTTTTGTCATAATAGGAGCGCCATTACTCACTTTGGCAACATTCTTACCATCAGTAATAAAGTCTGTGGCACCACTAATTACAACAACAGAATGAGTGTTTACAGCCAATTCTTTTGCAGAAGCAAGAGCAGTATCACCAGTTTCTGTTGAGTCTACACCTTTGGTTTTTATATTGCTATGGTTTAATGCCATAATTTCACTGGCATTTCCACGGATAATATCAGGTTTGCATTCCTGAATAATCTTTTGTGCCACTTCAGTACGGTATGGAGTTGCACCCACACCTACAGGGTCAAACACAATAGGAGTATTGGTTTCTTTGGCTTTTCTTCCAGCTTTTAGCATAGACTTTACCCATTCATCACTCAGAGTTCCCATATTGATAACCAAAGCAGAAGCAATAGCAACCATATCTTCAACCTCCTCCCAAGCATGAGCCATTACAGGTGAAGCACCCATGGCAAGTAAAGCATTAGCGGTATTATTCATTACCACAAAGTTGGTAATATTATGAACAAGTGGAGACTTAGCTCTCACTTGTTCAATGCCTGCATAAATTTCTTCAGCATATATCATAGCATCTGATATTTTTATTTAACAGCACAAATAGCAACATAATCGCCACTGTCGTAACCTTCAACAGGCTCTTCAATAAGAACGTTAGAGTAGCGAGGGTGCTTGGTTAAAGTTTGAGCATACTTTAGGTTTTTAAAACCACTTTCTTCCAAATATCCTATTTTCTCGCTGGTAGTTCTCCAGTTAGCTACTTTTACAAATTCTATTGGGTAAGGGTCCATTGGCTGAACACCATCCAAAAGAGGGTGCTCCCAAGTTCCAAGAGTCATCGCAAGATTGTATAAAGTGGCATAAGAACCTTCTTTTGGAACATCAATCATTATTATTTTTCCCCCTTTGCGAAGTGCTTTATATGCTTTTTCAACCACACTTTTTAAATCGGTAATATAACTAGGAGTACCATTAAAAAGAATAGTATCATATTTTTCCACTCCAAATTCAGCATCTTCAGCAGTGGTAATCTCAACATTCATTCCTCTCTTTCTGGCTATTTCAGCCATTCCGGAAGAAGGTTCGATTCCATTTTCAATATGGATATCATATTCTTTTCTTAAGATCATTTCAAATAAACCACTTCCACATCCTACCGAAAAAACTTTGCCAGCGTCTTTAAGGAAATGAGCAACCAGTTTTGCTTCAGAATAAAGTAAATTGGAGTTGTTCATAAACCACTCGTCATAGTGGCTTGCATATTGATCAAAGCTTTTATTTTTATCCATAATGTAAATTAAAAAAAGCCTACTTATTCCTTATATATTAGGGTAAAGTGGCTTCTGATTTTCAAATTATTAAAAATGCAACCATTTCCCTACGATGCCATTACGCATGTCAGGTGTTAAGGGTTTTTTCTCAGGGATTATTCTAAAGTATAAAAGCTTTACAATAATTCCACCCCTAATAGTTCATGGCAAATTTAGGAAATATTGTTTCATCAACCTCCATTTTATAAATAATTCAGAAGGACTCTAATATCTGTGTTTGCGTTTTTACTGAAGTTGTTAGTTATATTGTATGTTTGGAGGGTATGGAGGGAGAAGAAGATTAGATGTTAATAAGCAATGAGTCTGATAGAAAGATATTATGGTAAAATAGATGTTGCGATATGGTAAATGCTTATGGTAATATTTTGAATTATATAAAAGATAAGCCTTCTCACCAGAATCAAGATATGGTTTTGCAAACGACATAAGGTATAAATGATTTCTCGTAGTGATATTGGCATTGCTATGTTCTGGTGTGTGTTATAATTACTTTATATTTGATGGTTGCTTACAAGCAAGCAGCTTTATGGAATTATCGTAATCCAGTTGTAAATACCCTATATTTGGAAGCTACTTACAACGAATCTATATATCTGTTATCATTTACAGTTGTTGTAAATGCCCTATATTTGGAAGCTACTTA
>JBGRQE010000066.1:0-19890 GCA_041725955.1 Bacteroidales bacterium
CCCTATTATTTCATCTATTAAATAAACCTTATATTTATTCTTAAAATCAGATCCAAAGAAAGAAGAATAGATTAATTCACTTTTTCTGCTTTCTTCTTGACTTAATATAGTTTTCGGATCCACACCTTGCTTTGGGAATTTAATATGATCAACTAGTTTGCTATAAATGGTTTTAAAAGCGTAAAGAGATTTTTTATTTTCTGACAATACCTCCTTTAATGTTTTTTTAGGGATCAAATTATCACCCGTCTTTTTTTTATACTCATCAGGTTTTAAGTGAATTTCTATTCGAGTTCCCCTCTTTATATCTGGAATATTTTCGGTGATTGTTGAATATTCACCTTTGCTTGCAGATTTAAAAATAATTTCTTTGGCTTCTTCTTTTTCTGTTTTGGTTTGCATTTTAAATTGGTTGGCAACAAGAAATATCGATTGTAAACCTACTCCAAAATCACCAGTAGGCTGAAGGAAGTAGGGCAATTCACTTTTTATATTCTGAAAATCTTTATCATTCTTTCTACTCTCTCCAACCTTAAAGATCATTCTTTTTAAAGTTTCAGTACTTATTCCATGACCTCTGTCCTCTAATTCAACAATTACACCTTGTTCCTTATTATTTTCATCCACATAGTCAATATTAAATTTAAGTGGGTAATTATCATATATTTCCTGAGGTATATCTTCAGGAAATATAATTAGTTGAAAAAGCTCCTTCCCATTTTTTAATTCTTCTTCTAAAAACTTTATTCGCTCCGGCTCAGAGTTCTTATTATTTTCTAAAAGATGTTTCTTTATTACAGTTTTATATCTATCATCTTTTATATCATACCACAATTGCAGTTTAGTGGCATCTAAAGCATTTTGCACAATTTCCCGAATAAAGACTGAACCAGGATTATCATAAATTGCACCACCCTCAAGCATTTCAAATATCTTTTTCTGTGGGATATTAAAGCGTAAGTTCTGTAATTCATGATCAGGGATAACGCCTTTAAATTTTACAATGATTTTATCTTTTCTGATATTTGGACAAACTCCTTTTAAATCAATTGGTGCTATATCATTCTTCCAATAATCCTTGATTTCAGTTCTTTCCTGTAGAATCCAATCACGCCAATTCATGGCTTCACGAAATATTTGATCATTGGGACAATTCCATGTAATTTCAATACTATCCGAGCTAATCAAAATATGTTCAACAGATGCATGCTTTCCCTCATGAGCAATTGAAGTATCAGGAATTTTATTTAATGTAGCCAATTGAAATTGGTTAAATCTTTTATCATCAACATCCAATAGATCACCTAAACGAAGCATTGCCGCAATAAAACGAGGATGACAAAGATCATTATCAAAACCGCTTTGCTTATACTGAAGATTAGATAGCAATTTACCATATGAATAACCATGTGCAGCAACAATTTCAGCAATCATTTTAGAAAAACGTTCCGGGAGGAAATTTAAATTAAATCGATTCATCACATTCTGAAAGATATGATCTGAAGAAGCACCAATATATTCCTTGCTTCTTTGAGCATGCCCCCTTCGGAAATAATCAGCTGTAATAACAATCATTGCATTCTTTACATCCAATGACCATAATTCTTCAATCTTAAAGCTTTCATCAACTTTATTTCCCAATAATGTTCTGTTTATATTCAATATTAATTCAGCTGAATCTCTTAGAACTTGATCAGAACTTTCTTTTACTAAATCTTCACAAATTTGAATCAATTTGCCGCCTTTCCATTCTTCAGCAATAAACTGATGTAAAACCACCATACCAATATCGTGAAGATAGGCACTCATTAAAATAAGGAAGGCATCCGTTGGAGAAAGCTTCTCAATCCCTTCCTTTCCCAATACTCCTTCAATAGATTTTACTATTGATCTGGAGTGGCTTACTCCATGCTTACTATAATGAGGGAAGTTATTTGTTATTGTATTCAATGCATCAGGAAGATGCTCCTTATTTAGCTTCCATATAGAAAATAAAACTTTAAAGTTCGGAAAGCTTGTGCAAATCTTTTGAAGATGCGATTCAATAGTATAGTTTTCAAACATAAATAACTCACTTAGTAAAAAGAAAGCAATTTACGAATAAATAGATGTAAATATGGTGTGGATAGAGGGAAGCATAGGGTGAACGGGGTTTTGTGTTTCGAACTCCGAAACCCGAATAATCTATAGCTTTTAAAGTTATCAGGATAACATAAATCACCACAAGTTGTTATTTTAACAATATATTTGTAGTTATCCACAAAATACGATTTGTATCTTATTAAGAAAACAAGCCATTAAAATGCAATTAAATAAAATTGAGTTAGAGAACTTCCGAAAGTTCAAGAAACTAGAAGTCCAATTAAAAGCAGGAGTCAATATTTTAATCGGAGACAATGCTTCTGGAAAGACATCTATTTTGGAAGCAATAAGCATAATTATTGGTAGTTTTTTTTCTGGAATAAATAGTCGTTTCGCTATCTCTCCTTCAATATCCCCCACAAAAGATGTTTCATTTATTAAAAATAAAGAAGGACAACTATCGCGACAATATCCAACAAAACTAAGAGCTCAAGGAACTGTATTTGATAAAGAAGTTATATGGAATAGAGAATTAAACAGTGCTAAAGGAGCTACTACCAAATCAGGATTATCCGATTTAAAAGTGATAATAGCAGAAAATTGTAACAAAAAAGATCTTCCTGTATTGGCATACTATAGTACAACAAGATTGCAATCAGATAAAAATAATTCAACGTCTTATAAAAAAGATGAAATATTTGAAGCTTATCAAAATGCATTAAATGCTAAAACTTCTGTGAATAAGTTTATTAAGTGGTTTGAAAATGAGGATAGAATATCTTACCAAAACAAAAGTAATACCTTTGCTTTAGATATAGTTAGTGAAGCTATAAAGCATTGTATACCCGATTGCAAAAGAGTGTATTACGATGCTCGTCTGGGAGAAATTGTAATACAAAATCTAAACAAAGAAATTACTCTATTCTCTTTAATGAGTGATGGTTATAAAATGATAACCTCTTTGGTAGGAGACTTGTCTTATCGTTGCTCTGTGTTGAATGCTCATCTAAAAGAGAAATGTTTAAGAGAAACAAAAGGAGTGGTAATTATTGATGAAATAGAAACTCATCTGCATCCATCCTGGCAACAAAATATAATTAATGAGTTAAGTCGTGTTTTTCCAAAGATACAATTCGTTATTTCTACACATTCTCCTATCGTTTTAAGTGCTGCAAAAGCAAATGTAATAGGTCTTGATAATAATCACTCTTTAGAAAAAAGTAGGAAAATATATGCTTATGGTAGAAATCTCGAGAATATTATGGTTTCTGAACAAGGAGTTTATCCCAGATTATCTAGTATCCAGAATCAAATTGATCGTTTTTATGAGCTTATCGAAAGTAAAGCAGGACTAGAGGAGGCCGAGAGAATACTTAAGGAACTTTTTGTGGGTCAGTTTGGAGAAAGCGACCCAGAAACAATAAGAGCAATAAGTGATTATGAATTAGCAAAAATTGAATTTAAAGAAGATCATTAATCTAATGAGATTTATTGACAAAAGAAGAGAACCCAAAGTACTATCTGAATATAAGGCCAAAGGAGGTACTCGCTATGATGGAGGAAGCCTAAAGAAAAATGAAATTCAGGAACAATTGTTGAACGAGCAAAAAGGTCTGTGTGCATATTGTATGAAAAGAATATCTGCTCCACTAAACAAAACTCCCCACCTTAATATTGAACATATTCTTTGCCGCACACATTATCCAAATAAAGAGCTTGATTATTTAAATATGGTTGGAGTGTGTCTGGGAAATTCAGATAAAAAAAATGCTGAACTACATTGCGATAAATCTAAAGATTCTAGTAAACATCATTATTTACTAAAGAAACTAATTCCAACTACAGAAGATGTAGAATCTTTTTTCAAGTTTACAAAGAATGGTAAGATGATTCCTGTATCAGAAGATATAGATATTCAAAGAGATATTCAAAGAGATATTGATGCTTTAAATCTAAATGAATTTTATACCAAGAAGAATAGGGAAAATATTATTATCAAGTTAGAGAATGATTATAAAAGGAAATGTAAGTCAAAAAATAAAGGAGAAGTATATAAGTTTCTAAGAAAGGAGCTTTTGAAATGGAATACCCTTAATGAAAATGGTTTCCTGCAACCATACTGTATAGTTGCCATAAAATTTATTTCCAAAAAGCTGAGACAAATATAATCCACATCTCGTATTTCACAAAACCGAAAACGAACTCCGAATTCTCGAACTCCGAAACCCGAATTTTTATATATTTGCCTTCGTCCAAAAACAAGCTTGGATGGCAGTGTATAATGCACTGAAAAAGAAATAAAATACCTCTTTTTTTAAGGGGAGTTATATATTATCATAACTTAAAGTATAAGGAGTAATACCATGGCTTTCAATTTAAGAAACAGAAACTTTTTGAAGTTATTAGATTTCACCCCTAAGGAAATCAAATTTATGCTTGATCTTTCTGCAGATCTAAAAAAAGCAAAATATACTGGTACTGAGCAAAAGCGTTTAGACGGTAAGAATGTTGCGTTGATCTTCGAAAAGTCTTCTACCCGTACTCGTTGTGCTTTTGAGGTTGCTGCATACGACCAAGGTGCACGTGTTACTTATTTAGGACCTAGTGGATCTCAAATTGGAAACAAAGAGTCTATGGCTGATACTGCTCGTGTATTGGGCAGAATGTACGATGGTATTGAGTACCGTGGTTATGGCCAGGCTATTGTTGAAGAATTAGCTGCTTTTGCTGGTGTTCCTGTATGGAATGGTTTGACTAATGAGTTTCACCCAACTCAAATTCTTGCCGATTTCCTAACCATTATGGAGCATACTGACAAGCCATTGAACAAAGTTGTTTTCACTTATGTAGGTGATGCTCGTAATAATATGGGTAACTCTTTGATGGTTGGTGCTGCTAAAATGGGTATGGATTTCCGTGCTGTAGGTCCAAAAGAATGTTGGCCAACTGATGAGCTAGTAGCTCAATGTAACGAAATCGCTAAAGAAACTGGTGCTAAGATTACCATTACCGATAACGTTCAAGAAGGTGTTAAAGATTCTGACTTTATTTATACCGATGTTTGGGTATCTATGGGTGAGCCAGAAGAAGTATGGGCTGAGCGTATCAAGTTGTTGTTGCCATTCCAGGTAAACAAAGCTATGATGGATGCTACCGGAAATTCTCAATGTAAATTTATGCACTGTCTTCCTGCATTCCACGATGTGAAAACTAAGGTTGGTGCTGATATTTACAAGAAATTCGGTATTGAAGCAATGGAAGTAACTGACGAAGTATTCGAGTCTCCTGCATCTATCGTTTTCGATGAAGCAGAAAACCGTCTACACACTATTAAAGCCGTTATGGTTGCTACTTTAGGTGCTTAATATCATCTAAATTGAAAATATAAAAGGGCCTATTCGAATGCTTTCGGATAGGCCCTTTTTATGTCTTTATATATAAACGTATCAGAGAATGCATCGCTTGTTTCAAAGCTTTTATTGCCTTAAACCATTAGATAAGACTGCTTTGTTATAGAAGTGATTATTGTAATGCTTTGAATACCCCTAGAGTTTTTAATTCTTTAAAGTTTGGTATATGTTGGCGGTAAAAATCGAGAATAATATTTAGTAATTGATTTCTTTGCGACTTTACTAAGGGTAGGTGTTGTTTATTTTCCATTGCATGAAGCAATGACGCTAGAAGTTGAGATTCTTCTTGATTTAGAATTATTGGACTTTTTTCAAATTGTGCCTGAAAGCAACCTTCTTCTATATTAAAGTATGGAGTGTTCTTGCTGAGGTTATAGTTTGGATAAAACCCCAGGAACAGACTTAGTTTTAAGAGGAATGCCAGATGGAAATTGGCATATTTTTCGGGAGTCTCGTTTAGCTTTATAATGGAGTTCTTTATAAACGAAAATAGCTTTGGGTCGTGATTTTGCTCGTATAAGCAAATGCTTAGTATCTCACAAAGGAATAGCGCGATAGAAGTTTTATTCATATCACTTAATATTTCCATTACAGGATGCTCGAATCTTACATCACCAAGAGTTTGTAATTCTCGTTTACTTTGATGATTGTAGTTGATTTCTAGAATGGAAAATGGAAAAAAAAATGCCGGAGATTTCTTTGATTTTGCTCTGCGAATTCCCTTAGCAATAAAGGATAGCATTCCATGCTCCAATGTATAGATCTTTACAATCAAACTGCTTTCGGAGTATTTTATAGAATTAATTACTATGCCTGTTGTGGAAATCATTGATTCGTATTTGGTGTTTGATGTTTCGAAAGATGAAAGACGAAAAACGAACTTCTAAACACAAATTCCGAAATTAAAAAATGAGGGAACCCAAAAAAGAATTTTCAGGCCTCCTCATTCAATTTAGGTATGTTCTAACTATTTTAGAAATAATATTTTGCTAACTGCGGTTTCTTCACCATTTTTATCTGAAATAAATACCAGATAAACCCCTGAATTTACTTCACGACCGTCGATAGTTTTACGATTCCATATTGCTTGTCCGCCAATAGCGGTAGTTGAATAAACAAGGTTTCCGGAAACGTCAGTAATTTTTACAATTGCATTGCTAACCAAACCTCTTATTGCAATATTGCCATTATAATTTGGGCGTACAGGGTTTGGATATGCATATACATCAGAATTCTTTTCTTCTCCTTTAGAGCTATTGCTTTTATAGGCAACCAGTCCTTTGTCGGTAGCAAAATAAACCAATCCGTCATCATCTATAGTAATAGAAAGTACTCTATCAGAAATAAGCGGACTATTTTCTGTAGTAAAGTGTTGAAGTGTTGTTTTGCCATCAGGAGAAACAAGAAATACTCCATTACGTTGTGTAGCCAACCATTTTCGGTTGCCTCCGTCTACAGCAATACCGTTTACCGTTTCGCCTTGGAGTAGATAACCTGGAATGCCGTCAATTTCAACCACAATACGAGCAGCATCATAGTTTCCATTCATTACGCGGTTGGCAGAGTAAAAGACTCCAATACCATCATCGGTACCAATCCACACTTCACCCTCTAGGTCTGCTGCCATAGAGTATATATTACTACCCGGAATATTACCTTTACCTTGAGAATGACTTAGGCTGACAACCTGATCGCTTTCTTCAGGAAAATCTTTGCCAACAACATAAATAGATTCATTTCTGTAGGTAATCCATTTTTGATCATACTTGTCGATCATCATATTGTTTAAGCGTTTACCTGTAGTATTTGATCCAAGGTTGTAAGCAGTCCAGTTTCCTTTGGTATCTCTTACAGATATTGGCTGAGGAGCGGCAGAATTCACGACCCAAAGATTTCCTTTTTTGTCGAATTCCATATCACTAACAAGGATAAGCTGATCGCTGCTTACCCAGCCTTGAAGCGAGCTATTGTCTTTGCCGTATTGTTCAACGACCTTTCCATCTTTTAATTCCATTATGCCATTACCCCAAAAACCAACAAAAAGATGATTGGGATTGCCCGATGGAGAGGCAACACAAATAGCATCACTATAATCGTTTAATTCGGGAGTATTAGATTTGTTGTAATTCGCCCATTTATCATCATTTGCATTGTAGGTAGAGAAAAAATCTGAACTCCAGTTTTTAGACCAGTCACCCTTATGTCCTCCAGCAGCAGTTATTAAAGTAGTGCCATTGGTTTTCATTTGGAAGATCTTATTTGATGCAGGACCTTTAAGCGAATAATTTTGGATTTGCTTACCTTCGGAGTTGAATTTTCGTAAAGAATAATATCTGTCGGCAATCCAGTAATTGCCATTGTCATATTGGGCTTCATTATATTGTGAAGGCCAGCCTGTTTCTTGAATTATAGGGTTTAAATCTTTGTCAAAAACATTGAAAGAGTTAATGTTGCAGGCCATAAGCTTGTCACCATTAACATTAACACTAATTATCTCTTCCCACAATTTTTCTAGTTTTAGACCTTTACGTTCTTTTGTTTCTGTATTATAATACATCAACGAATCTCTTCTAATACTCTTACTGGCTCCTCCTGATGGATCAGGCAATACGGCCCCACTTCCTACAGTATAAATCAGATATTTATTTAGAGCATTAATATTTTTATAAGCAACATTTGGATTAGGAACTCCATAAAAGGTTTTCCAGTTATTAAAATTTTCAGGAGTACCTTCTTTTTTAGAAAAATATCGGATTCCTTCGCTGGTTGCTGCTATAATTGCAGTATCATTTACCAATACTTCATTAACTCTTATTGAACTACCGTCTTTACTAACCTTGTATGTTGCTTTAATTTCTCTTCTGTCAAGATCGTATTTTATAATACCAAAGCCACAACTTAAGTAAGCGTAGTTATCCTCGAAGGTGGCATTATATATATTTTTATCTCCAATGATTTTGTTGTCATTTTTGATGTATGGAGGTGTTTTAACAATCTCTCCATTAATAATTAGATCAATGCTAGAGTCTTCATAACCGATAAAAACCAAATCTCGTTTTGGGTGTTTGTTTATCGTTCTGATGCTAACACTGCTTAGTCCATTGATTTTTGATAGTCTGCTTAAGGAATTATCTTCTTTGTCTAGCACCATTAAGCTATAGTCTGTAGCCCCATAGACTTTATCTTTTGTTACAACAACTTTCTTTATTGTTCTGTAGGGTAATAGATCAGTCCAAGAACCTAAGCCCTTTTCTTGAGAAAACAATTGTGTAGTGTTTGTCAATAGTAACGAAAAGACGAAGAAATATAGATACAATTTTCTCATCATGTGTTCATTAAGGTTTACAATATGCATGCAAGTATTCTAAACTTTTTGCTAAATTCGTTTATTGTACCAAGATGTAAAAACAAGGAAATCCCAATCCTTTCCCAAAAAAGTTTTTTATTTATCTGAAGAGACCGACGCAATTTAATAAAAAAAGTGAAACGATTTGGAATTATATTCATCCCTCTCAAATACGTGTCATTATATTTATGCTATAAGTAAAATATGAGTAGAGTTGTTTGTCGTATTTCTTTTCGTTTTTTCTATAGCTTTCTCATTGTTTATTTATTCCTATTGGTTTTGTCTCAAGCTAAATTCTATTGAATATTATTTGTAAATTTAAGTCTACCAATTTATTAGCCTTTTGTTGTGTTGAATTCTAAATTTCCCACTTAAATATGAAAGATAAGAAGTTTTTTACCGGATTAATAATTATCCTTGTTCTCATTATTATATATATCGTATATACTTTTGGATTTAAGCCTACTGATGTACGTCCTCAAAACCCAAGTCCTAAACAGTTGACTGTTTGGGCGACGAGTCTTTACGAAAGTTATCAGCAAAATTATAGGCAGGCAGATGCGCATTATTTAGATAAGCGATTAATTATTCATGGTAATTTTACTCGTTATAAAAAAGATAGCGAGCAAATCATCGTTTACTTTATTTACGAGAAAGAAAAATTTGGTGAAGAGGGTGTCCGCTGTTATTTTTCTGTTGAAGACCTAAATACTATTGAAAAAATAAAGGATGGTCAGGCAATTAGTGTGAAAGGCAAGTGTGTTGGCTTCGATGATAAGTTTGTTAATATTGCCAATTGCTCATTAATTCAGAAAAAATAAGTTTCTTTTCTTTATTAAATTGCGGCGCTTTTGAGAATCCATTCAAAGCTAAATTCTATCATCATGGAACCAAAGAAATACTGTGATAATCTAATCTTAAGTCCACGTCGATTTTCCAAAGAAGTAGTTATTGGAGATGTTCCTATGGGAGGAAATAATCCCGTCCGCATTCAATCGATGACCAATACGAATACCAATGATATTCAGGCAACCGTGGCTCAGTCTATCCGAATGATTGAAGCAGGGAGCGAATATATTCGAATTACTGCACAAGGTGTTAAGGAAGCGAAAAATCTAAGCTTGATTAAAGAAGAAATTCGTAAGGCTGGTTTCCGAACGCCAATTATTGCTGATATCCATTTTAACCCTAAAGCTGCCGAAGAAGCTGCCCGCCGTGTTGAGAAAATTCGTATAAACCCTGGGAATTATGTAGATAAATATCCGAAGAATAAAATTGATTTTACAGATCAGGAGTATCGCGAAGAATTGGAAAGAATACAAGAGCGAATTTTACCATTGTTGGATATCTGTAAAGAGCATGGCACTGCCATACGCATTGGAACAAACCATGGCTCTTTATCGCAACGTATTATGAGCCGTTTTGGAGACTCTCCTCAGGGAATGGCCGAATCGGCAATGGAGTTTATACGTATGTGTCATAATTATGGCTTCCATCAACTGGTATTGTCCATGAAGTCGAGTAATATAAGGGTTATGGTTGAGTCAACCCGATTGCTGGTAGCTATGATGCATGCCGAAAATATGGATTATCCTGTTCATCTAGGTGTTACTGAAGCTGGTAATGGCTTTGAGGGAAGAGTTAAATCCTCGGCAGGCATTGGAGCGCTTTTAAAAGATGGTATTGGCGATACAATTAGGGTTTCTCTAACAGAAGATCCTGAAAAAGAATTGCCTGTAGCACGAGATATTGTTGATCTCTTTTCAAGAGATAATGAGCCAATGTCAAGTCCTTCCCTTGAATCGGTTTGTAATGTAAACCCTTATTCGTTTGCAAAAAGAAATAGCCAAACTGTAGAATCAATTATTGGAGGAAATATTGTGCCTGCAACGATTCATATAGGTCAAGGAGAAGAAGTGCTGGAAAGATCTGAGTTTATATGGGAGAAGGAAGGTTTGAGATGGAGAAACTCTTCTATATTCTGGCATTTTGCAGATATCAAACAGAATGAATATTGTAAAGATCGTCATACTGCCCATATATGGAATATTGCCGATTATAGGATGGATGTCGATAAGCATCGGTTTAATGACAAAGATGTAATTGTTTTGCTTAAAGATGAAGAGCAAGATATTAGTTATGCTCGAATCTTATTAGATCAATTGAATAAAAAGGAAATCAAAAATCCTGTGCTATTATGGGCTAAATATCCAGATATGGATTATAAAGAACTATCGCTATTGGCCTCTGGAGATGCTTCTGTATTGTTTGTTGACGGATTAATTGAAGGATTGGGAATTTATGCCCCTAATCAGAAAACAGAAGATCTACTATCATTAAACTTAACGATTCTGCAAGCTAATGGTGCTCGTTTTAGTAAAACAGAATATGTCTCTTGTCCTTCATGTGGCCGCACATTATTTGATATTCAAGGCGGATTGGAAGAAGTAAAACAACGTACTGCACACCTTAAAGGTTTGAAAATTGCAGTTATGGGGTGTATCGTAAATGGTCCTGGTGAAATGGCCGATGCCGATTATGGATATATTGGAGCCGGACCAGGAAAAATTGCTTTGTATAAAAAGAAAGAACAAATCGAAAATAATATTCCAGAAAATGAGGCTGTTGATCGTCTTATCGATTTAATTAAACAGAATGGAGATTGGAAAGAACCGGTATAAATAGAGAGGATTAAAAAACTTATTTCTTTTTAATTGTTTATAGTATAGCTTACTATTTATAGATTTACAATTACACATTTAAAATTTTTGAACAATGATTAAGAAAGCTGTTGAACAAGCATTAAATGAGCAGATTAAAAGAGAAGAATTCTCCTCACGTTTGTATTTAGCCATGGCCTCATGGTGTGAAGTTAATGGTTTTCCTGGTGCAGCAAGCTTTTTGTATGCTCAAGCGGAAGAAGAAAGAATGCATATGATGAAATTGGTGAACTATGTAAATGATCGTGGTGGTCATGCATTGTTTTTTGGCCTTGAGCAGCCAGAACACAATTATGAGTCTCTTTCTGCTATATTTAAGATGGTGATGAAGCATGAGCAATACATTACTGCATCTATCAACGATTTGTATGATGTTTGTATGACTGAAAAAGATTATACTACAGGAAATTTCTTGCAGTGGTACATCAATGAACAGATTGAAGAGGAGAGCTCAATGTCTACCATTTTAGATCAGATTAATTTGATCGGAAAAGATAATACCGGTTTCTTCTTGATCGATCGTGAGCTAGGCCAGAGAAAGCCTACAGCGATTGTTGGAGGAGGAGAATAAACAATATACATTGTCAGAATATAAATCTGACAACATAAGAAGCGATTTCTTCTAAAGGTTTTTTTCATGAAATATGTGATTACTTTCACTAATAATCGAAGAAAACTTTTTTCAGAAGGATTCGCTTTTTTTTTGCCTTTTTTCCCTCCAGAGAGCTATATAATATCCAATGTTTGAAGAATATATTAGCACTGTCTTTTTATAAAATTTTAAGAAAAATTGAAGTTTAGAAAAATAAACTTTTTGCTTTTATTGTTCTATAATTCAGCCAGTCAAAAAACTTTTATTGTTTATTATTATTCCAAATAATGCAGCTGGTAAAGCTTTGAAAGCTTTTAAATAACATTTATTTCGCTATTTTTGTAAGCTAATAAAGTTAGGATAAGATAACTATTATGGACCTTGTATCACCCCAAGATTTGCTCAAGGCAGCAAAACCTTTGAAATATTTCGGTGGAATTTTTACAGCCCGTTTATTGCACAAGATTCTTGGTCTTGATGAACTAAATAATGAGTATAATATTGTAAAAGACTGCAATAAACAGCTGTTTATTTCTGAAGCTATAAGAACATTAGGCTTTGACTTTGAAGTTAGTAAAGAAGATTTAGATAGAATACCCAAAGAAGGACCGTTTATCACCATTCATAATCACCCCTATGGAGGTCTTGATGGTATTTTGTTGATGAGAATCTTACCCGAAATTCGTCCTGATTATAAGATATTGGTAAATTTTTTACTTACCAATCTGGGACCAATTGCTGATTATTTTCTCCCTGTAAATCCTTTTGAATCTCATAAGGATGTTAGCTCAAGCTTAATGGGATTAAAAGGAGCATATAAACATTTGTCTGAAGGCCACCCCTTGGGAATTTATCCCGCAGGAGAGGTGTCTTCTTATAAGTGGGCAAAAGGTCAGGTTACCGACCGCGAGTGGCAGCACACAGTAATCAAGTTTATTAAAAAAGCTAAGGTTCCTGTAGTGCCTATTCATTTTGATGGTTGTAATAGTCCGGTTTTTCATGCTCTGGGTTTTATTCATCCTGCTTTGCGTACTTTGCGTCTTCCTAAGGAATTAATGAACAAAGAAGGGCATAAGGTTAAAGTTCGTATTGGCAATCCTATTTCGTTAAAGGATCAAGATTTATTTCCAGATACGAATGAATATGCTCGTTTTTTAAGAACTAAAACCTATCAGTTAAAAGAAGATCATATTAAACGAAAAGGTAAAACAACACCAAGCGTTAGAGCTGAAACATTAGTAGATGCAGTTCCTCAAGAGGAAATCTTGAAAGAAGTTGAGCAATTACAAAAAGATAAACATTGTCTTTTTGAGTTGAATAATGTTTCTGTATTCTGTGCTCCAAGTAAAAAGATCCCTTCTGTAATGCGTGAAATAGGTAGATTAAGAGAGCTTACCTTTCGTGAGATTGGTGAAGGAACAAATAAATCTATCGACCTTGATAAATATGATTCCTACTATGAACAGTTGTTTATTTGGGATGGCGAGAATCAGAAAATTGTTGGAGGTTATCGCGTAGGTAAAGGGAAAGAAATTATGGATAAATATGGAATAAAAGGATTTTATATAAATTCATTATTCCATATCTCGCCTAAGATGAAGAATGTTTTGTCTGAAACCATTGAATTGGGAAGGTCATTTATTATTAAAGAATATCAGAGAAAAACTTTTTCTCTGTTCTTTTTGTGGAAGGGTATATTGTTTATGCTTCTTAAAAATAAAGACTATCGTTATTTGATTGGTCCAGCAAGTATGAGTAATGAATTCTCGGATACTTCAAAAGTATTGACTGCCGAGTTTTTAAAAGAGAACTTTTTTCATTCTGAATTTGGCGAATATGTTACACCCAGAAAAGCTTTTAATTATAAGTTTCCCAAAGGCTTATATAAAGATGCTTTTCTAAAGTATACCCGTAAAGATGTTGGAAAATTAGATCGTTTTATTCAGGATACAGAACCAAATTTTAGAACCCCGATACTTTTTAAGAAATATCTAAGCTTAAATGCAGAGATTTTGGGGCTAAATGTCGATCCTGAGTTTAATGATTGTTTGGATACTCTTATTATACTTGATTTGTTTGATGTCCCAATGGAAATTATTGAAGGACTGTCAAGAGAAATTAATGATAATACAATCCTAGAAAGATTTAAGAAGTAATATTATGGCTTTACTCTTTTTGGGTTTTCATTGATAAAGCTTTTCCAGCTGCTGTATGATTTTTGTTGTTTTGATCCGAATTGGAAATAATGACATACAGCAGCTGCAAGGCCATCGGTAGAATCCAAAAATTCAGGATCTTCTTTAAATCTTAATATTGTTTTTAGCATTGCTGCAACTTGTTCTTTGCTGGCACTACCACTACCCGTAATACTTTGTTTTATTTTTCTGGGGCTATACTCTTCTATAGGAATATCCCTATAAAGAGCTGCAGACATAGCTACTCCTTGTGCTCTCCCTAATTTAAGCATAGACTGAACATTTTTTCCAAAAAAAGGAGCTTCCAGAGCTACTTCATCAGGATGATACTCATCAATAATAGCAAGAGTACGTTCAAATATTTTTTTCAACTTTAAGGCATGGCTCCCATAAGCACCCAATTTGATAACTCCCATATTTATTAAAGAAAGTTTTTTTCCCTCAACTTTAATTAGCCCATAACCCATTATATTTGTGCCGGGATCAATTCCTAAAATTATTTGTTCTGACTTCAATGTTTTTTTCTTTTTTTGTACTATGCATTCGAACACAAAGGTACGCAAAACCATAAATTACACCTTTAAGCTTTTAATATTACTGATTACCTGGTGGTTTGTTTATGATCAGATGGCCAATGAGAAAAATATGGGGCAGGTTTTTCTTAAGGTAATGGATTCTTTTGGGGAACAAAGAAAGATCCTTATCTTCTGTATAGCTGTTTTTTTGATGTTTGTTAATTGGTCTTTTGAAGTTTTTAAGTGGAAATATTTACTTCGGCAATTGGAGGATGTTTCATTCTGGAAAGCTTATAAGTCGGTGTTGGCAGGAATTTCGATTGGATCAATTACTCCAAACCGATTGGGTGATTATTTAGGTCGTGTTTTCTTTTTGGAAGGAGAGAATCGTATATCCGGAGTTTTTGCCAGTGTATTGGGCAGTATGGCTCAATTGACCACAACTGTAATTATGGGCTGTTTGGGTTTGCTGGTGTTTTTTGAGAAACATTTCTTTGCCCTATTTCCTGATTATCAATCCTGGCACTTTATATTTACTCCTTTGATTGTTGCAATAGGAGGAATTACTCTTTTTTGTTATTTTGGATTGGGTCAATTATACTCTAAAGGAAAGGGGTGGCTAGAGCGCAGATGGCCAACTGCAGCATCGCATCTTGAAGCATTAAGCCATTATTCATCACACGAATTGCTACTTGTTTTACTATTGAGTATTAGTAGATATCTGGTTTTTACTTTTCAGTTATATCTCTTTTTGCAGCTATTTGGTTTGACTTTATCTTATCTTGAGGCAATGGGAGTAATTTGTGTATTGTATTTATTTTTGTCTTTTATTCCCAGTGTAGCTTTAAGCGAAATAGGGGTTAGAGGATCTGTTTCTTTGTTCTTGTTTGGATTATATTTTGGGGGTGAACTTGGTTTTACTGCCGAGCATAAAGTTGCTGTTGTCGGTGCCAGTTCGTTATTATGGGCTTTAAATTTAGGAATCCCTGCTTTACTTGGGTCAATGATGATTTTCTATAAAAAGCGTTTAGAAAAAAAGGAGAAGTTTTGATTGTATTTCAAACTATAGTAGGTGTTTTATTGATTATCTATTTGGTAATTATGTGGTGTTACTTTTGGGCACTCAGGAATTATAAAAAGCCCAATGGATCTGAAAACAATTTACTTATTTCTGTAGTGGTTGCTGCTCGAAATGAAGAGAAGCATTTGCCCAATTTATTATCTGTTTTGTATAATCAGTATAAGAGAAACTCATGCTTTGAATTGACTGTTGTTGATGATTGCTCTGACGATAGTAGTTTAAGCTTGTTGGAAGATTTTAGAACCAGTCATAAAGAGTTTCCCTTAACGATTGTTTCTTTGAAAGAACAGTCTGGAAAAAAGACTGCATTATCTAAAGGAGTAGCTCAGGCAAAGGGAGATATTCTTGCTTTTACTGATGCCGATTGTTTACCTGCCGATATGTGGATTGATTCAATTCAAAGAATCTTTGGAAATAAAGATATTCATTTGTTTTTAGGAAGTGTAGCGTATAAGGCAGACCATAGCTTATTTCAGAGATTACAATCTTTGGAGTTTAATAGTTTACAGGCTGCAACAGCAGGGGCTTGTGCTGTTAAGTCGCCAATTATGTGTAATGGAGCTAATTTGGTTGTAAGGGCATCCGTTTATAAATCGGTTAAAGAGAAGATGCAAGGAGAGAAATATGCATCAGGAGATGATGTTTTTCTTTTACATACCATAAAGAAGGAATATAGCCCTGATTCTATTGTTTATATGGCCGATAAATCGGTTACTGTTTATACGCATCCATCACCCGATTTACATTCGTTTTTTCATCAGCGTAGTAGATGGGCAGGAAAGTCTACAGGATATACCGACCCAGCTACTATAGGTATAGCCCTGATTGTTTTTGCTGTTAATTTATGTTTAAGTGTTTTTTTCTTTGGAAGTTTAGTGTCTTTAGATTTTCTTTTGGCTTTTGTGTTTGTGTTTGTGTTTAAATCTTTTTCAGATCTACCGCTTATGTACCAATATCACAAGATAAAGGATGAGCTTCCTTTGATAAGATATTTCTTTTTTCTTCAATTAATTTATCCTTTGTATATAGTATCTACAGCAACTTATGGGATGCTGTTTGGGGGGAAATGGAAAGGACTCCGCAGGAAGTAGTTTTTGAGATGATGTTTTTCTTAATTTCGGAATCCGAAAATTACTTAACATTTCAGTAGGTATGAAAAAGAGTCACATTTTAGTTTTATTATTTTTTTTATTCTCGTATCTCTATAGTTATTCCTGTACCAATTTAATTGTAACGCCTAAGGCATCTGAAGAGGGAGCAACATATGTTGCTTATTTAAACGATGGAGAGTGGTTAAATCATTTAAATAAAAAAGAGGTAAGAAAGTATAACCCCGGAGCAAAGGTTCAGTTTACTTCTTTGAATGGAAAGGAATATGAAATTCCACAGGTATCGAAAACATATGGAACACTTGGTTTTATTGCTAATGATCAGGGCCTGGTTATTGGAGAAACAACTTTTGTTGGGCGTTTAGAGCTCTGGAATAAGAATAATCCGGTAAAGTATTGGGAGTTGATGGAATTGGTTCTGCAAAGGTGTAAAACTGCACGCGAGGCTATTCTAACAATCAATGAAATCTGTAATAAATATGGATACGGATCGGAAGGAGAGTGTTTTTCTATTGCTGATGCTAACGAAGCATGGGTAATGAATTTAATTGGCAAAGGCGAAGGAGAGAAAGGTGCTGTATGGGTTGCACAAAGAATTCCTGATGGTTGTGTTTATGCTACAGCCAATTATGCTCGTATAACAAGCTTTCCTCTTGTAGATCCTGAGAACTGCCTGTATGCACCCGATGTAATTTCTTTTGCGATTGGAAAGGGGTATTACAATCCGAAGAAAGATGGTGAATTCCATTTCAATAAAGCATATAATCCGGCAACTACAGAAATATTGCGTTATAGTGAAACCAGAGTATGGAGTATTTTCCGGAGAGTTAATTCTACAATGAAGTTTTCGGAAGCCTATCATCGAGGCAAAAATCCCAGGGGAGAATATCCATTATGGATTAAACCCGATAACCCATTGAGTTTTGAAGAAATCAAATCATTAATCCGCGATCATTATGAAGGAACCAATTATGATATGACTAAAGGTTTGGCTGCCGGACCTTTTGAAACACCTTTCCGCGTTTCTCCTATTACCTTTAAGAAGACAAAAAAGTATTCTTATGGTTGGGAGCGACCCATATCTGTACCCTTTACCTGTTTTTCGTTTATTTCTGAACTAAGAAAAGATGTCCCTTACTTTATGAAAGCTAAGATTTGGTATTCGGTAGGAGACACCTATACAAATGTATTTACCCCATTATATGCTGGTTGTGAACAAACACCAAAAGCATATCGTACTGGAAATATAAATGAATATAATCCTGAAGTTGCATGGTGGAATTTTAAGTTCATCGCCAACTATATTAACCTTCGGTACTCATGTATGATCAAAGATGTTAAAAACGAACAAAAGCGCATAGAAGAGGAATTGTATAGGGCTAATAAATTAACTGAAAAGGTTGTGTTAAATTTAGATCATAAGAAGGGGTTGAAGATACTTGAAAATCATTCTCAAGCTATGATTGACACCGTTTTATGTAGTTGGAAAAAACTTCAGTATCGTTTGATTTCAAAATATAATGATGGGTATGTTAAGGACTCAAATAATAAGATTACTCGAAATCCATATCCTGAGTATTGGCTGAAAACAGTTGAGAAGCTAGAAGAAAATCGTGTAAAATTCAAAAAATAAGATTTTGAAATGCCTATTATCAAAGGGATTTATAAACATTCAACACAGTTATTAACATTGTTAATAACTGTGTTAATAACTTTTTGTCAGGATTTTACAGCTTTTATCCTTCCAAAATATTGTTGTCATTGTAAGAAGGTTTTGAGCGAAAGCAATCGCTCGCTTTGCCTAGCTTGTTTTTCTACTCTTAAAGATTTTTCTTATGCTAACGGACAACAAATACTTTCTCAATTTCAAAGTGTTTCTTTTTCAATAAAAAATCTTGTTTTTTTATCCTCTTTCACAAAAAAAGGATGCATGCAATCTGTAATTCACGACTTAAAATATCGTGGAAATAAACAACTTGCATTTGAAATGGGAGTACTTTTGGGTAAGAAGATACTCGAGCATAATTGTGATTTGCCAGATGTAATTATACCAATTCCTTTGCATAAGAAAAGAAAGCGTCAAAGAGGATACAATCAGGCAGGAATAATCGCCAAAGGAATATCTTCGGTTATAGGAGTTGATGTTGAAGAAAATTTGTTGATTCGAAGTAATTATACAAATACTCAAACCAAAAAGACGAGAGAAGAACGCAAAAGGAATCTTAGGAATGCTTTTTCATTGAACGAGCGTTTAATAAGCCGTTATAATGGAAATCATTTTATGATAGTTGATGATGTTTTTACTACGGGAGCGACCATTTGCTCGGGTATGGAAGCTTTTACAGCTAAGATTAAAGGTGAATTTTCCGTTGCGTGTCTGGCATATACTGGTGAGCCATGGGATTGGGAATGTTCTTACCTTAAATCACTAGCATTCCTACCTTAAATTACCTCATATTAAGCTTACATTAGACCTAAACCTCCAAGGTATTTGATAAAAACCTCCAAGGTATTTGATAAAAACCTCCAAGGTATTTGATAAAAACCTCCAAGGTATTTAATAAAAACCTCCAGGTATAGGTCCCTGAGCGTAGTCGAAGGGACGTTTTCAATTATGATCGTGGCTTCGACTCCGCTCAGCCACCGGTTGGGTTTGTTTAGCCACCGGTTGGGTTGTTTAGCCACTGGTTGGGTTTGTTTAGCCACCGGTTGGGTTTGCTTAGCCACTGGTTGGGTTTGTTTAGCCACCGGTTGGGTTTGTTTAGCCACCGGTTGGGTTTGTTTAGCCACCGGTTGGGTTTGCTTAACGGCATAGGTCCCTGAGCGTAGTCGAAGGGACA
>JBGRQE010000067.1:0-19790 GCA_041725955.1 Bacteroidales bacterium
GTGCTTTCTACACACTTTTCAAGGCTCGTCAAAAGAAAACTTAAGCTGTCAATAAATTTTAGCCCTCCAAATGAAAATGTAATGTATTTCTCCATGTTGTTGGCAACACATTTTACATCCATGTTGTTTGCACCACATTTTTTCTCTTCCTTTGTTGGAAGCTTTAGCTTAGTCATAGCCTGCATTAAATGGTGTGCGTCGTAGCCTTTTAAGTTGTGAAAAACAACTGGTATTTGGTCTGTCTTTGGTTTTATTCGCAATTTCAGGTTACATGCGTTGTGCGCAGCTCCTCGAAACTTGCCTGTTATGTGGCAATGGTCTTTTACTGCATCTCTGAAGTTTTGCCTGAGCAAAGGTTGTCCACAGCATAAGCAGTCATCTTGTTCTTCTGCAGCTTCTTTGTGCTCTTCTTCTGTCAATCTTTTTAGCATGAGAAACGAACTGTCACTTTCTTTGCATTGTAAAAACATTTTTTGTGCCATTGCCCATCATAAGTGTATTCGCTGCCTTCTTCACTTTCCCACACAGGTAAAGAGTCTAAAAAGTAATCTTTTATCAAACTTTTTTCACAAATATGGCAATCAGTTGCATTTTTAAATTTTACCCAATCTTCTGAAGTCATCACAAGAGGTTTTGGCAATGACAAACTATTTCTTATTATTTTCTCTTCCTCTTGAAGACAGTTCAAAAACACTTCAACAGCATTTTCACCTCTGTAGACTACTGGCCGTTTGTTTCTGCCGTCACTCCTTACAACTGTGTAAGCAAAACCACATGCCTCATGCTGTTCTGTCTTCTCGGTGTAGCTTTTTTGCTTGCTCTCTGGCCCAATCTCGCAGCCTGAAATCTTTCTGACCAAAGCCTCAAAGTCAGCATATATCACGTATGGCGCTCTCATCTGTTTGTGATGATTTTGGAAAGAAAGGGTGTTTTTCCCCTCTTCCGGCATCTCGATCCTTGTCGGCCTGCCGTTCATGCCATTGCAATATTTTTCGTGGTTCTCGAGCAAGTCCGCTCTTGTAAAACCGGTCAAGCACAACATGCAAAAGTGTTTTTTGGTTGCATTTTTTGTCTGATCAAAAAGCAGAGCGCTTACTCTTTTTACAAAACAGTAATGCTGAATTAATCCTGACTCTATTAATATAAGGTTTATACGAGGAATTGTTTTTTCTTTTTTGCTTATTCTGTGCACAATCACACGATTGTCTTCCCAGCCGAACACATTTATTGCGAGGTTGCTGTTTTGCGCCTCGAGCTTGTCAATCTGTTTTACAGGTGTGGGGAAATCGATGCCTCTGTAGTTAATTCCGTCGTTGACCGGATATTTGCTTGGCCTTTGAAGGTTTTTTCCGTACCTTGGAGGAAAAAGTGCAGCTCTCAAAGCCCACTTCAAACATTCGTTATCCCTGTTTTGCACGTTAATTATTGCTTTCTTTTTTGCCAGATTGGCTGGGAGAGGTAAGTAAGTTCCTCCGCGCAATGGCTGATAGCGTGCAACATTTACGTACGCTTCGGTTATTCTTTCAATAACCCAGCCTGAGCCGCGCTCTGACCAAGCCTCAATTTGGCCCTTTGCTCTTTCAATAAATCTATCGAACTCTTGTATTATCTGTTGTTTATTATTTTCGTTAAAAACGTGCGGTTCTCTTTCTTTAAAATAATGCTTCATCTCTTGTGTTACACCAGTCTCAAAGTTTTCTTTTGTGAACTTTATTTGCAACCCAAAGCTTACTTTTACGCTTTTCAAATCTCTTATTTCATTCTTTACCAAATTAACAAACTTTCCTTTTGTTTTCTTTTGAAAGACAAAAAGGTCTTTGCTGGCACGGCCACCCTCTGGTATGGCAATTTTCCACACGCGTAGCCATTCATTAAAATCGGATTGGGCCAGTAAAAAAGTTTCGTTTCTTTGTGGATTTCTTTGAAATTCACGGAGGTTTTCCTCCATCATAGCTTGCAAAACTTCTGACGAATATCTTGCGGCAGCCATCTGTTGTATATACCAAAGAAAAATATTTGTTCAATTGAAAAATGATTCTGGCACAGCAAGGCAGCTTGAGATTTGTGAGCGCTCAAGCCGCAGAGATTTTGGGTGCCGCTCGCGATTTTTGCACACATAGACGGTGGTGGTTTTGGTCACTAATCTCGACAAGGAGCGAGGCGAGCTCGGGCGAGCCCGGGCGAGCCGAGCGAGTTGTCGCGATTTGTGCCAAAACCACCACCGTCTATGTGTGTGCATCGAACATATGCATTTGGCTAGTGCAGAATTAAGGTACAAAACCATAGCAAAATAACTACTGCATGTCCGACTTAAAACTTATCCTAGAAGATGGAAGTACATTTGTAGGAAAATCTTTTGGTTATGAAAAATCAACCGCTGGAGAACTTGTTTTCAATACTGCAATGACGGGGTATCCTGAAAGCCTAACAGACCCCTCTTATAAAGGACAAATTCTTCTGGCAACATATCCTTTAATTGGTAACTATGGCATCCCTCACCAAGAAAATCATCAAGGGGTTTTAAAACATTTTGAATCATCCAACATACAAGTTCAAGCATTTATAACTAGTAATTATTCAGAATCATATAGTCATTGGAATGCAGAATACAGCCTTAGTCAATGGTTGAAAAAAAACGAGATTCCAGGATTAACAGGTATTGATACTCGGGCACTTACGAAAAAACTGAGAGATCAGGGAAGTATGTTGGCAAAAATCATCTATAACAATCAAGATATTGATTTTTATAATCCAAATAAAGAAGACCTTGTGTCTCAGGTAAGCTGCAAAAAAATACAAACATATGGAAATGGAAAATATCGAATTTTATTAATTGACTGCGGAGTTAAATTAAATATAATTCGATGTTTGCTAAAAAGAGACACTACCATCATAAGAGTTCCATACGACTATAACTTCTTAAATGAAAATTATGATGGACTTTTTATTTCTAATGGCCCTGGCAATCCTGAATTAAACCACAAAACAATATCATACATTCAAAAAGCTTTGCATAAAAAACAGCCCATATTCGGAATTTGTCTAGGAAATCAATTGATAGCACTAGCTGCTGGAGCAAAAACATATAAGTTAAAATATGGACATCGAAGTCATAACCAACCCGTTATTCAATGCGGCACAAAGAGATGTTATATAACATCTCAAAATCATGGATATGCAATTGATCATAGCAAATTACCAAAAAACTGGGAACCTTTATTTCTAAATGCAAATGATCAAAGTTGTGAAGGAATACAATATAAATCGGGTAATATATTTGCTTCCCAATTTCATCCAGAAGCAAGCAGCGGACCAACAGATACAGAATTTCTCTTTGATCTGTTTTTAGAAAAAGTCGAGCAATATCAAAACACTTCAAAATAAATCTCATGGAAGATATACATAAAGTATTGATTTTAGGATCTGGAGCATTAAAGATAGGTGAAGCAGGAGAATTTGACTACTCAGGTGCACAAGCACTTAAAGCACTTAAAGAAGAAAACATTGAAACTGTTCTGATAAATCCCAATATTGCTACTGTTCAAACTTCCAAAGGAATTGCAAATAAAATCTATTTTCTTCCTATTACGCCTTTCTTTGTTGAAAAAGTAATCCAGGAAGAAAAGCCAGACGGAATACTATTAGCATTTGGAGGTCAGACAGCGCTAAATTGCGGTGTAGAGTTATTTAAAGCAGGCATACTAAAAAAATATCACATTGAGGTTCTAGGAACTCCAATTGCTACAATTATAAATACAGAAGATAGAGAAGAGTTTGCTAAGAAATTAGCCGAAATAAATGTTAAATCAGCACACAGTATAGCTGTTACATCAATAAAACAAGCAGTACAAGCAGCCAAAGAAATTGGTTATCCTCTTATTGTGCGAGCTGCTTTTACTTTGGGAGGACAAGGAAGTGGCTTTTGTCATAATGAAAATGAATTAATTGAAAGAGCAACAAATGCACTTTCCTATTCCCCTCAAATACTCTTGGAAGAATCTTTAAAAGGATGGAAGGAAATAGAATACGAAGTAGTTAGAGATCAATACAATAATTGCATTACAGTATGTAATATGGAAAACTTTGATCCACTTGGAATACATACAGGTGAAAGTATTGTAATTGCTCCTTCTCAAACTCTGTCTAACGCAGAATATCATAAACTTAGAGAATTGGCCATACGAATTATAAGGCATTTAGGAGTTGTTGGGGAATGTAACGTGCAATATGCTCTTGATCCTGATTCTGAAGATTATCGAGTGATCGAAGTTAACGCTCGATTATCCAGAAGTTCAGCATTGGCATCAAAAGCTACTGCTTATCCCTTAGCTTTTATTGCAGCAAAATTGGCCCTAGGATATGGTCTTCATGAACTTAAAAACCAAATTACTACCTCAACAACAGCTTGTTTTGAACCTGCATTAGATTATGTTGTAATTAAAATTCCGAGATGGGATTTAAATAAATTTCCTGGAGTAAGTCATGTATTAGGCTCTGGAATGAAAAGCGTTGGCGAAGTAATGTCTATTGGTAGAAGCTTTGAAGAAGCTATGCAAAAAGGACTTCGTATGATCGGCCAAGGAATGCATGGCTTTGTCGGCAATCATTTACCTGAATATAAAGACATAAGATCGCTTTTAAAAAACCCAACAGATATGCGAATATTTCATATTTGCAAGGCCTTTGAGCAAGGCTTTGACATTGATGAGATATTCCATATAACTAAAATTAATCGTTGGTTTCTCTGTGGATTAAAGAACATTTTTGATTTAAGCGAAGAAATAAAAAGCTATAATTTATTAGATGCTATACCCAAAAATCTTCTTATACAAGCTAAACAATATGGCTTTTCTGATTTTCAACTTGCCAAACTTATTCTCAAACCAAGTCCTGATGAAATGGACGAGCATGTTATAAAAGTAAGGAATTGGCGTAAGTCAAAAAATGTTTTTCCTGTAGTAAAACAAATAGATACGCTCGCCGGAGAATATCCCGCAAAAACAAACTATTTATACCTTACCTATAATGGGGATGAACAGGATATCAATTATTCTGAAATCGATAAAGGATATATTGTTCTTGGTAGCGGTGCATATAGAATTGGAAGCAGTGTTGAATTTGATTGGTGTAGCGTAAATGCTGTCGAAACCATAAAAAAGAATGGTTCCCCGGCAATAATGATAAATTATAATCCAGAAACTGTTAGCACAGATTATGACATTTGTGATCGTTTATATTTCGACGAGTTAAGCTTGGAAAGAGTTCTGGATATCTACGATCTCGAAAAACCAGAAGGACTAGTTATTAGCACAGGAGGTCAAATACCCAATAATCTTGCCCTCAAACTATACAAACAAGATATAAATATACTAGGTACCTCTCCGATTTCTATAGATAAAGCTGAAAATAGAAAAACCTTTTCGGCGCTCCTAGACAGTTTAAATATTGATCAACCCAGATGGAAGGAGTTAACTACGATTGAAGCCATTCATTCTTTTGTTGATAATGTTGGATACCCTGTATTAATAAGACCCTCTTATGTATTATCTGGAGCAGCAATGAATGTAGTTTCAAACAAACATGAATTAAAAACATTTCTATTATTAGCAAAAGAGGTATCAAAACAACATCCTGTTGTTGTAAGTGAATTTATTGAAGGTGCCAAAGAAATAGAATTTGATGCAGTAGCAAAAGATGGCTTGATTATCTGTGAAGCAATATCAGAACATGTTGAATTTGCAGGAGTTCATTCAGGGGACGCAACATTAGTCTTCCCTCCTCAAAAAATATATTTTGAAACAATCAGAAGAATTAGACGCACAGGAGCTGAAATTGCAAAAGCATTGAATATAAGTGGACCTTTTAATATGCAAGTTTTAGCTAGAAACAACGATCTTAAAGTTATTGAATGTAACTTAAGAGCAAGTCGAAGCTTTCCCTTTGTATCAAAAGTATTAGACTATAACTTTATTGAAGCAGCAACCTTGGTAATGCTTGAAAGACCTGTAACAAAGAAAGCAATATCCATGTTTGATTTAGATCATATCGGAGTAAAAGCTTCTCAATTTAGTTTTAGCCGATTAACCAAAGCAGATCCAATACTCGGAGTTGATATGTCTTCAACTGGTGAAGTTGGTTGTATAGGCGACTCATTTGATGATGCATTGTTAAAAGCAATGTTATCTGTAGGCTATCATGTCAAAACAAAAACAGTATTGATCTCCAGTGGTCCACTAAAATCAAAAATTGAGCTTTTAGAAACATGTAAATTATTAATACAGGATAATTATACTATCTATGGAACAAAAGGCAGTGTAGATTTTTTAAGTAAGCATAATATCCCTGCAAAAAAATTAACATGGCCTGATGAAGAAAAATCTCCAAACACAATTTCTTATCTAAAAAGCCACAAAATAGGTTTGGTGATAAACATCCCTAAAGATTTAAGTAAAGATGAATTGTATAATGATTATCAAATCCGCAGGAGTGCCATCGACTATAATATTCCATTATTTACAAATACTCGATTGGCAATTGCATTTGTAACAGCACTGGTTAAAAAACCTATAAAAGATTTAGAAATTAAGTCTGCAAACCTCTACTGGGACAAAAAAAATAATAATACTTCAAACATTGATTAACAAATATTTAGAAACACAATATAGCTCTTTAAAAAATAATTATTTTACATAATAAATACTTAAGCCCTACATAAATAACGTTGCATACTTTTAGAATTGGGTAAAAATTTAATTAAAGAAGAGTTTTTTCACAAACTGAAGACCTAATAATTTCTGAATACTGAATATTTAATCTTAAATAGCTAGAAATGTTTATATTAATGGTGGTTGTATTCCTAATCGGATACATCATGATTGCACTTGAAACTCCCTTAAAAATTGATAAAGCTGCAAGCGCAATGCTAATGGGAGTGGTTTTATGGATAATTTTTATCCTAGGGGCTAAAGAAATTCTTCCAATGGGATTGAGCGAATCGTGGAACGCTTTTCAAAACAGCACAGATTTTCAAAGCTTTATGCAATCTCATCCAAATGGAGGATTTGAAGATGAAGCCAATTACTTTATTGGGGAATACGAAATACTGAAACATATTGGAAGTATTAGTGAAATACTATTCTTCCTTCTTGCAGCGATGATCATTGTTGAGCTAATCGACAAATACAATGGTTTCAAACTTATTACAGACAGAATAAAAACACAAAGTAAGGTAAAGCTGTTATGGATTCTTTGTATAATCACTTTTTTAATGTCGGCAGGTCTCGATAACCTTACAACGACCATTGTATTAATTGCGCTTGTAAGAAAGCTGATTCCAGAAAAGAAAGATCGATGGTTTTTTGCCAGTATGATTGTAGTATCATCTAATGCAGGAGGAGTTTGGTCTCCAATTGGTGATGTAACGACAATTATGCTATGGATTGGTGGGCAAATAACAGCCTTAAATATTATAAAAAATGTGGTTCTGCCAGGAACTATAAGTTTTATAGTTCCTTTGTTAATTATTAGTCCATTTGTAAAAGGAACTATTAAACGCCCTGAAGAAAACAACATAAATTCAGATGTTACTCCTTTTGAACAGAAACTAGTGTTTTTTACAGGGATATGTAGTTTATTGTTTGTTCCTGTTTTCAAATCATTTACTCACTTACCTCCATTTATGGGTAGACTTCTGGGACTTGCTATAATTTGGTTTATTACAGAACTTATACACCATAAAAAGCCAGAACATATTCGAAATCATTACACTGTTTTTGCTGTACTAAAGAAAGTTGATATACCTACAGTATTTTTCTTTTTAGGTATACTTATGGGGGTATCTGCCCTGCAATCTGCAGGACACCTAAAAATCCTATCAGTCTTTCTGAACGAAAAACTAGGAAATGTATATGCAATTGACATTGCTATTGGAGTACTATCATCAATTATTGATAATGTGCTACTTGTAGCAGCAGCAATTGGAACATATGGAATTGTTAGCCCTGCTGACCTAAGCCATATGGCAGATGCCACTTATGCATCAAACTTCCTACAAAATGGAACATTCTGGGAATTTCTAGCATATACATCAGGAACAGGAGGAAGTATACTAATTATTGGTTCTGCGGCAGGAGTAGCTGCAATGGGTATGGAAAAAATAGATTTTATCTGGTATTTGAAAAAAATAAGTATTCTTGCCTTTATCGGCTACCTAGCTGGTGCGGGAACTTATTATTTACAGACATTAATCTAAAAAGTTTCCTATATTTACAGGGTAAAGCTATTCTAACGTCACAACAAAAACTAATAATACTATGAAAAAAACAGCTATTGCTTTAGTACTATTATTCTTTATATCTTCCTTTGTCAAAGCACAGGAAAATAAAAATCAATATTTAATAAATTCCCAAAATATCCCTCAGTTCAAAATCAGCGGTTTTGGAGGCCCTTTTATGAGTCTGACAACAATAAATAACAAAGCAGGTTTAATGTTTGGAGGACAAGGCGCAGTAACATTATTTGACAGACTTTATATTGGAGCCTATTCTCAAAGTTTAGTGAGTAATAATCATACAAGCATCACAATTGTTCCAGGCTTCTTTTTGACAAAAAAAATTGATGCAGATATTCATTTTACCCATACAGGTTTGCTTGTTGGTTATTTTTGGAAACCATATAAAAAAATACATTTTAACTTAAGTTCTCGATTTGGATGGGGCTCTTTATCTTTGAAATCATCGGAGTTGAATAATGAAGGAAATGCAAACCTTCCGCAGAATAAAATATTTACAGCAATTCCTGAAATCGGTGTTAATTTTTCACTAACATCATGGTTAAAGATAAATTCAAATATTGGATATCAATTTATTTCCAAAAGACATTCTCAAAACAACACTCAAAGTAACTTTTTTAACACCAACGACTATCAAGGATTACAGGGAAATATTTCTTTGTTATTTGGCTTTTTTGAATAAGAAAAGTTCAATAAAAACCTGTAATCACAAACCACCAAAACCATTGTAAAACAAACACGTATCAAGTATATTGAATACTGATTGTTTTTTACAAATAATGAACCTGTAATTATATAATAACAATTAACGCCCTAGAAAATCAAAGACTATACTTAATTGATAAGTCTAAGAAATGACTAAAATTATTGTTATGTATTTAATCAGTGCAATTTAGAAATAGTAAACAAAACCAATTGAAAAAGTTTTTTCTATATTTGTTCACTTCTAAATAACTATAAAAGTTTTTAGATTTTTTTTAATAGGGTTGGTGTTATTTACTTACATATTTAAGAATGGGCTTACAAAATTTTTTGAAATTAATCCGAATAAAAAGTTGGGTAAAGAACTTTATCATTTTTGCCCCACTTTTTTTCTCATTAAAATTTTCTGATACGATACTATTGGGCAATGCTTTTTTCGCTTTTCTTATATTCTGTCTATCTTGTTCAATAGTATATATAATTAATGATATCAACGATCGTGAACAAGACAGACTACATCCAAAAAAGAAAAACCGTCCCCTTGCTAGTGGTGTTATTAAATTAAAGCAAGCGTATTTTACGATAATTATATTCGCAATTATAATTATTACAGGTTTTTGTCTGATAAACAAATTCTTGGGAATGCTCACTCTTGCTTATATCTTAATAAATATTGCCTATTCATATAAGCTTAAAAAAATTGCACTTATCGATGTCTTTACAATTGCTGTTAACTTTATTATTAGAATACTAATTGGATGTATTGCTGTAAACGTTTATCCTTCACATTGGATTATAATGGTTACCTTCTTCCTTTCTTTATTCTTAGGCTTTTCCAAAAGAAAATCTGAAATTGAAGTATTAGGCGAAAATGCAAAAAATCATCGTAAAGTCTTAAGTCAATACTCGAAAGAAGCTCTTGATGCTTTTAAATATATTTCTGTTACAATAACATTAATATCTTATGTATTTTACACTATTAATCCTGAAGTTATTGCTAATTTAGGAACCGATAAAATCATTTATTCATGCTTCTTTGTTTGCTTAGGTTTATTTCGATATATACTAGTAAGTGAAGATGCTAATAAAGGAAAAGAAGGCGATCCAACAACTCTTCTTTTCAAAGACTATTTCCTACAATTTACAATTATAGCTTGGGCTATATTTTTAGGATTAATTATATATTTTAAAATATGAAAGAAATTGCATTCTTTGACTTTGATGGAACGCTTTATAAAAAGGATTCTACAATTGAGTTCTGTATTTTCTGTATTAAAAAAAGACCTCTATTGTTTCTTCTTCTTCCAATTCAAATACTCTACTATATACTATATAAGTTAAAAATAACTTCTGTTGAAACATTTAAAGGTAAGTTTTTCATATTTCTCAAAATGATAAAAGCAGAGGATCACAGTAAACTTTTAAGCCTTTTTTGGGAAAAAGAATTCAATACAAATATGAATACAGAAATTTGTAAAAAGCTGGAAATCCTGAAAAAAAATAAAGTTGAAGTATATATAATCTCAGCCTCTCCAGAATTTTTAATTGAAATTCCTACAAAAAAACTAAATGCAGATTTCCTTATTGGTACAAAACTGAATCTTGGATCTACCAATATAAATGGGAAAAATTGCCGTGGAAAAGAAAAGAAAATTCGCTTAGAACAGTTAATTGGAAAAGATTACAAAATACTTGAAGCTTATAGCGACAATAAAGATGATCATTTTTTGCTAAACATTGCAGAGATAGGCATTAAAGTTTAATGCCTAAAAAAGAATTGGTATTTTTTTTGTTATTTTACAAAAACAAAAAGAATGGCAAGAATTTCAAAATATTTCCCAATCCTTCTTTTATGTTTGTTAATCTTAACAAATATCAGTAACTCCTTTTCTCAAATTAATACAATTGCCGTTCTTCAAAGCGAAGAGTATTTACTTCAAAAACAAAAATATTCTGAAGCTCTAGTAAATTTAAACAATGCTGTAATTAGAAACCCAAAAGACTTTAGAACATTATATCTAAGAGGTTATGCTAAATTTTTTCTTAAAGACTATGATGGAGCGGAAAAAGATTTCACAAAAACTCTTGAAATAGCTCCTGCCTTCACAAACGCTTTACTATACAGAGGAAAAACATATGCAGTAAAGAAAAAATATGATTTAGCTTTAAATGACTTCAAAACAGGTTTAAAATACGATCCTCATAATACTCAATTATTATTTGATTTAGGAAACATATACCTAAGCAAGAAAGAGTACCATATATCAATTCAAAAATATGACTCTGTTCTACTCATCCAACCCAAATTTATTGAAGCCAATATAAATAAAGCAATAGCATATTTTTCGCTAAACAAAATAGAAAAAGCACTAAAAAGTATAAATCTAGTTCTAAAGGCAAATCCTCTTAACGCTGAAGCTCTTTGGCGCAGAAGTCTCTTACATATGAAAAAAAAGGACTTAAAAAGAGCTCAATGTGATATCGAAAAAAGCTTAAAAATCAATTCCTCTAATCCCAGAATTTATTTTTTAAGAGGACTATTAAATATTGAATTAGAAAAGCCAGAAGAAGCCCTAAAAGATTTTAATATTGTGCTAAAAATGGATCCACAAAATGCCTTAACCTTTTTTAATCGTGCTATATTAAAACTAAAATCCAACAAACAAAAGGACGCATTATTAGATCTTGATAATGTATTAATTATAAACCCTAACAACATAAGAACCCTTTACTTAAAAGGGGTAACATTAAGCGATCTAAAGAAGTATAAAAAAGCAGAAGAAACTCTATCTAAAGCCATAGAACTTTACCCTTTATTTGCAGATGGATATGAAGCAAGATCATTTGTCAGAGCGAAAACTAAAAATATTATTGGAGCAGAAACAGATAAACAAACTGCCATCGAAATTCGTAAAAAATCAATGAGTCCAGACAAATTAAAAAAGCTATTGGGCAACAACTATTACAAAATAATAAATAGAGAGAATTACGAAAGAATTGTAACCCTTGACAGTGATTTTGAAAATCAAGAAATCCAAAACATGGGTTTCAAAAATCTAAATTATAAAAACCAACTTATTCCAATCTATTTGGTAAAACTTCAAACACAAGATAAAAAATTATACAACTCAGAACTAGAGGATATAAATAATAAACTTCCAAAGAACTTACAACTAGAAATCACTTACTTTGACAACAACAAAGTAAAAGAACAAAATATAGATACTATATTAAAACAAAGCCAAACAGCTATCCAGAATATTAAAGACAAAAAAACAAAAACCAACCTTAGTTTTCTTTTGAGTGGAATAATAAATATGGAATTGGAAAATTGGGAAATTGCAAAAAATGAATTTAAGAAGCTTGATTCAACAAGTTCTCTTAGTCTTTTTAGTCAATTAAATATCGCATATATCAACTTTATGGAAGCCAATAATCAATATAATAAAACGCAGAAAAACCTTATTCAACCCGATCGTTTAAGTAATCCTTTTGATAAAGAAATCAATGTTGACTATACCGATATTTTTAATACATATCTACAATTATCCGATAAATACAAAGATATTCCATTCTTATATTTCAACCTTGGTAACACTGAAAACCAAAGAAAAAATTTCCACAAGGCCATTGACTTTTATAGTAAAGCTATTAAACTCGAACCTCAATTCGGAGAAGCTTATTATAACAGAGCACTAAGTTTAATCGTAGTAAATGAAATAAAGTTAGCACTTGCAGATCTCAGTAAAGCAGGAGAACTTGGTATTAAGGAAGCTTTTGTACTTATAAACAGATACAATAAAAATTTGTAACATCCCAATACTTATTCTTCAAAAGTAGCTATCATCCCTTTGAAGAGTATCTCATTGTTGAAGTAATTTTCTCCTTGGCAAAGGATTTTCGAAAATAATCAGAAAACAAATCAGATTTATTTTTATTGCAACTAGCCAAATCAAAAAACATCTTCCCTTCAGGCATAAATAAATGGATCGCTAAATGACTTTCGCCCAATAGCCAAATGGCTGTAAAACCACCACCTGGGAATAATTGCTCTGAATAATTCAATACATTAAATCCTGAATCCTTTAATATTTGAGCACATACCTGCTTAGATCTTTCAATATCTTTGAAATCTACCCACGACTGAAAACTATGTATTTCAGCACTTTGTTTTATATTTTCCATTAGTATATATCCCAGTTTCCTTTTAAATAATAGCGATATAAAACAGGGTCATGAATTCTATTTACTTTTGGCCTGTCTTCATCTCCGAAGAAGTCTTTTCCAAAAGATGTAATTAATTGCATGGCATCCTGATTCAACCATTTAGTTTGTAAATCAGCAGGCAAAGGTTTATTAATCAATAAACTCTTCATCTGATATTTTGACAATGTTTTTGATCCTAAAATCCATCCCCATTCACCCAAAGTAGGTATTTGATTATGTAATGGTAAGGTATTAAATCCAGCCACTTGCATACTAGTGTCAATACAATTGTATGCTTTTGTAGCATAATAAGGACTTCCTGCCTGAGTAATTATAGCTCCATTTAAAGTCAAACTTCTTTTACAAAGGGAATAAAATTCATATGAATAAAGTCTACTTAATTCTACAGTTTTTGGATCAGGAAGATCAACAATTATTGCATCATAATAAGCATTACTCGTTTCCAAATATTTAAACCCATCTTCATTTAAAATTGTGACTTTAGGACTATCCAGAGAATTTTGATTTAAATCAGTCAAAATAGTGTTTTCTTTAGCCAAACGAGTCATTGCAGGATCTAAATCAACTAGAACAATCGAATCTATTGAAGGATATTTCAATAATTCTCTCACAGCACAGCCATCACCTCCTCCCAAGATAAGAATCTTGCTTGGTTTCTGTAACAATTGCATAATTGGATGTACAAGAACTTCATGGTACAATGCTTCATCCAAACTACTCAATTGCTCATTACCATTTAAAAACAACCAATGTTGATTCTTCCACTCTGTAATTACAATTCTTTGATAACGGCTCTGCTCGGCATAAACCACTTTATCTGTATAGCGATGTTGCTCACCATACAAAATAATCTTTTGAGCAGTAAATAGTCCTACAAACAAAATAATAGATGTAATAGCAAAGGCAATATTTAATTTTAGGGAAATTCTAGTTGAAAGCTCTTTTTTTACAATTAAAAATAAGCAAAAAGCTACACCAAAATTAATTATTCCAAGAACAAAAGGGGTGTACGTTAAACCTAAATACGGTAATCCTACAAAAGCAAAAAATAATCCGCCCACCAAACTACCGTAGTAGTCCTTTTCCATGACATTGGATATATTTACTCGTAGACTCTCATAATTTTCATTTAAGCGTATAACTAAAGGAATTTCCATACCAATCAAAAGACCAATGGAAATACTTGTAAGATAAATTACCAACCAAGTTACAGTAGAAAATCCAGCCATAGTATAGGCTAAAATGGAAGAAAAAGATGCCAATAAAGACAACAATAACTCAATTGAAATAAAAACCTCTGCCAGGTATTTCTTTATAGATCGACTTATCCGACTACCAAGTCCCATGGAAAACAACATAACAGAAAGAATTAAACTCCACTGCAGAATTGAATCTCCAAGAAAATAAGTCGCTAAAGTTGATAAAATATACTCTGCAACAATACCAGCAAGACCGGTAGCAAAAATACTCAGTTTTAAAATATGGCTTCTCATCACACCTCTCTCTCTATAATCTTCACAAGCCGTTTCAAACTATAAACTCCAAGTAATTAAAATAGCACTTGAAATATAAGCAAAGGCTTCAATAATTGCAGCACCTAAATTAGGTTTTTCTTGATTAATTAACTCATCAGTTAAATTCTTTCCTGGCAATAATATCTTATCACACAAAAAGCGAGCAAAAGGAAGAAGAATCAAACCTATTAGGGTATAGAAGAATAAGTAAAAAATTGAATCTCCCCAACCTAAAAAGCTACCTTCAACTGAAAAACGAATTAAAATACCTATTGCTATAATGATCCCTGAAAAGCCAATACCTACAGCAACATTATCTTTTTCTATTTGCTCTTGTATATTATAAGTCGAAAATAAGTTCGATAATTTTAAAGCTATAACAAGAAAAACTTGCCCCAAAAACCAAAACACAATAGCCGATATAATTCCAAAAGATAAATTATCTGCTTCACCAATTATCGCACCATTAATTATCAGACCTGATGTAATAGCCATTGCTCCTTCAACTACACCTGTACCAGAATTTCGATCTCTAATGATTTCTTTCTGAACAGAAAACTTGTTTAATACTATCTTATCATTAATAAAAATACTGATATTCAATAATACAATAGCAAGCAAACCATATATTGATATATCCAAAATATCAATCCAGAATCCATTTGATGGTCCCATGATAGCACCACCGATAACAATTAACAGGCCTGCAAAATAACCAGTATGCGCCAAAGCAAATGCTAAGTTATCATGATCTACCAGTTCGGCTCTAATTTTAATTTTTGGCCGATGAATATGATAGGCTAATCTGCCCAAAACAAACAAGATAAAAGCTAAAATTAAATACCCAATACCCTCAACAAATTGTAAAAAATATGGATTATGTAAAAGATCTTTCATAATAATATCTTTATTAAAAAACTATTTACCAAATCCCCCACCTCGAGATCTCATACTAGAACTTTTATATCGACTAGAACTTCTATTTACTCGCTTTGAATTCTTTCTACTAACCACACTGCGGCTTACTCTAGTTCTTACTTTATCCTTAAAAGTTTTGGGCTTATTTTCCCAGCTTGAATTTCCACGACCTCTGGAATAAGTACTACCTGTTCCATAATAATGCCTACCATTATTTGCTGGTCCATAATAAGATCTTCCTCGTCTACGATGATCGTCGAAATCATCATAATAGCTACGACGAACAGGATAAGACATCATATGAAACATAGAGTTAAGCATAGCATATCTACCATAAAACTCCCAAAATGAAGAACCATTATTATTCACCCAATGCCCATAGTTTGAATTCCCTACATAAGTATTATATCCAGGAGGAGAAGCAACTTTACTAAGTTTCCCATTTACTTTAGAAACGATTTCCATTCCCAAGTTTTTTTCATGCTTCTGAAAAAACTCTGGACTTACTTCTAAAAAGCTAGTAGTTCGACTAAATAAAGTATCAATAGGTTTAAATTTATGCTCAACAATTTTATATTCATGAACATATTTCCCATCGCGATAATCCATATCATTCAAAATAATTGAATAATCAGGAATATCACTCATCTCAACAATTAATTTGTCGATAGGCGTTTTATTGTATCCTCCATTATTTGAACAGGAAAAACAAAAAACAAAAAGCAAGCAAAAATAGAAACAAAGGAAAGACCTTCTTCTATAAATATTCTTCATTTCAATTTAAATTTTACGGTTTTAATCTTATTATGATCCAGGTAAAATATTTGTGATTTCAAATTCCTTTAACATTAAACCTTTTGATGCCTCAAAAGAACGATCATCCCATTGTTCAATGCACAAGCTTTTTGTCATTTCTTTATCATAATATCCCCATGAAATAAGCTCATCCCAATCGTCATCACCATCACCAACGGTTTGAAAATATCCAGGAGATTCTTCATCAAGATAATAGTTTACTCCTTCAAATTCAATTTTTTCAGGAGGACAATCATTTTCACCTATATAAGCAGGAATATTACTCTGTATGCTACGAACAGAAATCTTTTGCGATAAACAAATTAATAGTTCATCATCTTCTTCAAAAGACAAATATCGGGTTTCTGTTCCATTAGATATTTTAAATTCCTTAGAAAAACAATTATGGCCCCAATCATAAACATATTCTTCAACGACTAACCAAGTTTCTAAATTATAATCGAAAACAAAACCTTTGGCTAAATCATTAATACGAATATCATTTACATCATAATGAGATTCATTGTTTTTCTTTCTAAAAATGTCGAATATACCCATATTAAAATATAAAGAAAGCAATTTTAAAGAATTTGATAATCCCCAATTCCTTAAAATTGCTAGCAAAAAATATTACATATTCATTTTCTTCTTCAACTCTTCCAAAGCTAGATTTGCTTCTACCTTCTTCTCTCCACGTAAAGCATTATCAATTTCATCATCAATCGACTTTCCGTTGTCTGCAATATCAAGATAAGCTTCAGAAAGAGCTTCTTCCTGATCCACTTTATCTTTCATACGCTCTAGCATACTTACAGTTCCACTAGAATCAACATTCGCCAATGATTTATTGATTTTCTTTTGCGCTGAAGAGATTCTTGCTCTGGCTTTTAAAGTCTTCAGTTGATTTTCATAATTTGAAATACTAGATTTCAAACGCTGAATATTACTGTCTAACTTTTGAATATTATTCTCAAGCATTTGAAGCTCACCAATTCTGGTTTTAGCAATTTCTTCATTTTCTTGCTTTTTCACCAACGCTTCACCTGCCAATCTCTCTGCTTCAGTCATATCTATAGATCCACCCTGAGCTTTTTGTAAAAGAGCCATGGCTTTTCTTTCAAAATCTGCAGCTTTTTGCTCTGCCATAGATTTCTCGCGACGATTTCTAATTGCTAAAGCTTTTACTTCGGCTAATGCCTGCAAACTTTTATCCAGATCATTTTTCAAATCACGAATACCTTGCTCGGTCATTTTAATTGGATCTTCCAGTTTATCAATAACAGCATTCGCCTCAGCCTTTCCTAAAGAAAATATACGTTTAAAAATACTCATTTTAGTCTTAAATTGAATTACTTAATCTCTACACTTGCAAATTGGATAATTTTTTCTGAATACTCAGAAAGCAATAATGACAATGAATTGAGTGTTCCCTCAATCTCATTTCTATCTAAATTTTCTAACTGCAAAGTATCTCTGAAAACAACTCTTTCACCCGTTTCATCTATAGCGAACGCTCCATGAATAATATCCATATTTTTCTGTAAAAGAGCCATCATTATTTCAGGATCTGCCTTTTCCAAATTAAAAAGATGCTGCTCTATAATCAAAATAGGTTCCTCGCAATCTACAATTAAATTTGAAATACCATCCTCTTCTTTCTCAACAATAAAAAGAGTTTCCTCTTTATCCTCGAGAATTATATTATAGTCTAAGTCTAGTAAATAATTTCTTACCTTTTCAAAAGCTTTCATCTTAGTCTTTTTTTCAAAATCAAAATTCGATAAAATTTAATCATTAGACAAAATTTTATATGCTTGGTTACAATATTTTTAATAAACAAATAAAAAAGACTTTAGATTATGGTACTTTTGTATTTATCAAAAAAACCCTAATCTATATACAGACATGAGTAGAAAGCCTAGATTTTTAATCTGTAGAAATGATGTTGTTACATCACGCGAATTTATATTACACACAAAAACCCCAAGGTTCCTTGCAGAGATTTTCCCTTTCGACGACAAAGATGAAGCTGTTGATTTTAGAGAAAACACACCCCTATCGTCTTATATTCAAATTGAAGATAAATATTATGTAGCTGCAGTTCGCGAACTTTATGAAGGAGGTATAGACGCTCGATCATTGGCCGAAAGCTTATTATTAGGAAGAATGACTGAATGGTTACGCTTTTATCTAAAAAAAGAAAAAACTGCATTGGCTGAATTGGAAGAATTTTAATTTATTCTGAAAAAATTCATATTAAGAAATAAATGGGGATTATAGTTTCATTACTACAATCCCCTTTTATTAATTCTTTATCACTTTTGTCTTAGCTACTTGTTTATTATCCGAAATCAAACGAAGCAAATAAATTCCCTTTAACCATGTCTCTGCATTAAATTGAATTACATCTTGATTTTCTGATAAAAAATGTTTACAAAGTATCCTTCCATTTACATCCACGACCTCCAAATAAGCCTCTTTTTTATATGAAAATTTTTGCTGAGAGATTTGCATTCCTTCAAATCTAAAATCTTTCTGAATGTAGTTAGGTAGGCGTACTGTAAATTCAGATTTTACTGGATTTGGAAAAATTTTCAAAGAAATTTCTTTTTGCTGATTATCTTCCTCAAACAACCCTGTTTTTAAAAAATCTAACAAATAAATCTCTGAATCATTTATGGGATGATCACATTTATAATCATATTCTCTTGACTCAGAATAAATAGTATCAAATTCCAAATTCTGATTAAATTTGCTTAGCACAACTGTAGGATGTTTTTCTAAAGTTAAAGTATTATTACCCAGAATTAAATATTTATTATCCCTGGTTTTGCAAATTGAAATACTAACCATATCCAGTTGTATTTCTTTTAAAATACTCCCAAGGGTATCAAATATAACAGCTTTTGCTGCTTCAGGAGGAAAGGTATTACTTTTTCTAAAATTTAAACTTTCAAACTCTTCAATATTTACTTTTGAATTTTGACCTTCTTCTTCAAAATTATAATTTCTTTCAAAAAAAGAAATTGCCATAAATCTTTCCTTATCAATAAATTCAAAATCACTAATAGTACCAATATCTTTATCAGTCAAAATAAATTTCTTTGATAGTAAGTTCCCGTCTTGATCAAATTTAGCTAACCCAGGTCGTGAAAAAGGCATTTGTGTAAATTTTTCCTTTTTAAATATCGAAAGTCCACTAAAAATATTGTTGGAGTTAGGATTTTTTTTAATACTTCTTATTTTATGAAAATTTTCCTGATAATCAAATTGATTTGGTTCCATTATCTTTATCCATTGCAAATCAATTTGATTATCAGGAAAATTTTCATCAAATAAGAAGT
>JBGRQE010000068.1:0-18995 GCA_041725955.1 Bacteroidales bacterium
TAGGAGGTCTTCATCCAAAACCTAGGAGGTCTTCATCCAAAACCTAGGAGGTCTTCATCTAAAACCTAGGAGGTTTTTATCCAAAACCTAGGAGGTTTTTATCCAGTTAAGGGTAAGAGTGTGGGTTTGTTCAAATAACTGTGTCAACTTTCTTTGGACATTATTTTTTCCAAAGGCCCTCACTAAATACATGGTTTTTTAAGTTGCTTTTTCATAATCTTTTTTAAGGGTTCTGTGCAGACTGTAGCACATGAATATTATTATTATAGCAAAAGGTAAGCCTGTTAGTATTGTTGCTGTCTGAAAGGCTGTTAATCCCCCTCCTACAAGAAGTATAATAGCAATTAATCCTTCCATTGAAGCCCAGAATATTTTTTGACTTACAGGAGCGTTTAGTTTTCCTCCTGAGGTAATTGTGTCTACAACTAATGATCCACTATCTGATGATGTTATAAAGAAGCTGCATATAAGTATTACTGTTAATATAGATGAGAAAAATTGCAAAGGGTATTGTTCTAATAAATGGTAAATAGCTGTTGCTATGTTTGAATTAACTGCCTCAGAAATTTGAGTGTTTCCTGAAAGCTCCTGATATATTGCACTACCGCCAAAAACTGAAACCCAGAAGAAAGTGAGTAATGTTGGAACAAGTAATACTCCTGCAATAAATTCTCGAATTGTTCTTCCTTTTGATACTCTTGCAATAAAAATCCCTACAAATGGAGACCAAGCAAACCACCATGCCCAATAAAATATTGTCCATGAATTTTGCCAATGCGTATCTTTTTTTAATCCAGTATATGATTCAGACCAAAAACTTAACTCCAGAAAATGTTGGAAATAAAAGCCTATGTTTTGAACAAAACTTTTTAGAAGAAAAACAGTAGGTCCAATAATTAGTACAAACATTAAAAGGAATAATGCTAGATGAATATTCCATTCACTAAGGCGTCTTATTCCTTTGTCTAAACCTTTTATAAGCGATATGGTAGCAAGAAACGTTATAATAATTATCAGTCCAATTTGCCAGCCATTGCTATATTCAACATTAAACAGATAAGACAAGCCTGCATTAATTTGTTGAGCTCCTAAACCTAAAGAAGTGGCAAGTCCACATAAGGTTGCAATTACAGCGATTATATCAATAACATTACCTGTCCAACCATAAATCTTATCTCCTAAAAGGGGGTAAAAGATTGATCGTATTGAAAGAGGAAGTTTTTTGTTGAAAGTAAAATAAGCCATGGCTAAACCTACAACAGCATATATTGCCCAACCATGTATTCCCCAATGAAGAAAGGTTATGTTTATAGCTGATTTTGCAGTTTCGATATTGGCGCTTCCAGCACTAAAAGGGTTTTTGTTAAAATGAAGGATAGGTTCTGCTACACCATAGAATAATAAACCAATACCAATTCCTGCGCTAAAGAGCATAGAAAGCCATGATGTAGTATTAAATTCGGGTTTTGCATTTTTGCCTCCAATGCGAATTTTTCCATATTTACTGAATCCCAAGTATACAATAAATACAAGAAGGCAATTAATGCATAAAATAAAAAGCCATCCAGTGTTATTTGCCACTGATGTATGGGCTTTGGCAAATAATTGCTCCATGGGTTTTCCTACATATAATGTAGTGATTAGTAGAATAAGGATAATAAGGAAAGATCCTATGGGAACTATTTTGGTGTTTTTTGGTCTATGTTTTATCTTTTCTCCATTTTGTTGATGTTTTTCTGTTTTGGGTCTTTGGTTTTTTTTTGTTTGATAGATTTTTGTCTTTAGATCATCCATTTTTGTTTGACTTTATTCATGTGTAGATTTTGAATCTTGGTTTTGCTTTTGAAAATAAAAATAGAGATTTTGTTTAAATTACTTTTTCGGTAATATAAAGAAGTAGATATATAAATAGGGAAGGGGGTATAGGGAAGATGACTGGCAGGATGATAAAAAATAAGGAGTACCATGTTTTTGGTGTACTCCTTATTTTTATATGACTATTTTGTTTCTTCTAATTCCTTTTTGACCTTCTTTAAGTCTTTATTTAGTGTTTTATATAAGCTATAACACATAAATAAAAGAATGAATGCAAAAGGTAAGCCTGTTATGATTATAGCTGTTTGAAGAGCAGCCAAACCACCTCCAATAAGAAGCGCGATTGCTATAACACCTTCCATTGAAGCCCAAAATATTTTTTGTCCAACTGGAGCATCTAATTTACCTCCCGAAGTTAATGTATCTACTACCATTGAACCGCTATCTGATGAAGTAACAAAGAAGCTGATTATTAGCAAAATTGTTAAAATAGAGGATATGAATGGTAAAGGATATTGTTCCAGTAAATGATAAATTGCTGTAGCAATATTAGAATTTACCGCTTCAGATATTTGAGAGTTTCCTATTAATTCCTGATAAATAGCACTTCCTCCAAATACAGAGATCCATAGGAAGGTTAATAGAGTAGGAACAAGTAGGATACCAGTAATGAATTCACGAATTGTTCTTCCTTTTGAAATACGTGCAATAAAAATACCAACAAAAGGCGACCATGCAATCCACCATGCATAATAGAATGTGGTCCATGTGTTTTGCCAATGGCTAGATTCTTTAGCACCTAAAAACGATTCGGTCCAAAAACTTAGTTCAAAAAAATTGTTTAGATAAAATCCTAAATTTTGAACAAATGATTTTAATAGGAAAAGGGTTGGTCCAATAATCAGGACAAACATTAGTAATAACAATGCTAAACGTATATTCCATTCGCTTAGGCGACGAATACCTTTATCTAATCCTAAGATTAAAGATAGGGTAGCAAAGAATGTTATTATACCAATTAATGCTATTTGCCATGTACTGCCATATTCTATATTGAATAGATAGGATAAGCCAGCGTTTACTTGTTGAACTCCAAAGCCAAGAGATGTTGCCAGTCCAAAAAGGGTAGCTATAACAGAAATAATGTCAATTAAATCGCCAATCCACCCGTATATTCTGTCTCCTAGGATTGGATAAAAAATAGAACGGATTGTTAAAGGTAATTTCTTGTTGAAAGTAAAATATGCCAATGCCAGACCCACTAATGCATAGGTAGCCCAAGCGTGTATACCCCAATGCAAGAAAGTCATGCCCATTGCTAATTTTGCTGATTCAACACTCGAATTACTGCCTTGAAAAGGATTGTTTCCAAAATGTAAAATTGGTTCAGCAACTCCATAAAAAAGTAATCCTATTCCCATTCCAGCACTAAAGAGCATGGAAAACCAAGCCCCTAATCCAAAGTCAGGTTTTGCTTTGTCTCCTCCCAATCTGATTTTTCCAAACTTACCAGATCCTAAGAATATGGCGAAACCAAGAAAAAAGTTCATACATAGAATGAAAAACCAGCCTACATTATTGGCAATTAATGTTTGTGTTTTGGAGAACCATTGTTCTATAGGTTTTCCAATAATTATAGTTGCAGCTACTAGCACAAAAATTATGAAAAAAGAGCCTAAAAAAACTGTTCCATTGGCTTTTATTCCAAAGAAAGTTTTATTGTCGCTTCTTACATATTTATTGTTTTTGCCTTTTTTTATACTCCAGGCAATGTCATCTGATGAATCAATCTCCTTTTGTAACCCTGACATTTTGGTACTTCTCATAATATCTCCCTCTACTATTATCTATCTTTTCACGCAAAAAATGAATTGTACTTAATCTTGTTTAGCTATCTTTTTCTCGATATATCGAGAGCTGATAGCACGAAGAGTGCCCATATAATCCATTTTCAATTCAACTATGTCACCAGTTTTGTAATTTTTTGGGTTTGTTCCCAGGTCTACAACAAGCATATCCGAACTTGCTCCAGCAAACTGGAGTTCAGGATCTGAGAGGGTAAGATGGTTCTCTTCTACATCTAATAGTCCCAGATCCAGTATAGCTCGATATGATGTTTTTCCTATGTCTTCTTTGTCGAATTCATAACTTTCTCCTTCAACATTTGTTCCCATATCACCAGTAGGTACACGGGGTTTTTCGATTAATTCAATTATTTCCGAATACAATCTAAGGACATCGTTATGCATATCATTTAGGGTGTTGTTGTTGTATACATCTGTTCCTAGAAACAAACTTTCTCCCACTCTAAAATGATTGATGCCTTTAGGAAGTAAATTCTGAAATATCAAAGGAATTGTAACAGAAGATCCTCCAGAGACAAAAGGAATTTTTCGTTTGAATTTCACTTCAATAAGTTGCTTGTAAAGGCTTAACTGAATCAATTTATCAGGATTAGGTAATACACCATATAAACAAGTTAAATTGGCTCCAATTCCCACAACTTCTATGTTAGGAAGTTCAAATACCTTTTCGTAAAAATCGATAAAATCTTCTCGCATAACACCTTCTCTTAACTCCCCAAGTTCAATCATAATCATGATTTTATGGGTTTTGTTTTGATGTTTTGCTTCTTTAGATAATAATCGAATTGTTTCAAATTCGGTATTCATGCTGATATCAGCAAATTCAACGATTTTCTTTATTGCTCTTTTTGGCGGAGGTTTAATATATATTGTCTCAATATCCTTATTTAAAGATTTAATATTCGCCAAATTCGACACTCTGCTGTCGCATACTTGTTTTATTCCTAAATTTATTAATTCATTAAGAAAAAGTTTGTTACCACAGAGTAATTTTGTTACAGCAGCCCACTCTATATTTTCTTTTTGAAAGATATTTTTAAGAAAAATATAATTCTCTTTTAATTTCTTTGTATTTAGTGTTATATAGGCCATTACTGTTTGTTTTGAGATAATCTCATTTCCATGTACTTATTTTTGAAACCCAGTTTTTCGTAAAGAAAGCGTGCTGGATTATCATGTTCGACATGTAAAGCGATATCACCTTTGGCTAATTCTATTGCTTTATTCATTAATTCTTTACCAATACCTTTACCTCTGTATTCTTTATGTGTAGCTATGTATACAAGAATGTTTTCTGGAATATATCCTTCCATTCCTGTATGATTAATGACTACCACACCAGTAATTTGATCTTCGATTTTTGATGTAACTATAAAGCCTCCCAAAGAAGGTGATTCTTTTAAGGCATAAGCTATAGCTTTTTCTATATCTTGTTTAGGATCTCCATATTCTTCTAGATGCTCAAAAAGGAAATTAATAATTTCCATTCTTTCTCGAGAATCAGGTTTGAAAAAAGAGGTAAATATCTTTTGGTTATTCATGTTTTGATTATTAGGTTGTAGGTTAGAAATAGTAGCCTATATTGATATTGAGCCAAGAGTTCCATTCAGGATTTTCAGCACCACGACCTAAACCATAGGAATTTGCATTTTTTCCGAAAGCACCCCAAGGACCAAACCAGTCTTGGTTTTTTGCCGATGCATAGTCGATATAAGTGTAAACTGGCCCTGCTTCGACGAGCATTCCAACAACATTCATTTGAGTGTCGTTAAAACCATTTACTGGTTTATGCATATAACTGTAGTTTTCGTAAATCTGAATTGACTTAATAAATTTCCAATTGATTGGGATTGTGTATGCTATACCTCCTAAGAAAACATAGGCTTCATTGGCTATATTGTATGGGTAATTGAAGGCAACTATTGTTATGGTATTTTCTTTTGTACCAATGTAATTATATTTCAAGGCTTCTAGCCTAATATCTAAGCGTTTTTCTTTTAGAAAACTGCCTTGATAATGCACTGCCAGAGCGTAGTGTGAATTATTTTTCTTTGTTACATGATTGAAATAATTGCCAAGTTGCCCAGAGACTCCGAATTTCTGATTGTTTAATTCGTATTCGACACGGGCGTTTCCTTGGTTGGTTTCTTCTACGTCTCCTGCAAGGTCATAAGAATATCTTGCTGGATCTACTCCATAACCACTTTTTCCGTTGGAGTATTTAATCCATTTTTTTCCTCCTTCAGCATTTTTGTACCAAGCAAGAGCAAGGTTCCAATTGCTTTTTTTATACTCTAATTTTATTCCGGCATCATGATCGTCTCCTAATCCTATATAATAAGGTAAGTTTGCAAACCAACTATGGCCTGTGTATGGTAATAATCCAAATGGAACTTGATTGACTCCTATTTGTATATTTATGTTTTCATTAAAATTATATCCAATAAATCCATGATGTAACATGCCTCCTCCGAAATCTGACGGATAGAAACGATATTCGGCATCAAGAAATAAATTTGAATAATTAGCCTTTGCATTTAGACGAAAGATATCTAAAACAAAATCGCCCCCAACGTTTTTGCTATATGTATCCCAGTTCTTATAACGATAGTTAAATCGAAGAGCTCCCCCAAGTTTTAAATGCTTTGAAATCTGTGAGAATAGACTATTATTAATAATAAATAATAGAATTAATAGAGAAAAGCTTTTTCTGAAAGCTAGTTTCATAGAAATGTTATTTTGTTTCTTCTAATTAGAAAAAGTTGTTGCTCAATAAAAAGATCAAATTGAATGCCCCTACTTTTTGTTTCTGTGCGACAAAATTATAAATAATTTATGGTATAATCAAAATACTGTTTTTTTGTTCGCCATTTCTTTTCTTGTCTATCTCTTGTATTTCTTTGTTTTTAAGTAAAATAACGTGTTGTTCTTGATTATCGTATTGATGACTCTTTATAAGAAAACTTATTTAATATGGAATTATGTTCTGCAGAAACGAATTTTGTCTAATTGTGCAACAGTAATTGTTATCTCGCATTGTGAATGCTCCAATTCTATGGAATCTAAGGTTTGTGGAATTGTTTATCTGGGTTATAGTTATGGGTTGCAATAGGTGGGAGGTGGGTAAAGAGTAATGAGTAGCGAGAAAATCTACAATGATTTGCAGGTCAAATTGTTTTTTGTGAATAACGCGCAACTCATTACTCGACACAGTCTTATTATGGATTAGATTGAATATAAAAGCAGTTGTTTGCCTAACTTGCTTAGTTCAGTGCTATTATATCATTATGCTTCGTAGTTATAATCTTCTTTGATTTCGTCTTCAGCAGTAAGTAAAGGAGAAGCATCGACATCTTCAATTTCGAGCATCTTTACAAGTATTTCGAGCGACTCGCTTATCTTAATCAGGTCGTTGTCGGGGATTTTCTTTAGCTTCAGAGCTAACCTTTGTTGCAGAAGATCGGGTGTTTTTTGCAGCAATTCATCTCCAATTGATGTTAGGGTTATTGTAGTAACCCTTTTGTCGCCAGATTTTGGCAAGCGCGCAAGCATACCTCTTTTCTCTAAACGTCCGATGATTCCTGTTACGGTACTTGAATTTAAGTTCAAGTGATCTCTAATGTTCTTCTGTGTTGTTTGGTAATATGGAGAATTCTTCAAGAATTCTAAGCATAATATTTGGGGAATGCTCACTCCATAATCTTTCTGTATTTTCTTTGATTCAAGATTGATGGAACGAACTATTCGTCTGATTTTGATAATGATATTTTTGTAATCCATGGTGTTGTAAACTAGAAAATCAGATGTATGTTTTTAGTTCTTTCTAATTCAGAATTTCTTGGGCAAAAGTACGAATAAATATTTTTTACTATCTATTAGTTGAAGATTCTTTAGTGATGTTTTTCTAATATTTAATTTGTAATTGAGTGCGTTATACTATAAATTTAGCTTTGAGGTGTGCTGAGTATTTGTTTTTGAACTTGTGTAAAAATATTATACACAGTTAATTATAAAGTTAGTAACTTTACTGTAGTGTCTTTTAGACCATCAAGAAAAAACAGTGTTTTATGGCGAAAATGCAGTACAAAAGTGCAGTTGTCCGCATATCTCTTGTGGCTTCCCTAGGCGGATTGCTGGAATTTTTTGATTTCTCTCTATTTCTTTTCCTGATTGATTCTATCTCTCGGAATTTCTTTGCCGAGTCGCAAGGGTCTGGTTCATTCGAGACTCTTATTATCTTTTCTGTGGGTTTTGTTGTCCGACCCTTGGGAGGAATCTTCTTTGGTCACTTAGGCGATAGGTGGGGAAGGAAGAAAGCCTTTCAGTATTCGCTAACATTAATGTCTCTGTCTAGCTTTTTTATTGCTGTTTTACCGTCCTTTGATCGAATAGGATGGTGGGCTCCTGTTTTGTTGTTGCTGGCTCGATTGGTTCAGGGCTTCTCGCTTGGCGGAGAAATACCTGGTGCTGCCATTTTCTCGTCCGAGCATTTTCCGGAGAAAAGGGGAATGGTTAACGGTCTTCTGTTTCTGGGAGTAACATGGGGAATGCTTTTAACGTCTTTGGTTATATTATTGGTTAAGCTATTCTTGCCCGAAAGTGCATTTCCGCATTATGGATGGAGGGTTTGTTATGTATTTGGTGGCTTGGCCGGACTATTGGTGTTATGGTTGCGATCGAGTTTTAAGGAGCCGCAGATATTCCACGACTTTATAAAGAAGAAGCGTAAGTTTCCGTTGATTGACTTATTCAGGAATTCTAAACGCGAGATTATGCACGCTTTTTTTGCGATGGCACTAACATCGGGCAACTTATTCGTTATGGCTCGTATCCCTGAATTCATAAACAAATACTCTTCGCTTCATATTGAAAACAACAGTCAGGTCTCCGTTTTTCTTTTCGGAATCTATGGGTTGCTTATCTTCCTGAGTGGGTGGATTTCTGATCGCTTTGGCCGAAAGAATGTAATGCTCTGGGGAAGTGTTATGGCGTTGGTGGGTTCGTTCTTCTTCTTCATGGCTTTGCCTCATTTCTCAAGCTACCTTGAATTGTATATATGGTTGGCTATATGGGCCTTGGCCTTGGCGCCTACCAATGGAACCTTCGCCTGTTTTGCTATTGAACGATTTCCTACTTCCTACCGCTTGTCTGGTTTTGCCTTTTGCTACAACTTGGGCTTTGCCTTTTTTGCAGGTATTATTCCTTTGGTTCTTACTTCCTTGATGAACAAATTATCTGGCGATTATGTGTTGATGGGATTTGTTTTGATTCTATCGGTAATTGTCTTGGTCAATACTTTACTGTCTAAAGATTACTTTGAAGATGACCTTAAGTTTTAGAATCGTTGGCACTATATTATATATAGGAGAGGTTGCCTAGCTTTTATTAGACAACCTCTTTCTGATGGATTTGGTTATTTTATTTTACTCTGGTTACTCCCTGACCTTGTTTTGATGACGACTTAACCGCCATAAAGGTTACGAAGTATGGGTGCTTCTTGTCTGGATCTGGTGATCTTGGATCCTTGATCTTATTTCCCATCGAATCTTCGTTGGTTACAGGTGATTCTCCTCCTTTGCTCGACCAGTAGCCATTATTATCTCGTCGATACCAATGGAAATCGGTAGCCTTTGTTCCGTCTGTATTTCCTTCTTCAAGTTCGAGGAATAGAGCAACTTTAGTCCAGCCCTTTGGAGGTTCTTCATTTCCATTCAACTTCATTAAACCGTCGGCAACGGCGCCCTTTATAGCATCCTGAGCAGAAAACGGATCGGGTAATTCTATTCCTGCCTTCTTGCCAGGTGTAGCAACAAAGGTTTCTTTATCTGCATAAAATACATTGCAGGCATATGCATAGCAATTGTGTCTTGCTTGGATTGTATTCATGCCTTTGCCATCATTCCAATATTCGGGTTTGTAGGCAGGCACTCCGGTAGTATCAAATTTTACTGCTATTTCTTCGGTACTACTCTGGGGAATTGGATTTTCATGTTTAGTTTTCTTACAGCTTACGGCGATAAATGAAATCAGTAAGAGGACGAGGATTGCTTTGCTTTTCATTGTGTTTGTTCTTAATTCAACTTTGTGAAACTTATATGTAAGACACATTTGTTGCTGCATACCCTAAAGCGGAGTGTAATATTCGTACTTTTTTTTTCTGCGCAACGAAATTAAAATCGTCTGGTAAGCGACTAAATATTTTTGTATAATTGCATGCTCGGAGTTATATAAGGGATTGGTTTTGCGTATTATATTGCTGTAATACGGTTGTTTATAAAGGTAGATTAGTTAATTACAAACAAAAAGTAGAGGTTTTTTGATGAGGGGAATTGTTATTGAAACTGGCTTTGTTAAGCTCAGGCAGCTTTGTATTATTCTATTTTTATTCGTGTTGGTGGGGAAGCCATTGCTAGGGCAGGAGAATGCTACTGTTTGTGGATTTATTAAGGATTCCAAGACTGGAGAAACCTTAATCGGTGCAACGGTTTATGTTTCAGATTTAAACATTGGCACGTCTACTAACACTTATGGCTATTATTCTGTTTCTGTTCCGAAAGGAAATTATACCGTAAAATTTCAGTATGTAGGTTATGATTTGAAGAAAGAAACATTAGATTTAACTTCAGATATTTCTTTTGATGTTCTTCTTCAGCCACTTTCAATCGATTTAAAAGAAGTTGAAATTAAGGCTGACAAAGTGGAACAGCAGCATGTTAGGAGTACTCAAACAGGGGTGGAGGTTTTGAAACCCAGTGATATTGAGTTTTTGCCCGACTTGTTTGGAGAGAAAGACATTGTTAAGGCTTTTCAGCTAACTAGTGGCGTGAAAGCCGGAACCGAAGGCTTTTCGAGTTTGTATGTTCGTGGGGGGCGCCCCGATCAAAACCTTATTATGCTAGATGAAGCCACTGTGTATAACATTTCGCATATTGCAGGTTTGTTTTCTGTCTTTAACAGTGATGCTATTAAGAGTGCAACTCTGATTAAGGGTGCAATACCATCGCGTTTTGGCGGGCGATTGTCGTCTTTGCTCGATGTTCAGATGAAGGAAGGGAATAATTTAAAGTATCATGGCAAGGGGAGTATAGGCTTAATATCTTCTCGATTGATGTTTGAAGGCCCCATACAAAAGGGAAAAAGCTCTTTTATGATATCCGGAAGAAGGTCGTATCTCGATTTGCCACTCTTGCTTTCGGGAAATAAGAACAAGGCTTACTTTTACGACTACAACATGAAGCTTAATTCGTGGATAGGTAGTAAGGATAGGATTTTTATTTCTGCATATGCAGGTAGAGATGCTGCTAAGATGATGCGTATGATGGATGTTAATTGGGGAAATAAAACTTCAACAATTAGATGGAATCACCTTTATAATAGCAAACTATTCTCGAATGTATCTTTTATTTATAGCGTATTCGACTACTATCTTGCTCCCATCGATTCTGAAGGCAACATCGAAAAAGATAATGAAGAGAATGGCGGAATTGGTGTGATTGACGGAGGTATTAAAGATATTAATGGCAAAATCGATTTCGAATACTACCTGTTGCCTAAGCTGTCATTGAAGTTTGGTGGTAATGTTTTGTTCCACGGATTTAATACGGGTGTTGCCAGCAAGGTTAATAACAACGAAACTCAGGAAACCATCAATGCCCTCGAGAATGGGCTGTATCTTTCTGCCGTTTATCAACCCATCAACACACTAACCATTGATGCCGGTTTGCGATTTAGCAATTTTAGTGTTATTGGTCCGTATGATGAATTGAGTTATGAAGCCGGAACCGAAAGCATAGTTACTAAACACTACTCTGCTGGCAACATTGTTGAACAGTTCAATAGCTTAGAACCAAGGCTAACTGCCACCTATTTGTTAGATGAAGAATCATCGTTAAAAGCTTCGTTTTCAAAAAACACACAGTTTTTGCATTCAATGAATGGCTTTAAGTTTAGCTCTCCCATTAGCTTGTGGATTCCTTCTATGGGTTCTATTTTGCCTTCATACTCATATCAATATACCTTGGGATATTATCGTAATTTATTCAAAAACAGATGGCAATTTTCTGCCGAAGGCTACTATAAGGATCTGTATAACCAGAAAGACTTTTTGCCGGGAACCGATGTGTTTTTCGACAATGTAATGCAGAATATTGTTGAAGGAAACGGTAATGCATACGGACTTGAACTGTCGGCAAGGAAAGTTAAGGGTCGTTTTACGGGTTGGATAAACTATACATATTCCAGAGTTTGGCAAAAGACAGACAGAATTAACAGTGGCGAAAAATACCCTTCATATCAAGATCGTCCTCACGACATTAACATCGTCATCATGTATAAGCCTTCAAAAAGAGTTGAGCTAAGTGCTTTATGGACCTTCCAAACAGGGCAGCCTTATAATGTTCCTTTGGCGCATTATACTTATAAAGGGGTTGATGTTCCTATTTATTCTAAGATAAACAGCAGGCGATATAAGGACTATCACCGACTCGATTTGTCTATCTCCATCTATTCAAAAAGGTCGTTACGACCTAATCGCAAGTTTAAACGATACTGGAGTATATCTATATATAATGTGTATGGCAGACAAAACCCTTGGTTGCACACCTACGGAAACAAGCCTTTAGACGAGTTGGGTAGAAACAAACGCATTGATAAGGCAACCTTTTTTCGCTTTGTTCCTATGTTTAACTATAACTTTAAATTCTAACGTCAGATGATCAAAAAGATATTCAATATACTGTTTGCAAGCCTTGTTGTTGCATCTTTGTTTTCATGTAATGAGCAAGAAGATATAGAGTTAAATCAGAACCCCGACTTTGTTGTGGTTTTTGCCGAATTGGCTCAGGGTGAAACTGCCGAGGTAGAACTTAGATACTCTACCGATTTTGCACTCCCAATTGATAATTATGAAGACAAATTCAAAAAACAGATTAGCAATGCGCGGGTAATTTTGAAGGCTAGTAATGGGAAAGAAGAAATACTGAAAGAATCGAAAGAAAAAGCTGGTATTTACTATTCAGAGCTTATTAAGGGCGAAGAAGATGTGCATTACGATTTAATTATAGACGCTGCTGGCAAACGTTTTACGTCTTCGTCATATATTCCTAAACCGGTTAAATTGGACAAGATTGAAGTTGTGGAAGACCTTGGTAATGGCGAATATTCTTCGGATGGCAAGGCCGAAGTTACTGTTTACTGGAAAGACAGACCCAACGAACGCAACTTTTATATGTTGAAGTTAGACATAGACAGTGAAAATCTTATCGAGTATGGGAAAAAGGATAATATCTATCTTTTCTCTGATATAAACAATGATGGAAACAATATTAAGCTGAAGCTGAAAAAATCTAGTTTGATGAAAATGCCAGACTATGCCTATACAGTTAGCTTGCGTTGCATTGATGAAGATACATACAACTATATTAGTAGTGTGCAAAACTATGAAGACAATGGTAGCGATTTTACGTTTACCAGCCCAGGTAATTTGCCAACCAATATAAATGGCGGTGCTGTAGGGTTCTTTAATGCCTTTGCTGTGTCTAAAATTGTTTGGAAGAAATAGCCTAATACTATACCTTGTTTGTAGAAAAGAGCGGTTTTTTACCGCTCTTTTCATATAATAACCGTTTATGGATTAGGTTTGTGTAATTGTTTTTCCTATATTCGTATTCACGACACAAGCCACTTAAGCCTTTCATAGATAATATTCAAGACTCTAAACTGTTGCTTGTAGATTTAATCCTGAATAACAATTAAACAAATCAACTTATGAAGTATTCCTTATACTTAAACCCCTTGAGTAAAGAAGAGTCTGATTGTTTTGCTCGTCCTACCGAAGTCAGATCGCGTAAAATTGAAGACCTAATTAAACGAATAACTGGTGTTACTTCTACCTTAAGTTCTGCCGAAACTAAATCGATTATAGACTCATATTGGTCTAATATTGCTAAGTTTATTGCCGATGGCGAAGAATATCACGATGATTATATTAGTATTCGATTAGGAATTAGTGGTCGTTTTGATAATATCGACGACCGTTTCGACAGAGAACGTCATAAGGTTTCTGTAAATGCCAATGTATCATCGCGAATCAAAGAAGCCGGCAGTAAAATTTGCTTAGAGTATGAAGATGCGGTTACCGATTATCCTGCCATTGTATCTGTGTTTGACTGGGGATCGCACACCAATAACGAAAAAATTACATCTGAAGGAACTGTCGAAATTAAAGGAAGCCGTTTAAAGGTTGACTACGACGATGGTGAACAAGGCATTTTCTTTGTGAATAAAGAAACAGGCGACGATATAAAAGCGGGCTATTTACGTACAAACCAACCTAAGTGTTTGGTGTTTTCTGCACCCGTTTTAGAGGCTGGAACTTACACAATTGAAGTAAGAAATAAAACCCGCAACGGTAGGGTTTTGCGAATGAATATAGATGCCACAGAATTTATGGTTGATTAATATTAGAGTATTATAACCACGTTTGTGAAGGATTTGCTCTTTGTAGCAGGTCCTTCTTTTTGTTATACCTAATTATGATTATAGCTAATCGCAAACATGTTAGCCGCTGACACAGACCATGTCAGCCGCTAACATGGTTCGTGTCAGCCGCTAAGCAGTGCCCATGTCAGCCGCTGACATAGACTAGGTCAGCGGCTAACACAGACCATGTCGTAATGCTGCGAAAGTATATAACACAACAAAACCGGCAACCCTTTAGCTTGAGTTGCCGGCAACGAAAAGCAGAATGTCTTAATTTACCACTGGTTATATTTGTTTAATGAATACTGAATAACCCCTCCGGTCCATTTCGTAGCTTCGCGAATCATTATACGAGTGTTTTCGACAGCTTGGGCGTTTCCAGTTCCTGTTTCGGTTGGGTAGCCCGACTTTCCGTAGGCATTCCATAAATCTTTCGACAGTTTGTTTTTAAATACAGACGAGTAGCTAGCTGCATCATATATGGCCTTTTTCAAGTCAATTATGTTGTAATACTCGTCGGGGTTAACGTTTTTAACATCTTCAACAAACCTATGACCCTTAGTCCAGTTGTTGTCAACCCACTCTTCGTAGTCGAAATGACGTGTAGCAATAGATGGCCAAGGCAAAATAAACGTACTGTGCAACGGTTGGCAAACATCTTCCATGAAATGAGTAGCATATCCCACATACCAATCTCCCAAATCACGCACTCCCATTTCATAGTAGTGCTTTGCCGATTTGTTATTGTAGCCTTCATGTTTTGAATCTTGGCCATCAATGTTGTCGTTTAAGTCGTCGTCGGCATCGCCCCAAATCCATTTTCCGCTATAACTAAACATAAAAGCGTGCGACCATTGTTGGTTGAATCCGTTCTGGATTCCGTATTGTGTAAAGTCGGGCATTTCCGATGCTTCCCCCATAATCTTGCATCTTGCCTCATCGAGCCCTAGTTTTTTTGCGCAATTGTAGGTGATTTGATTATGATTCATCTCCATCCACTTCAAATTGTCTTTTCTTTGTTTGTTAAGAACATACTCGTGTGTTTTGGCCAACAACTGTTGACTTGGAATAAGGGTAGGAGCGTCTTCATTAGCCGGATCGGGCATGCCTTTTTTGTTTTGCCATTCCATTGGGTTGTCTAACTTTAGCTTTTGAGGAGCACTTGAGTCGTTTTTTTTATTACATGAAACAGCAAGAAGTAGGAAAGATAAACTGAAGGTTAAAGAGTGATAATATATCTTTTTCATAGTTAGCAGTAGTTTTAATGGTTCATAGTATACCTGTTTATCATATAATAGTACTAAAGGTGACAAAAACTAAGCGTTGAAATTTGACAAAAAAAGAACGAGACCCCATTGGAGCCTCGTTTTATATATCCCTGAAAACAGCATTGTATTTGCTATAATCAAGCTTATTGGCGCTGTTTTATAGCTTCATAAATCATGATGCCTGCCGAAACAGATACGTTCAGACTGGCAATTTCGCCACTCATCGGAATCTTTGCCCTCTTGTTGCACATCTTCAAGTATTCAGGAGAAATACCGTTTTCTTCCGATCCCATAATTATGGCACTTGGTTCCGAAAAGTCTACATCATAATAAAGGTTATTGGTTTTCTCAGTCGATGCCACCAACTGAATGCCGCAATCTTTTATAAATTGCAATGTAGTTTTAAGGTTGAATGTGCGGCAAATTGGAAGCTTAAGTAAAGCTCCTGCCGAGGTTTTTATGGCATCGGCATTGATTTGAGCACTTCCACGACTGGGCAAAACAATAGCATTAACACCTGCACACTCGGCCGTACGTGCAATAGCTCCCATATTCCGAACATCCGTAACCTGATCCAAAACAAGCAGAAGCGGATTTTTACCCTCCTCGTATAGCATAGGAATTAATTGTTCGATATTCTGATAATCAATCTCAGACAAAAAGCCCACAACACCCTGATGGTTTTTTCGGGTTAGCCTATTTAGCTTTTCGACAGGAACATATTGAATAGGAATCCGCACTTGCTTGAGGCTTTCGCGAAGTTCGGCATAGAGTTCATTGTTCAGTCCTTTTTGGATAAACAACTTGTCGATTTCCTTTCCCGAGTCAATGGCTTCAATCACTACTCGGATTCCGTATATTAAGTTTGTATTCTTCAATGCGCTTTGACTTATATTTAGTCGGCAAAAGTACAAATCAGACACGAATAATTCAAATGGTGATATGAGGAAATGTATTTATCAGGATTTTACGCTGCATGCCCGTGCCAAATGCCGAAATACTAAACTGCCTTGCATAGGTTATGTCGGATAACTAGCAAGTTGAAGCGTGGTTTGATGCGGAATAAAGTGTTTGCGATTTGTTTTGCGAAATGTCGAAATGATTGCCCTTACTAGCTTACAAGAGTATAAGTGGAGAGTGTAATAGTAGTGTTTGCCCCGATTATGGCGTGTTGATTGTAGAGTCTTGTGCTTCTGTGAAGGAAGCACAAGACTCTATACATTATATTATTCAGCAGCAGCTTCTTCTTGAAGCATATACGGATTGTATTTCGGATCGATAATTAAAGGCGGGTCGAAGGTTTCGGCAATCTTCTTCCAATCGACCAACTTAAAGTTCTGATGCGTGTTGCCTTTCTTGTACTTCATTCCGCCGTCTTGCGCAATGAATATGCCATAAGGGTATTTCACGCCCAATGAGAAACCGGTTACATAAATGCCATCAGTAAAGTGTGTGCCCTGAATGTTGTCGCTCTTGTCGATTACAAAACTACCCAAATATGTATGAGGAGTCTTTCTTTCAAATACGGCATAAGAGTGGTTTCCCTGCGAAGAAGCAATAAGATAGCCCTCGTCATCCTTTGCATAGAATATAGTAAGACCTTCGATATCTGCCTTGAGGTAGTTCTCTTGAATGCTAATAATAAGCTCTTGTTCCGATGCTTCCTCGGGTTCGGCAAGAAACTTCCATATACCCGAATTCTCTTCAGCAACATATAAGAACGCATTCGAATCGTCGGCAACCATACCTTCGCATGAAGAATGAATGGTAAGCGTACGAACCAACCTGGCGTCGATTCTGTCTTCAGTGTCTGGTTGATGGAATAACTCCCACTGCTCAACATCACCCTTCTTTGAATTGACAAAGACGAAGTAGTTTCCACTTACAGGGCTTTGATAAAGGCATAAGCCATACACTTTGTCAAGCTTCGTTGTAAACTTCCGCGACGATATATCGGTCAATTCCGATGTATTGGGGTTGATCCTGTAAATTCTAAATGTAGAATCAGAGATGTTGCTTGCTGCAAGTATATCAATCTTTTCCGTTTTATTTATCGGGAAGTTGTATCTAATGTCGATATTGTTGATCTTACCGAGCTCTTGGAATAGAATCTGCTTTCCATTAAGACGATATGAACCAATTCCTCCCTTCTTGTCGCTTCCATAAATAATACTGTTATCAGGATCTGTAACATTTACATATAAAACAGGATCATCAGCAGCATCGCCTACATGAGGAACGGGAGTAGTTTCACCGTCTGCAGCCACTTTATAGAAGTCTTTAGGTTTGTCTAGAGAGTTTTTGGACGATTGCCCACCGTTGTTTGGATTCTCACATGAAAATAATAAGAGAATAAGTAGGGAAAATAATGAGGTTTTTTGCATGTTATAAAGGTGTTGAAGTGAATGTATAGCGTTGTAGTAAATACGTAAAAATAGCATGTTAGAAGTGTTTCTATACACAAGGCTTTTTACAAATATATAGTATTTTGAATTAAATTTGTGCTGATTTTATTAATACCATAGATTGTTTAACCTAAATAAAGGTAGTTGGGGGTAAATATGAAAGAAAAGCTATTGTTTTTTGTAAAAAAAAGGGCCAGAGGTGTTTATTACGTTTTATTGCCCTTGGTGCTTGTCGTTTTTAATTTTTTCTTTAAGTTTAATTATATTACAAAGCGAGATATCAGTTTTGATGAACCATATTCAATTTTGTTTGCTTGCCAATCTTTAAAAAAGATAATTGTTGATGTTTATACAGTAGAGCCACATCCTCCTCTTTTTAATATTATTCTTCATTTCTGGATTAAGTTGTTTGGTGTAGAACCATTGACTTTGCGTTTGGTTCCGTTATTCATAAGTTGTATTACAGTATTATACATTTTCAAAACATGTAGGAGATATATAAATGATTTTGCAGGAGTTTTAGCTAGTTGTTTTTTTATTTTTTCTTGGCTACACATTTATATTAGCTTAGAGGTTAGAAGTTATGCTTTGCTTTCTATGGCTACAGCAATGTCTGTATATTATTTGATGAAGTTTTTAGAAAAAGATAAAAAAGCATCTTTTTGGGGACTAATTATTTCTAATGCTTTACTAATTTATTCTCATTATTTGGGGTTGGTATATATTGGAGTACAGGGTTTGATTGTAATTTGTTTTTTATTTTTTAGAGATAGAAAATTCTTCTGGGATTATTTTAAGATAATGCTGATTGTTAATATTCTTTATAGTCCCATTTGGACTGCTTTATTGATTATGTTATATAAAGGTAATGCACCTTTTTATATGGATTTTTTACCAGCATCATATGCTTATCACGTATTTATTGACTTTTTTCAAGGTACAACAAAAATATCTATTCCTTTAGTAGTAGTTTGTTTTTTTGTAGTTGTTTTTTGTTCAATTAATAAAAGACAATTTCCTGTAAAAATGGTTGTTTTTCTTTCATTATCAGTTCTGACATTTGTTTTGATTTTTTTATTTTCATATAAAACACATTTGTTCTCAGGGAAATATGTTGCATTCACAAGTATTCCTCTTTATGTTTTCATTTCTTATGTTTTTTC
>JBGRQE010000069.1:0-18769 GCA_041725955.1 Bacteroidales bacterium
TGATCTATAAATCAGCTGCTTTATTTTTCATAACTAAAAACACAAAAAACTGGAATAATATCAGTGTAAAAAACAGTTTTTTTATTCCATATCTAGACATTCACCCAGAAGATGATAATCAATTCAATGTCAAATTGAGTAATAACAATATTATTTTTCTTTTTTATGGCAAAACCTTCTGTAAGTACAAGAAAAATAATAATAGTTGGAATATAGATAAATATGATATACAATTTTTTGAAGTCGCAAGCGCACTTTCGGATAATCTAGCATATGCCTATAATAACAATACACTTATTATTAACTCTGTAAAAAATGAAATTGAAATCTATGAGAATATAAACGGAATTGAAGACAATGAAAATATAGAGCCAACATCAACCATATCTTTATATAAAGAAGGTTTAAAAAACAATGTAAAAACTTTAGTTATAAACCAGAATAAAATAGCAGGAGTTATTAATGAAAAAACTCAAAAATTGTTTTTTATAATCAACAACAAAGGAAAGAGTTGGAACGAAAATAATTATTCTGTCTACACCCATAAACTACCTGAAAACAACTGTCAAAGCTCTATTCAAATAAGCTTAAAAGAAAACACTGCGCTGGTAAATATTCCGGGTGAAAAATTAGTGACTTATCACTTTAAAAACAATGGAGAAATTATTGAAATGGTTGATTTTGATATTCCTTCTGAAAAGATATCTAATTTATATGGCCAACCAACAGCTATTGGCGAAAAAAATTTCTATTTTGGCTCACCTTTATCTAATGAAGCTGGTATTGAATCGGGGGCAGTTTATTATATAAATAATGACGTATTTACTATTTCTGGAATTTCAGAAGAAATAAAAAAAGGAGAAATTAATATTTACCCAAATCCTATTCAAAATCAATTAACAGTAACTCTTCCTAACAAAAGAATAAAAAACATCAAAATATTCAGTATCGAAGGAAAACTAATTTACAATGAGAACTGTGATAAATACAAAAAAACAATTAACTCAGAAAAGCTTAAAAAGGGAACTTACATTATAAATATTTTATCAGAAAAAGATAACTATACTTTTAAATTGGTAAAATAATTACACCAGACAACTAAAACATTTTCAAATTCGCTTCAATACTAGGTTGAAAATAAGAGGATCGCCCAAAAAGACAATTGGACGACTCTCTTTATTTTTTAATATATGTAGTTTGAATATTACTCAAACTTCAATTCCGCTTCATCAATCACGGTATAAGGAAAGTAATAACCTGTCCTACCAAACCATGATCGGTAATAATCTTCAAGATTTCTAAATGATTCTGTTGAAACATGAATAATATCTAAAGGTTTAAAATCCTGGGGACTTGCTTTTATTGCATTAAATAGGTTCGTTGGGATATTAGGAAACTGAAAGCTCTTAAAATGTCGAGGCACTGAAAACTCCCAATAATAATCAGCACTACTATTTGAAGCCACCCAATTTGTTAAAAAATAACTTAAAGTACCAGAAGTACGTATATTTTCTATCTCTCTTGCCTGAGCATTATAGTTGGCAGAAATACTAATGTTTCCAATATTGACATTAGCAGGAACAGAATTACCGGTATAATGTCTATGTACATTTAGATTACTAGATGGATAACTTCCTACTGTTACAAAATAATTCTGTGTTTTACCTTGTGGTAATCCCGCAAAAAATACAGGAAAAGAAGTTTGTGCAACATCAAACTCTTTTTGATAATGATTATATACTGCCCCATAAAGAGCTTTACTATAACTATCTATACGAACATAACTAATTGGAATCTGACTTACAATATTTGAGGAAACAATAGGCTTAGTTGCACTAATCGGATATGCTTCGGCTCCTGTATATGATTTAAAATCCTGATCAATTAACCATTCAAAGAAACCCGTTTTCTCTGTTTCATTCCATCCCAATGCTAAGAAGTTCACTTTATCATTTTCATCTAAATCGGAAACTGGAAACTGTGTAAAGAGATAATCCTTGGCATTGGCCAGTTCAATCTTAGTTTGAAAACGAGTACTTAATCTAAGATTATAACTTCCTTCAAGGTTGGTTGTAACTTTAACTTGAGTGCTTCCTGCGGCCTTCATCGAACGAAAATCTCCTTTTATATACCACTCTCTTGCAGGTATATTATAAAAAGTCTGCAAAAAATAAGATGCTTTACCCGACAAAGAGGTTCTTTTATTGGCCAATGTAATATTCACCTTATAAGAACCAACATCATTTAATTCATAAGAAGTACGTCCTGTAATTTCAACAAAATCGTAGGTTTCATTAAAATCAGGAGATTGCACCAAAACCCATGATTGCTCGCCAAGATAGCGTCCTTCAAAATTTAGACGTAAATCATATTCATCAACACGATCCTTACAAGAGGAAAATAACAACAAAAGGCTGGAAACAAGTACTAGAAAAGAAAATTTACGTTTCATATTTAAGAAAAATTAATGTTTTCAAAAGTATAAATTCAAAAGAATTAATTGGAAATAATTTGGAAAAATGAATCATTTTTCAATCCAGTTATAAATTATATGAAGAGACATTAAATACTAAAGCAAGCGAACTGGACATTAAGAACAAAGATAACATTCTAAAAACTAACAAACTAGCTTTTTAAAAAAAAGCAGTCGAACAACGTAATAAATTCAAGACTCTATATTACTGGAAGGGTTAAAAAATGCTTTATCATAAGATTTTTTTGTTAATATCTTAACATATATTAATACATCCCTTTTACAGAATAAAAGATTAATTACATTTGCATGTCTTGTTATTCTATTAACAGTGAAACAAGAGATTTTATAAAAATATTTAAACGCTTACGGTTATGATCACCAACAACTTCATTAAAAGGCATATTGGTCCTCGTAAAGACGAGATGAAGCCCATGCTTGACAAAGTAGGAGTTCCTTCTTTGGAAGCCTTAATTGAAGAGACTATTCCAGCCCCTGTTAGAAACAAAGAAGGGTTGAAGCTGGAAAAAAGCATGAATGAGTTTGAATATCTTCAGCACATAAAAGCTATTGGGGCAAAGAATAAGATATTCAGAACCTATATCGGAATGGGGTATAACAACACCATCACTCCAAGTGTGATTCTTAGAAACATGCTAGAGAACCCAGGTTGGTATACCAGTTACACTCCGTATCAAGCTGAAATTTCTCAAGGTCGTTTGGAAGCATTATTGTTATTCCAAACTATGGTTTCTGAAATGACAGCTTTACCTCTTGCTAATGCGTCTCTTCTTTGTGAAGGTACTGCTTCTGCGGAAGCTATGATAATGTTCAAAAATTCAAGATCTCGCGCTCAAGTTAAAGCAGGTGCTAATGTTTTCTTTGTTGATGAAAATCTATTTCCTCAAACTAAAGATGTAATCATTACACGTGCAGAGCCATTGGGAATTGAATTGGTTTTCGGTGATTTCAAAACTTACGAGTTTACAGATAAAACTTTCGGTGCTATTGTTCAGTATCCTGATCAATACGGTGAAGTAAACGACTATCGTGAGTTTATTGAAAAAGCACATGCTAATAACACTTTAGTAGCAATGGCTGCCGATATTCTAAGTTTAGCTCTTCTAACTCCTCCAGGTGAATTAGGAGCTGATGTTGCTGTAGGTACTACTCAGAGAATGGGTATTCCTATGGGTTATGGTGGTCCTGCTGCTGCTTATTTTGCTACTAGCGAAAAGTACAAAAGAAATATGCCAGGCCGTATTATTGGTATCTCTAAAGATGCTGCTGGAAACGATGCTCTTAGAATGGCATTGCAAACCCGTGAGCAACATATCAAAAGAGAAAGAGCTACCTCTAATATCTGTACTGCACAAGCTCTTCTTGCTTCTATGGCAGGTATGTATGCTGCTTATCACGGACAAGAAGGAATCAAAGAAATTGCAGCAGACATTAATATGATGACTGCAATTCTAGCTTCTGAGGCTGAGAAATACGGATATACCAACCTAAACAAAAACTTCTTTGATACATTAAGACTAAAATCTCCTGTTTCTACCAAAGAAATCGAGAAACTAGCTCTTAGCAAAGAAATCAACCTAAGATATATCAATGATGAAGAAATAGGAATCAGTATTGATGAAACTACTTCTTTAGAAGATATAAACGATATTCTTGCAGTTCTTGCAGAAGCAAATAGTAAAGAATTTAACAAATTTGTTTGCGACGGCACTTGCTGTAACCCTAATACCTTAGAAGATTCTTTAAAAAGAAATTCTGAGTTCCTCACCAACCCTCGTTTCAACAAATATCATTCTGAAACCGAGATGATGAGATATATCAAGCGCCTTGAGAATAAAGATCTTTCTTTGAACAGATCTATGATTCCTCTTGGATCTTGTACAATGAAGCTTAATGCTGCAACTGAAATGCTTCCAATGAGCTGGCCTGAGTTTGGATCAATTCACCCATTCGTACCTAAAGATCAAGCTGAAGGTTATGCTGAATTGATTGCAAATCATGAGTCTGATCTTTGCGAAATCACTGGTTTTGCTGGACTTTCTTTCCAGGCAAACTCTGGTGCTTCTGGTGAATATCATGGTTTGATGACCATCAGAGGATATCAAAAAGCTCAAGGTGAAGGTCATAGAAACGTATGTTTAATTCCTGCTTCTGCTCACGGAACCAACCCTGCTTCTGCAGCTATGGCCGGAATGAAAATCATTGTTACCAAATGCGATAGCGAAGGTAACATTGACTTAGAAGATCTTAAAGCAAAAGCTGTTGAGAACAAGGATATGCTTTCTGCTTTGATGGTTACCTACCCTTCTACTCACGGTATTTTTGAAGAGAATATAATTGATGTAATCAACACCATCCACGAAAATGGTGGACAGGTTTATATGGATGGAGCAAACATGAATGCACAAGTTGGGCTTACCAGTCCTGGTTTCTTGGGTGCTGATGTTTGTCACTTAAACCTACATAAAACCTTTGCTATTCCTCACGGTGGTGGTGGTCCTGGCGTTGGTCCAATTGGTGTTGCTGCACATCTTGTTCCATTCTTGGCAAATCACTCAGTAGTTCCTTGTAGTTCTCCTCAAGGTATATCTGCTGTTTCTTCTGCTCCTTATGGTAGTGCAATGATCTTAACCATTTCATATGGTTATATCCGCATGATGGGTGCTGAAGGTTTGACTGAAGCAACAAAAATGGCAATTCTAAATGCCAACTACCTTAAAGTTTGTCTTGAAGGAGATTATAAGATTCTTTACTCTGGTGCAAACGGTAGAGTTGGTCATGAAATGATTGTTGATTGTAATCAATATTTACACTCTGCAGACTTAAGTGTTACAGATATTGCAAAACGTTTGATGGATTATGGTTTCCATGCTCCAACCGTTGCATTCCCTGTAATTGGCACTCTTATGGTTGAGCCTACTGAGTCTGAGCCTCTATTCGAGCTAGATCGTTTTGTTGAAGCAATGTTAAGCATTCGCCAAGAGATTAGAGAAATTGAGGAAGGCAAAGCTGATAAGAAGAATAACATTATCAAAAATGCTCCTCACACTATGAATATGGCTGTTTCTGACAATTGGGATTTCCCATATAGCAGAAAGCAAGCATCTATGCCAACAAGTTACTGTGAATTGGTTGATAAATACTGGCCTACAGTTACTCGTATTGACGATGCTTTTGGTGATAGAAATTTAAATTGCCAATGTAAAGTTGAAGACTATATTTAATAGTAAATATCTTCTGTTGAAAAAGAGGGAGGCTTCGGCTTCCCTTTTTACATTTTAAAACTTAAGGTTCTTTCCTTACTCTTTAAAATATAGGTGTTTTCCTGACGTTTTGCTTTTATCTAAACTCTACTAACAAAAACGACACTATGAAAACCTATATTAAACACAGTAAAATGTGTGGAATGATAATATCTTTTATGTTCGTTTATTTTTCTGCACATGCACAACACTCCGTAAGTGTTTATTCCGTTTCTAAAGACCACCCAACACTCAGGCAAGTATCTGATCTGAGTTTCGAAACCATTACTCCTGAAAAAAACTTAAGTCCAAACATTATCCGTGTCTTTTCTGGAGACAAGAAACAGACTCTTATGGGTATGGGAGGTGCAATTACACAATCGTCTGCCTATCTCTTAAAAAAGCTTCCAAAAGAAAAGCGAGACGAGATTCTTGAAGCATACTATGGCAAAAGTGGTTGTCGATATTCAATGATGAGAACTCATATCGGAAGTTGCGATTTTTCGTTGAGGAATTATTCATATGACGAAACTCCAAACGATTTTGCTTTAAACGACTTTTCGATTGCTGAAGATCAGAAGTATATTCTTCCTGCCATAAAGCAAGCCTTTAAACTTAATCCAAACATTAAACTATTTACGGCTCCTTGGTCTCCTCCTTCATGGATGAAAAAAAGTGGCGACAGATATGCTAAAGGTCTAGGATCAATATCATACAGAGACAATAGCCTTCGGGAAGACTGCTATGATGTTTATGCACGATACTTGGCAAAGTATGTTCAAGAGTTTAAGAAGAATGGAATTGATGTGTTTTCTGTCTCTGTTCAAAACGAGATGCAAAACAACCCTCCATGGGAAGGCACTACATATAGTATTGGTCAAACCATAAACTTTGTAGGAAAACACCTTGGCCCAACCTTCGAAAAGGAAGGAATTAAGTCGAAGATTATTATCTGGGACTGGGATAAGCAAAATGATGTTGTTCATGGCGATGGTATGGACAAGTTTTGTTTTAACGTGCTTAAAGACCCTGTTGCAGGTAAATATATATGGGGTGTTGGATACCATTGGTATGGTTTTGATCTTGGAACAACTATTGCTAAAGACGATGTGTGGTCGTTGGTTGAATTTCCATATATCGACTATGTAAAGAACAGATTCCCAAATAAACATTTTATAGCTACGGAACAGGCTGCCGGAGGATTTATTGATATAAAAACTCATCCGTGGACTCCTGCTGCAAGACTTATTTTTGACGTAGTAAATGATTTTGCCCATAACACCGAAGGCTGGATGGACTGGAACATTCTACTTACTTCAAAAGGAGGCCCTAATCACACAAGCCCCGACACCACAATGAGTGGTTGCGTTGCTCCTATTGTTCTGGATCCAGACACCAAGGAAATTATATATACTCCTGCTTTTTATGCAATGAAGCTATTCAGCAGAAATATTCGTCCGGGTGCAAGAGTGGTTAATTCTGAATACAACACATGGAACAACAACTGTTTTTGCTACTTAAATCAGGTTAGTGTTCAAAATCCTGATGGCTCTATAACTGTTTTCATTTCGAACAGCCTCGACGAATACTTTAAGGTTGATATCTTAGATGGCGACAAAGTGGTAACATACACCCTCGAGCCTAATTCTTTGACCGCATTTACTTATTCCGATACTGCAAATGAAAGAGATGATCTTGCCGAATCGAAATATGCATATGCCTCAGCATCAGAAAATGGTTATAATCCTTCTCATGCTGAAGATAACGACTTGAATTCGCGATGGGCTAGTGATTGGAAAGACGATCAGTGGCTCGAAATCAATCTACAAGAACCTCAAACCGTAAACAGCATTAGTAGTTTATGGCAAAACGGATCTAGTAATGATTATATAGTCGAATACAAAACAGACAATGGCAACTGGAAAGAGGTATCCTATTTAAATCGATATAAATCGGATTCTAAATTAGATATTGATGGTCCATGGCCATTCTTCAAAAGGTATTATGATGTAAAAGCAAGCGAGGTTAAGTTCAGAAGCGTTCCTTTAAGAATAGATTTCTTTGAACCTGTGCATACAACATCTATAAGAATACATGGAGTCAAGCGTCACGAAAAATACGGATATTCAATATATCAAGTAAAAGTTTCTGGCCCCGAATCTCCTGAATTGGCTTATAAAAACGACTTTACCATAAGTTCATCCAGCAATCAATCCGATTATTATGCAAATCTGGTAATGGACGGTATTAGTTCAGACCGATGGAGCAGCGACTGGAACGATAATCAGAATATAACTTTCGACGCAGGCAAAAAGTGCTATTTCTCTGATATTAGCATGAAGTTTGAAAATGCAAGAGACTGTGAATTTAAAATTCAGGTTTCTGACGACAATCAATCATTCCGCGATGTTCCTTATACATTAGAACGATTTTATGAGTATACTCACGTAAAATTTAAACCTAATGAAGCTGTTGGCAGATATATTCGCTTTCAAGGAATAAAAAGAAATAGCCGCTACGGATATTCTATGTATAATGTTAGTATTAGTGGCCACTTTGATTCGCAAAAGAAAAGTTCAAGTATAAAAACATCAAACAATAGAATATCAGAAAACAGTAATATGCTCGAGGTATATCCAAATCCAATTACAAACCATCAGTTTAGAATTACCTCTAAATACAATAACTGTACTGGATATTTATATGATGTTAATGGAAAAGCAATGAAAAACATCTTGCTAAATAAAGGAGTTAATGATTTTTCATTAAATCTAAACCCTGGAGTTTATATATTTAAGCTACCCAGCCATAACGAAACACGAAAAATAATTATAGAATAGTAGTTATAGTAAAAGGCTGTCTTGAATTACCTACAGACAGCCTTTCTTCTTTTAAATCTCCCCCTCTTTCTAATTAAATTTTAAAGCACCTTGGTGAAAGGGTCTAACTCTCGACTACGTTTGGTTCAACCCTCGACTACGTTTGGTCTAACCCTCGACTACAAATGGTCTCTTCCATTATGGTAAGTTGCACCCTTGCACCTTGGTAGATTTTAATTTCCACTATGGTGAATTTCAAAAAGCACCTTGGTAGATTTTAATTTCCACTATGGTGAATTTCAAAAAGCACCTTGGTGAATTTTAATTTCCACTATGGTGAATTTCAAAAAGCACCTTGGTGAATTTTAATTTCCACTATGGTGAATTTGATAAAGCACCTTGGTGAGTTGTTTTGTATTGTTGAATTATTCTACTTTTATTAGCTTTGTAATTGCAATGGCAAGAAAGAAACATACCAAACAAAGGTATAAGACTGCATCAATACAATTAACCGAAGAAACAATTATGAAAAGAATTTTATTTACAGCTATCGTTTCAATATTTATGCTAGGGGCATGCCAGGTAGAAAAAAAAGACACAAAGAAAGAGTTAAATCAACGAATTACCGAACTTTCGGCAGGACTAAACGAATCGAAGAAAGAGGAACTGGACAAAGCCATTCAGAAGATAACTTTATTTGAACTGAAAGAGGCTAAAGATGTAAGCGATTACAATTTGATAATACTAAATACCTTAAAGGGTAAATCGGTTGAGGATATTATTAAGGATGGCAAAAAAGGCTATTACGAATATTTTAAGAAGTAAAAAACTCCCCTGACAGGAGAAAAATCCGGTCAGGGGTATTTTTTTTAATATACTGGCACTTCAGAAGGAATTAGCTTAAAAGATATTCGATCTCTTTGAATTTCTTCTTTATCGACCTTCTTAAACTCGACTTCATCATCTTCCTGTACCAATAATTTCAGACAATTCTTAGGATCGGAAATCACCACTTTCGACTGGCCAGCAAAATCTATTCGCCATTTGTAATCCTCTTCTTTTCTAGAATTATATTCTTCCATCAAGATTTGAGAACCTCCCTTCCGAAACAAATATTTACTTGGGTCAACGGCACTACAAATCAATGCATAATCATTTTCTTTATTCCACTTTACAATAAAGCATTGTCGCAGCTCATTTGCATGATTAAACTTTGGTGTCAAACTCAATTCAGATAAAGCATCATCTCCGGAAGTAGTAATATACTTACCATCTTTACCCTCAAACCTAAAAACCTTATATTCTTGAGCGGTAACATCAGAAAAGATAAAACCCAAAACAATTATCACACAATATTTGATATATCTAGTTTTCATAATTACGTCTTATTGAACTATCATTTTCTTTGTCATTCTACCAAACTTAGTTTCCAAACAATATAAATATACCCCAGGCATCATTTTGGTTTTGCCTGCATTTCGTAAATTAATATCGTACGAGCCAGAAGGCAGTTGTTTATAATTCAGACCAAACATTCGCTTTCCTTGCATTGTATAAATATCAAGCTTTACAAATGTTTTCTCTTTTATGTAGTAGCTAATGCTTGTATGGGTTTTAAATGGATTCGGGTAATTCTGAAACAACTTCATACCATCGCCACCAACTACAATCTCAGAACCTACAGAAAACTCATATGGAATTCTTGTACTACCAAAAAATGCATCAGACTCGAAAGACTCTTTCTCTTTTGCCTCAAAACGTCTGCCTGTATTTAAATCTAACATCTCGAATGTTAAGTTCTTCGATTCTGTATTGGAATATACATTCATATAATACCTCAACTGTCCATCAACTTCTCGAACCTGCGACACACCCACCAAAGTATCATTACAGTATGCCTGTAAAAGCATTGGAGAATTATTTATTCTACCTCCTTTTACAATAACTCCGGTAAAATAACACTCTTGCGAATAGTTTTGAGCCTGTACAGAAAAGCCCAAGTTCTTTGCCTCTTCAGCAATAAAATCGAAATTGAGTGAAGAAGAATTATCGTTATCCATCTCAGGATTCTCTACCATAGATTTTGGCATTGGAGTTCCGTTTACAAGATTTACGCCGATATAGTTAAGTATTCCGGGTTCAACCACCGATAATTTATATCCCTGCCCCGGAGTCAAATACTCTAAACTACCATACCATTCGCCATCAATATATTCTGCCAAGCCATACTTACCACTAATTCTGTCATTCTCTCTTAGCGTTGTGGCCATAAGGCTGCGCAAACCTTCCGAAATACGCATCATACTTTCTGGCACATAACCAATCCAGTTTAACTCATCGGTATTCAGGCTTATATTACGGTTAATCTTTGCTGGCCATCCTTCAGATTTAATCTTACGCATATCCTTCACATAAACCACATAAGAAGCATAAGGCGAAAGCTTTTTCAAGTCGCCCTGCCACGATCCATTATTATAGGTAGTACGATCGCCCTTAGAATCCATAATAAAGTCACCTTGCTTGAATCCTGAAAACTGCGACAACAAAATATCTTCATCAGAAGCAGTTTTCTGCAAATTGAAAGACAACAAATGACTACCCTTCCGAAGGTTTAATCGATGTATCTCTTTTCCCAAAGGAGTAATTCTTAAAGGAAGGTAAGTATTCCCTTTTATCTTATTGCATTCAAAAATGTAATCTTCCTTAATTCCAATATACTCCTTACAGGTGTTTGCATCCCATACAATAAAATCTAGAGACTCCTTATTCATCGAATTACTAAAGATTTGCATCTGAATAAAATACTTATCCTTTGAAGCATTGTAAATTGGCGAAGCAACACCTCTAACCTCATCTCCTACTTTTGCAATAACAACATCATTAGGATCGGTAGAAACTTCACCCTCTATATATAAGTCAGCCGTTAAAGTCATTTCAAACAAAAAGTCTAGAGGATTGAAATTATATGTTGGCTTTTTACAACCCACACTCAACCCAACTTCAACAGTTTCTATACCTGCAGGCATTAGTGTACCATCTAAAGGATTCAAGATTTTAGTCTTTGCCTTTAGAATGGCGGTATGAGTTCCTGGATTTAACCAAGCTGCAGTTTCAAAACCAATTGTAGATGAGAACCCCGACTTAAGCTCACCTTCAGCATCCGAACTATTAACCAGCTTCACCCATGAAGGCAAATCAATCAATTCATATAAGGCTGTTGAACTTCCGTTATTAACCAGAGTTACATTAAACTTTACCGACTTACCTTGTTCTTGTTCAATATCAAGATTTGCAGTAGCCCATTCAACAGAATTCTGATTTACTCTAAAGAACCATGTTTTTCCTTTCACCTTATTCTCGAATGCATCTTGAAGCTTCCCTTGATAAACCTTTGCAATTAGCTGGGCTCCCTCAAGCTTGTCCATACCCATTATTGGAGTAATTAAAACTTCGTTGCCATTGGTAAGCGAAACCTGAATAGGGATATTCTCAACAACATCTTCAATCTTAATTGGAGCAGCTTCATCCTTTTCTTTGGTAAAGGTGATTCCCTGAACCTTTAAATTAGACGCATTCCCAATTATTTCTTGTATTCCGTTTACTCCCAAAGGCTTTACATCATCCATAGGAAGATAGAACTGAAGGCCATCTTCATCTCCCTTACACATCTTTCTTCTATAGGTGAGTATTTCTGCAAGAGTACGCGATTTATTCCAAATTCTAAGTTCATCCATTCTACCCATAAAGCTACCCTTAGAAGAATTGATTCCTCCAATAATCAGAGCAGAAGCATCCGGTTTAAAATTCTTTTGGATTATAGACGAACTGGTCAGCTCACCATCAAGGAAAGTGCGCAAATCGCCTTTACCATTATAGATTACTGCAACATGAGTCCAACGATAAGGCACTAAAGCGGTAGAATATTGAGATCCGTTATATAACTTCCCCTGCGAAGAGAAGCGAATATCAAATAAGTCTCCCATCTTTACTAAAGGAACTTCTTGCGTTGGAAAGGCCTGTGGATATAGCCAGAACTCTATAGTAAAGGCCTTGCTTGCTGAAAGCTTAAAAGCATTCTCGGCACTAATTGAATCTGTAGTCTGATTGAATACAATAGAGGAAGGAACATATTTACTTGAAGGTAGGCTTCCTCTTAATATCACATTCATATCGTTGACATCCTTCTCAAGAATCGGATGATCTAAATAAGCACGAATAACTTGCCCCGAGCCCAAAACAGTATTATTCTGCGGTTCTACCTGAGTAATAATCGGAGCAATACGCTGAATATTCCCATTTACCCATGCTGTAGGAGTCATCTGTCGCCAGGTTTGACCTCCCAAGCCACACACAGGAACCAATCGCAGTTTATAAGCACCATTAGGCCGACCAATACGAATATTTGTACTGATATAGCCATCATCGCCAGTTAGAGGCGCTAACTCATCAGCCAAAAACTCCTTGATGACAGAAGGATTTGAACTTCCTTGATTACATAACTCAACCTTAACTTTGGTCAGTGAGTTTAAAGGAGCATCCAATTTAAACTTCAGTGGGATTAGATCTTGACTTTCGGCATTAATAAACCAATCGTCTTCAGGTAAAAGCATTTCAATATTCTCCACACAATTACGATGATAATTAGCAGTAAGAAAAACAGTATCTACTACCCGAATGCCAGATTCTTTATATTCATCAGCAGAATACACATAGCTATCGTTTGCAAATTCGCATGCTGAAACCGCTACAAACGGAAGCTTTTCAAAGCTTTCCTGATTCTCAAGTCCAGGGCCTTGCTTAATAGTAATAACAATACTTTCCGTTTCTTCACCCGGATCAAGATCAAATCGTTTTGGAGCATTAAAAGCACCACCACTAATTTTCACAAGAGCTCCGGGAGGATAATGCTCCAACAAAGGAACCAGAAGACAATGTTTGGTGGTTTGATCATCGGCAACCTGAGTATTGCGAATCTTAAGTTTGAATACAGCAGGTTTTCCTGGTTGTGCAAAAACAGTTGAATTCTCGGCAACCAGCTCAACTCCTTCCCTAGGTTGTGTTCCTTCCTCAAAAGGACACATACTACTTCCCGAACGAGTTTTAAAGATCGGACAACCAAAGTCGGGGTCTTTCCGGATTAATATATCAAATTGATCACCATCATCATCATCGCTAAAGTTAATTGTAAATGATTCCGAAGATTGGTTCCCTTTGTTTAAACTAAAATTCTCATTCCAAAAAGTTCTTACTCCTGTTTTTAGCGTAACATCAGCTCCAAAGGCATTGAATTTAAATTGAAAATCAGTTGAAATATCTCCACTATAATTTTGATTCATTCCATGAGATGAACCATTAGACTTTCCTATAGTCCATGATGTAGTTGAACCTGAAGAAAAGTTAAAGCTAGACTCAATGTCTTTACTTCCTGCCTTGCCACTTTTCAAAGTCATAGCAGGATATTCTGCAGTCTTTTCAATCTTATCAATATTTGCCTGTAGAATAGATTCCCATTTCTGAATCTTTCCTACACAAAGATCAACAGAATCTTGTTTTCCTCTTTGCTCAGCTTGCTTGCGTAAAAGCTCCCAATTTGGAATAATACGATCGGAAATATGCTGATGACTATGCACAAACATTGATTTTGCTTGAGGTACAGCAACACGAACCTCCTTCATTACAGGAGCACAATTCTCCATTGATAAAGACTTTCCAAGTCCCATGGTAATTACTGAAGAAACTCCAACAAATACATCAGCATCTTTACCAACAGTTGTTCCTCCGCCATTTGTAGAGATATTTTGATCTAATTGCACAGAATAGGTCTTGCCTCCAGCATAATTAGCACCAACTACATGACTGGTATTAAACTTAGAGTTTGCTTTACTCCAAATCATACGTTGCATCATCAAAATTCCACCACCAACACCAAACCATTGGCCCTGATATGAATCCAGATCAACTCCTGTACTAATATCAAATTTGAGGTCAAGGCCTCCCCCTAATTCCCAATTGGTACTGAAGTTAACAACATTACCTTTATTCCATGACAAACTACTATTATCTCCCGGAGGATCGTGCAGAACCATAATCATCTCATCAGGAGGATCGATTGTAAAGTCCTGATTGAATTGCTTTACACCCACAACAAATGCCAATATATCTTTTTTTACACCACCTCCTTCTTTAGTAACAACAGATAGCTTTCGGGTGTAGGGAGCTATAAAATTAGGATCTCCAATCAATACCCTTACTGTATCTATTCCACATGCAGGCATAACATATTCACCAGGAGTATCCTTACTGGTTTTTGGCGCTGCAATACCAAGATCATTATCAGGAATTGTATATTTATAAGCCCCTATAGGACATTCTTCATCTCCATAAAGCTCATACGACTTTATACGTAAATCATAATAGCTAACTTTATCCAGAACATATTTGTCTTCACAGTTTTCTGCAACCTCAGCAAACTCCCAGGTTTGTTTAGGAGTAAAAATAGCTTTGCGAATAAATTCTGCTTCAATAATCAGAGGATTCTCATAATTGAAGTTATATATATTCCAACCACTGCGTAAATCAATATTTAATGGATCATTGGTAATAGATGGATTATCTTTTTTTCTAAGTCGCACCTCATATTCACCAGGCATTAAGTTACCGATAGAAAAGGCAGTGAATTCGTCATTAAAATTATCGTTGCTTAAGTTATAGACTTTGCCACCATCAACATCAACTCTTACAACTTCACCTACCCATTCTCCAACACCACAACCACAGGGAGTAATAATATTTCCAACAATACCAAAACGTGTCTTATTCTCGAAATCAACCTCTGTTATTGGTTTTAAAACATTAGGTCGATACGCTTTACCATCTTTAGTAATTGCATGACGATCATTTACAGCTTTATAATCAAATTGGTACTCATATAAATAAGGATGAAATATCTTTGCATCATATTTAATGTCTCCAAACAAATCTAAAGTTTTTATATGCCCTTGAACCGACCAGCTAATTGATCTAAGGCCTTCTTCTTCCTCAAAGTGATATTCTCCTTGCATTGATTCATGTGGGAGATTAATAATCTTACCTTCTTTTAGTTGAAGAAGTTGTGCCTCTGAAAAAGAAGAATTGTAAATAGATAAATCATCAAGATTACCCTTAAAGAAATTGTTTGGTAAAGCATTTACCATTTTTGTTCCAAGAGTTAATTTCCCTGATAATGCGAGTTCGATATTTCTCTTTTCTTCCTTTCGATCATCTACAATAAGCATTATATCTTCTTCAGATTTATCGTAAGAAACTCCAATGAAGTGCCAAGTATTTACAGCTAATGGCGATTTGGATTTCAAGACTTCTTTTTCTCTATTTACTAAAGCGACTCGATTACCATCTACAATTTGTATCTCTAAATCACCAATATTCAATACACTCTGCAATTCCACGGTTTCCTTTGAAAAGAAAATCCAAAATCCTAAAGTCAGATCTTCCAGTTGATTGAACATAGAGTTAGAGGTCACATAATCATCTTTACCATCGAACTTCAAAGAATGAGTTCCTATTTGATTGGTCTTTACAGGATTATTTACCTCTATCAACTGAACTCCCAAAGGAGAAGAAATCACATATGATCCACTTAAACTCGTTTTACTGTAATCTCCTCCCAAAACTGCAGAACCACCTACTTTAAATGTCTGACCTGCTGGAACAGGGAAAATTGCATCTACTGCATCATCTTCATCATGATAATATAATCTACCAGCAATATCCATTGCAGATTCATCTCTAAAGTCAATTTCCGATTTTTGATAATCTTTAGAATTATCAGATCGACTTAAACTTACGAAGCGCTTATCAGGTCCAAATGTGTGATATTTCTTCTTTGGTGTTAATTTCAAAGAAAGCCCATTTGCATCAACTCCGTAATTTATAGATCTTATATTATAATTTCCTCCCTCATTGGTATAATCTCCATAAACGAGATCCGAAAAACAATCGTCTTTAGATAACCACTCTGGTTGACTTGGCAATTCATTATCCCACTCTGCTTGGCAAATCCCTATGTTTTTCCTTGCTTGGTTAAATAAGAACCTAGAACTATTCATATCCATTTTGTAATACAGGATAAGATTCTCTTCATAGCCAGAAAGTAAAAAGCGATAATATTTTTCAATTTCTTCTGAAGTTCTTACCCTATTCCATATTCTGAATTCGTCCAGGGCATAATCCGAATTACAAACTGTATTTAAACGAAGATCTTTGACATTACCCTGAAAACCAGGAAAACCAATTCCCTGATCTCCCAGTTGCTTTCCATTCAGAAATACATTGCAAGCTTCCAATCCTAGATTGAAACTAAAATGATTCCATTCTCTTTCAAAAATAAAAGCTTGATTAATAATTTCAGTATTCCCGTTTGATAACTTTATACTGCTTCCATTTGTATTTACAGTCAATGGCCCTATTTTAAGAACTTCGTTAAAGTCCTTTTGTCCACTTGCAGATTTATACCAGAATTCTATATTGAAATTATTCTTACGTCGAAAATCATGAACTTCCGACATTACTACCTTAGGATCTCCTTTTGAGAACAAAATTGCAGAACTTGGTAAATTGCCTTTATCGGCAGATAGCTCTATTGCGACATCTTTCACAAATATATCTCCAGAAGTTTTTATATTACCTTCTACACGACCATTGAAAAAGATAAAACCCTCTGACGAACCCGATACATTAAGATTAGAATTATTACGATTGTGTCCTTCAACAATATACTTATAAGCTACTCCAGGTAAAATCCCCTGCTTATCTTTAATATTTAACTCATCCGAAATATCTATCCCTGATAAATCAGTAATTGTAGAAACATCAACACGATCTGGATAAATACGATAAATGGTATAATAGTCTATTTCTTTTACATGTTGCCACTTAACCCTTATTCCATCCTCATAATCTCCACGAGAAGCTTCAACAAATAGCTCTCGGTTACTTAAAACAGGATGTTCGATATCAGAAACAACCTCAGCAACAACTTGATTCTGCATCTGAGAAACAAAACGTGCATTACTAAGATCATTTTCAATCGTATTTTTCCATGTTTTTGATTTTAACTCTGGCAATAAACTCCAATTTAAATCTTCTTGAGAATTCTCACCATAAAAAAAACATAGTCCTTCATCTTTATATGATTCCCATTTAACCTTAGAAGAACGTATAAAACTTCGTGAATAATAAGTTTTTAACTTTCGAATGCTTCTTCCTTGATTCCATGCACGTAACTCAGCAAGACAAAGTTCAACACCCTTTTCCTTTTTGAAAAAGAGGTTTCTTGATTCAGTAGAATTTACTAGAGAAGAAATTTCAAACTCCCCCTTTACTTCACCATTTAAAAGTAATGACAAATTTACTTTATCATTTGTCTCATTAAAATTAATTGCAAAATGATTCCACTCATTCCCGCTTACCTCTTCCGTTAATGCGATAGTCTTTTTCTCGCTACCTTTATTGATTTGTAAGATACCTTCTTTACTTAAAGAAAGTAGAAAAAAATCATTTTCACTTAATAAATCTCCAAACTGGAAAGCTAATTTAGGTTTACCCCTAATCCAAAATTCAATAGTAGCTTCGCCACTATTCCCTTCCATAATCAATTTTTTAAGATCTATTTTCGAATTAAAGTATGCCTTTTGAGGCCCTTTATTCATCTTTAAAATTCCATATTCCCTTTCCTGTGAATGTAACAAACCAAATTGGCTTAATACCATACAAAGTAAAGCGAACAAGAACCTTCTCCCTAGAATCCGTTTCAACTCCATAAATAAAATATTAATTAATGGCGTATTTCCCCTAAACACACCTATTGTTATCAACCTCTACTTTAGCCTAGATTTCACACTATTTATGCTAATACTATAATCCTACTAAATATTTATGTGCTTTAAATTGCAAAAGTGACAAATATTCAGAATAAAAAAAAGCTTGAAGGCATTGATAATGCAGGATTCTATAGAGAATGGGTATAAAAACCACCAAAAACTAAAAAACAAAGGGCTGCCTGATTCATAAAACCAGACAGCCCTATATTTATTTATGGAAAAAGTTTCCTATAATAAATCAAGATCTTTCAAACAAGAGTGGATAGTATTGAAAGTATTTTCAATATCATTATCTAATCCAACACTGAAACGTACCAGGCTGGTACGCAAACGCTT
>JBGRQE010000070.1:0-18785 GCA_041725955.1 Bacteroidales bacterium
TTTAGCTTCTTTGTTTTCATAAGTGTTTAAACATTAATTTTTAAAAATTTGTTTGACACACTTATTTGAACAGACTCAGGTTATGGTTCAATTATTACCAGCCTTGGTCAATAAGTAAAGTAACACTGCACATTAAAGCTACTTATATGTAGTATGCTTATAGAGAGTATATAGACAAAGTGAAATGCTTAATTGCTATAGTTTTTTTGGGTTTATGTACACTTAACTGAACCACTATTTGAAAATTTTGAAATCAAGGAATATAAGAACTGATAAAATATAATTGTCGTGTACAAAAAAGTTGTTTAAATATAAAGGTGAGGTTGTGAAAAACTCTACAATCTCACCCTTGAAATATTATTCAGCTAAATTAAGAGCAACTTCTATCATTGTATTTAATGATTCTTGACGTTCATTAGCAGGAAGGAACTCCATAGTTTGAAGATTATCTGTTACTGTAAGAATAGATAATGCTTTTACTCCTTTTTTTGCAGCAATAGTATATAATGCAGTCGATTCCATTTCAACAGCTAGTACACCATGGTCAGACCATTTTTTATAATATTCAGCAGGAGGAGTATCTGTATAGAATATATCTGAAGTAAGAATAGGGCCTACACTAACAGCAAGATTGTTTTTCTTACAATATTCATATGATCTGTATAGTAAGTCAAAATTAGCTGTTGGTGCATAATCTTGTCCTTCAAAGGTAATTTTATTTATACTTGAGTCAGTGCATGATGACATAGCAAGTATAACTTCTCTTAGGTTAGTTTCTTTCTGTAATGTACCACAAGTTCCAATTCTTACCAGGTTTTTCACACCGTATTCATTAATCAACTCATTTACATATATAGAAATACTGGGAACCCCCATTCCTGTTCCTTGAACAGAAACTCTTTTTCCCTTATAAAAGCCAGTGTAACCGTACATATTCCTGACTTTATTGTAGCATATCACCTTCTCCAGAAAGTTTTCTGCTATATATTTTGCTCGCAATGGATCCCCAGGTAGAAGCACTGTTTCTGCTATCTCACCTCTTTTCGCTTCATTGTGTACACTCATGATATTCTATATGTATTTAAATAAAACAAGGGGGATTAACTCTTTCCCCCTTATTATAATTCATTATATGTAAAAATATTATTCTATTGCATAAAAAAGGGTGTCCGGCCTGACACCCACTCTTTTACACTTTTACATTACTTTTGAACAATTTTTACGGTTTCTGTTTTGTTTCCAAGAAGTATTTTGCAGAAGTAGACTCCTGCTGATTTTCTATCAGAATCCCAAACAAATTGGTCTTGGCCGGATTTGATTTTTTGACTGTAGACTATATTTCCCAATATATCTATGATTTGAACGCTTCCTTCCTCATTATTGGTATTTGCTAGGCTTATTGTTATTGAATTTGAAAAAGGATTAGGATAGGTACTTTTTATAAGGATATTTTTATTGTTTGAAACAATTTCACTGAATCCAGTAGACGTATTTGCTAGCATGGCTTTCAAAATATTTAATTTCCCATATCCCCATATGTTATTAGGAAGATTATTAGCATTTCCTGTAAATGAATCTTTGTCTGTATTATCAAATAATATTTTACGGATTTCATTAATAGGCATTTTGGGATTTTGCTCTAACATAAGGGCAATAGCTCCAGTAACAACAGGGCAGGCCATAGAAGTTCCACTCATAACCCATTCTTTATCTCCATAAAGAACCATGTTCTCATCATTAGCTGTTAGTTTATACCAATGTGAAAGACTTGATGCTACATAATGACCTGGTGCTGTAATTTCTGGTTTGATTCTTTTATCAAGAGTAGGTCCCATAGACGAGAAGTCTGCTATTTTGCCAACTTTAATATCTGGATTGTTTATAACGGCATTACTGTTTAATGTTACAGGCCATGAGGTGCGATTTGTATATGCTCCAACAGAAATAATGCTATTTCCAGTTGCAGGAGACCCTACAGTATATTTATTGTTTGTTGAAACAAAACCTTTGTCAGGTGTAACGGAAATTGTTTCTAAACTATGTAAAGACTTACCTGTTAACTCCCAAAGATGTACATTACCTGTTCCTTTAAATATTATTCGATATAAATTCAAGCCAGAATTCTTGTCGGCCAATTTAATATTAAAAGGTTCATCAATTTGAATTAATAGTTCAACTTTTTCTTTATTAACCATACTTGTGGATGCCATAAACATTACGGTTCCTGTTTTGGTTCCATCACCATATTTAAAGTTGAATATTTTTACTCCTTTATCTAGGAAATCACTGATCTTGGTATACTTTGATGTTTTAATCTTTTTTACAGGACGTAGAATATTATTTTTGTCGAGTGTAGTACTATCCATTGCGGTTGCAATTTCAATATTTTCAACTTCACTTTTATCTATAATACCGTATATTCTGGTTTTGAAAAAGTTTTTTATAAAGGCTCCATAATACCAAGTATACATTTCTTCATCATCCAAATTGGCTTGGAAATGTATAAACGAATCACCTTCATTACCCGCTGCTGCAACAAAAGCTCTTCCTGGTTTTTGTTGTAACATTTCTTCGATCATTACTTCTTCAGCTTCAGTTCCATCATGAGGATTAAAATGTCCTCCAACACTGGCATTAATTACGCAAGGTAGACCCAGTTCATCAGCTTTTTTAAATATATAGCTTGCGGCATCTGCTATACCTGTAGAGTTCATGAAATTAAGAGCTACAAATACAATATTGGCTTCGGGAGCCATTCCTTTGTTTCCTGTAGCAATTCCACTAACATGAGTTCCATGACCCGATTCTTCATCTTTTTGAGCAATACCACTGCCATTATTTTTAATAGCTTCTTCCAATTGTGATTTTGTCCACTCAGAACCAAATTTGAAATTACTAGGGTTTGTTCCTGTACGATCATTTTGATCCCATAGATAAAGGATTTTAGACTTAGATGGATCGTTTTTATCTCTAAAGTCTTCATGGAAGTAATCAATACCCGAGTCAATGATTCCGATTACTACATTTTTTCCGTTATAAGCTTGTGTTAAACCAGAGGTCCCTTGTTTAACTTTATCAGCACCTATATGTTTTGCCGCTTGATTTCTGTATGATTTTACAGGCCGGCTTAATTGGACTTTTTCAACGAATTCTGATTGGCTGATTTTGTCAAGTGATTTTAGTGGAATTCGTGCAGTTGCTAATTTAGATGTTGTAGTTCCTATATCTCCGCCATTTTCTTCTACAATTTTTACAATTTCCTGAATGTTACCAGAGATGAAAACATCTAAAATTTCATTTGCTTTTCTTTCTTTAAGTCCTTGAGTTGAATTTTGATGTTCTAGGTTTATTAAACCAACATCGTACTTTTTGTTGTTTTGAGCTAAAATGTTTAAAGAAAAAATTACCCCAACAATGAAAATAAATATTTTTTTCATGGTTTTAAATTTTGTTTTCCTGTGATTTCAATACATTTTCTAATCCTAATTTGAATAACGAAAACGAAGATTTATAGGTAATATTCTAAGGGAAAACAATATTAAAATGTATAAGGATAACATATAGGGAAAAACACCTATTTAACAAAAATATTAAAGTTAATTATTGATTGGGAGTGGGATGTGTCTGATAATCTTTTGTTTGATGAGATAGAGTTAGTTGTTCTTTTAATTAAAAAAGAAAGGGTTTGCTTGTTTAAGCAGACCCTTATTCTTTTATACTTGTTTTCTAACAAGTAGGAACGGGAAAAAGGAATTCAAGGAAACACTATTAATAAGTTATTTAACTTAATTCTGATTCATAGACACTGCTTGTGTCTGATTGGTTGCATGAGTTTCAAAAAAAAAATATTTTTTTTATTTCAATGAGTTTCATCCTTACAGTTTATATTCAATAGTTGCTGTAAATTAAAAGGCGAAACCCGCACCGCATTGATAGTACCACGAATCAAAGTTATGTGTTAAAGCACCTCCCATAATTGTAATCTTCTTAATCTGAATTATAATTCCACATTCGTATGATAGTCTAACTTTGGTTAAATCTTTATTTAAAATATATTTCTTTTCTACTTTGCCATCTTCATATAGTATAGAAGTGTTTAAATAATCATTTTCATATGAAGCTCCTGCACCCATATATAACCAGCTTGGTCCAATAAATTGATTCGTAAAACCAAAAATAACTTCCATTTTTCCGTGCTTGAATTCTTTGGTAGGGGTAAGTTTTTCTATATTCTGATTATCCGGAAAATCAAATTTATTATTGGTTTTAAAATTTGCCGACTTGGTTAAAAAAGCATTATTCAATCTGAATGAGATATATGCTTCAGTTTCGCAGAAATAGTGATTTTCTCCACAAGAACTCAATCCTGTAATCATAAAACCAAAAGATTCTTCAGCATCATATCTAAATAATAGAGCATTTGGATAGTTGAATCTCTTTCTGTGATGTTTGGTTTTTTTCTTCTTTGGAAGAATAATCTTATCTTTTTTCGAAGTTTTTGAGAACGTTTTGTTAAATGGAAGTAAAAAAAAAGTAAATAAAAATATTATAGTTACTGTAGAAATTCTCATGCTTGATTAGTTTAAACAAAGAACAATTATACCAACTTTATTTTGAAAATCGTGATCAATTTATGAAAATTCTTTATCAATCACTGATCTATGAATAGAGAATGCATGTAGAGTTAGACTGAAGTTATCTAAATATTGAATTGATTTCTAGTTTTGTAAAAGTCAAAGAAAAAATTGTTATTTTTGCAGAAATAAAAACCTGATTGGTGTTTTTTTATGTTCGTTTGTTAACAATTCCATTTACAAAGAACAATATTTTTGAAATTTTTTTATTTGGACTGAAGAGGGTCTTTGATTTCTTTTCAGATTCTTTACCCGATATATTGTAAACATTAATCCTTAAAAAAAAACATTATGTCAAGAATTAAGATCGGAATAAACGGATTTGGACGCATTGGCCGATTGGTATTTCGTGTAGCTATTAATAACCCACAGATTGAAGTTGTCGGAATCAATGATCTTATAGATGTAGATTATATGGCTTATATGCTTAAGTATGATTCTACTCATGGACGTTTTGATGGGACAGTTGAGGTTCAGGATGGTAAATTAGTAGTGAATGGCCAGTCTATTCGTGTTACTGCTGTTCCTAATCCTGCTGACTTGAAGTGGGCTGAGGTAGAGGCAGAATATGTTGTTGAGTCAACCGGTCTTTTCCTAACCAAAGAGAGTGCTCAAGGTCATATTCAGGCTGGAGCGAAAAGAGTAGTGATGTCAGCTCCTTCTAAGGATGATACTCCTATGTTTGTAATGGGTGTAAATCATGAGAAATATACAAAAGACATGCAGTTTGTTTCTAATGCTTCTTGCACCACAAACTGTTTGGCTCCAGTAGCGAAAGTTCTTCATGATAACTTTGGTATTGTAGAAGGTCTTATGACAACTGTTCATGCTACAACTGCAACTCAAAAAACTGTTGATGGTCCTTCTAAGAAAGATTGGCGCGGCGGTCGTGGTGCTGGTCAGAATATTATTCCTTCTTCTACTGGTGCTGCTAAAGCTGTAGGAAAAGTTATCCCTGAATTAAACGGAAAACTTACTGGTATGTCATTCCGTATTCCTACTCCAGATGTTTCTGTTGTTGATTTAACTTGTCGCCTAAATAAGGCTGCTTCTTATGACGCAATCAAAGCTGCAATGAAAGCTGCTTCTGAAGGCCCGTTAAAAGGCATTTTAGGATATACAGAAGATGCTGTTGTATCAAACGATTTTGTTTCTGATCCAAGAACCTCAATTTTTGATGCAGGTGCTGGTATTTCTTTAAATGACAATTTCGTAAAAGTAGTTTCTTGGTATGATAATGAATGGGGATATTCAACAAAAGTTGTTGAATTGATTCTTCATATGAGTACAGTGAACTAGTACAATATTATCTAAAGAAAAAAAAGGTTATCGGTAACGGTAACCTTTTTTTTTTAATATCTTAAGCTAAAAATAATTACATGAAACTTTTGGGAAATCTAATCTGGTTTATCTTTGGGGGAGTATTTGTTGCTATCGAATATCTTATTTCTAGTGCATTATTAATGATTACTATTGTAGGTATTCCTTTTGGATTACAAACATTAAAGTTGGCAGGTTTGGCACTTTGGCCATTTGGCGCCGATATTCATACTAAACCATTAGGAACTGGCTGTTTGTCAACTTTAATGAATATTATATGGATATTCATTGGTGGTTTTTGGATTTGCTTGTCTCATATTTTTTGGGGACTGCTGTTTTCTATTACGATAATAGGAATTCCTTTTGGAAAGCAACATTTTAAGCTTGCAGGTTTGGCATTAACTCCATTTGGAAAAGAGATTGTTAGACATTAGCAACTCTGATTTTTATATAGATATGAAAGAGAAGAAACCTGTGCTAAACAAAGATATCCGTATTCAAGATTTTCGTGATTTCTACTGGTATAAGAATGAATTATTAGAGTTTTGTAGAGAAGAAAACTTGAGTAAGAGTGGAGGTAAACTTGATTTATCAAAACGTATAGAAAAGTACTTACTTACAGGAACTAAAGACAATACAAGAAAAAAACAAGCTAATACATCTAAATTTGACTGGAATTCATCAAATCTAAGTTTACAAACAAAAATTACTGATAATTATCGTAACACTGAAAATGTAAGATGTTTTTTTAAACAACATTTAGGCGATAGCTTTAAGTTTAATGTCCAGTTTATGAATTGGATGAAAAAAGCTTCAGGAAAAAGTTTGGGCAATGCTGTTCAAGAATGGTTGAAAATTAAAGAATCGCAAAAAACAAATAAATCTGCAAAGAAAATCTCTCCTCAATTTGAATACAATACCTATATAAGAGACTTCCTTTCAGATAATCCGAATTTAGGTTTAAATTCAGCTATTAAATTCTGGAAAAAGAAAAAGATACAAAGAGGTGATAATAAATATCAAAAAACAGACTTAGAATTAAAATGATTGTAGACTGACAGATATGGATTATCGAGATATTGTTTTTATAAAAGTAGCGGAGAATCTTAATTTTTCACGTGCAGCTAATGATTTATGTATCAGTCAACCTGCTGTTACTAAGCATATAAAAGAATTAGAGAGTAAATACCGAACCGATCTTTTTGAACGAAAGGGGAATAAGGTGTTTTTAACCGAAGCAGGAAGCCTAGTTTATTCTTTATTGAATAAGATTCAACAACAATATCGTGATCTTGATTTTCAGGTTCAAGAGTTGGGTAATAGGTTTTCAGGTGACTTGGTGATAGGAGCTAGTTCAACTTTAACACAATATGTAATACCTAAAGTAATGGCTTCCTTTCACAAGAAATATCCTGATGTTCGTATTCATCTAATCAATGGAAATTCTTTTGATATGGAACAAAGCCTACTTTCACATAAGATAGATCTTGCTTTGGTCGAAAATGTTTTGTCATTGAATGATATTCGATATAAGCCTTTTCTTGAAGATGAGTTAATCGTTGTAACAGGTTCAAAAAGTAAGTTTGCTTATGAATCAAAAGTGGATCTAAAAAGACTTTCTCAAATGCCAATGGTTATGCGCGAACAAGGATCTGGAACTCTTGAAGTAATAAAAAAAGTTTTTAAGTTTAATGATATTAATTTTGAAGCATTAGATATAGTAATTCACCTTGGTAGCACTGAATCGATAAAAAACTTTTTGGTAGATTTTGAAGGAATAGGCATATTATCAGAAAAGTCAGTAAGAATGGAATTGGCTTCATTATGTTTGAAGAAAATAGAGGTTGTTGATTTGTCTTTAAAAAGAGATTTTAGAATTGCATTGAAAAAAGGATATGTCAGCCGACAAGCTCGAATATTTATTGAGTTTCTTAAGAACTATAACTTTTGATTATAGCCTATAAATAAATAGCCTTTGACTTCATATAGTAAGCAATATACTTTTGCGCAAAAGTACTTATATGAAGAAGAAAGATATTGTTTTGAAGAAAGTATATTTGGGGTTGATATTTTGTTGTTTTTTGCCTTTTGTATCTCCTGCAATAGGTCTTCTTGTTGGAATTGTTTTGTCGTTAGCAGGTTTTAGAGTTGATAAAACTTTAGGAGAATATACATCTTTGATTTTAAAAGTATCTGTGGTATTATTGGGTTTTGGAATGAGTCTGGAACAAGTAATTCAAGCATCGCATAATGGATTTATTGAAACTACAATATCTGTTGTTTGTGTAATGCTTATTGGAATAATGCTTGGGAAATTATTTAGGGTAGAAAGTAAAGTAGCTTTATTAATAGCAACAGGTACTGCAATTTGTGGAGGAAGCGCAATTGCTGCAATTGCACCTATTGTAAATAGTAAAAATTATCAGAGTTCTTTTGCTTTGGTGGTAGTTTTCATATTAAACGCAATTGCATTATTTATCTTTCCTGTTTTGGGCAAATACTTACATCTTTCTCAAGAGGTTTTTGGCAATTGGGCGGCAATAGCCATTCATGATACTAGTAGTGTTGTGGGTGCAGGTGCTGCGTATGGAGGAAAAGCATTACAAATAGCAACAACAGTAAAATTGATTAGAGCTTTATGGATTATTCCTTTGGCATTTGTATTATCATTCTTTTATAAAGTAGATGCATGTCAGAAATTTAAGTTTCCATGGTTTATTTTGTTCTTTGTTCTTGCTCTGATAATATCATTTTATTTACCATCTATGGGAGATACCTATCAACATTTAAATTGGTTGGGAAGACGAGGAATGGTTGTTGCTTTATTTTTGATTGGAGCGAATATCTCTTTTAAAGAAATTCAAAAGATTGGATTGAGAAGCTTTTTACTGGGGATATTATTGTGGATAATAATAGCAGTAGGGGCATTAATTATTCTGTTGTAAGAAACTGTTTTTTTAATAAAAAACGCCCCAAAAATTAAGTAGGATTTTTGGGGCGTAACTCAATTTAAATTAGTTACTCTTATTTTATAATAATCTTATTTACATCATTAGCTTTTGCATTATCCATTTTAAAGAGATAAACACCTGGAGTAATATCAATTTGGAATACGTTGGTACCTTTATTAATTTTTAAATCCTTGATTTTATTACCATTTATATCAAAAATATTCCCATTTCCATGAATGTTATTTGATACAATTGTTAATTGATGGTTGACAATTGGGTTGGGATATACTTGTATTGATTTATTTGAGGAAGATGAAAAAGTGTTTTCAATTTTTGGAACTTCAATATTAAAACTTTGTCTCGATTTTAATCCATTGTTTTCATAATGACCTCCAATGCTAACATTTCGCATTGAGTAACCATATCTAGCATTTTTATGAATACCTTGGAAACGAATATAACGTCCAACAGCGATATTTGAATCAAGAGACACTTTAGTGTATTCCCAGAAACGATTTTTTTTATATGATACTTTTGTGAAGTTTTTGTTGTCATCAGAAACCTGAATTTCAAAGTCGCAATCTTTAGCGTTTTCAAATTTAATGCTCATACCTGTAAAGTGACATTTTTTGCCAGCATCAAAAGTGATACTTTGGTTATCGTTCCAATCGCTAGCCCATCTTGAATCATGATCGTTGTCTAGAACAAGGTTTGGATAGTTGTCATACTCTACACTTGAAGCATAGGTGTCTAACTTGTCTCTATACAGCAGATTAGGATTGTAAGGCCCAGATACTTTAACTTTATATATTGAATAGCCATATTTTTCGTGACGTTTATATCCATGAATGCTAATGGCTTGTGTTTTTATTGGTTTGAAAAAGTCGATATGTAGAGGGATCTTGTTTGAGCTTACTTCGGTTGATTTTATGTCATAATTACGTTTATAAAAAGGGTAGGGACCACTAATATTTAATCTTGAATTTGTATATAACCTTGAAAGATAATCCACTTTCTTCCAAGAGCCATCCTTGGCAAGGTATAAAATTTCATAATCGTTTCTAGATCCATTTTCCCATAATGAAGAAACACTACTTACCAACTGTTCTTCATCCATGTATATGGTTAACCATTGATTATCGGTCCATTCACTGGCCCATCGTGTATTTAATTTGAGATCTGTAACATGAGAAGGGTTGTATCCATGTTCCACATCACTGGAGAAAGCCATTTTTCCATCCACCAAATCATTTCTTTCATTGGCAGTTTCGAAATATTTAAATGCGGTTAATGAATTTGGAGCAAGAGTATATTTGAATGACTTTTGGCCATCAGCAATTTCAATATCATAAGTTTCATCAAGGTTATTTGCAACAAACACAGTAATAGAACCATCAGGATTTTGAACACTAACCTGATTAATATATGAGACGTTATTGTCTGTCCATGTATTAAATGTTGAACTTATCACATGTCCACCAGGTCTAATATTTCTACCAAACAGTTTCATTACATAGTATGATGGATTATAATAAATCTCTTTTGTATTTGTATTTACCATAATTGGAGCATGCCCACAATTAGGTATACCATCATGGCATGGACTTCCCCATTGATTCAACACAACATTCCAATCGATCCAACCTTCTGCATTGTGGGCTAAATCGTTTATAATATCGAAAATATATCTTGAAGCAGGTTTCCATTTACCAATTCTTGGAGGGCCTCCATAACATGCCTCTGTCGCTACCATATGCATATTGGGAAATCTATTTTTTACATAATCAATACTTCCGAAATCATTTATCGACCATGGATCTTCACCTGCCTTATGCATCGCTAAGTCAAAAGCATACCAGTGGAATCCAACACCATAAATATATTGAGCAACTTTGGGGTCTCGAAGTACTTTATAGCAATAATCTTTCATTCCATCTCCACGGCCAAGGGCTACTTGTTTATCCCAATCCCAGATAATTAGTTTAGTGTCTAAATTATTTTTTTTAAGGGTAGGGCCAAGGTAATCTCTTATAATTCTTATAGTTTGGTCTATGCTATATGTACAGCCTTCCCAATTTGAATTATTTTGTGATTCATTTTGAAGAGAAAGAGAAAAAATATTTATTCCATTCTTTTTATATTCCTGTATGTATTTTGCAAGGTAGCGAGCATAAACATCATAGCAATCATCGCGTAGACTATTATCTCTTTTAGAAAATGATCCAGTACCACCGGCATACATTTCTCCACTTTTTTTCATCCATGCAGGAGGCGACCATGGTGCTGCAAATATTTTGATATTAGGATTAATTGATAATGCTTGTTTTACAGCAGGGAGAACAAATTTCTCTTCATCTTTAAACGAGAAGTTTTTTAAGTCCCAATCATTTGGAGTCTCATCGTATGAGTAGTAATGTGTAGAGAAATCACAAGATCCTATATGCGTTCTTATTAAAGAATACTGAGCTCCATTCTTTCCAAAGTATGCATTAAATATTTCATCTTGTTTTTCTTTTGGGAGTGTTCGAATCACAGATATTGACGACTCAGTAAATGCTCCTCCAACGCCAATAAGTTTCTGTTTTTGATCTCCGGAAAAAACTCGGATTAGGTTTTGAGATGTAGGGAGTGCACCTATTTCTTTGAATTGAGTGCTTTGAAGGTTGTTCAAGGTAGGTTTGTTCTTCGAAACAGAATAAACCTCTACATTGTTTTGGGCATTTAAAGGCTGCCAGCAGAGCCATATTAATGCCATGCTTAGAATTGTAAAATAGTTGTTTTTCATAGCTTTGTTTTTAGTTCTAGACGAAAGAGAAGAACGAAAGGAAAGAAAATCTTTATTTTGCATATAGCACGAAAAAGCAGAGACGCGAAGGAACGCGTCTCCAAATGTCTTATTTCAAGATCGTATAAAACAATATATGTTGCTGCTACTACTAAAAACTCAGTTTCTTATAACTTTATTTTTTTATAATAGCTTTAAGTTCATTAATTTCTTTCTGAAGTTGCATCATCTGTTGGTCTTGTAGTTGTAGTTTCTTATCCTGATCAATGGTGTAAAGAGTAAGTTCTTCTACTTTTTCCATTAAAATGGTATTCATTTTTCTTAAATCAAGACCTTGTTTAACCATTTCATCTGCACTTGGCACTCCAGGAAGGTGTTTGTGCTGCTCAATATATTTTTCTACTTCAGGAAGGCTACGAAGATTGTAGGATTTCTCAAATACATAATCAGGAAAACTGCCTAGATTTAGAGATACACGATCGGCAAATATTGTTCCGTTAACTTTTACATTTCCAGCAACTTCTAGGTTTTCTGTAGGGTTGTTAATGCCAATTCCTACTTTTTCAGTAAATGTAGATATTCCTTTGAATTCTGACTTTCCCTGAAAACGAGCATCTCCTTTAAGATCAAAGTTCTTTTCTGGATTATCTGTTCCTATACCAACAAACCCATTTCCTGTTATTGTAAATAACTTTTGTTCTTGCGAATTTGTAAAAATGAAATTAGTAGCGAGAGAATCAGAATCAAATTTAAAGCCATGACTTTGTCCAAGTAAATTAAATATTTTACCATTCGTCCAGTCTAAATCAGCATCTAATCTGGTTTTTGATTTTATATGGAATAATTCCGCAGGTTCTTCGTTTCCAGTACCAATTCCTATTTTACCATTTGAAAAAATACTCAATACATTCCCCCTCGAAGGAGTATAGGCACTCCAATAACTTTGGTCGTTTGAATCAGCAAAAACAAATCTATAATTTCCTCCTGTAAAACCGCTTTGAGATAGAACTATGTCGTGATTTTTATACCACTTGGTTATTTTGCCAGAATACCATTGGTATTGATAGTTGTTTTCCTGGCTAAATGAATTACTTACTAAAAACAATGCAAATCCCAATATTAGTAGTGTCCGTTTCATAGTCAATAGAGTTTAGTTAATTTTATCGTTCCTCATAAAGTTCATAGCATGTTTTGGAAGAACATATAACTTATTGTTAGCTTTAAGGTTATCAAACGAATTTATAGCGGATTAAATTTTTAATTATTACTTATTTTTTTTGTTTCTATTTTATAATGATTTATTTACATTTGTATTTGTCAAGATTAATAATTTTCTCTTTTTAGTCTTGAATCCTACCAAATAAGTTCTATTCAATAAAGTTTTCGTGATTTTTTACTAGTCTTTATAAGGAAATTACGATTAATTAAAAACCTCTACTATGAAGAAGTTATTTTTATTGTTATTTGTTAGCTTTTTTGCGTTTACACAAGCATATTCACAAACAGAGAAAGGTAATTTTATGACCTTTGGCTCTACACACTTAAATGTAAATTGGAAAACTGGCAAAGTAGAAAATAAAGGAATGTCTTCTATGGATATGCCTAAGCGCTTTTCTTTAGATCTGATTCCTGCTGTTGGATATTTTGTTACCAATAATTGGGCAGCTGGTTTGGCTGTTGATTTTCGACTGAAAACATCAAAGAATACTTATATGAAAGGTAATAGTGAAGAGAACTATTATCCAAATAAAGAGCATGCTATTATTTTGGCTCCATTTACACGCTATTACATAAATGTTGGTCATGATAAAATGATGCCTTTTGTTGAAGCTAATTTCAATATTGGCTGGGGTAATAAAAAGACAGAAACTCCTGATGGTGATGGTAATTTAGTAAAGACTGATGATAAAACTGATATTATTGGTTTTGGAGTTTCTCCAGGTATTGCTTTTTTCTTTAACGATCATGTAAGTCTTGATTTTGGGTTATATTATCAGTATGAATCCATCAAACTTGATAACGCATTAGATACTACTCACAACAATAATAATTTTGGAGTTAACTTTGGTTTCTCTGTTTATTTCTAGAAATAGGAAGATCTTAATTAAAGAGAGATTGACAATATTTGTTAGTCTCTCTTTTTCGTTTTTAGAATTTTTTTTCAATAAAAGTATTAAGTTTGCACCGCTTTATTGGTTTCATATTCTTAAAGTTTTAAGAATGAATTAAAAGGGAATGCCGTGAAAATCGGCTACAGTTCCCGCTGCTGTAAGCTTCGATAAAGACTTGTAGATTATGCCACTGTGTAAATCATGGGAAGGCGTACAAGTTTGAAGTAAGTCAGAAGACCTGCCAATAAAAATAAGTATATGCAGTCTGCGGAGAACAGATGAATATCAAAAACTTTCCTTTGATATATCCCTCGATTCTATTGTCAGCTGCTTATTATTAATTTTCTTTTAATTAAATTATGAATAAGCAAAAATTTACTCTTATTACAGGAGTGTTATTGTTCTTGTTTGGTTTTAAGTTGTTCGCAACTAATCCTCCTTTAATTAATGACTATCAGGACAGGAACACAATTTATTTTACTGAAGATAATACCAACTTTGATTTTAAGGTAAAAGATGAGATCACCAAAGTTAAAGTAAATGAAGTGGTAGTTACTCTGGAAAACAAAACTTTTACAGCTTTAATAGTTCCAGGAGAAAATAAGATCGAAACTTATAAAACCATGGTGATTAATGGTTTTCCAATGGAGAATAAAGTTTCGGATTTTACGGTAAAGGGAAAAAAGATTTCCTATCAATTATCAAATGGGGGTAATGTTAAGCCAGGTGAAGAGTTTACTATCACTTTTAACTCATTGGATGCTCCGATGGTTCCAATTCCAAGTGTTGTAAACCCAAAGTCTACTCAGGTTTCTTATAAGACTGATATCCCAAATCTTACTGAAGTTTTAGCACCAAGTGCTGGGTCATATGGCTCAATCGATCAGGAGACGTTGAATACATTGAAATTTACTGTACCTGCAGCTACACCTGAAGGGCAATACAATTTGTCTTCTGGTAGTGTTTTTGTGAAATGGTATGGGAATCCAATTTATGATGGACAGGAAATGGATGGATGGTCATATGGCTATTATTTTTCTACTTTGCCAGATATCTCTGTAAATGTATCTAGTGAAGCTATTTCTGATACTGAAGCTCCTGTAATTCAATGTAGTGTTATAGATAATTCTACTCTTGAAGATAAGGTGTATACTTTCACGGCATCAGCGACTGATAATATTGATGGGAATGTTGATGCTGTTGTAAAGTGTAATAATACTCTTGTTCAGGTAAGCTCAAACACAGCAAATACTTATACTGTTACTTTAAACAATGGAGCAAACACCATAAACGTACATGCTGAGGATGGCTCAGGAAATGTTGCAGACAATAATTATACGGTAAGCTATAATATGCAAGCTGCAGTAAATAAGGTGATTCAAGGAATTGACAATCTGCCAGTTGTGTCAGAATTACAATATTCTCACAGAGCTCAGTTTTATCAGGTATATAATCAATATTTGTCGCTAACAGAGGAAGAAAAGAATTTGGTTACAAATTCAGATAAGCTGTTGAGCTTAAAAGAAAAGATGGATCAACTTGATGAAGATCAGTTTCCAAAGTACACTTCTTTCTTTCCTATGTTCAGAAAAGATAACCAGAATAGTGGTGTAGTAAATATTAAGTTGCCAATAAAAGAAGATCAGGCTTACGAGAAATGGGCGGTTAAATATGGTAGCGGAATGTTTGGTGCTGTTGGAACTCCTCTTGTTGTAAATAATGAACTATATATCGTTAAGTCGAATCAGATTAAACGAATAAACAAAGAGACTGGAGCAGAACTGGCTACAGCTACTATGGAAGGAAGTATGGGTTTTCATTCTTTTCCTGCATATGGAGAAGGTAAAATCTTTGTTCCAATTGGAACAGGAAGAATTCAAGCTTTCAATGCAGAGACACTAGAATCTTTATGGGTGAGTGCATCCTATCCATACGAGCAAACCAATTCTCCTGTAATCTATAATAATGGTTTTGTATATTCGGGTTCGGGGAAAGCAGGAGTAAGTAATAGCGATTCTGGTCATTATTTCTGTTTATCTACCAAAGATGAAGATCCTACAAAGTCTACAGAAATCAAAGAAGCGAAATGGATATATCAAATTCCTGAAGCTGATAGCCGAAAGGCTTTCTATTGGAGTGGTGGTTGTGTTGTTGGTAACTATATTTATTTTGGTGGAGACAATGGGAAATTGGTAGCTCATCACTTAACTAATGATGAAGTTCTTGATGTTTATGAAGGAACTGGTGATATTCGTTCGAGTGTAACTTATGATAATTCTTCAAAGAAAATTTATTTTTCTACAAAAGGAGGTTGGTTGTATTCTATTCCATTGAATGATAATGGAAGCTTTGATAAAGTGAATGGTAAAAAACTGTATGTAGGTACAACGACTTGTTCTCCTGTAGTATATAATAATCGTATTTATATAGGTACTGGAGTGATGGCCTCTTCTGAATTGGGCATAAAAGTGATTGATGCAACAAAAATGGAAGTTATATATACTGCAGCAACTTCTACAATGTTCCAAAGTTCTGCTTTGCTTTCTACTGCATATGCAAATGGTGATAACAAGCAGACTGTTTATGTTTACTTCTTGCCAAATGGTAATGATAGTAAAATAATGATGTTGAAAGATTACGAGGGAAATACTACTGCTGATATTAAGGAGATATTCACTCCTTCAAAAAAACAGATGTGTACTCAGAGTTTAGTATGCGATGCTGAGGGTAATTTCTATTATTCCAATGATAGTGGTCATCTGTTTGGTGTGGGAATGTTAAATACTGATGAGCCTCCTGTTGTTGTAAAGCCTTTAGCTGATCTCAAAGTCGAGAAAAATGCTTCAACACAAGATATCGATCTGTCTGAGGTGTTTAATGATCCTGATAACGACAATAATGCATTTACTTTTTCTGCATCTTCTTCTTCAGATGTTGTTGTTCCATCCATTGATGAAAAGAACTTGAAATTGACTTTTGCTACTGAAAAATACGGTATTGCTGAGGTTACTATAAAGGCTGTTTCCAATGGTAAAGAAGTAGAGAATAAGTTTACTGTTTCTGTTATTCCAACATTTGATGATATTACCTATTGGGTTGGAGAAGGTGATAATAGAGCAGCTCTTCAAGTTCAGTGGGGTGATAATAAAAAGGTAGATACCCTAGTTTGGGGTTATCGTTGGAATGGTAAGGCTACAGGTGAAGATATGCTTAAAGCTATAGCTGCTTCAGATCCAAGATTTTTCGGTATGCTTTCCTCTGGTACAGCATATGGTAGTGCTATTGGTGGTTTGGGATATGATTGTAATCTTGAGAATTTAGTTCAAATTCATAAGCAGGATTCAGAGGAGAATATAGCTCCAAATGCAGAAGGACTAATTGAATCTAAGAACTATGATTTTGAAAACTGGGTTTGTGATGATAGCGGAGATCATTTTTCTGCTGGTTGGAATGATTACTTCTGGGGATATTTTAAACGTGATGATAATTCAACAGACTGGAAGCTTTCTGACTTAGGAATTAGTAGCCTCGAACTTAGCAATGGAAATTGGAATGCTTTATATTATGTTCCATTCAATGGTGCTGACAATAGAAAGGAAAGAGGTAACTCTAGATTTACTGATAAGTTCCCTTCATATATATTCAATCCTGCATCTAATGGAAGCCAACCACCAGTGGTGGCAAATCCTTTAGGTAAGATTATTATTCCTCAAGGAGAAACTGTAACAAAAGACATCTCTTTGGAAAATACTTTTACCGATCCAGATAATAATGATTTATATATTAAATGGAGTGTAACCGATGTTTCTGTACCTGAAAAAGTAAAAGCATCTATAGTTGATAATAATCTTCATATAGAGTTTCTGTCTGATGATCTTAAGAAATGTTTGATTACTGTTCAGGCAAAATCAAATAAGAAATCAGTTGAAGATGTTCTTACCCTCAAGTCTGATGTAGGTGATTATACCGATGGTGTTTTTATTGTTAACGAGGATTGGTTTGGAACTGATAATGGTTCTGTAAATTTCTTGTATAATGATGGAAGTATAGACTACCGTATATATAGAAAAGAGAATAATGAAGAAAAATTGGGTGTTACAACTGAGTATGGAAGTATATACGGCGATAAGTTTTTCTTGGTTTCCAAGCAAGCTCCACGTTTTGTAGTTACTGATGCTATTACATTGAAGAAGATTGCTTCTTTTGATGAAATTGACGGAAAAGACGGACGCGCCTTTGTTGGAGTTACTCCAGATTTAGGATATATAAGTACTTCTGATGGTATTTATATGTTTGACATTAAAAATATGAAACTAAAGGAGCGCATTGCAGAAACCAACGGACAAACAGGAAGTATGTTAAAGGTTGGTGATTATGTTTTTGCTGTTCAACCTGGAAAGATTCTTGTTTTGAAAGATAATAAAGTTTCTTCTACAATTACTGGAGAATCATATGGAGGTATAACCCAAAGTAAAGATGGTAGCGTATGGGTTGGAGCTGGTTCTAAACTCATTCAAATTAATCCGTTTACATTGGAAGTAAGTAAAATTGATTTGCCTGCGAATGCCAAAACAGCTTCTGTTTGGGGAGCATGGAATGCAAATTCATTATGCGCAAGTATTACTGAAAATAGTATCTATTGGGCCAAATCGGCCGGTATGTTCGGTGGAAGCAAAGATGTGTATAAGTATAAGATTGATGATAAGTCTGGTTTGGAAACTCCATTTATTACCGTTGATGCTCCATACTCTTTCTATGGTGCAGGCATGCGTATTGATCCTGCAACAGATAAAATGTATCTCACTGTCAATAAAGGTTATAGTGGATTCAATCAGAATAAAGTTTTGATTTACAATGCTATTTCTGGAGAAGAAATTATTAATTATCAACTTGAAGATTACTATTGGTTCCCTGCTCTTGTTGTTTTCCCTGATACTTTTGTTCCGGAGATTACTTTGTCTGATTTAAATATTGAATATGGCGA